>NZ_MDWE01000036.1 GCF_001715195.1 Rhodohalobacter halophilus
GATTATCGTCAAACCGGAAATGACCGACTGATATTACTTGTAATCTTAGTATTTTTGATTACGACTATTTTTATCTAAGCTCTTTTGATGTTTAAAGTCTCTCTGTTATTGCTCATTTTCTCTGTCTTTTCAGACTCAAGGACAGACTATATCCATCAGTTCCTGGACGAGCAAATTAATAGTGAGGTCAGCTCTGAAACCGTATGGGCTACGGGCACACTTTACTATTCAAGCCCGGATGAATATCAGGAAGTGATCCTTGATTACATTAAGGATGAACAAATAAAAAGTAATTTACAGGGGAATACTGAACTAAAAGACTACATTCAGCAAATGAGTTTCCATCTTGAAGATGAACATTTGCTCCTTTCATATCTGCTGCTCGAAGAAGATATCGAAAGACGTACAGAGATTTACGAGAGCTTCTATAACAACTACCCGGGTTTAGGTCTCAGGGAGTTAAATGATCTTGTTAAAGACGGAGAAAAATTAGACGAAAAAAGCGTTGCCAATTCAACCATAGGTTTTGAACATTTCTTGATTTCTTTCCACGTGAGCAACAATAACGTTACGTCAGATGATTTTTTCAATCAGGTTAAAGCTCTTTGGCAACAGACCGAAGGATCATCTGTTATCCCCACAGCGAGTAAAAGCTATCAGATTGCATCCATTCTAAAGGCATACTACGAAACCGGCGAATATGGATCCATCAATAGACTATACAATGAGTTTCATCATCTCCATAACTTACCGCATTCAAAAATTAAATTGAACTTGTTGTGGGGTGCTGAATTTGCATTATATCGATTGGGATATGTGGATAAAAGCCTTGAAACACAGAGAAAATTTACCATCCCAATCAGTAGGTTCCTTGAACTCAACTCCACGTTGAACTCAATCTTAGCTTCCCACGGAGGGTATCTTTATCAAATTGGGAAATATCAGGAAGCCAAAAACACATTTTTATCCATATTAGATCAGGCTGAAAATCTCCCTTTATCATTTCAAGCCAGCTTATACAATAATTTAAGTCTTGTACTCTACAAAACCGGTGAATCCTCAAATTATATTGAAACACAATTAAAAGCCCTTGAAATCGCAGATGAACTTGAAAATCATGATTTCAAAAGTAGGATTTTAAGAAATCTTCACATTTTTTATGCGCAAAACAAAAATTGGAGATTGGCTACTGAATATATTGACGAAGCTGCAAATTTAGCATATAGAGTTGATAATAAAGACGAATTAATTTCAATCCACATATCAAAAGCAGATTTCACATATAATAATCTTAACGATAGTGAAGCAGCCTTTCGATATTTAGAGATAGCAAGTTCATTCGTTGATGACAACACGTCACCTAGATTTGAACTCAGAATTTTATTTCAAAGAGCTCAATTATTAAAACGTGAAAACCGGTTTAATGAAAGTCTCAACGTTTTAAATGAAATAATTGCAATAACAGGTGGTCAATCGGATACTGTTAGATACTTAGAAGCAATGATTCGCTTGGTGCAAATCAACCTGGAACTGGGAGATCCTCTCGAAGCAAGGCAACTTATGCGTGAGGTTCGAGCTCATGATATGTCTGATCTTGATTTTTCTGTTCTTATTTTGGCTCAAACCGTTCAAGCACAGATTGCCCAGCATTTTGGAGATCCCCTGGAAGCGGACCGGTTGTATTCAGAAGCAGCTGATTTAGTGTTTGAACGTTCACGAAATACCTCTGAAGCCGAATCCGGATATTGGACCGTCGAAGAAGATTATCTTTACCTGTTTGAAAAATATGCGGATTTTCTCCTGAGTCACAATCGCAAAGGAGATGCACTGGTCCTGTTTGACCGCATCAAGACGATTAACGATGCCTCACTGACCGATAATCCTTTGGTACGCTCTTCCCAATTAAGTGAAGAGGCACTGACTCGCATCAGAAACCTGACTCGGGAGATGGATAGCGTGAGAAGACGTATTCTTACCGCTTCCGACGACGAAAGACTTTCCCTTCAGAACAGGCTGGAGAGATTGTCTGCAGAGCGCCGATCACTCTCCTCAAAAGTGGATAATACACTTTCCGGAGATGTAAATATTGGCTCTGTACAGAGGCAGTTACGTCCGTCCGAAACACTCCTTCACATTACCGAAGTTGGACGAAATCTCTACTATGCAGAAGTTCAGAGAAACGACATCTCTATCAAAAAGTTGGAGATGAATGGAGAAACTCTCGAGCTTTTCGAGGGCGCATTAGACTCCATTCTTAAAGGCAGAACCGATCTCATGAAGTTTTATCAGATTGGGAAAATGATTGGTATCGATAAGATTTCTGCAAATTCCCGATCCATCATCGTGATGCCTGACAGTTACTTCCATCAGCTTCCTGTCGATATCCTGCCAATCCGTGCGCCGGCCTCTTCCGTCAGTTACGGGTCTGCTGAATATGTGATTGAACATGCCGAAGTGAGAACGCTCAACAGCCTGCAGGACCTCACTACGCGCTACCGCGGTAATAACCACTCAATCGGGTTTTCAGGCTTTGGGGTTGAAGATTTCAATAATGAGAGGACATCCAGAAATTTGGTTTCTCTGCCAAAAGCACCGCAGGAAATTCTCTTGGTAAAGGAGCAGTTAAATCGCCTCAGTAACAACCGCTCATTTATCAATGCAACGGCTACGGCCGATGAGTTTCAGAAGAATGCCGGCCGGAGTAAGATTCTCCACATGGCAACCCACAGTGAAGTATCGGAAAGTGATCCGCTCTTCTCCACACTTCATTTCTACTCGGATGGAAACGAAGAGCAGGATCAGAGACTCAGTGGCCGTTTATTTGCCTATGAACTGTTTGAACTCAACCTTCAAAACGATTTAATCATGCTCAACTCGTGCGAATCGGGCGGTGATCGATTTCTACAGGGAAGCGGCGTGATGGGTATCAGCCGGGCACTGCGTTATGCAGGTGCCAAGAGTTTGGTTTTGAATTCCTGGTCGGTTAACGATCACTATGCGGCCGAATTTGCCGAAGAGTTTTACAGACATATCAACGATGGGAAAAGTAAGTCCAAAGCCCTTCAGCTTACGAAGGTGCACTTTATCAAAAACAAGAATGCCAACCCTCATTTTTGGGGCCCTTACATTCTGAATGGCGATCATCGGCCCCTAGTTCGAAATAACAACTGGTTTGCCGGAAGCTTACTGCTTGCCGCCATTTTTCTCTCCGGACTTGTTTTTACGGGACGAAACAGAAAGAGATCAGCTGCATAAAAACAGCAGCTGCTTATCTTACTAATATCCATAAAACAAAAAAGGCCCGCTTAATAGCGAGCCTTTTGTTATTGTGCCCCGGAATGGAGTCGAACCATCACGGCCGTTAGGCCACACGCCCCTCAAGCGTGCGCGTCTACCAATTCCGCCACCGGGGCTTATCAGTAAATAATTGATTCAAATATTCCATTTGAATCAGAGCTTCTAAAGATAGGGCATTTTCAAACTAAATGGAAAGTGCCTTTTTCAAATTTCCTCACCTTTTCTCCTGAGAGATGAATTGGTTTTTCGTAGTTTTGTGTTGATGAGTAAAAGTAAATAAGTGTACTCGTGGTGCGACTCAAAGGCGTACCACGAGTTTTTGAAAACAAAACCAATATACTCCATGACCAATCAGGAAGTTGCCGAAAAACTCCGAGAAATTTACAATCTCATGCAGCTCGCCGGAGAGAATCGTTTCCGAGCCATCGCATTTGATCGTGCAGCACAAACCATCGAGGGACTCAATGACGAAATTGCCAAGCATATCGAGGATGGCACACTCACCGATATCAAGGGAATCGGCAAGTCGATTGCGGAGGATATCCAGGCGTATGCGGAGACCGGGACCATGCCGGTACTCGAAGATCTCAAAGAGCGAGTGCCAAAAGGGCTGATTGAGTGGCTGAATATCTCCGGACTCGGCCCCAAAAACATTGTGAAGATTCACCAAAAACTGGGAATTACCGAAATCACCGAACTGAAAGAGGCGTGTCAGAGCGGAGCGGTGGCCGATCTTCCGGGACTGGGTCAGAAATCGGCTGATAAGATCATAAAATCGATCGAATACCTGGAGAAGTTTGGAGAGCGGGCAAGGCTGGATCAGGCACTTGAAATCGCTGAACCGGTCTTTGAATTCGTCAAAAATCTGGAGGGGGTGCAACAGTGTGAGATTGCGGGATCGCTCAGAAGATCACGTGAAACCATTGGCGATATCGACATATTGGTTGCCGCAAAACCCGAAGATGCTGAATCCATCTTTGATCAATTTGTGAATCATGAGCTGGTCGTGGAAGTTTTGGGACGTGGAGACACCAAGAGTTCGGTTCGAACCGAGAACGGACGCCAGGTGGATCTGCGGATTGTTAAGCCTGAAGAGTATCCCGCAGCGTTGATGTACTTCACCGGAAGTAAAGAGCACAATATTGTGATGCGCCAGCGAGCCCGTGAGCGCGGCATGGCGCTGAATGAGTATGGGCTTTTTAAGCTGAACGATCAGAACGATACCGATTTTGATCAGCCTGTAAAAACCTCCTCTGAGGAAGAGATCTACGAGAAACTCGGGCTGAATTTTGTTCCGCCGGAGCACCGTGAAGACCGAGGTGAGTTTGAGTTTTATGAAGAACACAAATCGATGGAGCTAGTTTCGGAATCCGACATCAAAGGCGTGGTGCATGCCCACAGTACCCGGAGTGACGGAAAATATACCATCCGTCAGATGGCCGAAGCGTGCATGGACCGTGGTTACGAGTATCTTGGACTGACCGATCACTCCAAAACGGCAGCCTACGCCGGAGGTTTGACGATCGAAGAGGTAAAACAGCAGTGGGATGAAATAGATCAACTCAACAGTGAGTTTGAGTCTGAAGGCAAGAATTTCAAGATTTTTAAAGGGATGGAGTCGGACATTTTAAGTGATGGATCTTTAGACTATCCTGATGAAATCCTCGCCGAATTCGATTTTGTAATTGCAAGCGTACACAGCGGCCTCAGTATGCCTCTCGAGGAAATGATGATGCGTTTCGAGAATGCCATTAAAAATCCATACACACGAATTGTGGGCCACCCAACGGGCCGTTTACTGCTGAAGCGTGAGGAGAGCAAACTGGACCTAAACCGGCTGATTGAGCTTGCGGCTGAACACAACACCGTTATCGAAATCAATGCCAGCCCGTGGCGCCTGGATCTCGACTGGAAATACGGAAACAAGGCGAAAGAGGTTGGCCTGATAACTTCCATCAACCCTGATGCACACTCCGTAGAAGGAATAGACGACATTCGCTACGGCGTGATGATTGCCCGAAAAGCGAAATTTGAACCTGCCCGAGTGCTGAATACGAAATCTGTTGAGGAGTTTGAAAAGTGGTGTAAGGGAGAGTAGATATGAGTCGTGAGTCTCGAGTCGTGAGTTTTGAGGGATGTTTATGCCCTGAATTGGCTTGATGCTCTGACACACCCCTTGCTTGTTCGCTGAACGCTCTCTGCACATTTCCCCTCCCGAGAGGGGACGGATGATGAAGCGTCCAGCGAAATCATCAGGGGTGTGTTGAAAACGTGACTCCAGACGCTGTCAGAGTCAGCCAACGCTGAATTTTGACTGCCCTTCACTCTCATGACTCAAATCTCATGACTCACGACCAAGTTTTCCTATATTCCCCCAAACCTTGAATCTCACTCTCTGCCAAACACATGAGCGAATCGAAAAGCCTGACCTACACCTCCTACCTGAAAGTAAAAGAGCTGCTTGAGCTGCAACAGCCGGAATCGAAACCGGAGGAACACGACGAGATGCTTTTCATCATCATTCACCAGGTGTACGAATTATGGTTCAAACAGATTATGCACGAATTTGACAAGCTTCGGGCTGATCTGGAATCCGGAAATACATGGGGAGCTACCAAAACGATGCGACGCGTGCTCACCATTTTAAAAACGATGGTTTCACAAATTGACATCCTCGAAACCATGACTCCATTAGAGTTCAACAGTTTCCGGGGATTTTTACAGAGTGCCAGCGGATTTCAGTCGGTACAGTTCCGGGAGATGGAGATCGTTTGCGGAATGCGATCAAAACACATTATTGACGTCCACAAAGATCAGCCGGAGCTTCAGCAGAATCTGCTCGACCGAGAGAAAGAGTCCACTCTCTGGGAAAGTTTTTGCAAATACCTTCAGCACCGCGGTCATGATATTGACACGCCGGCCCGGGTAAATGAGCAAGGATTGGTATTTAAACCCTCAGAACACAATCAAACCGAGTTGGTCAACATTATGAACAACGACCCCGAAGCGGCCATGCTTTGTGAGCTCTTTGTGGATTATGATGAGGGACTGATGGAGTGGCGCTACCGTCACGTAAAAATGGTAGAGCGAACCATCGGCACCAAGAAAGGAACCGGTGGATCTGACGGCGCAGGATACCTCCACAAAACATTGAACAATCCCATCTTCCCGGATCTCTGGGCAATACGATCGAAATTTTAGGTATCCATATTCAAACCTGACAACACCTACTGGATTTGTCAACGTTGGCTTTAAGAGCAGATCCCCGACGCATGCAGATCATAATCTCGGCGGATCTCCGCGAAATTATCTGCGCAAATCCGCGAGAACCTATGCTCAGGATTAATTTCTCGACGCTTTCAGGATCAGCTATCGCTGAACGCTGCCAGGTCTCATCACCCGCCAATTTTCTTGAGCAACTTACCCAAAAACTTCCCTCCGTACACTCTCTCCACATGCTCCATATCGGCAATGACCACCAGCTCTTTCCGACTCCTTGAAAAGGCTACATTCAGCAATCGCGGTACACTCAACCCATTTTTCTCCTCGTCGAGCGGACGCACCGAATAGTGACGTTTGGTACCTCTCTGTTTCTCACCGCTCATTACCGTATCAAAGATAATGTAATCCTTTTCACGTCCCTGAAAAGTGTGAATGGTTCCCACTTCCACGTTTCGGATACCGGCTTCATACAGCCGATTCCGAAGATCATAAACCGCACTTCTGAACGGCACGATCACCCCGATATCTTCCATGAAAATTCCGCGGCCACCCATATTTTTCAGAAGCCGCTCCACCACCTCCTGATGAACCATGTTGATCGGCTTGAATCCCCGTTCGCCGGATTTCTGCTCCAGAAAAGGTCCGTACTTTGAAGTGTTGACCAGATGAAAAGCGCGATCGGACAGTTCCCCAAGCGATTGATCCTGAATTTTGCCGGTTTTTAAACGGCCTTCATAAAATACCGTACTGATCACATCGGCAAGTGATTCTTCCAGGCGGTACTGCGTATCAAAAAAGGCGGTAAAATCAGGATGCTCATCGTGCCATCGGAAAAGTGCTTCAGAAGAGTCGGCGCCGGAAACCGTGGTAAAAATATCTTTCTCCAGAAATTCGCGGGACTTCCGGTCGCTCGTCAGCGCAATAGGCGGAAGCTGCATCGGGTCGCCCACCACCACCATATGCCACTTGGCGTGGGCCGCGAGAACCATCATATAGGGTAGGTTTGCCATCGAACACTCATCCACAACCACGGCATCAAATTCAAGGTCGTGAAACAGATCAGACGTACAAACCTTGGCAAGCGTCGTGGCAACAAGCTGTTTTTTCCAGAGCTCAGCGCGATCGTTTACCTGACTTAATTCTTCAAGCTTTGCCTCAAGTTCTTCCAGTCCGCCGGCATCTTTGACCTTCTGATCAATCAGTTTCATCTCCAGCTCCTGATTGTTGGTCGGTTGCTTACCATTTCGCAGCCGCTTCTCAACAGACTGCAGCGCCTGTTTTCTGCGCTCCATCAGCCCAATCCACTCTCCTGCTTCTTCCTGCCTTTTTTGAATGGTTTGTTCAAGCTGATTGGAAAAAAGAATCGGATCCAGTTCGGAAGCATCAAGGGCAGCCTCACCAAATCGAGTAATTCTTTGCTGAGGAATCGTAAGCCCAATTTTTTGAAGTGCATCAAGTGCACTCAGCAGGCCTACATCCACGGCCCGGTTGGTATTTGAGGCAAACAGAACCTTCTTTCCATTTTTCAGGTAGTTGGCGATGATGTACCCAAGCGTAGCCGTTTTACCCGTTCCCGGCGGACCCCAGATAAATGTCGCCCGGCGGTTCATCGACATGCGGATGGCATCTTCCTGCGCTTCATTTCTCAAGCCATCATGGTCCACTTCATCAGGCCCGGGAATGGCCTGACCGTTTGGTTCAAAAAGATGCTCAAGCCGATCCAGCTCACCTTTTTTTCGTCCGTCGAGCTTTACAATTTCTGACAGCGTTCGTTTGAGGATAAAATCGTTCTCCCACTCCACGTGCAATTCTGAAATAGAGATTCCAACATCCTCCGGAAACTGCAGGGTCACCTCCTTGTCCTCGTAAGACACAGGGTGAACCGTCCAGCTCTTCTCCCCGGCCATCGCCTTAATTTCCTCCGCAAACCGGATGGCCGGCTGATGAGATTCAAACTTATAATTCACATTTTCTGAGGCGGTTATTTTATCTCTCTTCCCTTCAAATAGTACGTCCGATGATGGTCTTTCCCGAACCGTTTCTATTTCCGATTCGAGGGCGGTAATGGCTTGATCAAGTAGTTTTTTTATATCCATTCTTTGGGTAAAACGGCAAACGTGAAAAGTGAAAAATCAAATTCTTTCTCACTCCTTATAATTCTTTTCAGAGTTAGAAACTAACGGTTTCAGTACGTACAATCGAATATTATCTGGCAATTTTTCACGTTTGCCGTTTCATTTTTCCGGTTTGCCTTTTGCCTTTTGCCTTTTGCCTTTTGCCTTTTGCCTTTTGCCTTTAAAAACTATTGATCCCACAGTTCAGATCGTATCATCTGTGCACTTTTCTCTGAGATAATATACTCCAGCTTGATCCGCTTCATCTCCGGTACTTTCTGCTCCACAAGACGTGCACTGGCGGGAGTATATACGATCAGGTCGGTATTTCGGACAAACAGCGGAAGGGATTTGCCGTAGGTTGCACCGGCCACAAACGCCCCTTCAAAATTCATGAGCGTTTTCAGCTCGTCAATAATCTTTGAGATCGACTCTTCCTCGGCCGTCACCAGACCAATCGCTTCAATACCCGATCGGTCAACTATCGATAGAAGCACATCCGCATCGTAGTGAAAAACCACCGGCAACAGACGAATGGTGTTACTTAACGAACGAAATTCACTCACCAGATGAATGGGAACAAAGAGTGCATCATACCTTACCAGCTCATCGTAATTTTCTGCAGAAATCGGTACACTTTTCACGCCAATCTGATTTTTGATGGAGTCTGAAAGGAGTTTCGCCAGCTCTGTGGTTTCACCTACGGTTGCGATGCTTTGAATCCGGTCGGGCCACTCCATGTAGCTGATCTGCTCTTCAAAAATCGCCTCAATCTCCTTTTCATCCAGACCGTAACCGATCAGCTCTTCCAGCAGCTCCTGCATCTTCTCGGTTCCCATCTCAATTCGCTGGGATTTATCGAGCGAGGTACTTTGTCGGTTTACTACGAAACCGCGTCCCTGTTCGGGTGTGATCAGCCCCTCATCCGCCAGCTGATGATACGCCTTCCGCACGGTGTGAAAACTGGCGCCAAGCTGACGGCCCAATTCCCGGGTTGAGGGAAGCAGCTCCCCTACCTGAAACTGCTTGGTGGCAATCATTAATCTAATACGATCGGAAATATGTTTGGCGGAGTGTTTCATTCCTGAGGCTTCACCAAACGCTTCAGTTCGCTCAGCATCAGCATCGCTTCAATCGGAGTCATCCGGTTTGGATCGGCGGCTTCCAGTTTATTCAAGAGTGTTTCCACATTGGGGTCCATTTGTGAGCCAAATAACGTCATCTGAGGCAATTCCGCCTGTTTCTCCACCTCTTTTGTTACTTTTTTTGCCGCTTCTTTCTTCTTCGCCGATTGAGCCATTGCCCCGTTTCCGTCGTGACTCACATCCAGCGTGTGGCTCTCCAGATTGGTTAAAATCTCCTTCGCGCGATTAATCACCACATCCGGCAAGCCGGCCATATTGGCCACCTGGATTCCGTAACTGTGATCGGCGCCGCCACGGACAAGCTTCCGCAGAAAGATCACTTTCCCATCGTGCTCCTTTACCTGTACGTTAAAATTTTTGATCCGCTCATAGCGCTCTTCAAGCTCGTTCAGCTCATGATAATGTGTCGCAAAAAGTGTTTTTGCCGCTACTTCCGGTTTGTTGTGCAGATATTCCGAAAGTGACCACGCGATACTCAGCCCGTCAAATGTACTGGTTCCGCGGCCTACCTCATCCAGCAGTATCAAAGATTTTGGTGTGGCGTTGTTCAGAATGTTGGCGGCTTCGTTCATCTCCACGAGAAAGGTACTTTCCCCTGCTGCGAGATTATCGGAAGCTCCCACCCTCGTAAAGATTTTATCCACGAGCCCAATCGTGGCTTTATCGGCCGGAACAAAACAGCCGATCTGCGCCATCAGCACCAGAAGGCCGGTCTGGCGCAAAATGATACTCTTACCGGCCATGTTCGGCCCGGTAATCATCAGAATCTGAAACTCGGAATTATCCAGGTAGATGTCATTCGGAATAAATGGCTCTCCGGCCTCCAAGGTTTTCTCCACAACCGGATGACGGCCTTTTTTTACGTCAATCACATCCTCTTCATTGATCTCCGGCTTCACATAGTTATTCCGAAAAGCCACCTCGGCAAAACTTTGGATGCAGTCGAGTTCTGCAATGGCCGTGGCAATCTGCTGCACATCCTCGGCAAATTCTGCAACATACAGTCGAAGCTCCTCAAAAAGCTCACTCTCAAGCGTTTTACTCTTGTCTTCAGCCGAGAGAACCTTCTCCTCAACTTCCTTCAGTTCCGGGGTGATATAGCGCTCGGAATTCACCAATGTCTGCTTGCGGATAAAATGCTCCGGCACTTTATCCTTGTGCGTGTTGGTCACCTCAATGTAGTAGCCAAACACTTTGTTGTACCCGATTTTAAGGGATGGAATCCCCGCCTCTTTTGCCAGCTTATTTTTAATATCGGCGATATACTTCTTCCCGTTCCGGGCAATTTCCCGCAGTTCATCCAGATCGTCGTTGAATCCCTCATCAAATATCCCGCCGTCGCGAATACTTGCGGGCGGGTCTTCCACCAATGCACCGTTGATGCGCTCCTGAACATCAATCAAAAGCTTTAAACGATTGTTGATTGATTTGATGAGTAAGCTTTCACTCCGACTTATGATTCTCTTAATTGCGGTAATCTGCGCCAGGGAAAGCTGCAACTGTTTTAAGTCACGCGCATTGGTACGCCCCACGCTAATCCGGCTGATCAGCCGTTCGAGATCGCCAACCTGATCCAGCTCTTCGCGAAGCTCTTCCCGCAATGTGTGATCGTTCACCAGTTCATCGACCGACTCAAGCCGGTTCTCAATTGTTTCGGCCTTCTTTAGAGGACGCATAATCCATTTCCTTAGCAATCGCCCACCCATCGCGGTTGACGTGGCATCCAGAATCGAAACCAACGTTCCATCGGTTCCTCCCTCCTGCATGCTGGATGTCAGTTCCAGGTTTCGCTTGGTGGCGCCATCCAGCGACATGTACTCACTGTTTTCGTAGGCATAGAGCCGTTTCAAATGGCCCAGCGAAGATTTCTGTGTCTCCTGCATGTAGTGAAGCAGTGAGCCGGCTGCTGTATGGGCAATTTCCAGATCCTCTACACCAAAGCCTTTCAGGGAGTGCGTATTAAAGTGTTCCGTCAGAATTTTATAGCCGTAATCTCCTTCATACACCCAATCTTCAACAAACGTAATGTTGTGGGATTTCAGAATCTCAGGTACATTGTTCTTGAGCTTTTTCTGAAGCAGAATTTCTGATGGCTGTAGGGATTGAATCAGACTGTCGAGCTCCGATTTGCCGACCTGGCTCAACCCAAACTCACCGGTCGAAATATCCGAAAATGCCACACCCGCGGTTCCGCCTGCCCAGAAAATGGATATAATATAGTTGTTCCGCTTGTGATCGAGCAGCTTTTCCGACATGGTTACACCCGGGGTGGTAATCTCCGTTACCTCCCGGTTCACGATTTTTTTGCCGGCTTTCTTCGCTGTTTCCGGATCTTCGGTTTGCTCACAGATGGCCACACGGAATCCACGTTTTACCAGTTTTGGCAGATAGGAATCGAGGGCATGGTAGGGAAATCCGGCCAGTGGTGTTTGATCTCCACCGTTGTTTCTCTTGGTCAGGGTAATACCCAGTTCTTTACTGATCAGTACGGCATCATCGGAAAACGTCTCGTAAAAATCCCCCACCCGAAATAGCAGAATGGTGCCGGGGTGTTTCTCCTTAATTTCAAAATATTGACGCATCAGCGGCGTCTGTTTTTTCTTCTTTTTAGCCATGAACTCCGTTTACAAACATCGATTCGAATTGCAGGTGAAAGGTATTGAATTTTCCGCTTTTTTAAAGATTTACGACAATCCCGGCTATACTTTTAATCCGAACATTTCACACATCCATTTTGTTGATTGGCTTTGAATTGATTTCCAACTATTTTTCAAATATATGCAATTGTTGGATAAACATAAGTTTCGGGAGTACTGGATCAGGGTTTGGAATTTGATTGTAAAAAAGCATGTTTTTTACAACGCTTCCGCGATAACCTTCAATTTAATTATCTGTTCAATCCCGTTTACACTGATCTTAATTTCCATTATTGGGTACGTTCTCTCTATTGATGCAGCCTTTGACGAGCTTATCAGATATGGCCGGGAGCTTCTCCCAAACCTAAATTATGAACGAGAATCGGGTGACGTAATCGGCAGTGCCATCACACTGGAGACAATTATAGAACCGCTTGTGAATGCTCGTACCATTTTTGGGGTGGCCGGTATCGCAATTTTAATGGTGTTTGCCCAGGGGCTTTTTCATACCATGAAACATGCTCTGTTTGAAATTTTTGACGTTGAAGACCGAAAACATCCGATTATGGAATTGATCCATAACTTTTTCGCTTTTGGCGTTATAGGCGGTGTTTTTCTCTTTTTCAGTATTGCAATCTCCATCATCTCACTTTTCTCATTTAACGAAATATCCATCCCCTACACCGAGATTATTATTGAACTCGGATGGATGGCCGATTTTCTGACCAATGTGATCCCGATCATTTTTATGATTCTGCTTTTTTATGCCATTTTCCGGTACATCAGCGAGCGCCGGATGCAGCCAAAAGTAGCTCTCTTATCAGCCATCACTTACACCATTCTCTTTGAAGTAGCAAAGTATGGAATCGGCTTTTACCTGGAGTATGCCCTCACGGCTTACCGCTATTTTTACCAGGGATACACAGTTTTAATTATCATTATTTTCTGGGTCTTCTATTCCGCCGTTTTATTTGTATTCACTTCCATCCTGGCCAGATCCTACCAGGAAATTTATCTTAAGGAACCCGTATCTGACAGAAACCCATACACCGACATCTCTTGATGTTTACTACGAAGAATCTATTGCCAACAGATTTTTATGCCAATCCCGATGTTGTTGATGCAGCTCAGAAACTCCTGGGTAAAGTCTTGTGCAGCCATATAAACGGGGAATTCACATCAGGAATTATTTCTGAAACAGAAGCCTACTGTGGCCGGAACGACAAAGCGTGCCATGCCAATAACGGCAAACGAACCGAACGCACGGAAGTCATGTTTGGCGAACCCGGTCACGCCTACATCTATTTGTGCTACGGAATCCACCATCTCTTTAATGTGGTGACCAATCAAAACGGACTGGCCGATGCCGTGCTCGTACGAGGCATCTTACCGCTGGATGGACATCATCACATACAGGAGAGGAGAAACATACAAGACAACCGCCAACTGTGCAACGGGCCGGGCAAACTGACACAAGCCCTCGGCATAACAACCAATCTGAATAAAACCAATCTGAGAAAACCGCCTGTCTGGATTGAAGATCGGGGTATTCATGTGCCTGAGAATGAGATCATCCCTTCAAAAAGAGTCGGCGTGGAGTATGCCGGAGACCACGCAGACAGGCTCTGGCGGTTTGAAATTTCTTCTCAGCTCCGTAAGAAAATATAGAACCGTCTCATCCAAAGGTTATAACCGATTCCTCTCCCCCGTTCAATTTTTTTCTGTTTAATCATTATTCAGGAACTGGGTTGAAAGGAATTGAGTTTCGACTTTAACAATCAAAAAAATAAATTCAAGAACCATGTTAAAAAAGCTATCTATTTATCTATCACGTCATTTTTATTTATCACACTAACCGCATTTACCGTTATCGACAGAGATGCAACCGACTGGCAACTTGACAAAGCACACAGTTCCATTAAATTCACCATCACACACTTTTTTACTCCTGTAACCGGTACGTTTGATGATGTGGACGCCACGATCAATTTTGACCCGGAGAATCTCGAAGAGAGCCGTATTGATGTAACCATTCCCGTCGAAAGTGTAAACACACGCAACGAACGCCGCGATAACCACCTTCGGTCTGAGGATTTCTTTAATACCTCACAATGGCCAAACATGCGATTTGTCAGTAGCTCGATTGAGCAAACCGGTGAAAATGAATTTGTAGCCCGTGGTGAACTCACCATTCGTGATGTAACCCGGGAATTTGATCTGCCCTTTCAGCTCCTTGGAGTGATGGATCACCCAATGCAAGAAAATACGCGCGTTGCAGGAATATCTGCCAAAGCCGAATTGATGCGAACCGATTTTGGTGTTGGCGTTGGCGACTGGGCCGCAACGGCAGTGGTAGGCGACAGAGTAAATATTGAACTTAACCTTGAGTTGACAACTTCGATTTGAGCAACACCACTACCTACTTATTTAAGCCCGGATTCATTTTCGGGCTTTTTTTATTTCAGGGATATGGGGAGTGCCTTACCAAACGGTTCCCGATTTCAAGCGAAGAGAAACTTCAACTATTATTGGGAAAAACTGATTTCTCGTTCTCACTTTTGCCAATCAACCCTTATATTTAATCCCGTTGAACCAAAAGGCTACCAGTTACATGAACAAGAATACATTTTACATACTTACCGGTTTCATTCTATTTGCAGCACTCTCGAGACTGCTGCCACATCCATACAATTTTACACCGCTCGGCGCAATTGCACTGTTTGGAGCTGCGTACTTTAAAAATAAAAAGTGGGCGTTTATTGTACCTATGGCAGCATTCTGGGTAAGCGACCTATTGCTTAACAACCTCGTTTATTCATCTTTCTATGAAGGATTTACATGGTTCACCGGTGGATTTTTCTACATTTACGGAAGCATCGCATTGATTGCGCTCTTAGGTTATTACCTTCTCAAAAAGGTTACAATTGGCCGTGTTATTGGAGGGGCATTTGGAGCATCGGCTATTTTCTTCATTGTAAGTAATTTTGGAGTATGGGTAACCAGCCCGCTCTACCCGCTATCAGCAGAGGGTTTAATGGCTTGCTATACTGCTGCTATTCCCTTCTTCCACAACACAATTGGAGGAAACCTGGTTTACAGCGCCCTACTTTTTGGTGCTTACGAGTGGATGAAAGTACAGTACCCATCCCTTCAGACTGTTGAAGCTAACGTCTAAACTCATTTCGCGTGAAGAAACGCATGGTCATTATCGGTGCCACATCCGGTATCGGAGAACAACTTGCCAGACTCGCCATCCGAAACGGATATATTGTAGGTGGTACAGGCCGGAGAGTTGCACGTCTAAAAGCACTGAAGGATGAACTGGGTGACAATTTTTATACCCACCAGATGGATGTCACCCTTTTTGATGAAGCGAAAACTGCACTTCACAACTTGATTGACCGGATGGGGGGGATGGATATCATTGTGCTCAATGCAGGTATCTCAAATCACCCCGCTTCGTCAATTGTAGCTATGGAGCAAAAAGTGATTGATGTGAACGTGAGTGGATTTGTTCAGCTTTTTGGGGAGGCCTTTCAATATTTCAGGAAGCAGGGGCACGGACAGATCGTTGGCATATCTTCCATCGCCGGACTTTTTGGATCGTCGCGTGCAGCTCCCTACAGTGCATCAAAAGCCTTTATATCTACTTACATGCAGGCATACCGACAGAGATGCAACCGCATAAAAGAGGATATCCCCGTTACTGATATTGTTGCCGGATTCATCAAAAGTGAGATGACGGAAGGAAAGAGAGGGATGTTCTGGGTAGCTGAAACAGACAAAGCGGTAGAGCAGATACTGCATGCTATAGAGAAGAGAAAGCCGGTTGCTTACATTACACGGCGGTGGCGCCTGGTGGCTTGGCTCATTCACCTGATGCCCGATCGTCTTATTGACAGGCTTTGGTAACTTCCGTTTTTCTACAGCAAAAGATAGAGCAGAAACAGAATAAACGGGAGTGTGAAGACCCAGTCTGATGATTGATATTTCGTCGTTTCTCTCATTTCCATGTTTTTATTTTCTTTAACTGATTCTACACAATTTTGTTTCACCTTCAGAATTAGATCAGCCTAACCAACCCTCCCGATCAAGGCTTCGATATTGAATTGCTTCGGCAATATGATTCGGAAATATCGATTCCGTTCGATCCAGATCAGCAATCGTTCGTGATACTTTTAGTATTCGATCGTATGCTCTGGCTGATAGTCCTAGAGTATTCATCGCTTTCTTTAACATGCTTTCTCCGGCTTTATCAATTCGGCAGATTTTCCGGGCCATTTTCGTATTCATCTGAGCATTACAGTAAACCCCTTCAATCCCCATAAATCTGCGGCTCTGTATCTCCCTCGCTGCCACCACACGCTCACGAATGTTTGCCGAACTTTCTCCTTTTGTTTTGGCAGATAACTCATCAAAACTGACTTTCTCAACATCCACATGTAAATCAATACGATCCAGCATCGGCCCACTGATTCGATTCAGGTATCGCTGCATCTGCATGGGTGTAGCACCATTCTCATCATCCGGATCGTACCAGTCGCCCGTTGGCGAGGGATTCATTGAGGCCACCAGCATAATTCTGCTCGGGTAGTTCACACTCATTCTTGCCCGCGAAATACTCACGCTTCCATCTTCGAGCGGCTGACGCATCACCTCAAGCGCGCTTCGTTTAAATTCGGGTAACTCATCCAAAAATAGAACGCCATTGTGTGCCATTGATATTTCACCGGGCATCGGTATGCTTCCTCCCCCAACAAGTGCCACGTCTGACACCGTGTGGTGAGGACTACGAAACGGACGGTGTGTAACTAATGATTTACCCGGCTCTAGTATGCCGGCTACAGAGTGAATTTTTGTTGTTTCAAGCGCTTCATCGAGAGTGAGCGGCGGCAGTATAGTCGGCAACCTTCGCGCCATCATTGTTTTACCTGAGCCGGGCGGACCAACCATAATTACATTGTGTCCGCCCGCTGCTGCTACCTCAAGGGCACGTTTCACATTCTCCTGACCTCTTACATCTTCAAAATCCAATACATCAGCTTTTCCGTTTGTACTGAACAGGCTTTTCGGATTGATACTCAATGGAGGTTTACTGTTTTCATTCTCAAACCAATTCATTACTTCTTTCAGATCCGAAAATGGCAACACCTTAATTCCATTCACAACAGCCGCTTCTGCACCATTTTTTTCGGGCAAAATAATATACTCTAGCCCACGCTCTTTAGCCTCTACCGCCATGGGCAACACCCCTTTTACCGGACGAAGTTTCCCGTCCAGTGCCAGCTCTCCGAGTATTAAACTTCGTTCAAGTTTTTCAGTCTCTATCTGGTCCGATACGGCCAATAAACTGACGGCTATTGGCAGGTCAAAGGCGCTCCCCTCTTTTGGCAGATCGGCCGGAGCAAGATTTACAGTAATTCGTCCGCGAGGAAAAAAGGCATCTGCATTTTTAAGAGCCGCATCAATTCTATCTTTCGATTCGCTAACTGCCCGGTCAGGCAGTCCTACTAAAAAATATTTCGGTAACCCACCGCTCCGGTTTACTTCCACTTCAATCAGCCGTGCATCCACGCCGATAGTCGAAGCACAGTATACTCTTGACAACATAATAACTCCTGAATCTTTTTGTTCTCTATCTCGTAGTAAGAAACAGGATTTGTTCAATCCTTACAGGTTAACATCAAAATTGAGGTAGAAAAATGGAAAAAACAGAGAAGACCATACTTGAAGAGCTTCAGGGAACCGTTCAGGAAATTATCGGACAAATCAAATCCCTGATCAAAAAGGGCGATGCAAAAAGGGTCATTGTAAAAAATAAGAGAGGCAAAGTGTTGCTTGAGAGTCGCCTCACACTTGGGTTGGCCGGTACTGCCGTATTAGCTATTTATGCTCCGCTTTTTACAGCGATCACTGCACTTGTTCTCTACGCCAGTGATGTCCGTGTTTTTGTTGAGCGAGATGCAAATAATGAGGAAACAGATGAGTATGAGGTGGATGCAGAAGTGATAGAAATTCAGGATGAGAGTGACGAAGAGTCCGATTCCAAAACAGACAAAACAGTTGGTAAAAAATAAAAAAGCGACAAGCAGCCGAGCCACTTGCCGTTTACATTCGTAATGAAGAGAAGATCACTTCCAGTGCTGCTGGGCAATCGCCTCTTCGCTCTCTTCCATATCGGAAAGAAACCGTTCGGCATCCAATGCAGCACGGCAACCGGTTCCCGCTGCAGTCACAGCCTGACGATAAATAGGATCCATTGCATCGCCGCTGGCAAATATACCGGGAAGATCTGTCTCTGTTGACTCACCTTTGGTCTTGATATATCCAACATCATCCATTGTCAGCACATTTTTGAACAGGTCTGTATTGGGTTTATGGCCAATGGCTACAAACACACCGGTTACATCTTCCAGTGTAGAGATTTCACCGGTTTTATTATTTTTGATCTTCACGCCTTGCACAACCTGGTCGCCCAGAACTTCCTGAAGCTCGGAATCCCAGATAAACTCAATTTTATCATTTTTAAATGCACGCTTCTGCATTGCTTTCGAAGCACGAAGCTCATCGCGCCGGTGAATGACTGAAACTTTGCTTGCAAATTTGGTCAGGAAAAGAGCTTCTTCCATCGCGGTATCGCCGCCGCCCACAATCACTACATGCTGGTCACGGAAAAAGGCTCCGTCACAGGTTGCGCATGCACTCACACCTTTCCCGCGAAGGCGCTGCTCACTTGGCAGGTCAAGCCATTTAGCAGATGCACCGGTTGCAATGATGATTGCTTTTGCAAAAATCTCTGTCTCTTCATCTACAGTCAGTTTATACGGACGCTCATCAAATTCGATATTTGTTACATACCCGTATCGGCAATCAGCTCCAAAACGTGTGGCCTGCTGACGGAAATCCTCCATCATTTTCGGCCCCATTACTCCTTCAGGGTAGCCCGGAAAGTTGTCCACTTCCGTTGTCTGTGTTAACTGGCCGCCGGGTTCCGGGCCTTCAAATACAATCGGGTTCAAATCGGCACGTGCTGCATAAATTGCCGCTGTTAAACCGGCCGGACCACTCCCAACAATTACCACATCAAATGTTTTTCCTTGAATGTCTTCCATTATTCTTAATTGATTTTATTTTTCTTTCCTACAAATGTAAGAAATATTGAACTCAAATTTGGTCAATCTTGTCTATTGAATCTATAGTCATTTACAAATATGACCCTGTAGCCATAACTCTTTATGCGTTGTAATTTATCCAAAATTAACTATGTTTAGTTAAACTAACCGAACGAGGTTTCCCATGAATGTTGGTGTTTTCCGCGAAACAAAACCGCTTGAAAAACGCGTGGCTCTAACGCCTGAAGGGGTTCAGAAGCTGATAGAAAAAGATCTGCGGGTGCATATTGAATTTGGAGCGGGCGAACAATCAAGCTATTCCGATCAACAGTATGAAGAAGCCGGTGCTCAGATGAAATCCAGAGAGGAGATACTCTCACAAACTGATCTTCTACTTGCTGTTCAGGCGCCGGACCCTGAGATTCTTAAAAAAATGAAGAGCGGGGCAGCTACAGTTTCATTGATGTGGCCGCTTCAAAACAGTGACTATGTAAAACAACTCTGTGAGCTGGGCATCTCCGGGTTGGCCATGGATACAATCCCCCGGATCAGCCGGGCTCAATCGATGGATGCGCTCTCCTCAATGAGTAACATCGCAGGGTATAAGGCTGCGCTGCTCGGGGCCAATCATCTGGATCGCTACCTGCCCATGATGATGACAGCCGCCGGAACCATTCCGCCTGCTAAAGTACTGGTCTTGGGTGCAGGTGTTGCCGGCCTTCAAGCCATTGCCACTGCAAAACGCCTTGGTGCTGTTGTAGAAGCGTTTGATGTGCGGCCTGCAGTGAAGGAACAGGTGGAGAGTCTGGGGGCAAAGTTTGTTGAAATGCCGTTTAACGAGAGTGCAGAAACAGATTCGGGATACGCGAAGGAACTATCGGATACCAACAAAGAACGCCAAAAGAATCTGATTCACGAGCATGTCAAAAAATCGGACATTGTGATCACCACGGCTTTAATACCGGGGAAACCTGCTCCTACTCTTATTACCAAACAGATGGTCATTGATATGTCTGCCGGGTCGGTAATCATTGATATTGCGGCAGAGCAAGGGGGAAACTGTGAGCTTACCAAGCCGGGGGAGATCAACCGCGAAAACGGTGTTATTATTGATGGCCCATTGAATATCCCCAGCACCCTGGCATTTCACGCCAGTAAACTATACTCTAAAAATATTCTGTCTCTTCTCAATCTTTTGATTGATGAGGGCCGTTTGAACTTTAACTTCGATGATGAAATCATCGCTAACGCTACGGTAACTCATCAGGGTAAGATTATCTCTCCTTTTGTGAAGGAGAACAGCTAACGGCAATTAACCCAATCCCCTTATGGAAGCATTTATTTTTAACCTGTTCATCTTTGTGCTGGCCTCTTTCGTTGGATTTGAACTGATATCCAAGGTGCCGCCAACACTCCACACTCCGCTCATGTCGGGAGCGAACGCAATTTCGGGTATTACCTTAATTGGTGCACTGATTATTGCCGGCGGTCCTGATTCACTTTATGCACAGTGGATCGGCTTTGCAGCTATCATATTTGCAACAATCAATGTAGTGGGTGGTTTTATGGTAACTGACAGGATGCTCGAAATGTTTAAAAAGAAGGAGGAGGATAAGCAATGAGCCATTTTCTCCCAGAATTCCTTCAAGATGTCTTACCCAATATCATCCAGATTTTCTACCTGGTTGCAACAGGCTTTTTTATCATCGGTATTAAGCGGCTTGGATCTCCCGCAACCGCCCGGTCAGGAAACCAGATGGCCTCCCTTGGGATGTTGATAGGCGTAGTAGTTACCCTTTTTGATCGCGAAATTATCGCCTTTGAGTTTATCATTGCGGGATTGGTTGTCGGGGCCGCAATCGGGATTTTTGCGGCCAAAAAAGTCCAAATGACAGCCATGCCCGAAATGGTGGCCATTTTCAACGGATTCGGGGGAGGAGCTTCGGCACTGGTTGCCTGGGGTGAATTTTCCAGACTGAGTCCTGCCCTTTTTGATACACAAAGCCTGGCTACAACCGGACTGAGTATTCTTGTCGGCTCCATCACCTTTACCGGAAGCTTTATCGCATTTGGTAAGTTGAAAGGCTTTATCGGTGGCGGGCGCATCGCGTTGCCGGGTCAAAACATCATCAATCTGTTACTTACCGCTGCCGCATTGGGAATGGTCGGTTGGTTTACAGTTGACCCTGAACATCAAGTTGTGTTCTGGACACTTTTCGGACTTGCATTGCTTATCGGTGTTTTAACGGTTCTTCCTATTGGAGGCGCAGATATGCCGGTGGTTATTTCATTGCTCAACTCCTATTCCGGTATTGCCGCTTCCATGGCCGGGTTTGTTTTGGGGAATAACCTGTTGATTATCAGCGGTGCGTTGGTTGGAGCCGCCGGACTGATTTTGACCAACATCATGTGTAAGGCGATGAACAGAACGCTTGTCAATGTTCTGTTTGGTGCGTTTGGCGGATTGGAAGACTCAACCGGGCCTGATACCGGAGATAAAACCTATCAACAAACCTTTGCTGATGATGTAGCCATTCAATGTGCATACGCTTCCAAAGTTGTCATCGTTCCCGGATATGGCCTTGCCGTGGCCCAGGCTCAGCATACGCTGAAAGAGGTCGCAAATATTCTGGAAGAAAGAAACGTAACTGTTAAGTACGGAATTCATCCTGTAGCGGGACGTATGCCGGGACACATGAACGTACTGCTCGCTGAAGCTGATGTGCCATACGATCAACTCTACGACATGGATGAAATCAACCCGGATTTCAAATCAACCGATGTGGTTTTGATTATCGGTGCTAATGATGTTGTGAATCCGGCAGCAAAAACATCTCCGGGAAGCCCCATTTACGGAATGCCCATTCTGAATGTCGATGAAGCAAAACGGACTATTGTTTTTAAAAGAAGTATGAGCCCGGGGTATGCCGGTATCGACAATGACTTATTTTACAGTGATAAGAACCAGATGTTTTTCGGAGATGCAAAAAAATCACTTCAAGAGCTGGCTACCGCGTTAAAAGAGCTCGATTAAACAAAAAAACCCCGAAGTATTTCTCTTCGGGGTTTGATATGGTTGTTCATAACCCTGCTTACTCTTCAATAGGGACAATTCGGTTCAGATGTCCGTTCGTTTCATCCAGGAAATAGATATACCCGTCAGGTGCTTCTATTACGTGACGAATCCGTCCAATTCCTTCAACCAGCCGCTCTTCTCTTACAAACTGATCCCCGTCAAGCACAACCCGGGAGATCGATTGATAAGCAAGTGCACCAATCAATGCATTTCCTTCCCATCCGGGATATTTATCAGATGTTACAAACGCCATACCCGCAGGAGCTATGGATGGTGTGTATTGATGAACCGGCTGTTCCATTCCTTCACGCTCGGTCTCTTCAGTAATGGTTGAACCGTCGTAGTTAATACCATAGGTGATTTCCGGCCAGCCGTAGTTCGCACCCGGCTTGTTGTTGATGTTTATTTC
Source organism: Rhodohalobacter halophilus (assembly GCF_001715195.1). GTDB lineage: Bacteria > Bacteroidota > Rhodothermia > Balneolales > Balneolaceae > Rhodohalobacter > Rhodohalobacter halophilus. The sequence goes on from NZ_MDWE01000036.1 coordinate 23,012, forward strand.
ATCACCGCCACGTGGACCGTGCTCATTTGTCCAAACAACACCTGTTTCTGGATGAACGGCCATGCCCTGAATATTTCTGTGACCATAGGCGTAGATCTCATCCAATCCGTCTCGCCCTACAAATGGATTATCTTCAGGGATAGATCCATCATCGTGAAGACGCAGTACACTACCGTTCGATTTACTCAAATCCTGAGCAGTATCCATCTCTCCGCGATCTCCAATTGAGAAAAACATGTAACCGTCGTGATCAAACACAATTCGGCTGCCAAAATGGTGGCCCCGGTTTGTGAATGGGGTGCCTACGTAAAGTTCTTCCATATCCACAAGACTATGAGCATCTTCATCAAACCTTACTCGAATAATGGCGGTCTGTCCCTCACCATCTACTGGTTTTGAGTAGCTGATATAAAGCCACCCATTTTCAGCATAATTGGGATGGGGTTCGATATCGAGCAAACCACCCTGATTTCGTGCAAATACTTCAGGAACACCTGAAATTGGATCGCCGTGAAGTTCACCATTTTTAATTTTTCGAAGAGTCCCGTCACGTTCTGTAATCAGCACCAGGCCATCTGGCAGAAAAGCAGCCGCCCACGGCAGATCAAGGCCTTCCACTACCGTTTGAACATGAAAATTGAACTCCTCAGATTCATAAACATCACCGGGATTATCTGATAAAGCGAAGTATTCAGGATTATCGTCCTGAGTTGCTTCACCGTTATTTGCCTCGGTTTCCAGCGATTCTGCACACCCAACTGCAGAAAGCAGCAAAATGGTTGTCAGAATCGATAATAATTTTTGGGCTTTAAGAACTGTCATAGGTTGGGTATTTGAGTTGTGAGTATTGTAAACCGTTCAATTACACATGTATAACTGAAAAAATATTAAAATCAGTCCAGCCTGTACGTTCCGGATAGATCAAATGGAAATGTTTGTCCGTCGCGGAAACCCTGAAGATCAGCAGAAATATCAGCCGACCCTTTCAAGTCATATTCAAAAGAGGTATTCCCGCTCATAATGTCCATCAATGCTGACCCCATTTGCGACGAATTCAGGCGGATAGGTATCGTGATGGTTTGGCGATCTGAGGCACCAATTCTGATATTTTCACCAAGTGTGGTGTCGAGCCATTCACGACCATTTACAGCCAGTTCATAAGCAGTATTTGCAATGGAAATTGCAAATGGGTTTGGATTCTCGACCTGGAAACTAACTTCAATTTCAGCACCACTCAGCGAAATATTTTTCACATCAAAATCGCCCAATGATATTCTTGGCACCTTTGGAATCGGCAGTTCACCGGACGTTCGCACAGGAACTTTTCGGGTTCCAAGAACCGGGACCTCAAATTCGACTTCGGTAGCAATTGCATACGATAGGCTGTCCTGACGTATCACCGACCGGAAAGAGTCATAAACTTCCTGAAAATTTAGCGTTACAGGAACTTGTACAGTCTGCTTCGATTCCCGCCCAATACTGAAATTGTCCTCTTCAACTCCTGATAAGAATGAACTTTCATTGATGAAAAATTCATAATTATAGCCGGATGCAGACACTCCAAAACTGTTTGGGTTATCCACTTCAAAATCAAAAAGGAGCGTTACCCCGTCGGGGGTAATTCGGTCGATCGACATATCCTTAAATGAGACGTTCGGTTCCTGAACATTCGCCGCATCCCGAAGGGTACTGCAGGAAACCGCAAACATTGAGACCAATAAAATTAATAGTAGCTTTTTCATATTGTAGATCTAAATTTTAAAAATAGATAAATGCTTTACCCGCACTTTTGTTTCAATTCAATTGAGTAAGTTCAGATAACTGCCGTCGAAATTTGGGCGCCCCGCCATTTGCAGGATGCCGCACTCCGATGTAATCAACTCCAAGTTCCGACAAACTCTGTTCACACTTCCTGCCTACTGCCACAAGTTTTGGTTTATTAAACAGTCCAATAAACGTTTTTAAATGTTTCAAACCCGCCTCCATTTCACCTGCCAATGGTGTTCGGTTACTAAGCAGTCCTTTGTCGGGGTCATATGGATGCCACGGTACCGCATTCCATAAAACCACTTCGTACGGATTTATATTCATATCCGTTAAAGCACCCCACATAATTGTTGCTGTCGGTTCACTCATACCTTTCTCAATCAGATCGGGACGACTGGTTCGGTTGGGCCTCTCACTTTTAAAAACGTGCGCCGGTTTCACTCCGTATTTCTCCTGCTGGTACCCGAGTAGAATTCGCTCAGAGGTCATAGCAATACCGGTAAAATGTCCGCCCTGATAACCCAGTGCTTCCGCAATAAACAGGTATTTTGCCGTATGTTTGCGTTCCGACAAATACGTTTCGAGTTGTTTCCTCCGAATCTCCGGAGCGTTTGGGACAGCATCATGTTTTTTATCCTGATGGTACCAAGGATTGAACAAACCCTTTGGGGTTCGTTTTAAAGATTTAACAAATTCTGTAATTGCACTCTTTTCAGGCATAGAATAAACAGACAACTTTAATTATGACGATGCATTTTCTGCCAAGTACGCCAGCTGAATTACCCGAAGTTCACTGTAGTCTACGGTTTTATTCAGGTCTTCGTACACAAGCTTAAGAATATCGGCTCCAACCTTGTCCATCGACTCGTACACCTCATCTATTTTGCGCTGTGAAAGTGATGATGCCTCCAGAATCCCTTCCGGATTGAGCTTATTCCCTTCGTCAAGATATTTTTTCAGATTGCTTAAAATAGTAACCGATTTGACGCCAAACTGTTCGGCAAGGTGATCCACGGATTTCCCCTCATTAAACTCTTCCCCCACAAGTTCATGCTTCTTCTTTTCCGCCGTTTCTTGAACTTTTTTCTTAATCGCTTTCGATTTTTCATCCACATCGTGGTTGGCCGTAAATTCACGGATGATTGGCAAAAACTCTTCACCATATCGCTTCAGTTTTACCGATCCCACGCCATAAATGGCCATCAAACTTTCATCATCCTGCGGAAAGTAGTACGACATCTCCATCAGAGTCGTATCCGGGAAGATCGCGTAAGGCGGAATTTCCTGTTCATCGGCCAGTTCTTTCCTTTTTTTACGAAGCTCCTCGAACAGATCGGCGTTGTGCTTATTCTCCACATCAGATGAGGTTCTTGAGGTCTGACCTTCATCTGTTGCCGCCTGAGTTCGATCCAGAATTCCCTCTACACGCTCTTTTCCATCCAAAACAGCCCTAGAGTTTTTTGTCAGTTTTAAACTGCCATACTCCGGATCTTTTCCCAGATAGTCACTTCTGAGAAGAAGTCTTGAGAGCTGAATCCACTGATTTTTTGTCCACTCTCTCCCAATTCCATACGTAGAGAGCTCGTCGTGTTTATTCTCTTTGATCTTCTTCTGTTTTGATCCTCGTAAAATATCTGCAATGTAGTAGGCTCCAAAACGCTCATCTGTCCGGGCAATGCAGCTCATATATTTTTGAGCCTGCTCGGTGTAATCCTGCATGTTATCTTTGTACTTCAAGCAGTTGTCGCACATTCCGCACTCATCATGTGGATATTCCTCACCAAAATATTCGAGAAGTGGTTTTCTTCGGCAATCATCAAACTCAAGAAAGTTCAGAAGTGCATCAAGGTGTTTTTCAGCAACTTTCTTCTCCTCTCCCTCTTTTTGATTTATGAAGTACTGAATTTTCTGTTTATCGGAGTAGCTGTAGAGCAGCATACAATCAGCCTGCAAACCATCTCTGCCGGCCCGTCCAATCTGCTGATAATAGGATTCAATATTCTGGGGCATATCATGGTGTACCACAAATCGAACATCCGGTTTGTTGATTCCCATCCCAAAAGCAACTGTAGCCACGATAATCTGTACATCATCCCGAATAAATGCTTCTTGATTTCGAGTTCTTTGCATCTCCGACAACCCCGCATGATATGGCAGAACTGAGTGTCCTTCGTGTTTCAGATCGCTGTAGAGTTCGTTCACCTGCCGTCGTGAAAAACAGTAGATAATTCCCGACTGTTTTGGCCTGGTATAGAGAAAATCAAGAATCTGCTCAAGCGGTTCCTGTTTATCCACAACCTGAAGCAGCAGGTTTTTACGGTCGAAGCTCGCTACATAGGTCTCCGTTTCATTCATCTCCAGCGTTTTGCGAATATCCTCGCGAACACGCGGTGTAGCTGTGGCCGTTAAGGCCAGGCAAACAGCATCGGGAAAATCTTTTCGCACGGTTGCAAGCTGCCGATATTCCGGCCTGAAATCGTGTCCCCATTCAGAAATACAGTGCGCCTCATCAATGGTAAAACAGTCTACTTTGAGCTGGTTTAACAACTCTCGTGTACTCTGCATCATCAGGGTTTCGGGTGCGAGATAGAGCAGCTTGGCTTCCCCGTTTTTCAGTTTTTGCACGTTGGCAGCGTACTGTTCAGGCGTTAATGTACTGTTCAAAAACAGAGCCGGAACCCCGAATTCATCCAGCTGTTCCACCTGATCTTTCATCAGGGAGATAAGGGGTGAAATCACGATCGTCAACCCATCAAAAAGAAGTGCCGGAATCTGGTAGCAGAGAGATTTTCCGCCGCCTGTTGGCATAATAACCAGTGAATCTTTTTTATTGAGAACGTTTGAAATAACGTTTTCCTGAAGCGGTCGGAATTTGTCATATCCAAAGGTTTGCTTTAGGACCTGCTTCGCTTGCTTAATCATATAAATTGTATATCTGTCTTTTACTAAATTCTAATTCTCGCCTGTTTATCGTATATAAGATACCGTATAGTTCACTCCCTTACATATTTCAATTCGAAAAAATCGAAACTGTTTCGCGGATTATTAGTCATAATGCAGAATCTGACGCCTATTTCTGTCGGGGAATTACGTAAAGCTCTTCCATTCTGCCGTCGATGTAGTAGGTCTTTTCTCCGTCGAACATTGCATCTTCTTCAAGCATAATTCGAATGGATCGGTTCCATTCCGGTATTTCCACTTCTACATTCAGCTCAATAGAGTGTGCTGTATTGGGATAGAGCGGATAATCACCTTTGCCGGGAACTCCGCCCTGCTGATCCCACAGCCCAATGGTGGGACCGGCACCATGCCCCTGATACCCGATCGGATGAGTATAGATCGTGGCGTTAATTCCTTCGGCCTCCGCCTTTTCCAAGGCAGACCGTAATATATCGTTACCCGACCGGCCGGTTTTGAACTCATTTGTCAAAATATCCTGTAGACGATTACCAATTCTGAGAGCATCCCGTAAATCTTTGGGAGCCTCCGTCTCCCCCGGCCTCAGCACATAAGCGTGGCGCTGGGTGTCTGTTGAGAGTCTTAAGTACTCAATCCCAAAATCGATATGAATCAGGTCTCCCGGCATAATTACATCGGCGCCGGCACGATCTGAGAAGTCTCCATCATGCTCTTCTGATTCACTCCTCTGAACCGATACCGAAGGATGAAACCAAGCTGTCAGATTCAAATCCCGTATCCTCTCCCTATACCACCACTGCACATCTTCGGTTGTGGTAACCCCTGGAGTAATCACTCGTTCCGATAATCCTTCGGCTACGATGTTGTGAGCGATCCGGTTAATCTGGCTATAGACCACCTTCTCCTCTTCCGTTCGTGTCTCCAGCCAGCCAATCGCCAGATTTTCTGCGGAAACGATTCGATCCTGTAATTCCAAACTCAGACTGCTTTTCAGGTTGGTGTAGTCTGTATGACTGATTCCATCAGCTAATGCAAAATCCTCCGAGAAGTTAATCCCGATCTTTTCGGGGTTGCGATCTGCAACTATCTGTCCAAACCGTTTCCACTGATCCGGTTCTTCATCCGGAAACCACTGCGTTTCAAAAAAGCCAATATTGTACCGTGCGACTGCCAATCGCTCAACAGGCTCTCCTTCGCCGGGATCAAAAAACACCAGTATGGTTGTTCGTCGCGACGACTGCCAGGTTGCGGGCAGCATAGTGAAAAGTACCGGATCTTCATTGTATTCCCGGGCAACGAGCACCCACATATCAATTCCTTCTCGGCGCATCAATTCGGGAACCAGATTATCAAGCCGGCTCTCTGCCCAACGGTCAATCACCTCTGCCCGCTCCCTCATGGTTAGAATGTGCGGAGTTATATCGTTAACGGGCTGTGACGAAACATCCAGCGTCAGAAATACAGTAATAACAAACAGTAATAAACTTTTTCTCATGACCTGACCGGGAATTAATTGACGATTTGAACCCACGATTTACAAAAATTCGTGTTATATTTAATAGGATTAAAAGTAAATGAAAAACCATTATGAAAATACACATTACCGAAACAGATCAAAGCAGAATCTCTGAAGTAGACTTCAAAAATCTGCAGTTTGGGCGCGTATTTTCTGACCATATGCTGGAAATGGTTTACCGGGATGGACAATGGCAAGAGCCTGAAATCAAACCGTACGGACCGGTTGAGTTTAAACCATCCATGCAGGCGCTTCATTATGGGCAGGCGATTTTTGAAGGGATGAAGGCATATCACGTAGATGATGAAACCATTCATCTTTTCAGGCCAAAAGATCACCACCGGCGCCTGAACAATTCCGCCCACCGAATGTGTATGCCGAAAATTGAGGAGGAGGTTTTTCTGAAAGGCTTGGAGAAACTCATTGCCCTTGATCATCAATGGGTACCTAAAGAGAGAGGACACGCACTCTATGTTCGTCCGTTTATGTTTGCCTCCGAAGAGTACCTCGCTGCAAAAGTGTCGAATGAGTACCGTTTTTATGTAATTACCAGCCCCGTTGCTGCGTACTACAGTGAAGGATTCAACCCGGTAAAGCTCACGACATCTGAAAAGTTTGTCCGAGCAGTAAGAGGCGGAACCGGCGAAGCCAAAGCTGCCGGAAATTATGCAGCCAGTTTCCTGCCTGCCAAAACCGCTCAGAAAAAAGGATTTACACAGGTTATATGGCTCGATGCCATCGAGAATCGATATATCGAGGAGGTGGGAACGATGAACATCTTTTTTCTAATGAATGGGAAGTTGGTCACACCTGAGCTAACCGGATCAGTACTGCCCGGGATTACCAGACGTTCTGTAATCACCGTTGCCAAAGACTGGGGCATAGATGTTGAAGAGAGACGGGTTTCAATTGATGAGGTTATTGAGAGCGATCGAGCCGGCAAACTGGAAGAGGTGTTTGGATCCGGAACAGCTGCTGTTATCTCTCCGGTTGGATTAATTCACCACGACGGAGAAACCATTCGTCTGGATGAAGAGAAGATCGGGCCTTTTGCCAAAAAAATGTTTGATACCATAACCGGCATTCAATATGGCAAACTCGCCGACAAATTTAACTGGACACACCCAATCAGCATCGATTAGCCAACGCAACGTTACTCGGTTCCCTCACCAATGGTGTAGTAACGATCTGAGAGTGCATATTTTTGATTTCGCTCATTAAAACTCAGATCGATTCTGCCAAGCCGCACACCGCCATGCCCCATCTGGGTAATTTGAGTCACATCTCCATCAGGATTAACCACACCCACAGGATAGTCCAGAAACGTATGGGTATGCCCGCCAATAATTAAATCTATTCCGGCTACCTTTTCTGCCAGAGTCATATCGTCCATTCTGCCGCTTCCGTATTGAAAACCAAGATGACTCAGACAAATAATAAAATCGCACTTATGATACTGGCGAAGGCTGTTTGTCATGCCGGTAGCCCATGCAATCGGGTCGCGGTGACGCACACCTCCATGCAAATCGGGTGAAACAACCCCGTTAAATTCAATACCGAGTCCAAATATACCTATACGAAAACCCTCGAATTCTTTAACGATCAAGCGCTGCAGGTACTCATTCATCGGGGTTCCGGATGCATCATAGTTAGCTGCCAAAATGGGAAAGCGGGCTTTTTGTGCCGCCTCGGCAAATCCATCCGGTCCGCGATCAAACTCATGATTTCCAACCGCCATTGCATCGTATCCCATTTCACTCATCAGCTTCAGGTCCACCTCTCCTCCGTAAACATCAAACCAAGGCGTTCCCTGAAATACATCTCCGGCATCGAGTAAAAGGACATGTCTGCTTTCTGATCGGATTTTCTTAACAAGTGACGCTCTTCGTGCAATTCCGCCCAGCCCTGCAAATTCTACCGCATTGTCGGGAAACGGGTCGAGGCGGGCGTGTGTATCATTGGTGTAGAGAATAGTGACATTCGGCTTTGCCGGTGTTAACAGTTTGGCACCCGCTCCAAGCGGAGTCATCAAGCCGGCTGCCATCAATGCACTTTGTTTCAGAAAATCCTTTCGCGATATCATGACCGAATCCTCCCATCCCGATTTGCATGGATATTCCTTCGGCTTTTGAAATAATCGATATAGAGTTCGCGTACATTTACCTCGTGCAGATCAATTCGATCTGAATAATCCCAGAGAGCAGGGAACTGATCTCCCCCATTGGCGGCCCAACTCGTTGTGGCAACCAAATACTCCTCAGCAGGATTAAGTGTCTGTGCATTCACTAATACGCCTCTGGCCCGATCTCCATCAATTCTAAATCGCATCCCGCTTATCGGAGCACCCCCCAGCTCCGCAACTTGATTGGCAAGCTCCATTACACGTTCACCTTTAAGCTTCAAAATCACCAGATGATTTTCGTACGGCATAAACTCCAGAACGTCCATTCGGGTCAGATCACCCGGGGTCAGGTAGAGCCGAAATGATGAATCACCAATCACCCCGATATTTACAAACTGTTTGAGTTCACTTCCGGCCCTAAAACGCAGGGCGTCAGCAACCAGATTTCCAAGGGCACTCTCCGGCTTACTAAAACGAAGCGTATCGTGAATTGTGGCAATCGTCTCACCCATCTGCAGATGCAGCGAGTCTCGGTACGTATTGAGAAGTTTAGAAATTTCGGGATCCGGTTCGGGGTATTGAGTAGCGGTAACTGCTTTATTATCCGGACGCTCTTCTGAAGAGGAGTAATGTGAACAGCCTGAAATGAATCCAATAAATAGCAGGGGGAGGATTATTTTACGAATCAACATTCAGAACCTGTTTACCTCCTTTGCCTGAACATGCTCATCATTAAATCACTTAATCCGAGCAGTTTAACATTGGGTGAGAGCTCTGTGAGTGACCTGTCAAAACCGGATGTATTCACCGTAACTGCCTCGGCACTGAAAATCTTTTTATTACCCGCATACCCTTCAATTAACAAGGGAAAACTATTTGGGTTCATAATCAACTCTACCGGCAGATCTTCATCCAGCTGATTTCGACCTGTTGTCTGCCAGGCGTCATTCAGCAAACCCCATCGAACTTTAATTTGATCAGTTAGCCAAACAGATACTCTTCTGTTATCTGATTCGTTTTTCAGCAAAAACTCGTTTACTGTATATCCCTGAATTTGCCGGGATCGTCCGGTCTCTTCAACATTCTTTTCCCAATCAAAACCCTGTTTGGGTGTATTACCGGACCTGCCGGATACACGATTCATCAGATCTACGAGTCTGTCTATATCGTATTTAGCTATTTTAAATGCTTCCCCCTCACCGGTGTTGAATACAAAATCCTGTTCGTCATTTCGAACCAAAATGCCGTCTGTACTTAAGCCGGACATCACTTCCAAAGAACTGCTTGAACCGATAAAAATCCGCTCAGCGGTGAACACCATGTTCAAATTTGTCTGCTCACTTTCCCCCTCATCTGTATTTACTATTTGATACTGCACCTGACCCTCAAACTGTGCAATCGCATGATCAACTGTCAACAGAAAAAAAAACAGGAATAACAGGGAATGAGATAGGTTTTTTTTCATAGCAGAAATATTATTGTGTGTTCATCACTGTAAACGATCCATCATGCAGTTTGTTTCAGCCTGCCAGTTCAGCGGGCTCATTCATTTCTACATTTACCTTGTTGATCCACCCACCGGCAACCACATCATCTCCCTCGTAGCAAACAATTGCCTGGCCCGGAGTAATTGCTTCTCGTCCGGCCGGAAAGTGAACTTCAATTTCATCGTCGGAAAGCTGTTTGATGGTTCCCATCGCTCCGTCGTCGTTGTAACGGATTTTTCCGGTAATTTCCATCTCGCCATTCGGAATTTTATCATACTTCACCAGATTCAGCTCCTTTGCCCGGCAGGTAGTACTGATCAAATCCTCTTTTTCACCCACGGTAATCACATTCTTCTCCGCATCGATATGCGTTACATAGACCGGTTTACCGAGCGACAGATCCAAGCCGCGTCTCTGACCAATGGTATAAAATGGAAATCCTTTGTGTTTTCCTACAATATTACCCTGTTGATCCACAAACACACCGCCGCTTACCCGCTCTTCAAGATCATCTACTTTATCTTTCAGAAAACGGTGGTAGTTGTTATCCGGAATAAAACAGATTTCGTACGAATCGGGTTTAGTCGCCACGTTCAGCAGGCCGTAATCTTCAGCCATTTGCCGAATTTCGGTTTTGTGATATTTTCCGAGCGGGAAAATGGTTCTCTCCAGGTGTTTCTGCTCTACACCCCAAAGCGCATACGACTGATCTTTGTTGTGATCTTTCCCTTTGGAGATCACATAACGCCCATTTTCCTCTCGTACGTTTGCATAGTGGCCTGTTGCAATAAAGTCACATCCCAGGTTATCGGCCCGTCTTAAGAGTGCCGCCCATTTTATATGGGTATTGCAAAGTACACACGGATTGGGAGTTCGCCCATTGGTATAGTCTTCCACAAATCGGTCGATCACCCAGTCGCCAAACTCATCCCGGATATCCACGATAAAGTGTTTGAAACCGTACTTTACGGCGATGTGACGTGCGTCATTCATCGACTCAACCGTACAGCAGCCCGTCTCTTTCCCGTCATTACCGCCGCTTCGGTGATAATCCCAGGTTTTCATTGTAATTCCGATCACGTCGTATCCCTGTTCTTTGAGCATCACCGCGGCCACGGATGAATCCACTCCGCCGCTCATTGCAACAAGAACACGTCCTTTGGTACTCATATCTGTCGTTTTGATTTTTTATTAGACTAGCTAAAATACGGATTTTCTGTGTAAATCGTATGAAGTTGGTAACGGACAAATTCCGGTGTTCTTATTCAGGCAAACGACATTTACTTAACTTCTCTACATATAGAGATAAGGCTTCCAGTGCTCCTGAACTCCACCCATCAAATTCTGAAAAAATGTAATGTGAATGGGGCGATACGGAGTGGTCTTCAGAGGCATTTTTGCCTCATCGGGTGTTCGGTCTCCCTTTTTCACGTTGCATTTGTTACAGGCCGTAACCAAGTTTTCCCAGGTATCTTTCCCCCCACGGCTCTTGGGCATTACATGATCTAATGTCAGATCCGATTTCACTCCGCAATATTGACAACTGTGCCGATCCCTCTTCATAATATTTTTTCGCGTGAGGACAATTCTGGAATAGGGAATTCTGATGTAGTAGCGAAGCCGGATTACCGAAGGGTATGAAAACTCTTGATCCACAGTTCTTATGACCTTTTCCGGATCTTCATGAAGCATCTCTGCTTTATCAAGGAAAAGCAGTTTAACAGATCGCTGTACAGAGCAGACGCTTAGTGGCTGATAATCCTGGTTTAGAACAAGTACGTTGGAGTTCATCGGTCCGATGCTTTACATGTCTGTAAACAATTCTTTTAAGAGGCTTTTAAACGCCTATTTAGTATGAATTATTTTGATGTAAAATTCAACCGAAAATGAAGTTTACCAGTTCATCCCAAATCATAGGGTTAATGGCAATCGCCAGAACAATGGAAATTACAAGACCGATCATTGCATATCCCGCATCCTTGAAGATCAACTTCATGGCAACCGACATAGTTTTTCCCTTACCTTTTGCATCGGTCAAACTCATGGCAATTTCACGACCTGCAAGTAACCCGATAAACACCCAGGTAGTACTCATCGGAATTGTGCTAATCCCTTTGAAATACCACAAAATCACCGCATAAACTCCATCAATTACCGTAGCGGATCGCACATCCGTTACATCTGATTTTTCTGTGACAATCTGCTGAATTTTATCACCCCTAAGGTAGAATAGAACGCCCAACCCAAGAAAGATGAATCCTGTAAAAATGAAGAACGCATTGACGGATAGAGATCTCGGCAGGTAAACAGCGATATTAGCGGCATCCTGCATCAACCAGACTGCCCATAAGCATCCGCTAATAACCCACTGCACAGGCCGCCATGCCGGATGCGGTTTCCCTTTAAACCACTTAATTAACTGCCGGTTTAAAGAGAACCAGATAATGATTGCCACAATAAATGCTACAAAATAGCCGGACAAACTCTTTTCCAGTACTTGAATAATTCCTTCGGGCTCGGTGGCAAATGCGCTGAGCAAAAGAAAAGTAGTAGAGACCGGCATTTTGAGCCTTGTGATAATCAACAAAAAGAGTGGTGCGGCAACCTGCAAAAACACAAAACTATCGGGTGCCCGGTCAAACCCCTTTGAAGTCAGGCGCTGGTAGGTCACATCACCGTCGTAGGTAAACCAGCTATAGCTCACCGTAACTACAAAAATACCCCCGATAAACAGCCAAAGCACCCACCACTTCTTATCGGCATTGGAAGCTAGAAATGTACCGATCGTCTGGATACTGTCGTTGGCAATGGCCGAGTATGCCGCGAAGAAAAACCCAACCCACATGGCAATGTGAGGAGTTTCGTAGGTTGCGCCGGCAATAAAAAAGAAGATCCCAATCAGAATCAGAAAGCGACGCTCACTCTTAATCAGATCCATGAGCCCGGTGGGAATAAGGCTCTCGAGGTAGCTGATTACTACCTTATTTTTCGTCTTTTTTCTCTTTTTCTTACCCATTTAATGTACTAGCAGACAATTCCGTTTTAATTTATAAACATAACAAGCTCATATTAAGGGAATATTACCGATACGGAATGACCGAAAAAAAGAGTTTCTCCTTGTTCAAAAAGCTTTATTTTGAGTACGAGTAGTTCAATAAAATGCTCATGAAATTTAAATAAAGCTCTACCATAGCAACAGAAATATGTCATCAAAAAAAGAAAGCGGCTCATCTAATTACTATAAAGAGCCAGGCCCAAAATTAAGTGCAGAATCTCCTTTTGAATCGATGATGGAGCGGTTCCGGTTTGCCGCAGATATCTTAAAACTCGATGAGGGAATGTTCCAATATCTCGCCAGCCCGGTTAAACAGGTTATCGTTTCCATACCGGTTGTTATGGACGACGGACGAATTGAAGTATTTGAAGGTTACCGCGTGATTCACGACAACGTGCTCGGTCCGTCAAAAGGAGGCATTCGTTTTGCACCGGATGTAAACCTTGAAGAGGTAAAAGCGTTGGCATCCTGGATGACCTGGAAGTGTGCCGTCGTAAATGTACCGTTTGGTGGCGCCAAAGGAGGTGTTCGCTGCAATCCCAAGGAGCTCTCCAAAACCGAACTTGAACGACTGACCCGCCGATACACCGCTTCACTACTCGAAGTTTTTGGACCGGATAAAGATATCCCCGCCCCCGATATGAACACCAATGAACAGGTGATGGCGTGGATCATGGATACCTTCAGCATGAACTCTCAGCGAACAGAGACTGCTGTTGTTACGGGCAAACCCATTATTCTGGGTGGATCTCAGGGACGGAAAGAGGCGACCGGCCGTGGAGTTGTAACTGTTACACTCGCAGCATTAAACAAAATGGGGCTCATGCCTAATAAGTCTACTGTTGTGGTTCAGGGTTTTGGGAATGTAGGGTCCGTTTCTGCACAACTGATGTATGAACAGGGCGCAAAAATTATTGCAGTCAGTGATATCTCTGGCGGATATTACAACGACGGCGGGCTCAATATCCCGGAGATGTTCGAGTACTCACAAAAGAATGGAAATACACTTGAAGGATATCCCGATGCTGAACAGATCAGCAATCAACATATTTTGGAGTTGGAGTGTGACGTTTTGATTCCGGCGGCCAAAGAAGATCAGATCAGCCGTGAAAACGCGCATAAGGTCCAAGCTAAAATTATTGCAGAAGGTGCAAACGGACCCGTAACCGCAAATGCCGACTCCATTTTAGAGGAGAAGGGTATCATGGTCATCCCCGATATCCTCGCAAATGCAGGAGGTGTAACAGTCTCCTATTTTGAATGGGTACAAGATCGTCAGGGTTATTTCTGGACAGAAGAACGTGTAAATCGCCGGTTGAACCGCATGATGCGAAATGCGTTTGATAATCTCTATGGAGTAAGTGAAGAGCACAAAATCACACTTCGTCAGGCTGCCTACGTCTATGCAATTAATCGAGTGGCTACAACGCTGAAACTGCGTGGAATTTACGCTTAACCCACCCAATTCGAATGACTGATTACAATTACCGCTTCACGCTGAAATCAACTCACGATGAGGCGGTAAAAATTCCCGACATTGTTGATGGTATTCAACTGGAGTCGTCACTTAGCGAGGATGAGACGTCTAACTTTAAACTTCTATTAAGTGAAGCCGTTGACAATGCTATTCAGCATGGGAATGAATATGACCCCGAGAAGAGTGTTGAGGTTGAGATAATCATAACCGGGCATGAAATTAAAGCGAGTATCTCGAACGAAGGTAAAGGATTTGACCCATCTGCAGCGGCACCGACAGATCCGACCGCAGAAGAGAATCTTCTGAACACAAGCGGACGTGGAATATTTCTACTTCAGGAGCTGGCTGACTCCCTTGAATTTATAAACCAGGGAAAAACCCTTCAATTCACTTTAAACCGGTAAAGCGCAACATCAATCCGTTGCTGCAAAAAGCTGTTCAATCTCCCCGGTCAGCTCCAGGAGTTGGGTTTCTGCAATTTTTGCTTCATACATCGCATTGATAAGCCGGTTTTCAGCGGCGATAAACGTCCGCTGCGCCTCTCTAAACTCCAGTGAACTGATGGAACCGAGCCGAAATCTCTCCAACGCAATATCCAGAGTCTCTTCAGCATTTGCCAGGTTCTCCTCTTCCAGATCCACCAGCTCAATGTTGTTTTGATAGGTGCGGTAGATCATTCGAAAATCAGATTGAAGCCGCAGCCTCTGACCTTCAAGGTTCAATTCAGCATTTTTTGATCTGATCTGCGCATTCTGCATACGCCTGTTCAGGTTAAAACCATTGAAAATATTGACTCTTGCCGTCAACCCTACCGAAAAACCGGTTGTCTCATTAAACTGAAAGAAGCCGCCGTCATTTTCGCTTCGGTTAAAACTGTAGCCGGATGTAAGAGACAGCTCCGGCAAGCGTTCGCCCCGAATTTCACGCTCTTCAAGTGAAGAAACTTCCTGCTCAAATCTTGCTATGGCAAGTTGTGCATTATCACTCATCAGACGGTTATAGAGCGCATCTTCCGAAAGCTGACGATTTACCTGAATATCTTGAACTACCGAAAAATCTGTATCGGGATCACGACCCAGCAGCTCATTGAGTAAAATCTTTGCCTCATTCAACCGGTTCGACTCACGGATATATGCCGCCCGGTCTGCATTCACATCTGATCGTGCCTGAAGGAGTTCATACTCCGAGCCTGACCCAAGGTCCACTTTTGTCTCTTCAATTTCTATCCGCTCCATTGACACCTCAATATTGTTCTCCAGAACGTTCATCTGCTCAGCAATCCGGATAATATTGTAGTAGGATGATGCGATCTGACTTACCAATCGCTCCGTATCCAACCGCAATTGTTTGTCGCTAATATCCTTCAACCGGTTCAGTTTCCGATACCGGTTCACAGAGGTAAGCCCATCAAACAGGGTCCAGTTCAAATTGATGGCCGCATTGGTGTTGGTGCTGCGAGCACCCTCATTTGTGCTTCCGGTGCCGTCGGCCGATCTGAACTCACTGTCTTCAATACTTTCCGTACGGCTTGCGGAGAGATTGACGGAGGGCAACAGTCCTGCATTTCCAAGGGTAGAGTTATTATCTGCCTCTTCTTGAAGATTACGGCTGATTTGCAGCCCAAAATTATTTTCCAGCCCAATTTGGATTGCGTTTTCCAGCGTTATGGTCTGCTGAGAAAAAGCACTCCGGGGCTGAAAGATAAATAGGATAAGTAGTGAGAGAGTAAGTCCTTTAAAAATCATCAAACGCTTGCAGTTTCTAATTTTTCAGCTTCTTTTGCACGTTCCTGAATCTCCTGCTTCTGGCTTTTTTCGGAAGAGAAGTAGGAGTAGATAGCCGGAATGATGTAGAGAGTTAAAAAGCTACCGATTAACAACCCGCCAATAACCGCAATACCCATGGATGAACGGCTCTCTGAACCGGCTCCAATTGCCAGTGCAATCGGCAGAATTCCCAAAATTGTTGAGATGGACGTCATCAGGATTGGACGGAATCGAACAGCGGCTGCGTCCATAATTGCGTCCATCACATTCATCCCCTGCTCCTGGCGTTGGTTGGCAAACTCAACAATCAGAATACCATTCTTTGCAATCAGCCCGATCAGCATAATGGCCCCAATCTGGCTAAAAATATTCAGTGTCTGATCAAAGTACCAAAGCGAAACCAGTGTTCCGAAAATTGCAAGAGGAACGGTAAAAAGGATGATGAACGGATCGCGAAAACTTTCAAACTGAGCCGCCAGCACCAGGTATATCAACACCAGGGCGAGTGCAAATATGAATAGAAGACTCGCGGCACTTTCGGCAAAATCCCGTGACGGTCCGGCCAGATCGGTAATTACAGATTCAGGCAGAACTCTATCGGCAATATCATTCATCGCATCAATACCGTCCCCAATAGTGTAGCCGGGTGCGAGCTGTGCGGAGATGGTTGCAGATTTAAATCGGTTGAAGCGATAAAGTTGTGGAGGACTGCTTCGTTCGGTAACGGTTACAAGGTTGTCAAGCTGCAGTAACGCACCATCCTGACTTCGCACATAGATCGTCTTCAGGTCGATCGGTTCATTTCTGTATTGGCGATCCATCTGACCAATTACCCAGTATTGCTTGCCATCCATAATGAAAAATCCAAACCGGCTGCCTGAAAGTGATAGCTGTAGTGTTTCGGCAATATCCCGAACAGATACGCCCAGCGCACGGGCCCTGTCACGCTCAATCTCAACCTGAAGTTCCGGCCGATTAAATTTCAGATCTACTTCGGCAAATACAAAAGCCGGGTTTTGATTCGCTTCCTGCAAAAACTCGGGAATCACATCTTCAAGCTGTCCCAGCGTTTGAGCCTGCAGAACAAACTGAACCGGGAGTCCGCCGCGACGGTTACCGATTGATTGAGGCTGAGAAACAAATGTTTGAGCTCCTGTAAGGTTCGACATCAACCCTGTGAGTTGATCGGCAATCTCCTGTTGAGAGCGATCCCGATCTCCGGCATCTCCCAGATTTATAAAACTAAACGCTGAGTTTATGGAACCTGATGCTCCAAAACCGGGTGAGGTTACCGTATTCATCGCCACAACTTCGGGCACGTTCTGCTGAACAGTTCGGATCATGTCATCAACATAGGCGTCCATGTATTCAAATGAGGCACCCTCGGGAGCTGTGGCAAACAGTCTGATCTGTCCGCGATCTTCACTCGGAGCAAGTTCTTCGGGGATATTGGAATACAGAACACCGATCAACACACCGGCAGCAGCCAGAATTACAAACGCCAGCCATCTTCGTTTCATAAACGACTCAAGAGAACTCCTGTATACACTGTTTATTTTTTTGAAATAGGGCTCCGTGAGCTGGTAAAATCGATTTTTTTCGGCACCGTTTTTCAGGATTTTGGTTGCCAGCATCGGTGTGAGTGTCAGTGCCACGAACGATGAAATGATTACCGCACCGGCAATCACCACTCCAAATTCACGGAACAGGCGTCCCGTGGTTCCGCCCAGAAAGAGGATCGGCATAAAAACCGACACCAAAGCGAGGGACGTAGCCACAACGGCAAAGAAGATCTCTTTGGAGCCCAGAATTCCGGCCTCTATTGTTGGCAAGCCCTTCTCCATTTTAGCGTAGATATTTTCCAGCACCACAATTGCATCATCCACGACCAAACCAATGGCCAATACGATGGCCAGCATGGTAAGCACGTTTATTGAAAAACCGGCCACATACATGATGAAGAAGGCGCCAATTAACGCGATGGGTATTACAATGATTGGGATAAAGGTGGTTCGAAAATCTCTTAGAAAGATGAAAATCACCAGGATTACCAACCCAAGCGCAAGAAATACGGTCTGCTGCACCTCGCTGATTGATTGCTGGATATATTCGGTGGTATCGAACCCTACCGCAATATCGATATCCTCGGGCAGATCCCGCTCAATTCTTTCGACACGAACAAAGAACTCCTCTGCAATACTAAGCTGGTTGGAGCCGGGCTGGGGAATAGCCACCACTCCAACCATTGGAATTCCGTTTCTTTTCAATACCGTTCGTTCATTCTGAGCACCCAGTTCAGCTCGCCCGATATCCCGGAAACGGATCTTTCTCCCATCCTCTTCACGGATGATCAGGTTATTAAACTCTTCGGGTGTCGTTAGACGTCCCATGGTACGGACAGTAAGCTCTGTGGTATTTCCTTCGATTCTTCCTGAGGGAAGCTCAACATTTTCTCGATTCAATGCCTGCTGAACATCAAGGGGTGTTACACTGTACGCCGCGAGTTTCAGGGGGTCCATCCAAAGACGCATCGCGTACTGACGCGATCCCCATATTCGAATCTCACTGACTCCGGGAATCGTCTGAAGCTGCTCTTTAAAAATATTTTCGGCGATGGATGTTAACTCAAGAAGGTTTCTTCGATCACTGTTCACATTCAAAAATACAATCGGAGAAGCATCGGCGTCAGCTTTTCGAACCGTAGGCGGTTCTGCATCGGGCGGTAGATTACGCTGTGCACTGGAAACCCGATCCCGCACATCGTTCGCGGCAGCCTCCATGTCTATCTCAAGATCAAACTCTACGGTAATGGTACTCTGTCCCTGCCTGCTGGTTGATGTGAGCGTTCGGATACCGGCAATACCATTTACCGACTCTTCGAGCGGCTCTGTAATTTGCGACTCAATGACATCTGCATTAGCCCCAACATAACTGGTGGAAACCGTAACGATCGGCGGATCAACAGAGGGGTACTCTCTCACACCGAGATTAAAGAACGAGATCACGCCGAAAAGTACAATCACAATCGACATGACCGAGGCCAGAACCGGCCGGCGAATACTTAGTGACGATAGACTCATAACTCCGCACTTGAATTAAGTTGAACCACATTTACTTCCGTGCCGGGGTTTACCTGAAGCAATCCGGTTGTCAGCACCGTATCTCCTTCAGCAACGCCATTTATAATTTGAACTTTTTCGCTGGTTCTCATACCGGTCTGAACCCGCTCCTGTTCAACCACTCCATTACGGACAACAAACACTTTCTGTGAATTCAATTCGGGAATTACAGCGATGGTCGGCACCATCAAAGCGTTATCAATTTGTTCGAGAATCAGAACAATGTTTGCAAATGCACCGGGATAGAGCAGATTGTCATCGTTCTCACTAATAGCTCTGATTTGAAGTGTTCTGGTTTGCTGGTCAATTCGAGGCTCAATTGCATACACTTCACCTACAAAAGTGGAATCAATACCCTGCACGTTAAAATTAATTTTATCCCCGATATCCACCCGGGAGAGATATCGTTCAGGTACTGAAAAATCGATCTTTACCCGATTAATCTCCTGAAGTGAGGCAATCCGCGTATTCGGGCTGATGTAACTCCCTTCGCTCACATACTTCAAGCCGATACGACCGCTGAACGGAGCATTAATTTCTGTTTTATCAATTTGGGCATCAATCAGGTTCAGTTCAGCACGCAGTACATTCACCTCGTTCAGTGTGGCATCATAATCGTCCTGCGAAATTCCGCCGCGCTCCAATAACCTTCTCTGTCGCTCCTCGCGCTGTTCGGCAAGGTTTAATCGAAAGGTAGCTCGCTGCTTTTGCGCCTGAAGCTCACTGTCATTAATTTTCACAAGCAGTTCACCTCTTTCAACCTCCCGACCTTCCTCAAAAGAGATAGCCGTAATGATCCCGGACGCCTCAGCACTCAGATCCACAACTTCATTGGCCCGAATTGTACCACTGGTAAAAATTCTGTCCTCAATCGATTCCGGCTGCATAACCACAGCCTCAACCTGAAGAACATTTTGCCCTCCCGAGCCGGGCCCTCCCTGTGCCATTGCATCATTCGTTTGAAAAAGAGGCTTCACTTTAGGGTAAGCAAGTAAACCGATGACCACGGCCAAAACCGAAAAAATAATAATACGTTTAGAAACTTTACTCATATCTGTTTTAGAGAGTTGTATAGGTCTTTTGAGTAACGAACAAATTTACAGTATAGTTCTGTCGATTTCGCCCCGTTATTGTAAAATCTTGTAGGTGTTAATGACAACCATTTTTCCGGCGAACCCGGAATTTTGCCTGTTTACTGTTTTATCAGGTCCGAGAAAACAAAAAAGGCGACCCGAATTAAATCAGGCCGCCTCTTCCCTCTGTCAAACAAAGTGTTTATGCCAGTTGGGCATCCAGGTGTTTTTTGATCTGATTCTTCGGAACGGCTCCGATAATTTGATCAACCACTTCGCCATCTTTAAAAATCAACAGCGTTGGGATACTTCGAATACCATACTTCACGGAAACTTCTGAGTTATGATCAACATTTACTTTGCCGATCTTAACTTTTCCTTCGTATTCACCTGCAAGCTCTTCAACAACAGGCCCGACCATTCTGCACGGCCCGCACCATTCTGCCCAAAAATCAACTAATACAGGTTCAGATGCACCTTCTACTTCATCTGAAAAATTGTCGTCTGTGAATTCAATTGGTTTACTCATATCGATTTTTTCTTTTTTTGTTTATTAATCTAAGATCTGAATAATTGTTTAAACTAACACATATCAAATCGTTATTGGTACTATCATCAAAACTTATCGCTTTATCAGGATCCGTTCTTCCGGATCAGCTGAACCGACTTCTTGTCGAGTATCGATCTCAAGCCGTTTAAAAGCTCATTATTCGGTTCAATCACAAATTTTCTGATATTCATTTTCAGCGGTTTCTTTGCCTTCTCACTCCTCACCATCAACTTAATAGGTGTCTCACCTTTGTGAATACTGAACAGTGTTGCCATTTCGGTGAGATCATCTTCAGAAATTTCGGCTGTCTTCAGGTCAATATTGAGCTGAAGCTGAGCCTGAAACTTTTCACGGAGATTTTCAACCCGCTCCATCGATGAAGCCATAATTTTAGGCGGCTCATCTCTTTTAGAGAGATTTCCCTCCAACATTAACACGGTATCCGGGGCAATCAATCCCTGAGGCCGGTCGTACACCTCACTGAAAATCAGTACCTCAGCACTTCCTTCAAGATCTTCAATCTGTGCAAACGCCATCGGGCGGCCTTTCTTGTCGCTGATTCTTTTTACAGACGTAATAATTCCAATCACTCTTACTTTTTCGCGATCTCCCAATTTTGAGAGCTCTTCAACATTGAGTGAGTGGGATGCAAAAAGTTTCACATCCTCCTTAAACTTATCCAGCGGGTGGCCGCTCAGATAAAACCCGATCAGCTCCCGCTCCTTATTGAGTCGTTCAATATTTGTCCATGGCGGGCACTCCCTCAAATTCGGCTCTCCGCCCATACCTCCGCTGCCGGATGACTCACCGAACAAACTCACCTGATTCAGCCGCTCCTCTTCTTGTTTACGAGAGGCGTAGCTTAACACATCTTCGATACTGGCCAGCAGCTGCGCCCTGTTTTGATGAAGAGAGTCGAAAGCCCCGGCCTGTGCCAGACTCTCCATGGTTTTTTTATTGCAGACCCGAGTATCTATACGCGAAGAAAAATCAAAGACGGAACTGAACTTCCCTTTCTTTTCACGCTCTTTCACCAGCTCCTCAATTGCATTGGAACCAACCCCTTTTATGGCCAGCAGCCCGTACTGAACTCTGCCATCCCGCGCCACAAATTTTCCTTCTGCAGTATTCACGTTCGGCGGATCAACCGGAATTCCTATTCGCTGACACTCCTCTATAAAGAAGCTCACCTTTTTGATGTCGTTCATATTATGGCTCAACACCGCGGCCATATACTCAGCGGTGTAGTTTGCCTTGAAATACATGGTGTGATAGGCCACTACTGAGTAGGCCGCCGAGTGCGATTTATTGAACCCGTATCCGGCAAACATCGCCATCTTGTCGAAAACCTCTTTCGCGGTCTTCTTGTCATATCCTTTCTCAACGGCCTGTTTTACAAACTTCTCTTCCTCAGGCGGAAGCAGTTCCGGCTTCTTTTTACCCATGATCCGGCGGAGTACGTCCGCTTCACCGAGTGAATAGCCGCCCATTCGCTGCGCCACCATCATGATCTGCTCCTGGTAGATCATAATTCCATAGGTTGGCTCAAGGATATCGATCAGGTCCTCGTGGTCATATTCAACCTCTTCTTCACCATGCTTCCGCTTAATGTAGTCGGGAATAAACTGCATCGGGCCGGGACGGTACAACGCATTCATGGCAATCAGGTCATCAATCTTGGTTGGTTTTAGCTGCTTCAGGTATTTGCGCATTCCGTCCGACTCAAACTGAAAAATCCCGACGGTTGCACCTTTTTTGAACATTTCAAAAGTGTTCTCATCATTCAGAGGGATATCGTCCAGATGGTACTCTTTCCCGTGATTCTCTTTTACATACCCAATTGCCGTCTTCAGGATGGAAAGGGTCTTCAAACCAAGAAAGTCCATCTTCAGCATTCCGGCATCTTCAATCACCTTGCCGTCGAACTGCGTCACATACAGATCAGCATCTTTCGCTGTCCCGATCGGGATGTAGTTGGTCAGCTTATCCGGTGCAATAATCACACCCGCGGCGTGAATTCCGGTATTCCGAACCGATCCTTCCAGCGTTTCAGCCATCTGAAGTGTCCGGCCTTCCAAAGAATCGGATTCCTTCAAATCCCGGAGTTCCTTCACCTCTTTGAAGGCGTCCTCCAAGGAAATCCCGATCGTTTCAGGAACAAGTTTTGCAAGCCGATCAGCATCAGATAGCGGAAGGTCGAGCACCCGGGCAACATCACGAACAGAGGATCGAGCAGCCATCGTGCCAAATGTGATGATATGCGCAACCTGATCAATTCCATACTTATTCACTACATAGTCAATAACGCGCTGGCGGCCGTCATCATCAAAATCGATATCGATATCGGGCATCGACACACGTTCCGGATTGAGGAAACGCTCAAAAAGCAGATCGTACTTGAGCGGGTCGATATTGGTAATCCCCGTGCAGTAAGCTACCACAGAACCGGCGGCAGAACCACGTCCGGGCCCAACATAAACGCCCATCTCTTTCGCTTCGATGATAAAATCCTGCACAATCAGGAAGTACCCGGCAAAACCCATCGTTTTGATGATGTTAAGCTCGTGATCAATCCGTTCCATCACCTCATCATCCAGCTCGCCGTAATGCTTTTTGGCACCTTCAACGGTAAGGTGGCGCAGATAATCATCTTCCGTTTCAAACCCTTCCGGGAGCTTAAAGTTGGGAAGAATCACATCCCGCTCGAGTTTGATCTCCTCAATTTTATCCACCACTTCCTGCGTGTTGGAGATCGCCTCCGGCACATCCGCAAAAAGAGCCTTCATCTCCTCCTGCGTCTTGAAATAGAACTCATCATTCGGGAATCCGAAACGTTTCTCCCGACCTTTCCCTATCGGTGTGGAGATCGACTCGTTATTGTCGATACAGAGAAGAGCGTCATGGGCTTTTGCGTCCTCCTTCTCCATGTAAAATGTATTGTTCGAGGCGATCACCTTAATGCCGTACTTCTCGGCAAACTTCAGCAGCACACTGTTCACGCGCTCCTCTTCCTCGAGTCCGTGGCGCATCAGCTCGATATAGAGATCCTCGCCAAACAGGTTGTACCACCACTTGAGTGCTTCTTCCGCAACCTCTTCGCCGCGATTCAAAATCAGGTCGGGCACCTCACCCAGCAGGCCGCCGGTTGTGGCAATCAATCCCTCGCGATATTTCTCCACCAGCTCCCTGTCAATTCGCGGAAACTTGTAGTAGTAACCTTCGATGAAACCAAGCGAGCACATTTCCGCCAGGTTTCGGTACCCCTGCATATTTTTGGCCAGAAATATCTGCTGGTACCGCTTGTCTTTATGATCACGGGTAAATTTCTTTTGATGGCGATCTTCCACAAAATAGGCTTCCAGGCCAATAATCGGCTTAACTCCTGCCGCATACGCCGCTTTGGTGAAATGAAATGTGCCGTACATATTTCCCAGGTCGGTGAGTGCAACAGCCGGCATGCCGTCTTCCTTCGCTTTATTCACCAGATCCTTGACACCCGATGCGGCCTGAAGTACAGAAAACTTGGAGTGATTATGGAGATGAGTGAAAGGTGAATCAACTTTAGTTCCCGCTGCTTCTTTGGGCAGGTCGATGGTTGATCCTGTATCATCTTCTTCACCGGTAACCCCTCTGCTGCGGAGTTCCTCCACCTTAGGCATGTAGTGAGACTCATCGATTTTCTGCGCCGGATTTTCCGGGGTTTTGGCCGGGTCCTGTGGATGATTCGGCCTGATCACCTCGATTCGAACAAGCTCCAGGAATGCTCGGGCCGTTGCATCCACATCGGCAGCGGCGTTGTGTGCCTCTTCAAATCCTACTTCAAACAGTTTATCGTGCAGTTCGGCGAGTGTCGGCCACTTATAACGTCCGCGACCACCGGGAATGGCACAGTATTCAGTAGCCTCATCCTTTGTGTCGATCGGCACCCGTTTGGTAAGTGGATTTTCCCGCTCCATCCGGAGATACTCCGACCCCATGATGTTGAGATCGAACTCCAGGTTGTGCCCAATTACAAAGGTACACTTCTCCAGATCCCGGCTGAAGATATCCATCACCTCATTGAGCGGAATTCCTTCCTCGTGGGCTCGCTCAGTAGAGATGCCGTGAACTTTTTCGGAATTAAACGGAATGGTAAAACCATCCGGTTTTACAATGTAGTCTCCCGATGAGATCAATTTTCCGGTTACATCGTGTACCTGCCAGGCAAGCTGAACACATCGCGGCCAGTTGTCAAAATCGGTCAGTGGGGCTGAGTAGTTCTGGGGGAGGCCGGTTGTTTCGGTATCAAAAATCAGATACATAAATGGAAATCTCTGTCAGTCGGGTTATTGCAAAATTCTTATTGCAGAATATACTAACCGAACTGCGAAGTGTGAATTAGAAACCCAAATTTATCTTCACTTTTAAAGCCGATTTATAAAGTCGCTCCAATTCCGTTTAATTGTGCGGTATGATGTTAAAAAAACCCCGTTATGTCCACCTCTCAGCTCTACAAACTGCTTTGGATGATTGGCTGCTTCATAGAGTTTACTTCCATGGCTGAAGGGTACAATCTCATCTTCGCGGCTGTGAAGAATCATTACTGGAATTCCATCAATCTCTCGTATGTAATCAATCGCAGAAAACTTATATCGAACCATCATTGCCGGAACAATCGGGTAGTAATGTTTCGCCATACTCGGCACATCCATGAATGCTGAGTCCAAAACCAATCCTCCTACGGGAAACTTTTTCGCAGCAAAAGCAGCCACCGCACCGCCCATGGATCGGCCATAAAGAATGATATCCTCAGGTTTAGTCTGCTTTTCATCGATCAGATACTCAACAACTGCAGAGATATCCCGGTAAAATCCTTTTTCACTTGGACTCCCTTCACTTTTCCCGTATCCCCGGTAGTCGTATAGCAGTACGGAAACTCCCAGATCCATAAACATCTCTGCAATTTCAATTCTCCCGCTGATATTTCCCGCATTTCCATGGGACAGAACCACCACCCTCTCCGACTCATTACTCAAAAAATACCAGCCGTGAATCTTAACTCCGTCAGAAGTTCCAACCCAAACATCCTCGTATTGAATCCCCAATGAGCCAGGGGTTCGAATCAAATTACGATCGGGTAAAAAGAGTATCTGCCCCTGAAACAGGTAGAGTACAGCCAGCAGTAAAACGTAGACAATAACACCCCCTAAAATAATTTTCCCGACCAGATTCATCCTATCCTCCGCTTTTAGCGTCATATTGTTGAACATTGTGATGGGTGGCACCCTGATGATCTCTCTCACTCCTCACCAAATAAAATTGATCTACTTCGAATGATTCCCCAACCGGAAGGCTACTCAAACGGCCCAATACCTTCTGCTTCGTAATGCCCTGCTGTTTTATTCGAGCAAGGGTGATGTGCGGATTGAAAGCGTGCTCAGACTTCCTTCCGATAACACCGGTTACCGTATCATCAACTGAGTTTTGTAAACAAATCAACGATTCAGACTTTTCAACTCCCATCCATATCACTTTTGGAAACTTATTTTGCGGGAAAAATCTGACCTCACTGAGAGCAAGATAAAATGGAGAAAACTCTACATGGCTGAGATCGTCTCTTAATTTTATGAGCTCTTCATTATCCATTTTCCCTATAAATCGAAGGGTCAGATGTATCTGGTTCGATTTCACTTTTTTCCACCCCTGGGCATCAGGCAAAATAGCCCCAAGTTTTTGCTGAAGCCGTTTCGGGAGAGATACGCAAACAAAGTAGTTCATTGAATTCACTCACCTGATAACCTGAAACGTATCCTTCACATCCTGAGGGTTCTCCTCTTTGTGAACTAATTTCAACGTGTCTACCTTGGCGGTAAGCGGGCCATCTCGAAGAAGGCCTGCCATTTCCAACACCTTCTTCTCCTCCCCCTGAAGGAGCGTCTCCACATCACCTTCAGGAAGGTTCCGAACCCAGCCTGTGACTCCCATTTGCCGGGCGTTTGTTTTCGTAAAGTGCCTGAACCCCACTCCCTGCACTCTGCCGCTAATGAGAAATTTCATTTCTATGAATTTCATATCTTCTGATGTTTAAATTATCCGAAAATTTTGCGAAAACGACATCTCAACCTGTTCCGTTTTCAATGTTCAGCTCTAAGGTTAATTGGTTTTCATCACCATTTCCTTGATCTTATAACAAATTTCATCCATCAGGATATCCTTTGACCTCTGTAAGATTCTAATTCCATGACGCTAACACAACTATCATACATTATTGCGGTTGACAAGTACAGACATTTTGCAACAGCTGCAGAAAAAAGTTATGTCACCCAGCCTACACTCAGCATGCAGATCCACAAGCTGGAAGATGAGCTCGGCGTCACGATATTTGACCGGTCAAAATCTCCCGTTGTACCAACAGAAATCGGTGAAAAGATTATCTCTCAGGCAAAAACCATTCTGAAGGAGTCGAAACAGCTTTCAGATATTGCAAATTTCAAGGAGAATGAGCTACGCGGAACGTTTAAAGTTGGAATTATCCCCACAGTGGCTCCCTACCTGGTCCCACTGTTTATTCGTTCATTTATCAAAAAATACCCCAATATAGACCTTGTATTTGAAGAGCTTCTAACCGGAGAAGTATTGGAGAAACTTGGCAATGATCAGATTGATGCTGGCATTATTGCTACTCCTGCAGAGCAGAGCTACATATACACCGAAGATCTCTATGTTGAGCCGTTTGTCGGGTACCTGTCTCAAAGTCACCCGCTCACCAAAAAGAAACAGCTGGTTATAGACGATCTTGATCAATCCAACATCTGGCTGCTGAGTGAGGGGCACTGCTTCCGGGATCAAACTGTTCAGCTCTGTAAAGAAATCCAGGATCATAAAGATCCCGATATTGAATTTAAGAGCGGGAACCTGGAGACCTTAAAGCGGTTGGTTGAGCAAAACTTTGGAATGACACTGCTCCCGTGGACAGCGGTGAATCAATTGGAAAATCAGTGTTCAAATGCCGTCATCAAAGAGTTCAAGAGCCCGGTTCCTTCCCGAAAAGTGCGGCTGATCTATGGCAGAAAACACCTCAAGAAAACAATTATTGAGGCCTTTAAAGAGTCGATCTGCAGCTCAATTCCATCCGAATTGAAACAGAGCGAAGAGAGGGTATTGGTAGAATAGTATTTACTCTTTTGGTTTGATTTGTTTTAAGATCTTCTTTGCATTATCCAGCTCTGTTTTACTCGCCAACAGCAGGAGTTTATCCTCAGGCTGAATAACGGTGGTTCCTTTCGGCACGATGAACTTCCCTTCCCGGTTGATGAGTACGATCAGCACATTATCGGGTAAGTGGAGGTCTACAATTTTCTGCCCGACGATTTTAAAATCCTCTTCGACCACAATCTCCTTCAGCGCACTTTTGGTATCTACATCGGGTTCGAACTGAATTGGGTAGCGCGTCTGTTTAAAAAACAGAGAGTTGACGTGAAGCCATTTTGCCACAACCGGAATTGTCGTTCCCTGAATAAGCACGGATGTGATTACAACAAAGAAAACAATACTAAACACAACATCAGCATTGTTGAGGCCGGCAACAAGCGGAAATGTAGCCAGAATAATAGGCACTGCGCCTCTCAGGCCGATCCAGGAAACCATCAATTTTGCCCTGCGATTGTACTTAGTAAACAGAAGCGATATAAAAACACTGAGTGGGCGGGCAACTAAAATCAATGCCAGTGCAATAAGTATACTCACTCCGGCAACCGGAATTAACTGACTTGGGAATACCAGAAGTCCCAGCATCAAAAACATGACGATCTGCATCAGCCATCCGATGCCATCAAAGAAGTTGGTTAAACTTCGTTGATGTACAAACCCGGAACTCGACATGACAACCCCTACGATGTAAACCGCCAAAAATCCGCTGCCGTTAACCATATCCGTAATTGCATACACAAATGAGATCAAGCCGATCATCAGTACCGGGTAGAGCCCTTCATAAACCAGATCGATTTTATTGACAATCCATGTAAAAATCTTTCCAAATAGAAACCCGGACAACAACCCAAAACTCATCTGAGTGATAAAAAGAAGGAAAAAATCGAACCAATCTGACTGCTCAGAACCCATAACAGATATCAAACCGATGGTTAGAAAAATAGCCATCGGATCGTTGGTTCCCGACTCCAGCTCTATCAGCTCTTTCAGCCGATATTTAAACGCCATTCCGTTTGATTTAAGTACTGAAAAGACAGCTGCTGCATCTGTAGATGAGATTATGGCTCCAAGTAAAACTCCTTCGATCCAGGAGAAGTTGAGCAGCCAAACGGAAAACAAACCCACAACCACTGCGCTAATTAACACACCAAATGTTGCCATGGATAAAGCCGGGTATAAAACCGGACGAATCTTTTTCCAGTTTGTATCCAGCCCCCCGGAAAAAAGGATATAGGCGAGTGCTACAATACCCAGCGACTGTGCCAGTTGGTAATCATCAAAGAAGATCCAGTTTAGCCCGTCGGAACCAATGGCCATCCCAATTCCAAGAAAAAGGAGAAGCGACGGTATTCCATAGCGAATGGAGAGTTTGCTGGCGAGCACACTCACAACCAGAAGAACTGCACCAACCAATAGATAGATATCTGTGACCATCAATCAATTTGAGTATTAAAAATTTGATTCACCTTAAGATAAAAAAAAAGACCTCTTTTTCTGTTAAGCCCTGAAATATTCTCTACATTTACGACTTGATGAACAGTCCCGACTGAATTTGATTCATTTCAAAGAAAGAGCTCTTTGTTACCATTCTCGGGATAATCGATCTCTCATTGATAAAAAAGAAGTTGATGGAAAATTTTTCAACACAGTGGTTTTTGGCTTATTACGTAGGGTTAGGCGGACTCTTGATCAGCTATGGAGTATTTCTTCTGCTTAAAACCGAACAGATGAAAAGCTATTTGCTCTCTATCGCCGAAGACGAAACACCTCCGGCATCCTGGAGATCTGTTTTAAAATATCTGCTATTGTTTACACTTCCGGGTTTCATCCTCTCCTTTTTCCCATTTTCATGGATTGAGCTTCTGTTTTCCCTCTGGGCTCTTGTCATCATTTACGTTGGCGGACAGCTCATCCTTGTATGGCCGCAAACCGCGAAGGCAATCGTCGATAACAGAGAAACTCTGCAGCGTAAGATCCGATTTGTTGCGGCAAACATGTTGTCTCTCGGGATCGTAATCTTTCTGCTTGCTTACATACTTCTTGAGCGATCCGGTTCGGTGGCATGAAATTAAACAAAGCCGGATATAACGGACTATTTCTGCCAGAATTAAACATCTCTCTGGACGGATACCATCCTGAGGCCAACTACTCTTTTGTGAGTCACGCCCATGCTGATCACATGCCAAGGAATAAAAAAACAAAAGCATACGCATCACGGGCAACTCTTGCCCTCATGAAACGGCGAGGATTTACCGGAGAGGAAAATATACTGGAGTTTTACTCACCCTTTGAAACTGAACACTTTCGGGTTACACTCTTCCCGGCAGGGCATATTCTCGGATCGGCAATGATATTTATCGAAAGTGAGAGCGGATCACTGCTCTACACGGGAGATTACCGAACCCCGCCATCGCCGGCCAGCGAAGGGTTTGATGCCCCCGATCATACCGATTATCTAATTACGGAAGCAACATTCAGCCTGCCAATCTATCGCTGGAAATCGCATACAGAACTCCAGGAAGATATCATCGAATTTGCAGTATCCTCCCTCGAAAAAGGCTACACACCTATCTTTCTCGGATACAACCTGGGCAAGGCACAGGAGATTATGCACTTACTTGCCCCGTTAAATCACCCCGTAATGATTCACGGAGCAGGATTTAAACTTTGTGATGTGTACGAAGAGCATGGAATAGAACTGGGTAACTACTCAGCTTACGATCGTGAGAATTGTCAGGGAAAAATTCTAATCGCACCTTCATCGACCCTTTCGAATGGATTTGCTTCAAATGTGTCTAAAGTTAAAGTAGCCTACTGTTCCGGCTGGGCTGCCAACGAGGCGAGACGTTCACAACTTTCAGCAGATAAGCTAATCCCCCTCTCCGACCACCTTGATTTTTTTGAACTGATCAAATTTTGCAAGAGGCTAACCCCGCAGAAGGTGTTTATAACTCACACTCCCAATCCTGATGTGGTCAAACACTATCTCTCCAATGAAGGGATCGATAGCGGTTTTTTAAAACTTGAAATGGAAAACGAGGATCAATGACTGAACTCTTCGGCTTTTTCACCTCTGCCTGAACGTTCAATATCACTATCTTCTGCAGCTCTCGGAAGTGTAAAATAGAATGTTGTTCCCTCTCCATACACGCTTTCAAACCACATCTCGCCACCGTGCTCCACAACAAATTCCCTGCTGAGATTCAACCCAAGACCGCTTCCTTTTTCATTTTTTGTACCGCGGGTTGAAAAGTGCTCACTCGTAAAAAGTTTGGTCTGATCTTCCGGCTTGATTCCCATCCCTTCGTCAGCCACCCGAATCTCTACAAAATTCCCATCCTGCACAGCCGACAGTGTAACAGTATCTCCTTTTTCACTAAACTTTATGGCGTTCGCCACAAGGTTTCGGATAATCAGTTTCACAAGATCATAATCAGCCTCAACATAAAGACCGCCGAACATCTGAAGCTTCAGCTCAACATCTTTGTGTCCCGCCTGAAAGCGTATCTGATCTATCACGGCTTTTGCAGCTTCATTCAGATCAAAATCTCTTTCATTCAGCTGAATTCCATTCATCTGCGCTTTTGCCCAGGCCAGGAGGTTATCCATCATGGTTGCGTTTTCCTGAATATTTTGATCCAGGGAATCCAGAATGTTATTCAGCTCGCTTTTTGTAAGTTCATGCTCCCGAAGCAGATAAATTAAACTCTGCAGTGAACTGAGCGGACCACGCAAATCGTGGGCAACGATGGCAAAAAGCTTATTTTTGACCTGGTTTACCTGCTCCAGCTCTCTGTTTTTCTCCTGAACAGTTTTATTCGCCTCCAAAATCTTTCGGTTCGACTGCTCCAGCTCAGCGTTAAACTCCCTCACTTTTCGGTTTGATCGGTTCAGGACAAAAGCAACAATGAAAAGAAACCCACCAATGGAGAGGGTAAACGCAAGGAGCCATTTTTGCAGTTCCGCCCTCGCCTGAACCTTTTGCTGTTTTGCCTGTATCACTTCTGCCTGCTGTTCCCTGGCCCTGATATTAAAGAGCGTTTCATATTCGGTCTGTAAACGCATTTTTTCATCCGAATCCAACCGTTCTTTTAATTCGCTGAACGTTTCCAGCCATTGCAAAGCCATGGCGGAGTTTCCGGCCATCTTATACACTTCATACAGATTTTGATACACATCCATTTGCATCCCTTGAAAACCGTGTCCCTCCACCGTGGATTGAGCCCTCGCATACCAGCGGGCGGCTGCGCCGTAATTCCCCCGTTCTTTTTCAATATCACCCAAACTGATCGCGCTGTTGTACTGCCCTTCAATACTTCCCAACGCTCTGCTTTCTTCCAGCGTGGAGTTAAATATCTCCTCTGCTTTCGACAGATTACCGCGTTTTGCCTCCATCCTGGCCATATTATAATGGACTCTTACGGCCGTGAGGCGGTCTCCGCTGTTATTAGTAATATTGAGCGCCTCCGTGTAGTAACCGGAAGCCAAGTCGAACTGATCTCTGCCCGCGTAAAGATTCCCCAGGTTCATATAAACCCGTCTCAGGTTAACAATATGCCCTAATCGTCTGCTTACCTCCTCCGATTTAAGTAGATAGTACTCCGCCTGATCGTACTCCTCCATCTCCACAAAAAGGTGCCCGATATTGTTGGTTACAATGGCAGTCATCAATAGATGATCCGTCTGATCGGCATATATCAAAGTTTCGTATAAGAGCCTCATCGCCTCTACCGGCTCTCCCATCGAGCTGTGGAGTGAAGCGAGATTTAACCGTAATCCCGCGGCCTGTTCATCCTTTCCAAGGGAGTCTGCCACTTCTATGGCTTCCTCAAAAATTGTCGAAGCGAGCATCAACCGGCCCGACATTTGAAGCGCAACCGCTTTCAGGTTTCTCTGGGCATTCATCCTGTCCTCCGGCAAATCGATCTCGCCGGCCGCTTCAAGTATCACAAGTGCAGAGTCGGGCTCTTCTTTGGACAGATGAAGAGAACTCAAATTCAGATACGTGGTAAAGCGGGCTTCATCTCTCTCTTCTTGCAGCTGTTCAGCCACCTGAAGTGCCAGCAAAAACCATTCCTTCGCCTCATTAAACTCACCCCGAGACACAAGAATATCACCCAATTCATTGATCGCCTCTACCATTTCCGGCGACTTATCGGCGGGATTAATCACCGTTCGCAGGCTGTCCGCTTTTGACTGCTGAGCATAAATCCCCGATGAGACAGACGCATTCAACAGAAAAAGGATCAGGATTAGCAAGCGGAGCATGCGGATTGTAGAGTGATTTAAGTTTAAACTCTATAATATAGCGCAATCCGTTAAAATCAAAAGTCAATTCGTGCATACCCATAATTTTTATGGGGATAAATTGAAAGATTCCGTTCGCCGAATTTTAACACGGTTAAAAACCGATTCATGCACTCAGTGCCATCCAGAGAATGAAACCTCCCATAGCTACGGTAAAATATCCCGCGAACCGAGCTAAGCGAATGGCCTTCTTCAGCCCAAACAACTCTGCCGTTTCGGGTGTTGAAATCGGATAGTTTATAATTACGAGGCCGATCCAAACAGTAAGTGCGCCTGTTGTTATAAGAATTGCAGACTCATAGCCCTGCAAAACAATGGCCAAAATACCTGTAAAAATTAAAAGAACGGAAGCCACGGCTATCTGCCTGATCATTATAGCAGCATTGGCGGCCACAAAGCGGTTATACTCCTTTAAGTCATCTTCGTATTGAGGCAGCACAAATAACGTTTTTCTTACCGGGCGGGCAATCCGGTCTACCGTATCCAACTCAACCGGTTTCAGGTCATTTGATTCCTTTCCACTCCAAATACATTTTTTATGACTTTCCCGGAACTCCATCACTCTTCGGTTTCTTTCGATTTATAGTAAAATGAGGGATTGTTCCCCTGAACCCTTCTCTCTTTCTCTACTCTTTGTTGATACAGCATTTCAACATCTTTCAGTGTGTCTGCATCATCCGGCGAGAGATCCCACCTGAGGCGTTTAAATCTTGGCAGGCGCAGCGTATATCCCGCCTTTGTTCTGCGGTTTACCTGAATATCATCAAATTCGAGCTCGATTACCAAACCCGGAAGTAACCCGAGCGTTGGCCCATAACGCTCTACCGTCAGTTTTTTGATCTCCGCGTTCAGTCTCTTCAGCTCCTCATCGGTATAGCCTCCATACGCTTTTCCGATCGGGATAAACTCCTCCTCGTAACGCTCGTCATGCTTCACAGACACCCCCAGGGTGAAGTCCGAATATAAGCCTCCCCGTTTGCCGCTGCCCGCGTGCGCGTACATCATTACCGTATCCAGCGTACCTCCCGGCTTTTTCACCTTCAGCCACGATTTTCCCCGCTGGCCATATTCATACCGGCTCTCCTTCTTTTTGAGCATCAGCCCCTCGTTGCCGTGGGCAAGTGCACGTTTGAACCACTCGTCCAGTTGATCAAAACTGCTCACCTCAAACTGATTGGTAACGGGCAGGTCAAACCGGAGGGAAAGCTCCTCCAGCCGCTCTCTTCTCTCTATCAGGGATTTTTCAAAAAACGGTTTATCGTCCACATAAAGCAGGTCATATGCGATAAAAAGCACCGGAAGTTCCTCCCTGATTTTTTTGGACGGTTGCTTCAGCCCCATTCGTTTTTGCAACAATTGGAACGGCTGAATTTTTTCATCAGAGTACACACAAATTTCCCCATCCAAAACCACATCAGGCAAATTTCTTCTGTTAAAGAACGCTTTCACCTCAGGAAATGATCGGCTGATTTCATTCAAATCCCGAGAATAAATGAGTGTTTTGCTGTCAGAAAAGTGAACCTGAGCCCTCATTCCGTCAAATTTTTCCTCGCCTACATAGGCGGACAAATCTTCAACTTTTCGACTTTCAATCGGCGTTGCGAGCATAAAAGAGAGTGGATGGAAAAGCCTGAATTCCGCCTCACCCAACCGTCCCTCTTTGGCCAGCACCGCGGTTTTGCCAATACTTCCGGTAATCATGTGAACATAACGTACCTCTTCCCTGTCGTACCCGAATGCTGAAGCGATGGCAGACAGAGTGCTTCGCGATTCAAACCCGATTCGAAGGGATCCCTGCCCCAGCATCCGTAGAGAGTATTTGACCTCAACGGGCGTCATCTGTCTCCACAGCTCCTTTAAAATCTCGATTTTATCCGCCCGCGAGGAAGCTTCTTGCAGTCGATGAAAATATCGATTCACCGACATCAGGGAGAGTTGTACCGGCTCTCGTTTTTGGATCGCTTCCGGCACATTTTCGAGAAGCCTTTCAATCGCTTCGGAATTACTCCCCGTAGCAGTTCTGCACGGCTTATACACCAAATCGTAGTCAATTTCACAAAATTCTGAAGCAGCCAGCCCAGCGGTGCGGCTTCCAACCAACGCCCGTTTCCCGCTTACTGCAGAAAATGCCCCCTCACCGAGAAACTGTGCGGCCAGATCCAGTTTTTCAGAAGAGGAGATGGATGAGAATAGATCGGAACAGATTTTAATTTTAGCGTTGGTGCCCCGCGTTTCCCGGATTTTCTGAATAGCTTGGCAGAGATCAAAAAACGAGACAGACATGAATCACCCCTTCGATAGCAGATCCACAATCAGAAGGTCCGCAATTTTCAACCCTTTGGATGTCAGCTTAAGAACATCTCCGCTCTCGGTGATCATTCCGGCCTCCCGCTGATAGTCCAGCCAGTTGAGCTGTTTTTCATTCATCTGATAGCGGTAGCGCTGTTTTAACTCCTCAAAACCAACCCCTCGCCGAGTGCGCAAGCCAAGCATCAGTCGCTCCTCAGCTAAATTTTGCAGTGAAAGTGTTTCTCCCTTAGCATTCTCATCGCTGCCCGCAGGTTCATCCTTCAAATACGCCTTAATGTCCGGCTTATTCTCCCACCGGCCGGCCCCATTTTCGTCCCACCAGAATGAGTGAGCACCCGGTCCGAGTCCCAGATAATTTTTATGGCTCCAGTAGTTACTGTTATGAACCGCCTCTTTACCCGGGCGCGAGTAGTTACTCACTTCATATCGCTCAATTCCGGCAGCCCGGAGTTTTTCGGTCAACAGATCGAAGTGTAGAGAAACGTGCTCATCATCAGGCGGAGAAATCCGGCCAAGATCTACCTGTTTACCAAGCCGTGTTTTCGGTTCAATGGTGAGTGAATACGCTGAAATGTGAGGCGGAGCAAACTGTAGCAGTTGGTCAATATCAGCTTCCAGCATCTCCGGCGTCTGACCGGGGTTACCGTAAATCAGGTCTGCCGTATAGGTTGGAAAGCCTGCTGTGTGAAGATGTTCAAGCGCGCGGATCGCCTCATCCCGGGTATGAGCGCGGTGCATAAATCGAAGTAAATCTTCATCAAAAGACTGTACCCCCATGCTTGCACGGTTAATTCCCAAATCCAGCAAGGAGGCAAGGTAATCGGGCGTTACGTCATCGGGGTTCATCTCCATGGTTACTTCAACCGGACGAAGCTGAAAGCTCTTTTCAAGCGCGTCAAAAATTCGTTTCAGATTAGTGGCCGGAAGTCTTGACGGAGTTCCCCCTCCAATGTAGATCGTGTCGATCTGTTCAGAAGCGTACCGCGTGCCGGAAAATAATTCAATTTCACGGACCAGGGCTTCCGTAAAGGGTTCAATCAGGTTTTTACGGGTAACAAAATAGAAATCGCAGTAGCTGCAAGCCTGTTTACAAAACGGAATATGAATATAGATTCCGGCCATGGATCCTCTGAAATGAAAAGGCACATCGTTTATGATGTGCCTTAATTACGCTTACTTCTTCGGTGTATAGAAAGGATTCTCTTCGTAGGTATCCACCTGGCGATACGTACGCTGATACTTCACATAGTTTTGAGCCGACTCACGGATAGACTCAATCTCCTCTTCCGTCAGTTTACGATGCTTTTTGACAGGAGACCCCATATACATATAGCCCGATTCGAGAACTTTTCCGGGTGGCACCAGCGAACCGGCAGCAACAACCACATCACTTTCGATTACTGCTTCGTCCAATATGGTGGCGTGGATTCCTATCAAAACACGGTCATGAACAGTACAGCCGTGAACCATTGCATTGTGACCGATGGTGACATCATCCCCTATTTTTGTGGGCCCTGTTTGGTTCATCACATGAATGGAGGCATTATCCTGAATATTGGTTCTCTCACCAATTTCTATCCAGTTTACGTCACCGCGTATCGTGGAGTTGAACCAGATGGAACTATCTGCGCCGATCGTAACATCCCCAATGATATCCGCGCTTGGTGCAACAAACACGGAGTCTTCAAATTGAGGAGA
The DNA here is from genome assembly GCF_001715195.1 of Rhodohalobacter halophilus. Taxonomy (GTDB): domain Bacteria; phylum Bacteroidota; class Rhodothermia; order Balneolales; family Balneolaceae; genus Rhodohalobacter; species Rhodohalobacter halophilus. Next base: position 60,366 of record NZ_MDWE01000036.1, read on the forward strand.
TTTATCTAAGAATTTATAGACCATCGATCAGGAGCGATACATATAGAGTTCTACCATCGACTTAAACTGGTCGTAACTTTGCGGATTCTGCCGTAGGCGTTGCCCGTTGATAAAAAACGTTGGAGTGGCATTAACCTGACGACGTATTCCTTCCTGGCGCTGACGTTCTACTCTCTGGCGGATTTCGTCGGATGTAAGATCAGCTTGAAACTGCTCCATGTTCAATCCAATCTCCTCTGCAAAATCGTTAAAATAGTCAGCCGCTCCGCCTTGCGACCACGCCTCCTGATATTCAAAAATGAGGTCGTGCATCTCTTTGTATTTACCCTGTTCCCGTGCAGCTTCTGCCGATCGTGCGGCTAATTCGGCAAACTGGTGCCCGCTCAATGGAAAGTGACGATATTCAAATTCAATCATGTCACCAAATTCACGTTTCAGTTCATTCTGAACCGGAACATACGCCTTACAGGCCGGGCACTGATAATCACTGTATTTTAGAATATGAACTTTTTGAGGTTCACCACGCTCCGCAGTTGCATTCCCGTTAGAATCGCCGCTTAAACCGTAGTAGAGCACTCCACCTGCTATTACCACAAAAGCGATGAGAGCTATAATCTGTATATTTTTCTTATTCATAATAGTATTTGAAGAACTTATTCATGATTCGGGGTTAACAACGCTGAATATAAGAAGAGATTATCGAGTGAACCCGATTTTTTACCCGCCGGCTCCCTGCAATTTAGACTTGTACGCCATGGCATAGATTTTCATCTGCTTGACCATCGATGCGAGTCCATTCGATCGGGTTGGTGAGAGATGCTCCTGCATCCCGATTTTTTGAATAAAGTCAGGATTGTGAGTAAGAATCTCGTCAGGTGTTTCTCCTGAGTAAAACCGAACCATCAAAGCAACCAATCCTTTCGTAATCGCAGCGTCACTGTCTGCTTTAAATATTACTTTATCGCCATCGAGCTCTGTATGAAGCCAGACCTGAGACTGGCAGCCACGTACGAGGTTGTCATCTGTCTTGTACTTTTCATCCAGGGGATCCAGTTTCTGACCCAGCTTTATAATGTACTTGTAACGCTCAGGCCAGTCACCGAGGGCTTGAAATTCACGAATTATCCGGTCTTGTTTTTCCGCTAACGTCATAACTTTACTTTTTACCCAAAGTTACAAAATATGAAGGGAAAGATCGGATCAGCAACAGAATTAATTGGACTTGTATTCAGATGAGATCTCTGTAGATGTTGCCCCTTTTATCGCCTCTACCGTTGTTCGATCGGCATCCCAGTCCGGTTTGGCATAATCGATTACTTCAACATACCCGCCATCTTTCGAGCGGATGCGGAACTGCTCCGTATTCGGCTTGCCCTCCAAAACCGTCTCAAGATGATCAAAAAATTTCTCCAGATCATCCTCATGTATTAAATCTTCCAGCTTCAATGTCACGGCTTCGTCGGCGGTAATTCCGGTAATTTTGCTAAAGCTGTCTGAGACATATTCAAACAGATAGGAATCACCATTATGTGGAACAAGCTTATAGTTAAAGTCTTTATCCTGTTCAAAAACCCTGTCAAAATCTGCATTCCGTTTCGATAACATCGCCATGATACGTTTCTGCAGAGACTTATTCTCAAAGGCCATACGTGCAATCTGCTGTCCCTGAACATTCAGCAGACGGCTGTTCACTTTCACTTCCACAGAACTGCCTTTCTTGTTTTTGATGACAAGTTCAAATGTTCGGTTATCGAAATCGCTGGGTTTAAATGAGTCGAACTTATGCTTAAACGACTCAACCAGCTCATCTTCAAGTATTTCCCAAACTTTAAGTTTTTTCAGCTCTTCATCAGCATAACCTGTCAGATCGCGGAATGCCTTATTGGAAGTGGTAATGTTTCCTTGTTCATCCACATCCACGAGTGTCTTTTTACTCTCTTCCAAAAGCTGATCGAACTCCATTTCTGAATCAACCACCTTCTTTTCAGAGCGCTTACGCTCGGTAATATCATGTTGATAAGAAACCCAGTGCGTCAGTTCACCCTTTTCATTGGTGAGCGGATGAATATCCCACTGATTGATAAATTCCGTTCCATCCTTTCGATAGTTCACGGTATGCCCAAAAAAGGTTTTGCCCTCTTTCAGTCTCTGTTTCAGTTTATCCAGAACCTTCCGGTCTGTTTTCTCGCCCTGCAATATTCGGGGAGTTTTACCAATCACCTCATCCCGCGTGTATCCGGTCATTTTCGTAAAACCGTCGTTCACATAAACAATTTTGGGGCCGGGTTTTTCGAGGTTCAGATCGGTAATCAGTATAGAGTCGTAGTCACTGCGAATAGCTCTTTCAAGTAATTTGAGGCTATCCCTGGCCTGGTCTCTCTCTTGTGTGATCTTTTCGAAAATACTTTTCAGCTCTTCAAACGATTGATCATCTTTTGCGAGCGACTTTATTTTCTGTTCTAAATTATCCATCAAACTATACTGATTTTTCTTACTGATTTACTCTTTAAAGCAATAACTGTTGCTTTTCGTTCAGAGTCTTATTTTTAGTCAAAAGGTTTAAACGGTAATTGCACTCCATATCATTCCATTTATTTACGCTTTTCCCATTTTTCTCAAAACATTAATGATAAGAGGGCCTGAAATAGAAAAGACTGCGAAAGTATAACACTCCGCAGTCTTTAAATCACTCTTTTGAAATATTCTAACCTTCTTTAAGAATAATTTTGGCGATGGTTTGCAGCTGCATATTGGACGTTCCTTCATAGATTTTTCCAATTTTTGCGTCGCGATAATATTTCTCCACCGGATACTCTTTCACATATCCGTAACCACCGTAAAGATCTACAGCCATGGAGCTCACTTTTTCCGCCACTTCCGAGCTGTAATATTTAGCCATTGCAGCCTCTTTTAAGAAAGGCTGACCGGCCTCTTTCAATCTGGCTGCGTTATACACCAGCAACCGCGCCATTTCCAGCTGTGTAGCCATTTCGGAGAGCTGGAATTGAACCCCCTGAAAGTCTGCGATGGCTTTCCCAAACTGCTTTCGCTCTTTCGTGTATGCAATGGCGGCATCAAAGGCTCCCTGTGCAATACCAATCATCTGAGCTCCAATTCCAATCCGTCCTTCATTGAGCGTTTCAATAGCCACTTTATAGCCTTTACCTACTTCCCCGAGAACATTCTCCTTCGGCACCCGAACATCTTCAAGCAACAGCTCGCAGGTTGAGCTGGCGCGAATACCCAGCTTATTCTCTTTCTTTGATACGGAAAAACCTTCCATACCGCGCTCTACAATAAACGCCGTAATTCCCTTATAACCTGCTGATGGATCAACCGTAGCAAAAATCAGAAAGATGTCTGCTTCATTTGCATTGGTAATCCAAAGCTTGGTTCCGTTCAGGATGTAATCATCCCCGTCCTCTTTTGCAGAACACTTCAGGGCAAATGCGTCACTTCCCGACCCGGCTTCACTCAGGCAATATGCACCGACTTTTTCAGTTGCAAGCTGGGGTAAAAACTTTTTCTTCACCTCATCGGATCCCCAGTTTAAAAATGCATTGTTTACCAATGTGTTTTGAACATCCATAAACACACCTACTGAGGCGTCCACTCGAGATATCTGCTCAATGGCCACAATGCTCATAAAAAATGAACCGCCACCGCCCTGATACTCTTCGGGGATTTCAATTCCCATAAAGCCCATCTCAAAAAACTGTTTAATGAGATCTTTATCCAGTTTTGCCGCCTCATCCATTTCATGGACTTTTGGCTTAATCATTGAATCTGCAAATTCGGCTGCAGCGTCTCTCAGCATCTGCTCATCTTCGGTGAGTTGTGTGAGCGGAGAAATTTTTCCAGTATCAGACATAATCGAACCTATTTTATTTTTCCGGTAAATTTTTTCCGTGTAAATATAGTGGTTTGTAAGCGCTTTTCCGTGCCCAATTTTGGTTTCAGTTAGCGAAACAGTGCATGGCTCACTATTTTACATCCAACACAAAGTAGAATAAAACGGATTGCAGTGAATAAGCAAGATAAAAGAGACCTATTTTCAGAGTTTAAACCGGTCAGCCGAAAAGAGTGGGAGGATTTAATCCGAAAAGACCTGAAGGGCGTAGACTACAAAAAAAAGCTGAGGTGGAACACCCTCGAAGGAGTTAAACCGCTCCCTTTTTATATGTCGGAAGATCTTGATCCAAATGAGATCATATCCATCAAAACACTTCGTAAATCGGACTCTAAAAATTGGGCGCGCTGCGTACCGATCAATGCACCGAAACCAAAAGAAGCCAACGGGCAAATTGCGGATGCAATCAAAGGTGGAGCCAACTCATTCCGAGTTACATGCGATATCCGTCACAGTGATGGACAAATCGGAGGAAATATGATTGGCACACAGCTGCAGTCTCAATCCGATGTTGACACGCTTTTCCAAAATTTGGACATGAGCGGAAAAACCGTGCTGTTTGAAAGCGGGATGAATACACCCGCAATTCAGGCGATGCTGTTAAACTCCGATATACAGCCTGAGCAAACACTCTTCAGTTTTGATCCGTTTACTTATGTAGCAAAACATGGGCGATATCCATTAGAACAACAATCTCTAAACAACCTGCTCAAGCAGATCGATACACCCAATTCCGGCAAATCCTTTTTGGCTGATGGGCTTTTCTATCACTCAGCCGGAGCCACTATCGTTCAAGAGCTTGGTATTTCACTTGCCATTGCCAGCGAATATCTTGCCCGATCAAAAGATTCTGCTGAGTCTATCTTTTTCAGACTGAGCGCCGGACCCCTCTATTTTCCGGAAATTGCCAAATTCAGGGCCGCCCGAATCCTCTGGGCCAACCTGCTCGATGCTTACGGCCTCGATACCGGAACTCCTGCAATCATTCACACAGAAACAACTTTGCAGAATCAGACCGTTGCCGATCCCCATAACAACATCCTCAGAGCAACAACGGAAACTATGGCCGCAGTGTTTGGCGGGGTTAACTCCATATTGATACACCCACACGATCACCTATTTGAAAATCAGAATGAATTCTCTTCACGCATCGCCCGAAATATTCACCACATCGTTGATCAGGAGTCGCACCTTGGTGAGGTTTCTGACCCGGCTGCAGGCTCATACTATATTGAAAAGCTCACCGAAGAGATTGCAAATGAAGCATGGGATTTCTTTAAACTGATCGAAAAACAAGGCGGATTTATAAAGGCGCTCAAAAACAGGGTCATTCAATCCGAGGTTAGCGCCGCGAAGGATCAAAAGCTGAAAGCCTATGCCACCGGAAAGCGAACGTTGGTCGGTACCAACAACTATCCAAACAGCGAAGAAAAGTTGCCGGATACGGTTATTTCCACAACATTTACCGATGCGCTTCCGTCGACAGATAACGACGTATCGATTGAATTTGACGCTCTGATCGCGTCCCTTTCCGAAGCCCTTAAACAGGGTGCAACCGTGGGAGATCTGTTTCACTCCTACCTGAACCCTCAAAAAGTTTTACTCACTACTCTTGAACCGTTCCGCGCCGGTGAGCTGTTTGAAGAGATCCGAAAACAAACACAACTATTAGACAAAAAGCCGATCGTACAGTTGATTCCTGTTGGTAACAAAAAGTGGCGGAAACTCCGTGAAAGTTTTGCCCACAATCTGTTAGGCTGCGCCGGTTTTGAAATTCAGACATCACTTGGTTACAACTCCATATCGGAAGCCGCTGATAATCTTTCAGAAAAACCGGGTGATATCTACGTTCTCTGCAGCTCCGATACAGACTATCCCGGCCTTGTAGATGAGTTTTCCGAACTGTTTTCAAACCGCGGACTGTTGGTAATTGCCGGCAAACCCGGCGAGAATGAGTCCGCTTACCGAGATGCCGGAATTGAACACTTCATCTACACCGGTATCAACATCCCGGATTTTCTTCAAACCATGCTGGATGAACTCGAACCATCAAATTATTCGTCATGAGACCTGATTTTTCAAATATTGACCTGAAAACCAACATCACACCTGAACATCCTACAGCGAGTAACGGTGTAGCCTGGGAAACTCCGGAAAAGATTACGCTCAAAAATTCCTACTCAAAGGATGATATATCAGAGCTAACTCACCTCAATTATGCAGCCGGGATTCCACCCTATCTGCGCGGGCCGTACTCTACCATGTACACGGTACGACCCTGGACTATCCGGCAATATTCCGGCTTTTCAACGGCTGAGGAGTCCAACGCTTTTTACCGCCGGAATCTCGCTGCCGGACAAAAAGGGCTCTCCATTGCGTTTGATCTGGCAACCCATCGCGGTTACGACTCCGACCATCCACGGGTTACCGGCGATGTTGGAAAAGCAGGCGTGGCAATTGACTCCATTCTGGATATGAAAATTCTTTTCGATCAGATCCCGCTGGACGAGATGTCTGTTTCCATGACGATGAATGGAGCCGTTATTCCCGTAATGGCTTTCTACATTGTGGCAGCTGAAGAGCAGGGAGTTCCCCGCGAAAAATTGAGCGGCACCATTCAGAACGACATCCTGAAAGAGTTCATGGTGCGAAATACTTACATCTACCCGCCCGGGCCATCGATGCGAATTGTCGGTGATATATTCGAGTACACCTCCAAACACATGCCCCGATTCAACTCCATCAGCGTAAGCGGATATCACATGCACGAAGCCGGGGCTACCGCTGATCTTGAGCTCGCCTACACACTAGCAGATGCATTGGAGTACGTACGTGAAGGAATCCGTAACGGACTGGATGTGGACAAGTTTGCACCCCGAATTTCATTTTTCTGGGGAATTGGGATGAACCATTTTATGGAGATTGCCAAAATGCGGGCCGGACGGCTTCTCTGGGCAAAACTGATGAAACAGTTCAACCCCAAAAACCCAAAATCGCTCTCTTTGAGAACACATTCTCAAACATCCGGTTACAGCCTGACCGAGCAAGATCCATTTAATAACGTAGCCCGAACAACCATTGAGGCGTTGGCGGCTGCGTTAGGTCATACGCAGTCCCTGCACACAAATGCTCTTGACGAAGCGATTGCACTGCCAACTGATTTTTCTGCTCGCATTGCCCGTAATACACAGCTCTATTTGCAGGAAGAGACCGGAATTACAAACGCCATCGACCCATGGGCAGGTTCATATTATGTGGAATCATTGACCGATGAGCTGGTTCGGAAGGCTCTCGACTTGATCGACGAAGTTGAAGAGCTGGGCGGGATGGCCAAGGCAATTGAAGCGGGTGTTCCCAAAATGAGAATTGAGGAAGCCGCAGCCCGAAAACAGGCACGAATAGACAGTGGAAAAGAGACGATTGTTGGCGTAAACAAATATCGGCTTGCCAAAGAGGAACCGATCGACATTCTGGAGGTGGATAATGAGGAGGTTCGCCGGGCACAGATTGAACGGTTGAAAGCACTCCGGGATAACAGAAATGAGGAGAATGTACAGCAGTCACTGCGTGCACTTACAAAATGTGCAGAATCCGGAGAAGGCAATCTTCTTGATCTGGCCGTTATCTGCGCTCGCAACCGGGCCTCTCTGGGTGAAATTTCCGATGCTATGGAAGAAGTTTTTGGACGTTATCAGGCAACCATTAAATCAATATCAGGCGTGTATTCATCAGAAATAGATAACAACAACGAATTTAAGAAAGCCCGGCAAATGGCGGACGAATTTGAAAAACAGGAAGGCCGCCGCCCCCGTATCATGGTTGCCAAAATGGGCCAGGATGGACATGACCGCGGCGCCAAGGTGATCTCCACAAGCTTCGCCGATCTTGGATTTGATGTGGACATCGGCCCGCTCTTTCAAACACCTGAAGAGGCCGCGCGGCAGGCTGTGGAGAATGATGTGCACATTCTCGGGGTATCGAGCCTGGCAGCCGGCCACAAATCATTGGTTCCAAAAGTGATGGATGAACTTAAAAAACTGGGGCGTGAGGATATCATGGTAATTGTGGGTGGAGTGATACCCAATCAGGATTATAAATTTTTGTATGATCGCGGCGTGGCGGCTGTTTTCGGTCCCGGCACAGTCATCCCGGAAGCGGCTCAAAAGATTTTGCAGATTTTGATGAGGGATGAATAATTCTGACATATTAAACGGCCAATTAACATCGCAACCTTCGTGAAGTTCATTGTGTCACGTTGTGGTTAATCCCCCTCGAGAGATAATTAAAGTTTTTCTCTTTTAACCACAAAGGACGCTAAGTTATGCACTAAAGGACACAAAGGTTTAACTATATGACAGAAAATGAAATTTCTAAAGTAGTTCTGAATAGGTGATCCAACTCCTCTGGAGGAGAAGTATCTATGACAAAATCCAATAACAAATCACTTTCAATCAATAAAGGAGCTGTTGTGAACGACTCCATCAACCCGAATTATCAATCTAAGCGCCCCTCAGACAAGTCCCTGGATGAGTATGTAAATGGTATACTGAAAGGGGATCGCACAACACTCTCCCAAGCAATCACTCTGATTGAAAGCAGTCATGAAAAGCGGCGCAATCTAGGGCAGCAGATTCTGGAAGCGTGCCTGCCACAAACCGGAAAATCTGTACGGATTGGCATTACCGGCGTACCGGGAGTTGGAAAGAGTACATTCATCGAAGCGATGGGGCAACAGATTATACAAAAAGGGAGAAGACTTGCCGTACTTGCAATTGACCCGAGCAGCAGCCGATCAAAAGGGAGCATTCTGGGCGACAAAACACGCATGCAAAGACTCTCTACGAATGAACATGCATTTATTCGTCCCTCCCCTACATCCGGCACATTGGGCGGCGTGGCCCAGAAAACACGGGAAACACTTCTGCTTTGCGAAGCGGCCGGGTTCGATACGATTTTCATCGAAACAGTTGGGGTTGGACAGTCCGAAACCACCGTGCACTCTATGGTCGACTTTTTTCTGCTCCTGATGCTACCCGGAGCCGGAGATGAATTACAGGGAATCAAACGCGGCGTAATGGAGATGGCTGATTTGATCGCCATCAACAAAACGGAGGAGGAGACATTCCGGCAGGCAAAACGTGCCAAAAAAGATTATGAGAATGCGCTGGCGCTATTTCCACCGGCAGAATCCGGCTGGGAACCGAAAGTTACCACCTGTTCGGCCCTGAAGCAGACCGGTATCGATGAGATCTGGAGTGATATTGAAAGTTACCTCAAGTTGACCCGAAAAAATGATTTCTTTGAAAAAAGAAGAAGAGATCAGGCCGTATATTGGATGTTCGAAACGATCCATCAGGAGCTGAAAAGAAACTTTTACTCCAACCCGAACGTGAGCAAACATCTGAAGAAGTTTGAAGAGAGTGTTAAAAATGGAAGTATAAGTTCCTTCAGAGCGGCAAACGAGTTAATGAGCTTATTCAGAAAGCAGTAAGAGCCGGCTTAATTCATCTCCAGATCGGCTTTTTCTGAACTGAACCCCATATCTCCCTCTTTCTCCTCGCCCAAAGATTTCTCCATCTCAGCACGCAGCTTTTGAATGGAAAGCCCACTGGTGAGTGCGCCATTTTTCGCTACTGAAATTCTGCCTGTCTCTTCAGAAACAACTACCACAAACACATTGTTGGTTTCGCTGACCCCAACCGCTGCACGATGACGCGTTCCAAAAACCGAAGAGATATTTGGGTTTTGCGATATTGGCAGATAACAGCTTGCCGCCACTATCCGGTTATTTCGGATTACAACTGCACCATCATGTAGGGGTGTCTCTTTTTGAAAAATAGTTTGAAGCAGCTGAGCATTTACCCGTGCATCCAGCTTAACCCCCACATCCACCAAATCCTGCAGTGATGAACTTCGGGCAAATACAATCAGTGCACCGGTTTTTGTCTGAGCCATATTTTTAACGGCATCAATCACCTCTTCGATCACATTATCCGCACCGGACCTTCCGATAAAACGATCGAACGTAGTATTCTGGCCAAGGCTGTAGAGTAGCTTTCTAATTTCCGGCTGAAAGATGATAAATACCGCTAAGACACCCACATCGAGAATACTTCGCAGCATAAAATTCAATGTTGTGAATCCAAGCAGGCTCACAACTCCGTTCAAGACTATCACAAACAGCAGGCCAAATGCAGCCTGAATAGCAAACGTACCCCGAATCCACCGGTAGAGATAGTAGAGCACCAGTGCAATCACCAGTGTCTCAAGAAGATCCTTCAGACCAAACTCTAAAAATCCTATTGGAATCACGTTTATTGTTTTTGGGGTTACCGTTAAGGTTGCACGCTCATGATGGAATTAAACACCCGGACTGTATCACAGGCTTCCTGTACGTCGTGCACACGAATGATATTTGCTCCATTCATCATGCTGTGATAGTGCACGGCTAGGGTGCCTGCAAGCCGGCCCGATGCCGGTCTGTCGTTTAAAATTTTTCCGATCATCGACTTGCGGGATGCTCCCATCAGCACAGGGTAGCCAAATTTTGTGAATTTATGAAGCTCTGATATGATTTGCAGATTGTGCTGTAAATTTTTCCCAAACCCGATCCCCGGATCAACGACAATGTTTTGTACTCCGGCCTTTTCAAGCAGCTTAATTTTTTCATCCAAAAAACCGGCAATATCAACAACGGTGTCATCATAATGTGGATTTATCTGCATGGTTTTCGGATCGCCCTGTGAGTGCATCAGAACACAACCCGCATTAAACTCAGCACAAAGTTCAGCAAAACGAGGTTCCTTTTGCAATCCACTCACATCATTGATGATGTGAGCCCCCATTTCCAATGCCGGACGAGCCACATCATATTTTGTCGTATCAACTGAAAAGATAAGGCCGGGATAAGATTTCAATGCCTCTTCCAGAACCGGTAAAACTCGCGAGGCTTCCTCCTCAGCAGAAACCGGATCTGATCCGGGCCGGGTCGATTCCCCTCCAATATCGATAATAGCCGCGCCCTGAACGGCCATCTCCTTGATTCTCTCCAGTGCGGCACTTTGTTGATGAAACTCTCCGCCATCAGAAAAGGAGTCAGGTGTTACATTTAGAATTCCCATCACTTTTGGAGTGCTCAGATCCAGCACCCGGCCTCGCAGATGTAGTGTGTATCGGGACTTCTCAGTTCTACTCAATGGCGGATAGTTTTTCAATCAATCAGAAAAGTCGGAGATTAATCCCACTCTTCCTGAATTAGATCCAGTTTATTCTCTTTTTCAGCCCAGTCATCTGCATCAGGCAGGGCGTCCTTTGTTTCATTGATGATACGATCTTCCCAATTATCAGCAAGACGTTCATTCAACTCTATGTAGTGCTCCCACTCCTCCGGCACCTCATCATCGGGATAAATCGCTTCAACCGGACATTCAGAAACGCACGCATCGCAGTCGATACACTCAAGAGGGTCAATTACCAAAAAGTTTGGGCCTTCACGAAATGCATCTACGGGACAAACCGCTGCGCAGTTGGTATATTTACAGTTAACACATGGTTCGGTTACAACGTATGCCATTTTATCTGTTCAATATTGTTTGGGGTTATCCGCTTTAATTTAATTGCGTATGGTATTTTAATTTCGGCTTAGATGCAATCCAAAATAATGGATTCAGGTCATCAACTACTGCTTTAAAAATTTCAAAACCTCATCCAGGCTTCCATCGTTCTCAGCCGGTTCAATTTGCAGCAAATAGGCCATCAGTTCATACATATGAACAGACTCAACCGGTCCCTCAACTGCACCGGACTTAAATGCAGGACCTTTGGCTGCAAAAAATGTAAACATATCCGGCACCATATTATCAAATCCGTGCATTCCCGGAACCACACCTCGCTCCTCAAAATACTCCCGGTTGGTAATTGTAAATTGATTATCCGCGATCATAATAATCTCCGGAATTCGGTAGTGATTTGAAAAGTGGAACCGCTCCGGCAGCTCATCCCGAAGATACACTCTGTAATTCTCTTCATTCTCTTTCAGAGTGTTATAGATCTCATTTGTCTTCTCCTCATCCGGGCGAATCATTGCCACAGGTGTCCAGTCAATGATATCAACATCATCCAGGTTAATGATCTCATCCAGAATAATCACTTTATCCTCTGATTGTGCCGACATACCGTGGTCGGAAACCAGTAAAATATTGATGTTATCTGTCAGCCCAACCTCCTCCAGTTTTTCCATGAAGTAACCCAGTAACCCGTCCATTTCAATAACCGCCTCATCCACTTCGGGTGAATCGGGGCCATAACTGTGTCCGCGACTGTCCACAAAGCTAAAGTAAAGCGTTCCAAAATCTGCCTGAATGTCGCCGACAGGATCAAGCCAGGCGACAATACTATCAATCCGTGTACTGTCGGGGATTGAGCCGTCGTAGTCTACCCATTTCGTTGATTGCACTCCGTCAAAGGTAGCCTCAGAGCCCGGCCAAAAAAAGTTAACCGATGTTTTTCCCTGCTTTTCGGCTGTCACCCAAATGGGTTCTCCTCCCCACCAGCGTGAATCGTGCTGACCATCGGGTGCCCCATAACTGAAACGGGCATCCAGTTCGTAATCGTAAAAACTGTTTGAGATAATCCCGTGATTTTCAACATAGAGTCCGGTGGCTAGACTCCAATGATTCGGAAATGTTTTAGTTGGAAAAACCGGAATCAGATACTCTGCCTGAACCCCTTCTGAAATAAATTGATCAAAATTGGGTGTCTCATTTCGTTCGATATACTCATTCATGAAACCGTCTATGGATATCAGCAGTACGGGATTCGGATCATTCTCTGTCTCACCCGTATCGGAATCAGCACAGCTACTTAAACCGATGAAGAGAAGGAGAATTATGATTAGACTTAAATATTTTTCTCGAATCATTATAAATGTTGTTTCGCTTTAGCTTTTAAGGCTCTATGTATCAATTGAATTAGTGATCCTCCCTCAAAATAAAGGTAATAAGTATGATGTAAACCAGAATTGGAGGAAATTCTGGGACACCCCTCTTAATCTCCCCTTTTTAGGGGAGATTATCTTTCAGAACTTTTTTTAAAATCATTTAAACTGAGGCTCTAAGATATGAATTAATGAACCAAGTCTCCCGTCGTTTGGAGACGGTTCAAGATCCAGCAGATGAGCCATGAGTTCATAGAGATGAATATTTTGAAAACCTTCTGTTGTTATCCCCTGCCTGAACGAGGGACCTGCTGCAAGAAAAAAGCTATGCATTTCAGGATACCGATTGTCATACCCGTGAGCGCCGCCCGTAACTCCATACTGTTCGAGTCTACCTGAGGTCGTGATACTGTAACCCAAATCTGCAATCAGAATGATTTCCGGAACGCGATCATGTTTTTTAAAATGAAGACGATTCGGAAGATCCTCTTTTTTGTATACCCTGAAATTCTCCTCATTTGCTTTCAGCGACTCATAAATTTCAGCCGATATTCCTTCATTTGGCCGAATCATCGCCACAGGGTTCCAGTCGATCACCTCAACTGTTTCATGGTCAATGAGCTGATCCAGAAGAATTACCCGCTCATCCGACACATCCGCCATTCCGTGATCGGATACAATGATGATGTTGAGATCATTCAGCAAATCTGTTCTCTCTAACTCTGACATCAAGTATCCAATCTGCTCATCCACCTCCCGAACTGCCGCTGCAGTTGAATCCGATTCGGGCCCATACCGATGGCCGTATGTATCCACCTTACTGAAATAGAGTGTCATAAAACCGGGCGATAGTTCCGGCTCCATCGTCATCCAGTGTATTACCGAGTCGACCCTTGCAGTGTAGGGCAGATCGTCATCATAGGGGTACGAGTAGGTTGGAAACTCACCGCCGATTGGCGCTTCTGATCCCGGCCAGAACATCGGTGCCGTTTTTAAACCTTGCTTCTCAGCCGTTACCCAGATCGGCTCTCCCTCATACCATTGTGCATTTCGGACCGCTTCCCGGTTGCCAAGGCTGTAAAATGCATCCATTTCTGCATCATACATGTTATTGGCAATCAACCCGCTGTTTTCTGGATAGAGTCCCGTAACGATGGAGTAGTGATTAGGAAAGGTTTTTGTGGGAAAAACCGGAATCATAAAATCTGCAAGAACTCCGGTTTCGACCAGTTGATCCAGGTTTGAAGTTTCATATCGATCCAAATAATCCGGATGAAATCCATCGATGGAAATCAGAAGCAGTTTTGCCTTCTGCGGCTCTGTCTCTTCAGAACAAGACATTAAAAATCCGGTAATAAACAATAAGACGAAGTAAAGTAAATAGGAGTATTTAGTTGGCATCTGTGATTGAGCATTTAGAACGTTGAAAATTTGATATGCCGGTTTCGAAATATAAAAAAAGGGCATCCGTAAAACGGCTGCCCTTTCTCTGTACATTTAGAAAAATTAATTAAACAGATAACGAATTGTAAACTGAACCTGAAAAACATCATTCAGGTTTGCTGTATCCTCATACGTTTTGCTAATCAACTCGTCGCCAACTCGTCTTAACTGATACTGCATTTCACCATTTCCATCTGCTCCGGTATAGATAAGCGGTTGGGTTGTTACAAATCGTTTACCTGTTCCCCATGAGTTAGAAATGAGATTACCAAAGTTTACAATATCAGCACGGAGTACAAAAGCTTGCCGCTTATTGAAAACATCTGCAAAAAACTCCTGTTCCACAGCTAAATCCGCATTGAATACCATCGGTAATCTTGCACCATTACGCTGTGCATATTGCCCCCTGTTTTTGCTCAAGTAGGCGTCTTGCTCAATAAACGCATCCCAGGCTTCTGCTTGCTGCTGTGCCGTGAATATCACATTGTCATTGCTATCGAGGATTGGAGCAAAGTTCATTTCAGATGTATTGCTGTGGATGTAAATCAGATCCGATCCGGAACCACTTGCACCGGTTGCACTGCCTGAGAATGTATAGCTTGCCGTACCTCCCGTTCTGCCTTCCCAATAAACGGAGAAGGTTGTTGCACCAAACTTAAAGAACTCATTTCGATATGATAATGCAGCAAATACACGATGACCGGCCGTATTATCTGAAAATCCAACACCGGGGTTATTCGGATCTCCAATGTGTGGATTGTTGTTCCATGAACCAAATGCAATGGATCCCGGATTGATCGTGTTTTTCGCAATTCCGTAATTGTAGGCAACTTTACCATAAAGACCATCTCTTACCGGGCGCTCCAGGGAGGCTGACAGGTTCCAGTAGTACCCGTCATTTTGATTCGTTAGTACAATGGCACTCGTCACATTACTGTTGATTCTGTTTCCGGATGTCCACCTTGGACGATCATCCACACCGGAAAATTGTGAATCAGGATTCGAGAGATTGGCATTGTAGTAAGCAATACCATTCACATCCCGACTGTACATAACCTCAACAGTACCGATCAGTCCTAAGAATGGAAGCTCCTGATCCAATGCAATGTTACTGCGCCATACTTGCGGAAACTTGAAATCCTCTTCGGTAAATGCCAATCCATAACTTGATGCGGGATCTCCGGTTACATTAGCCGGCTTGTAGTGATCCGGATCGGGGTGAAAGGGTCGGTCTGTAGTATTTTCAATCTGCTCAAAACCGGTTAACACTCCATTTTCGCCAATTTGATTTGAAATCCACACATAAGCCGGAGGGCCGGTAAAAATTCCTGTACCTCCACGAACCTGTGATCGCAACTCTCCTCCGAGATCCAGGTTAAACCCTAAACGTGGCGACCAAAGGATGTTTGGATCCGGCAGCTTATCTGTAGCAAACTGTACGGCATTTCCACTCGGATCACGGAAAGTGAGGCTTTCTACCTCCTGATTTCTGAAACCGGTGTCACCAAAAAACGGCACATCCGCTCTCATACCTATTGTAAGGTTCAAATTACTATTCACTCTCCATTCGGTCTGTCCAAATAGTCCGGTTGAAAAGACTTCCAGAGGCTGAACAGGTTTGTCAAAGCCCGGCTGGTTCGCCCATCTGACCTGGAATCTTCTAAGCTCAACAGGCGAAGTAGTTCGGTTTGGATTACTCAGGTAGTCGTTTGCATCTTCATAGAAATCATCTAATGAATTATAGACATATGCACTTTGCGATCCGGGGAAAAAGACGTTCTCCGATTCAAAGTACTCTGCGGAAACCCCCAGTGTAATCAGATGATCTCCCCTGTTCATCGTGAAATTATTTTGAAACTGGAAGGTTTTGTAGCGCAACTCATTATTCGGGGTGAACGGCTCAAAACCGAATGAAGTGTATGTGGAACCATCCTGCAATATATCTACCATCGGGAAAAATTCACCTCGGGAGTCACGGCTTTCATCCTGATAGGTGTAGCCGATGATCATGTTATTCGACATATTGGACCCAAGATTGGAGTTCCATTCACCAATAATCGATCGAATATTCTCAAGTATGATGTAATTCGAATTTCTGGGGTTGATCGCGCTAGTACTGGTTCTTCGGCTTCCAAAACCCAGGGACGATGAGTTAGACATCAATACATCGGTCTGTGAATCGAGGTGAGTGTAGCGGAGACTCAGCTTGTTTCGGTCGTTTAAGTTGTAGTCCAGCTTCCCGAGAAAACGGGTTGATGGAGTCTCGTTATCGTACCCGGTGTACGGCCCTGTTTCATAACCAAAGTTTTGACTTAAAAAATTACTGAGCTGATCTAAGTCTGACTGCAATACTCTGGTTATGTTACCGCCAACCGGCTGTCCGCCTTCATTTGGCAAAAATGTAGTTCCCGGAGCTGTTACATTTTGCGTTTCAAAACTGGTAAAAAAGAAGAGTTTATCTTTAATAATAGGCCCGCCCAAACGAACTCCAAACATTCTGTCCTGAAATTCTCCGGCACTTACGGTTTGTCCGCTGGCGTCAGTACCTACGAGGTTATCATTCGTAAACTGGTAGTACACAGACCCCGTAAACTCATTTGTTCCGCTTCTTGTAACAGAGTTAACCCCCGCCCCGACAAAGCTTCCCTCCCGTACATCATAGGGGGCAACATTCACTTGAACCTGCTCAATAGCATCCAGTGAAATTGGAGGAACACCGGTACGCCCACCCGGCTCAGATGTTGACCCCAGTCCAAACTGATTATTAAACGCAGAACCATCCACGGTAAAATGGTTGGATCGATAGTCCTGACCTGCGAAAGAATTTCCGCTTGCCTGCGGTGTTAGCCTTGTAAAATCGGTAATGGACCGGGAAACCGTAGGCAGCCTGTCTAACGATTCACGATTGATGGATGTAGAAGCGCCGGTTCTCTCCGAACTTATGATTGCCCCTCTGCTGCCCACAACAACCACTTCCTCAAGTTCTGTACCTGCCTCTTGCAGAACAACTTCAAGGTCTGTTGTGACCCCGAGACTTAATTGGATATTCTCAAACCTTCTCGTTTCAAAACCTACAAATGAAACGGTTACGGTATACGGACCACCAACTCGCATCCCGGTGAGGCTGAAACGGCCGTTACTTGTTGTTGATGTTCCGTATTGAGTACCTGACGGTTCATGAACGGCACGAACCGTTGCTCCCGGCAATGGCTCACCGGACTGATCAACGACAACACCGCTGATCGACGAAGTTGTTACCTGTGCATTTGAATTTGGCACGACACCAAAAACAAAAACAGCTAATAAAGCTGCCCATATATTTATGTATATGTTTTTCATAACCCTATTGTTTGATTTGGAGAAATTTTCATAACGTTCTTGAAGCTAATTATCCAATATTAACTAATTATTTCTTTGAAATGAATAGACAGCTTATTTGCAGAAAAATTCTAATCAAACATACACCATTCGCAAGCTTAACTGTCTGATCAGGTTGAGGATAGTATTGAAACAAAAAAAGGGGAAGCCTGTTGAGGCTTCCCCTTTTAAAAAATCGGTTTTCAGCAAACTTTAGAAGTTATACTTCACTGAAAACTGCATTTGCCATCTTGAACCGAAGTCGCTGACGTTATATCGCCTATCTTCTGTTACGTTTTCAGGATCAAAGAAAACTACCGGCTTATCCAAATCTGCATTTGTCAGACCTAAGCCCGGATTGTCGTCAATGAAGTCCTGATCTACATACTGTTGAAAGTCAAACGCACGATAGTTATTAAAGCTAACGCCTTTACGCACGCCCCACTCAGAGTTCAGGAAGTTAAGCACATTAATCATACTGGCGCTAAACTCAACAGACTGGCCATTAAAAGTCTCAACTAGTTGACTTACTTTGAAGTCAAGGAAGTTTGTCCATGGCTCTCGAGCTGTATTTCGATCCACGTGTGTTCCACGATAGTCACTCAGTGAACTCTCACTGGATAACCATTCGTCAAACTCATTCCAGTTATTGCTCATCAGAATAACTTCACCCTCTTCTGCCGGAACATAGATCAGGTCGTTGTCAAATCGCCCGTCACCATTTGCATCTCCGTTGTAAATCCAACTGTAAGGTGTTCCGGAACGTCCATCATAAACTAATGAGAAGGTTGTTGCGAAGCGGTCCGCCCATGTTAATCTATAAGATGCAATACCAAGAATTCGATGTCTTCTCTCAAAATCGGCTGTACCAACTTCAGGATTGTTTACATCTACGTTCTCGTTGTATTGCCAGTTAGAAATTGCACGACTGGAAGTACCGTTATTCACGTTTTTCGCTCTGTTATAGGTATATGCAAATTTCGTGAATAATCCGCTCTCAAAACGTTTTTCCAATTCAGCAGTGATGCTATACTGATATCCTTTATTGCTGTTCTTAAGGAGCAGCGCATTAGTGAAGTTAGGATCCTTTCTGGATGGATTACCTGATGCATTTCCGAATCTGGAGTTAAAGAAGATGTCTCCATATATCGGACGTCCATATGCAGATGTTCCTTGCTGAACAAGATTGATGTTTTCAAATACTACATCATTAATTGCTTTAGAAAAAACACCTTCTAATGTACCACGGATACCAAAAGGCAACTCCTGATCAACAGCTAAGTTAGCCTTGAATGATTGTGGATATTTAAAATCATCCGCAATCAGGTTAATCTCAGATGTTTCGATTGGATCAAGAACATTACTGGTGTTTGGTGTCGGTTGGTTATCCGGATCCGGAGAAAACAATCCATCGAATCTACCAAAGTTTGTTCCGGTATCAATACGCCCGTAATCTACTCCGGTGTTACTGTACTGATTAGAGATCCATACAAATGGAGGAGTTCCTGAGAAGATACCTGCACCACCACGAACCTGCGTTGTTCTGGCTCCCTGACTGGCATCCCAGTTGAATCCGAATCTTGGTGCCCACAATATATTCCCTGAAGCAACTTTATCTGTAGAGTAACCTGGGAATGCGACCGGTACCTGTGGATTAAATGTAGGATCGTCTGGCAATACCGGGATATCAATTCTCAATCCGTAGGTTAATGTCAGATCGTTGTTCACTGTCCATTTGTCCTGCGCATATAGACCAAACTGCATACCTGTAAAGTTCGCGGTTGGGCTTCCGCCTGGAAGCAGATAGCTGTGCTGGTAACTTACAGGGTCGCCGGCTTCAAGATCATCGATATCGAAAAATGTATAAGTACCGAATGCATCCTGAACAAACAGGTTATCAAATGTAAAGATCTGATTACTCGTACCCAATGTCAGTTCGTGTGCACCTGAGATGTAAGTGAAGTTGTTTGTGATCTCAATCAGGTCCTGGTCCAAAGCGTTTGCCTGTGAGAAACGCTCAACCCCGGCATTAATAGCACCGAAGTTACCCGGACTTACTGATGGGTCATCGTAAGGAATACTCACGGTTACACTTGGAAATCGCTGTGCAGGAACATCTCGGGAATCACGAATGGCTGTGTAAACTACCCGAGCTTCATTAAACGCATTGTCACTGATTCTACTTGTCAATTCTGCAACAACAGAGTTCTGCTTACTATTGAAGTTGTACTGACGATTGGAGAATGTGAATGAGCTTGATCCACGGCTGATACCACGGTTTGCAATTGCATCTACATAGTTATACCGGAAACTTAGTTTGTGATCCTGGTTGATATTCCAATCAAGCTTAGCCAATACTTTGTCGTTATTTGTATCAGTATCTAAAGGTGATGTAAATGCACCGGGATCGTAATTATATGTATTTATCAACACATCTTTAACTTCCTGAAGAGTTGATGACTCAAATCCGATCACGTTAGGTGCTCCACTGCCTAAAATTCCGCTTGTAATAGGACTGGTTTCACGCTTGAACTCAGCATTCACGAAGAAGAAAAGCTTATCCTGAATGATTGGACCGCCAACATTCAAACCGATGTAACGCTCGGTGAAGTCAGGGAAATCATTGGATTCGTCCCCGTCAATCTCATAATTCCCTACCAGGTTTTGATTTCTGGTCTGGAAATAGACAGAACCTGTATATTCGTTGGTACCACTCTTGGTAATCGCATTAACCTGACCGCCGGTAAATCCGTTATTGGTCACATCAAATGGAGCGATATCTACGTTAAACTCAGCAATCGCGTCGATACTCAGTGGAGAACCTACCCCTGCCTGAGATCCCGGAGTTGCATCACCCAATCCAAAGACGTCGTTGAGGGTCGCACCGTCAACAAGAATGTTGTTGTAACGGTCATTCGCACCACCAAAACTGTTTCCGCTTGTTAGCTGAGGGGTCAGACGGGTAAAGTCTCCCAGAGAACGGAAAACACTTGGTGTGGTTGCAATATCTTCACTGGAAATATTGGTTCTTGCACCGGTTCTGTCTGAGTTAAAAATCTGATCTGCAACCGCTGTCACAGAAATCTCTCCTAATTCAAGTGAACCCTCTTCGAGCTCAAAGTTAAGAGTTACACGCTCACCCAACTCAATTCTGTTGATCTCTTTGATCTGAGAATTAAAGCCGATGAAAGTCACTCGCACCTCATATGGACCGCCTACACGTACATTTCTGAGTGTATATCGACCGTCAACACGGGTGGTCGTACCATATTCTGTTCCGGTTGGCATATGCACAGCAACCACGTTGGCTCCCGGCAACGGCTCACCCGTCACATCTGTAATTGTTCCTTCAATCGACCCGGTTGTGGTACCCTGTGCGAACACAGAAATTGGTAACACAAGCAGTGCGACGAATAGTAGTAAATATCGTTTCATAAGTAGCGATATATTTGCGTTAGCTTTTTGATTTTTAGTAGTAGTCAGGAATATAACAGCTGTATGTTAACCGACTATTAAATTCGGCGAAAAGGTAAAGATTTTTCGGCGTGAATTGAACTGCTTGCACAAGATTATAACATTATAAACTCCCCCTGAAATTTCGCCCCTCTTTTTTCTCCCCTGCACCTTTCTGTCCCGCAACTATTAAGGCGAAACACACCTTCTGTAGAACCTTACAAGATCCTTCTGGCTTGCCCCAAGGTAGTAGCCCAGCCAAATTGCAGAAAAAATGATTTGAAGCTTAATGGGTCCGACTTCTATGTATTTTCTGGCAGAAGTTATCACCTCGCGGCCTGACAGATAAAAGCGCCCACAGCCGTACAGCCGTTTATAAATCTCCTGATCTTCCATTACCGTCAAGTTTTCATCAAATCCACCCGCTCTCTCAAAAACTTTTTTCCCCACAAACAGACTCTGATCACCAAATCGAAGTTCGGTCAGACGAAACCTTGTAAACCAGCTGTAGAAATTGAGCAGCGGATGGTTCCAGTCAAATTTCAGTCGAAAACAGCCAAAAGAGTAACCGCCTTCAATCGCTTCCGAAATCTCTTTGTCAAATCCGGGCGGGGGTTCTGAATCGGCGTGCAAGAAATATAGAACATCCCCTTCAGCAGCTTTTGTGCCGGCATTCATTTGAGCAGCCCTCCCTTTTTTTGAATGTACAATTTTTGCACCTAATCGCTGGGCTTCCTCAACAGTACGATCCGAGCTCCCTCCGTCAACTACAATAATTTCATCAACTAAACCAGACTCCAATCTTTTTAGTGATTGAAACCTCATTCCAATCTGTTTCTCCTCATTAAGTACGGGAATGATCACACTTACTCTTCCGCTCATAGCTTCAGCCGGCTTCTTTTTAAATCTTCCTCGTCATCAATGTCGTTCAACACCGGCAGCAGAGTGTAGGAATCCGACAGTCCATTCAGCCTTTTGATCGTCTCATCCAAGAGTGAACTCACACTCCATTCCATTTTTTCAAAAAGTTGTGGTATACACCTGCTCAACCCGATCAGGTAGTATCCCCCATCTTCTGCAGGCCCAATAACACAATCGCATCTCTTCAATTCTCTAAATCCCTTTTTGATTACACTCTCTGATATATCCGGACAATCACTCCCGATCAAGACAACCTCCTTGCATCCCGAAGAAAAACTCTGCTCAAAAGCATTTTTCATCCGATCTCCCAGGTCACCCCCCGACTGCACCGTTTTCTGATAGTTACTCTCATCAAATTGATCCCCGGTCTCCAAATGTATTGAGTAGCTCACTATTTTGGCGGCATCAATGTTTTCTGTTGCTTGACTCGTCAACTCCAGAAGCCTGTTATAAACCCGAAGAGCTTTTTCATTCCCAACGGTTGCCGCCAACCGGGTTTTAACATTACCGACTGTTCGATTTTTGACAAATATGATCAAATGCCGACGATTTCTATCACTCATATCCAATTTATCTAAATCATAATTCATGAAGATCAAAGCCCCTCAGCCTAAACGATTGCGGAACTTTTATTTACAATTATTGTTTAAATTCTAAATGTTCACTCAATTAACTGAAGTTCTTTCTAACCGGGGATTTTATATTTGTTACTTTTTTATTCGGTTGAATGATCTTCACACAAAGAAAAATAAAACCTAATTCAATGAACAAGACAAAGATTACAATTCTTGCGTTTGCACTTGCACTTCTTTTTGGAGCCGTCTCAACCATCGAGGCTCAATCGCGATACAGCAATACCGAACTCGGAGTCATTTTAGGGGAACCCACGGGTATTAGCTTTAAAAGCTGGCAATCTGACAATACAGCCATTGATGCTGCATTAGCCTGGTCTTTTGGCGAGAGCGGCTCTGTTCATCTTCATGCTGATTATCTGCGCCATAAATGGCTGGATGTAGAAACCGGCAGCCTTGCCTTCTACTATGGTTTGGGTGCCAGAGCGGTGTTTGCTGACGACTCAAAATTTGGAGCTCGTATTCCGGTTGGCCTCCAATACCTGTTCCCTGACACCCGCCTGTCTATGTTTTTTGAAGTCGCCCCAACACTCAATTTAATACCCGATACTGACTTTGGGGTTAACGGCGGAATTGGTGTTCGTTTCTTCTTATAAACGATCAAAATAACTACATACAAAAGGCGACACTTATTAAGTGTCGCCTTTTGTTTTTCCTAAAGCTACTGAAAAATCAGGATACGTTTAATTTGGTGCGATTTACCTTCTTCTCATCCTTTACAATCGGAATCCTGATTTCAGCCCCCTCTTTTGTCAGGCAGATATTTTCAAACGGAGCCCCAACATACTGCTGGAGCCGCCGATCCCTGCTACGTAGAGATTCATCATCCGTATCCGGGTCGTGGTGAGTCAAAAACAGATTTTTAATTCCTGTAGGCTTCACCACTTCAATAACCCG
This sequence comes from Rhodohalobacter halophilus, assembly GCF_001715195.1. Classification (GTDB taxonomy): domain Bacteria; phylum Bacteroidota; class Rhodothermia; order Balneolales; family Balneolaceae; genus Rhodohalobacter; species Rhodohalobacter halophilus. The sequence continues at coordinate 83,914 of NZ_MDWE01000036.1, forward strand.
TTCCCATGCAGAGTGCCCCCACCCTTCGCGCTCTTTATACTGCTGAAGGGTATACTGAGCATCATGAATGAGAATATCCGCCCCCTCAATAAACTCCTGAAACTTCTCAATAAAACGGATCGGAGTCGTTTTCAGGGGCAGTTCATTATCGGGAGAATAAATAATCGTGCGGCCGCCAATCTTTATCTTATAAATCGCTGTTTTTGTAGAGTGATTTGCAACAAGGTACTCGATAGAGTAGTGGTCGTAATCCACTCTCTCTTCAGATTGAGTAACATATTCAATCGTTGCATCGAGCATATCAAGCGTTACAGGGAAAAAAGTTTTTGTAAGATGGCCGGATAAAATTTCCTGTGCCCCGCCCCGATACTGCTCCGGCAGGTGGATCGAAAACTTGTTGTTCTTGTCATAAAACGGTTTAAAAAATGGAAATCCCTGAATATGATCCCAGTGAGGGTGAGTAATAAAAATTCTTCCGTTACAGCTGGTTTCATTTCTCCGGGCAAGGTGATTTCCCAGGTTCCGGATACCGGTACCGCTATCAAATATGAGCAGCTCCTGCATTCCGGGCGCGTCGATCTCCAAACAGCTTGTATTCCCTCCGTATTCAATATTTTCAAAATTGGCACACGGGGTGGAGCCGCGAACTCCCCAGAATCGGATACGTACGGATGGCAACAGAAGCTCACGAGCTGAATTGATCAGAGATTCTGTTTCCCGCACGATCTGAAATTGATTAAACAGCGAGAGGGCACCCAGACCCTGATCATCTCTGGTGCCCAAGTAAATTACCGGTACAAAACGGAGCCCCGGAAGCAATTTGATCACTTTTTCAAAACGGGAGCTGTTACCGTCAAGAAAGTTTTTTTCAACAATCAGAATATCAGGCTGCCTGGCTGTAAATACCCGCTCGGCATCATCGATATTATGAGTAAAGTGTCCTTCAACTCCCAAAGACTTTACAACATCACGGAGCGTAGGCTCCGCCGATTTTGCAGCAAGGATGTGAGCGATATTTGAATGATGATTTTTCAGGATATAGCGATGATACAGAGTAACATGTAAGCCCCAATTTATCAGATATTAGAGAGAGCTGCTATGAGTCTTTTTTAATCTGGTCGATCTCTCGCTCCAAATCTGCCAGTGTATCTTCTTTATCAGCCAGATCGTTTTCTGCTTTCTCAATCTTCTTCTTCACATCATCCAATAGAGAGCTGGATCCGCCGGTTGGTTTAAAATAACTTAACGACTCTTTCATTTGCAGAACTTCGCTGTTCAGTTTGCCAATCTCTTTTCGGAGTTTGCTGATGTCGTTCTGCTTTTTTCTGATGTCTGCAATATCATCCGCAGAGAAGTTCTCTACATTTTCCCTGCCAACCACATCAACAGCCGCTTTTGCAGCCCGGAAACGATCATAAATCACATCACAGGTTTCACGATACTCTTTCCACATGCGGTTTTTGTGCTTAATTGGCACATAACCTGCCTTTTTGAACTCCTCCTGAAGCGGTTTAGCTTTTTCAACAGCCTCAATCGGGTCGTCATGATCTTTCAGAGCTTTCAGCTTATCCAGAACATCTTCCTTCTCTTTCAGATTATCTTTCCGCTCCTCTTTTACCTCTTTGAAGTGATCGCGGCGGCGGTCGTAAAAGTAGTCCATCGCCCCTTTGAACTTCTTCCAGATTTTACCGGACTTTTTCTTGGGAACCGGACCGATCTTTTTCCACTTCTCCATCAGGTTCTGGAGTTTCTGGTGGGCAGAGTCCCAATCCTCCGACTCTTTCAATTCATTCGCTTCTTCAACGATCTTCAGCTTCTCCTCATAGTTCTCCTCTTCCTGTTCTCTGAGCAGATCCAGGTTTTCTGATTTCTTCTCGTTGAATGCATCCGTTGCCGCCTTGAAACGGTCCCACATTTCATTCTCATCTTTCTGAGGGAGATTTCCAACCTTTTTCCATCGGCGGTGCAGTTTATTTACCCGTCGTGCAGCATCGGCCAGATCATCCGCATCGAGGAGTGCTTCAGCTTCATCTATCAGCTTTTTCTTTTTGGAGAGAAACTTCTCTATTTGATCACGGTATTTCTTGTCGTGTTTAAACCGCATGGAGTGGAATGTATCCTGAGCCTCGTGGTAACGCCCCCAGACTTCACGGTTTTTATCAGCCGGAACGCGGCCAATTTTACGAAACTGTTTAGTCAGTTCATCAAACTTATCCTCCTGCTCCTTCCAGTTCGATGACTCATTCAACCCGGAAACAAAAGCTTCCATTTTTTCCAGGATTACGAGTTTCCCGGTCAGGTTATCCTCTTCTTTTTGCTTCTTTTTAACCAGGCGATCTACCTTATGTTCATCGAATGTACTGAGCAGGGATTCAAATTTAGACTCCAGCTTTTCAGCTTCATCCGCCGGAACTGATTTGATCTGCTCCCAGCGGCCTTTAATTTTCCCAACCTCTTTTGTGTGGCTCCACTTCTTCTCATCCACAATCTCTTTCAGCTGACTGAGCAGCTCTTTTTTCTTCTCCAGGTTTTCGAGACGTTTTCTCTTCTGTTCCTCGTAGTGAGCCTGCTTTTTCTCTTCAAATTGCTCACGAAGTTCATCAATCTTCTCTTTTATCGGCTTGATGTCTGCCTCGCCCGGGTCCGGCCCCTCAGTCCAGGAGTTGTCAATATTGTCAAACTCCATCGAAACGTATGCCCAGTCGGTCATCTCAATCAGCTCTTCAGCCTTTTCACTAAGCGCTTTGTAATACTCTTCCGGGTCGGTCTCTTCACTTTCCGCGTCTGTCTCATCTGTTGCCTCTTCCGATTCAGCCTCAGCCAACTCTTTCAGCTCCTCAAAGCGTGTTTTCGCAGATTCAATCAGCTTTTCAAAGTCCCCGATCGCTTCAGCCTCTTTAAACTCTTCGATCAGAGATTCCAGTTTCTCTTCAATCTGCTCGGGACTGTCCGCAATCTCACGTTCAGCATTTTCAAAAAAGTTATTCACTTTCTGTTCAAGGTTCGAAAAAGCTTTCTGGAACGCTTCAATTTGAGCCTCCACAGAATCTGCATCAACTGTTGCCAATGTTCGCTCATCAAACAGGCTTGTCTTCTTCAGATTCACATCTCCCTCTGATGTCACATAGACAAAATCGTTTTCAAAAAGATGTTGATTTTCGGCGGGTTGGGTATTCTTTGAATCAGTCAAAACAGATCGGATCTTTTAATTGCAATATTACGGCTCAGGGCCTTCTTACTTAGCTTCTTAGTTTAAACAAGTTTCATTATGGAAGCAACCTCCAATTATGCATCAGGAGTTCGGCAACACGTTTTTCATACATAAAAAGAAAGCCCCGGAAATTCCGGGGCTTCTTGAAACGGATCAACTTTTGATCAATTCTGTTTAAACAGATGTACATCTCGCTGTGGAAACGGAATACTGATTCCGTTTTCGTCAAATCTCTCTTTCACCTTTTTCGTGGTATCAAACCGCAGCGGCCAGACGTTTGCAGTTGCTGTCCATGGACGCACGTTAATATCCACCGAGCTGTCGCCCAGATTTGCCACGGCAATTTGAGGAGCCGGGTCTTCCAGCACGCGATCATCTTCGCTCAGCACCTGCCTGATGATTTCGATCGCTTTATCCATATCGTCACCGTACCCGATTCCAAACTGCATATCCACACGGCGTTTATCAAACCGATTCATATTCTGAATTTCAGACCCCCAAACCTTAGAGTTGGGCATGGAAATACCGATGTTATCGAAAGAGTGCAGTTCTGTTGTAAACAGTCCAATCGCATCCACAACGCCGGTGGTTCCGCCAATATTCACGGCATCGCCTATTTTAAATGGCCGCAAGATCAAGAGCATAATTCCGGAAGCCACATTACTGAGCGTGCCCTGCAAAGCCAAACCAACCGCAAGAGCCGAGGCACCAAGTACCGCTACAATACTGGTAGTTTCTACACCAAACTGGCCCAGAACGGCAAGGATTGTAATAATCAAAATTAATATTTTTGTGGTCTGCCCCAGGATAGGCACCAGTGTGTTATCCACACCTTTCGCTGCCTGCCCCTTTTTCATTACTTTCTTTTTCGCCCAGCCGGCCAGCCACCAGCCCAGCAGCAAAATAACGACCGCTCCCACCACACTCAGGCCGTGTTCTACAAACATCGGAGTTAATTCTTCTATTTGTCCTTCCAGATTTTCCATAGTTAGTTAGATTAAGTTAGTATTGAAATACTTTTCGATGATTCAGTGCTAATCCCCGTAATGCTTCATTTTTCAAAGTATTGCCCTCCTTCATTATATGAAATAAAAATGTCCGGTCTTGAACTTATCAAAACCGGACAAATAACCGGGTATTTATTCCAAATGGCTGCGCAACATCCAGGCTGTTTTAGAGTGGACATCCAGCCGTTCGGTTAACAGATCGATTGTAGCCTCATCTCCGGCCTCTTCGCAAGCCGGCAGCACTTCACGAGCGGTTCTCAAGATGGTTTCATGATCAACAGCCAGTCGCCTTACCATCTCCATAGCATCGGGCTGATCGGAGTCCTCCTCAATAGATGTAATCTCTGAAAACTCCCTGAATGATCCGGGTGCGCGATAGCCGATGGCGCGAATTCTTTCAGCAATTTCATCAATCGCTTCGGCAAGTTCAGAGTATTGCTCCTCGAACATTTCGTGGAGCGAGTGAAAGAGCTGTCCGGTAACGTTCCAGTGATAGTTATGAGTTTTTAGATAAACCATATAGCTATCGGCCAGAACCTTCGACAGACCTTCCGCGATCTTTTTCCTGTGTTGATCCGCGATGCCGATATTTATGCTCATCTTCTCTTTTCCGTTTATTGTTTGAATTTCAGACATGACGTTCATTGATATTTATTCATCTTAATTGTTCTCCAATTATGACAAAGTTCGGCCCGACATCATTCCCTCTCAAGTTCCGGCTTACAGACGAACTTCCGGTCTCATAACTTCTTTAAACAGAAACGGTTACTCAGGCGTCGATTTGATGAACTTCTTTCAGAATGGCTTTGGCGTTTTTGTCTTTGCCCTGCATCACCCGGTGCTGAAGATTGGTGATAATCTCAGGTTCTGCGCGGTCATACGCCATCTCCTTCGCCTCTTTTTCCGTACCGGTTCTCAGTAGGTCATAAATATCATCTGCCCGTACAATGCTGTAAATATCGTCATCATTGAAGGCGTGAGAGCGCAAATCCTCAAACTTTTTGAACAGCTCAGGAAATTCATTGCTATTATCGGCTCTATCTACAACTTCAACATCTTCAGGTCCTTCGGCACTGAGGGGTGTCTTGCAGATATAGTAATATTTTTGCTTATAAATCATCTGTTTGTCTGATATCTTTATATTTTAGGCGAATATACAACAATTGTATCAAAATTCTGACTTTATGGATCATTGAAACGATGGGGTTTCAATATATCCACTTTTATCATCCGTCTTAGTATAGCTATTGAAGCCGGTCAGAATCAACAATCGATTTTCGGGGTTATGAAATTTAGAATAACGGGCTCACTTCTCAGCGCACTCCTCATATTTACCTCCTGTTCCACACAGAGAGAAGTTGCAATATTCAGCCCAAACGAGCCAACACCCGATCATTCAGGCATGTGGCTGATGCCTCAATTAACTGATATTCACACCACGTTCTCGAACAGCTCCATTAACCTCCGCCCGAATGACATCTATAATCCGGAAAATGCCTCTATTCACAATTCAATTGTTCGGATCAACATTGAACCAAATGGCGGCGGAACGGGATCGTTTGTATCGCCAAACGGACTGATTTTAACCAACCATCACGTTGCCTACGATGGAATAGCTACGGCCTCAGGCCTTGAGAACAACTTCTTACAAAGTGGCTTTTATGCCGAAAAACCTGATGAAGAGATCCCGCTTGCGGGTTATACCCTGCACATCCCGATTCTTCAGAAAGATGTAACCAATGAGTTCAACAACCGAATCCCCGACCATCTTCCTTACCGGAATAAGGCACAGTTGCGGGAACAGGTTCGGCAGGAGATGATTGAACACCATCAAACCAACAATCCCGACCTGCTGGTTGAAGTGAGTGAAATTTTGAGCGGTAATCGCTTTATTCTTTCAACCTATAAAGTCGTCCGGGATGTTCGCCTGGTGTACGCACCCGAAGAGGCCATCGGCAAGTTTGGCGGAGATATTGACAACTGGATGTGGCCGCGACACACCGGAGACTACA
>NZ_MDWE01000037.1 GCF_001715195.1 Rhodohalobacter halophilus
TTATACTCTCTCCACGTTTAGACCCCCCTCCCCTTCAAGAAATTCCAGCGTTTCCACTGCATGGCGCATATGAGGGATCACAATACTGCCGCCCACTACAAGCGCAACATTCAGTGCATCTACTATCTCATCTTTGGTAAATCCGCTTTTTGCACACTGTTCCAGGTGATAATCAATACAGTCGTTACAGCGAAGCACGGCTGATGCAACCAGACCGAGCAGCTCCTTGGTCTCTCCGGGAAGTGATCCGTCGCGGTAGGTGTTGCTATCAAGGTTAAAAAATCGTTTCACCCCGAGGTGGTTCAGATCCAGGATCTTGTCGTTCATCTCGGACCGTTTTTGTCGAAATTGTTCTAGTCGATTTGTTTTTTTAGACATATTCGTTTTGATTAGAGCAAACAGTACATTGAATTATCTTACAGCGGCAATTTACAAATTTTCATCACGTGTTTTTTAAACAGAAAACGTACCGACATAAACTGGTGGCCATGGGAGATAGTCTCGCCCAGGGGTTCAAAAATGGGGGAATCTATCGAACCGATCTCAGTTTTCCCTCAATTCTGAATCGTGCAATGAGCCCCGATCATCAAATGGAGCTTCCTTCCTTCTCCGCACAAGCCGGTATCCCGATCAATATGGAAGTTTTAATTCGCGGACTTGAGGAGGAACTGGGAGATGAAATCACCCTCTACAATTCGGTTCAGGCCGGACACCACATCTACTCAACTCTGAAACGAATTAAATCGTACTGGGAAGGCCAGATGATCTCCCTGAAGAATGAGGACCAGAGAGATCCCTATCACAATCAAGCTGTTTGGGGTTTTTCGATCAGTGATAGCTGGCTGCTGAATGAAAAATTCTGCCGGGAATATATTCGGAATAATAAAACTCAATATTCCGTTTTTAGTGTTCTCCCGGATCAAGCGATGTACACAACCGCACGCCTTGTTTTAAATCCAACCTTTGGCTCCCAGTACGAAAATCACAGCCAGGTTGACAACCTGAATGAGCTGAGTGACGACGGGGGTATTGAAAATCTGATCGCATGTATCGGGCATAATAATGTGGTAGGGGCGGTTACAAAGCTGAAAATTGAATTTTCTGAGGAGAGCGACCTTAACGCCCCCTACAATGAGAGAAATTGTACCGTGTTCCGCCCGGAGCATTTTGAACAGGAACTGCGAACTCTCTACGACAAATTGAGCCGGATGAATATCAAACGCGTGTTCGTCCCTACCATCCCGTACGTTACTATTCCCCCTGCTATCCGGGGAGTTAATAATGATTTCAGCACACCGCGTGATGGATATTTTGACTACTATGCCCGTTTCTGGATATGGGATGACGATTTTGACCCCAAAAAACATCCCCACCTCACCCGGGACGATGCCATCAAGCTGGATGAGATTGTGGATCAATACAATCACATCATCAAAGTTGTGGCTGATGAATTCGGATTTATCGTAGTTCCGGTTGCGCGCTATGTACAGGCTGCAGCACGACGGCGGCACCTCCCTGAAACGATTTCTCCATTCCCGAAAGGGTTCATTAAAGCGCTGAAAAAGAATCCAAAAACTTCATTTATGGTAAATGAGCTTGGAGAACCCACAATCTCAACGGATTACCTGAAAATAAATGAAGAGACCGGTAAAATTGAAAAAGGCGGAATCTTCAGTCTCGATGGGCTCCATCCATCTACAATCGGGTATGGCCTCATAGCCAACATCTACAAAATGAGCATGGAAAAGCACGGGGTACGGTTTGAACATGAGATCGACTGGGATTTTGTGATCGAAAATGAAACCCTGATCACCGACCCTCCAAAACTTCTTCACAATTTACGTCTACTGCTCCGTTTCCTCGCCGTTGGACGACAAGAGAAACTGATGATGTTTGGAAAGGGTGTTCTTCAGGAGATGGTGGAGATCTTTTCTCCAGGCCCAAAAGTGGAGCAGTAATCCTTGCTATAGAAGTTTTTCAGCCAGGCTCAACCCATTTTTAATGCAATCGGGAACCGAGATCCCATACCTGAAATTACCGGCCATGTTTAAACCCCGGTTTTGACTCTCAATTTCATTCAGCACATCCAGAACCTCATCATACCCTACGTGGTAGGCCGGAATGGACTTTGGCCAATAGATGTGATCTTTGAATTGAGGATCACCGTTAAGCCCAATCAAATCGTTCAATTCATCCAAAACGATGGTTAACAACGTTTCGCTGTCATTCTCAGCCAGATCGGGCTGCCGCCCGCCGCCGATAAAAACCGTAAGGAGGTGTGAATCCTCAGGTGCGCGATTTTCAAACAAGGTAGATGAAAAAAGTGCGCCAAGAATCTTGCGGTTCTCCGCTTCCGGCACTAAAAACCCAAATCCGTCCAGTGGATGATCTACATCTTCTTTTTTAAAACCGAGTAACATTACCGACAGAGGCGGATACTTTACGTTCTGTAAAGTCTGAAGCTGGGCATCCGTAATCGGTACAAGCTGCTTGTTGAGTTTGTATAAAGGTGTATTCATTACAACTTCATCATACGGACCAAACTCTCCCATGTTGGTTTTCAGTGTCCACTGTCCATTTGATTCTCGAACTGAATGCACTTCATGATTCAGATGTACATGGTTTAATTCGGAAGCTATAGAGTTGGGAAGCTGCTGTAATCCATTTTTGAATGATATCAGTTCCCGGTCAATCCTACCCTGCTCGTTTCGTTTTTTAGACCCCGCTATAGCTCCCCAGATCATCGAACCGTACTCCTGTTCAAGATTATCCATCAGTGGAAATGCGTGCCGCAGCGAGAGGTCTTCAGGCCTATTCGCATAGATTCCGGCTACGAACGGGTTGAGGGCATAATCCAGAATATCACTTCCAAGTCGTCTCTCTACAAACTCAGCAACGGTTTGATCCCGATCGCTATTTCTTGGTATAAACGGCTCCAAAAGAACCCTCAACTTACCTGTTATACTGAACAGAGGAGTTTTAACGGCCGACATCAACGAAGATGGCAGCGGCTCAAGATGTCCATTTTTAACAATGAATCTCTTTTCGGCCTCAGGGTTGGCAGTCACTTTATCGCCTGACAGCCCCACTTCGGTTAGAAACTCGGCCACCTGCCGATCTTTCAACAACAGAGTGTTTGGGCCATACTCTGCCTGCCACTGATCATTGCGCACCGTTTTTATAGCTCCGCCCGCCTCAGCTTTTCGCTCAAAAATTTCAACTTTGGCGCCTTTATTTTGAAGTTTCCATGCGGTAACCAGTCCGGTAATCCCAGCCCCAACAACTGCTATTTTACTATTTTTACTTGACATAAAATACTAGCTCAAATTCTTTCCTTTCATCTTATTTTAATTTAGAACAAATCTAAACAACCATTGCATGCAGGTTTTATGCTCCATAAATTTAGACTCATTCTAAATAATACGCGAAGCTAAATTGATAACCACGACGAATTAATCTGATGAATTTAAACAAACTAACTACGCTTCTATTTGTTTCTCTTCTGTTCGGTACAACTGCGATCGCCCAGGAGAGATCAACTGCTCAAAAAGATACCACAGATTCTATCGATAAGGTAATTCTCGACCGGATTACCGTAGTCGGTGCCCCTGCCTGGATCAGTAACATTCCGGGATCTGCAAGCTATGTGAGCCCGGAACAGCTCCAAAGGCAAAGTTACACAGATATCAACAGAATTTTGAGAACCGTAAGCGGAGTCAATATCCAGGAAGAAGAAGGATTTGGCTTACGTCCAAATATCGGCCTCAGAGGTGCCGGTGTTGAGAGAAGTTCAAAAATTAACCTGATGGAAGATGGCGTACTTGCCGCTCCGGCTCCCTATGCTGCACCGGCTGCTTACTACTTCCCAAACATGGGGCGAATCAGCTCTGTTGAGGTTCGAAAAGGATCTTCTCAAATCAAGTATGGCCCGAATACAACCGGAGGTGCCATCAACGTAATTTCCACACCGATACCAACTGAACGTAGCGGACGGGCCGAAGTAAGCATTGGCGAGCGATACTCGAACAAGCTCTATGCAAATTATGGAAACCGAACAGAACGCTTTGGTTACATGATTGAAGCGATGCAGATTGGAGATAACGGGTTTAAAAATCTGGACAATGGAGACGACACCGGATTTCTGGTGCGCGATTTTGTCGGTAAGTTCATGGTTCGCTCTGCTCCTGAAGCTTCCACGTTCCAGCGGCTTGAACTAAAACTTGGATATAATGATCAAGTAAGTGACGAAACCTACCTTGGTCTGACCCGTGAAGATTTTGCAGTATCACCTTTCAGACGATACGCCGGCTCACAAACCGATCAGATGAACACTGAGCACAAATCTATCATGGCACGCCATTTTGTTATGTTTAACAGCAACATCGATGTCACCACTACGCTCTATCACAATGATTTTGCGAGAGGGTGGTACAAGCTTGGCAGCGTTAATGGGACCGGAATTTCATCTGTACTGAATGATCCGGCATCCTATGCAAACGAACTGGACATTCTTCGCGGTCAGAACAGTGCAGACGATGCCCTGAATGTGCGATCCAACAATCGCGAATATTTTTCTCAAGGTGTTGAGTCAATCTTGGCTCTCAACTTCAGCGATGGCAGCATCAGTAACGAAATTGAGCTGGGCGTTCGCCTTCACCGCGATGAGGAAGATCGCTTCCAGTACGAAGATCTCTACAGAATGGAAAATGGAGCCATGATTTTAACCTCAGCCGGTGCACCCGGAACACAAGCCAACCGGGTTGGGTCTGCGACCGCACTTTCCATCTACCTGAAGGATGACATTGTAATGGATCGATGGACATTTACACCGGGAGTTCGACTCGAGAACATCTGGTTCTCCAATAAAAATTATGGTACCAACGACCCCGACCGGACCGGCTCATCACTATCAGAAAATGAATATACCGTCACAGAACTTATCCCGGGTGCAGGCGTAACATTTAAAGCATCTGACCAGATCACACTGATTGCAGGAATCCACAAAGGGTTTTCACCCCCAAGCCCAGGATCCTCTCCTGAAACTGAATCAGAATCCAGTGTAAATTATGAACTCGGTTTTCGCTTGGCAGATGACCTGATTCGAACTGAAATCATCGGATTTTACAGCGATTACAGCAACCTGCTCGGGTCAGATCTGGAAGCAGGCGGAGGAGGCGGTACATCCGCACAATTCAATGCCGGAAGTGTTGAAGTAGTTGGGCTTGAAGTTTCTGCAGAAACCGATTTCGCAGAGATGTTCGGCACAACCTCACTATCCATTCCATTCAACATAAACTACACGTACACCAAGGCTGAATTCCGGACATCATTCGACAGCAGTTTTGGTCCCTGGGGAACTGTACAGGAGGGAGATCAGCTTCCATTTATTCCTGAGCACCAATTGAATATGGCTCTATCACTCAACTGGGATAGAGTACAGTTTAACATCAACAATGTGTTCTCTCCAAAAATGAGAACCGTAGCCGGACAGGGCGACATTGAGGATCAAAACAGCACCGACAGTTACTTTATTACAGATGTAAATGCAACGTATAATGTAATGAATAACATTGACCTCTTTGTAAATGCCCGAAATCTATTGAACGAAACCTATATCGTTTCTGACCGGCCTGCAGGTGTACGTCCGGGCCTCCCAAGAACATTTATGGGAGGATTTAGAGTAAATCTCTGATATTCGAATATCCATCCTCAATCCAAAAAAGCAGGCTCAATATCGGGCCTGCTTTTTTCATTTCTCCTCTTTTTTAAAAGTCCCCCTTTGTGATTACCTTCCCATCCCATAAAAAATTCATTAAAAGATGACGATATCTATATTAGGGTGCGGTTGGTTAGGTTTTCCGCTTGCACAAAACTTACTGAGCCTTGGTTTCTCGGTTAAAGGTTCCACTACATCAGAAAAAAAAGTTAAAACACTCAAACAGGCCGGTATTGAAACCTACCTGATAAAACTCCCCGAACAGTTGGAGTCGGAAGAAAACCGTGATTTTTGGAATTCGGATATTCTGTTTTTGAATATCCCGCCCTCCAGAGGGGATTCCGATGTAGAAAAAAACTATCCTACTCTTATACAGAAAGTTGTTGATAAAGCAACATCTGCCGGAATTGATTGGATCATCTTTGCCAGTTCAACATCAGTATACAGCTCTACCGGTGGAGTGACTGACGAAAGTGATGCGAAACCGGGAAGTGCATCCCGGCCGTCGGGTGAAGCCGTGTTAAGAGCGGAACAAGTTCTGCAAAGTTCAACGCTCGATGTATCGATTATACGTTTTGGCGGACTCTATGGATATGGGCGCCATCCGGTTAAATATTTAGCCGGAAGAAAGGATCTGTCTGATGCCTCAAAACCGGTCAACCTGATCCATCAAACAGATTGCCTGAATATTATTCAGAAAATTATTGAGCTGAATAAGAGAAATGACGTATTTAATGCCGTTTCGGACGGGCACCCGCCCAGAAAAGAGTTCTACATTTCGGCGGCGCACCATTTTAATCTGCCCGAACCTCAGTTCAGTAAAGATGGCCGAAAAGATTACCGGGTGATATCGAACGAAAAGGTTAAGAGAGAACTGGAGTACACATTCTCCTATCCAAATCCTATGGATCACACGCCATAGGGATCTAGCCGTTCTTGTTCACAACGTAGATATCTGACGCCACAGAGGCACCGATTGCCACACCTTTCTCCCCTTCAACAAAGATATGGATCGGACCGTCAAAAGGTTCACGCCTGGAGACTTTAATTTTTACCCCGGGAATCAGGTTTCTCTCTTCGAGGTATCGGAGCAGATCAGGGTCTTGATTTTTCACCCTGCGTATTATGCAAGGGGTCTCCTCTTTAATCTCCAACAGAGAAAAGAGATGTTCCTGTGGCATGGATCCATCTTTTGCCGGGATTGGGTCACCGTGCGGATCGTACTTCGGATTGTTCAACAGCTCGGCAATCCGGTCCTCAAACTGCTCCGAAATGTGATGCTCCAGCTTTTCTGCCTCATCATGTACTTCATCCCACGAATATCCCATCATCTCTTTCAGGTAAAGCTCCAGAAGCCTGTGATGCCGGATAATTTCAAGTGCAATCTCCTCCCCGGATTTTGTCAGCCTTGACCCGTAGTATGATTCATATTCAACAAGCCCCATCTTTGAAAGTCTTTTCACCATGTTGGTGACGGAAGCACCCGCAACGCCCATCTCTTCAGCCAACCGGGAGTTGGATACACCGTTCTCACCCTCCTGATCGAGTTTGTAGATCGCTTTTAAGTAATCTTCAACAGATTGACTTCTCGACATGATTATTGTAAAAGGTTTGTAGGGTTATCTTCCCTGGTATTCCTGAAAAGTTTGATTGAGATATTCATCACTCCCGACAAAATTTAACAGGGAGCTAAACATCGGAGCTTCAATAAAACCGGGCTGTGATCCGAGTATACTGCCTTCTGAGTTGAGAAAGTATGTGGTTGGCACGCTCTCGTTATTTAAGGCAGATGCAAACTGAGCTTCCGTCATCTCATTTCCATGGTAGTTAACCATCTCCTCAGATTCTACATTGATTCGCACCCAAATATAGTGCTCTGAAATCGCCTCCAGTACCTCGTCACTTGTGTACACATCGGCATGCATTCGCTGGCAGTAAGGGCACCACTCAGCAAAAACATCGATCAGAATCTTTTTACCGGTTTCCGGTGCTATTTTCAGTGCTTCTTCAAGCGTAATCGGCTCCGGCTGTCCGGAAGTGTCTTGGCTATACAGTTCTTTCTGACCAGCGGCCAACCATACCAGCGCTGTCAACAGCAGAGTGTAAAGAGATTTTTCAAATACCTTCATGACTTCAGATAGATTTATTTCTTTTTGATCACCACGATCGTCATATCATCATGCTGATTGGCTCCATTACCAAACGTCTGCAAATCGTCTACTATTTTGCTTAGAATAGTTTCAGCATCTGCTTCGTGGTAGGCTTCAATCAATTTTTTTAGTCTGTTATCACCGTAATACTTGTTGAGATTGTTCGTAGCCTCAACCACGCCGTCAGTATAAAGAATCAAAATGTCATTTTTATGAACATCAACCGACTGTTCCATAATGTTATTTCTGAACAGCTCTTCATCGGTAATTCCCAGCCCAATTCCCTGAGGTGTAAATACATGAAGTTTTTTCTCTTTACTGTCGAAATAGAGCAAGGGGTTATGCCCGGCTCTTGAGAACGTAAATACATTTTTTTGAGAATCGAACACTCCAAAGATAAGAGAAATAAATGTTCCTTTTCGTGCATTCTGCCTAAAGAGTTTATTGACCCGGACCAAAACCTCGATTGTAGATTTGAAATTTTCGCAGACCGCATGTATAACTCCTTTGATAAATGTCATATAAAATGCCGCCTGAATTCCCTTACCGCTCACATCCCCAATGGTTACGGCCAGCCTCTGATCGGGAAGAGAGATAAAATCATAATAGTCTCCACCCGTTTCGAATGCGGGACGACAAACCGCAGAAATCTGCAGCCCTTCCACATCCGGAGTGCTAACCGGCAAAAATGAAGTCTGCACTTTCCTCGCAATCTGTAGCTCCTGTTTTATACGCTCACTCTGTGCAAGTTCATCCACATATTCAGGTACAAAATTTGGGAGATCCCGCGCAGATTTACCTGTGCTCATGCAGTATCCGCCAAATGCTACACCCACTGCGGCAATTAAAATATTCGTGTAAAAAAGGAGTGCATCCGGCGATTGCTCCATCACCCAGCCGGAAGCTGTGGTGAGGTGATTGACAAAAAAGAAGAGCGCTAAAAATACGGTTAAAAAATCATCCCGTACATACATCCAGCCAATTGCCAGCCCGACAACCCCCATCATTATGAACTCTGTGCCCATCGGTCCCACATCGATGCCCAGTGGGTTCATCACAGCAAAAACAACACCGGTCAGCAGAACAACCCAAACAGGTTTCGACATGACAGCCTTCACTTTTCCAAGAAAGATGAGGAAGATCAGTTGTGCCGCGAAAAAATAGATCGCCAGGTTGGAAAGCATCAGAACAATATTGCTGATGTAGCGCCCATTTGAGTAAAACACCGGCTCAACAGAAAGAAATCGGTCCGGAATGAGATAGTACATCAGTGCCCAGATCCCAGCCAGGATAAAAGAGTATGAAATACCCCGGATAAAGGTGGAACCGACCGGTTTATTGAAAAAATGCCCGATCCGAATCAGGTCAATCGACTGTAGTTTTTCAGGCCAGTTCTGTCGCGTGATGGAGTCGGCAATGGAGGTAATTAAAAAGTAAACCAGAGAGGTGAAAGCCGCCGTTAATCCGCCTACGATCAAAACCATTGATATCAGGTTAAAATCGAAACTTCCAAAGTTTTTGATGTATTCGTGAACTGTTTCCGAAAGGACTACAAGCGGCATGATGAATCCGGCAAGAACCGCCACAAGTATGGCAGCTTTCGTATCGATCAGCCTCATTCTAAAGCGGATGATAAAGAGTATAAGCACCCAGAACAGCACGAGAAGAAGTACAGCCCCCCGAATACCGCTTAAAATTGAAGTTGAACTCATCGAAGCTGAACCACCTGACTGCAGCGAGTGCCTCATGGAAAGTAATGCTCCGGTGGGCAGAACCGTTATGTTTAATTCGCCCCGGGTTGAAAACTCAGGATGTTCATATTGAAAGCTTACTTTTGCAGCATCCGTTACTCCAACAGGCACTTTTTCAACATTGGCAATTTCATAGTTAGACCCTGCCCATCCGGAGCGTTCCAGATAGTATTGAGCCATCTTTTCCGCAGTTGCTCTGTTTAAACGGGTTAGCTCCCCATGCTCCATATTTAAGGACAATGACTCCTCATTACCGGAAAGTTGAAATTGAATGCGTTCAAAAATCAGGCTGTCGACCGCTTCGGGTGGAATTCTCGGATGTTCGATATCGAGTGCAAACGACAGCACATCCGCATGAAAGAAGGTAGATGGCAGACGATTTTCACTGTTCACCAACTCAATGACTTCTCCACGTTCATTGAGATGCACAGAAACAATTTGATTCTGCATGGGGCCGGCCATAAAATCGTTCGCATCAGCAAGCTCAATCAAAAACTCAGATCGCCAATAAAATGCAGGGAAATTTAGCCTGTTTGCTTCAATCCGATAAAATTGATTGATGTCTGTACCGGACTGTAAAGAATCGAGAAGTGCTGACTTAACCCGGAAGTCTGTAATCGGGATATCTTGCGGCTGATACCCATACGACTGAACTACACTCTGAGCACGTTGAGATGCCGCCTCCTCTCCCAGAGAGGGATCCGCCAGGCTCAGCGGATGACTTTGACCGTACAGCCAAAAGAACAGGAAAGCAGCCAATATACCTGCTATAACAAGTAATGTATCAGTTTTAGCTGAATCGAAGGAGAAACTCAATGCGCTGTCCGGTCGTAATTGATTAACAATTTAGATGCATTAATTTACATCGGAATTTATGAAACAAAGTTTCAAATTATTTTGTGATAATGAAAAAGAAGATATATAAAATCAATCAGGACTCATGTAGCAGAAAATCCCTGAACTGAAATTCCTGAAAAATTCCCAATTATTTTAAAAACAAGACGGTACCTTACAAAATTATTCAACCGAAATGAATTTATGATATGTGCCTGATAACTTTTTCTTATAA
Organism: Rhodohalobacter halophilus; assembly: GCF_001715195.1. Classification (GTDB taxonomy): domain Bacteria; phylum Bacteroidota; class Rhodothermia; order Balneolales; family Balneolaceae; genus Rhodohalobacter; species Rhodohalobacter halophilus. The sequence goes on from NZ_MDWE01000037.1 coordinate 10,687, forward strand.
AACAGATGACAATTTTCCTTTCATATTTTCTACCAACCGTGATGAGTTCTATGAACGCCCCACCAGACCCGCGCAATTTTGGGAAGATCACCCCCGGCTGCTCGCCGGAAAAGATCTCAAAGCCGGAGGAACATGGATGGGAATAACCAAAGAGAATAAATTTGCAGCGCTTACAAACTTTCGTGATTTAACCAACATCAAGGAGAATGCTCCCAGTCGCGGACAAATTGTAACGGACTTCCTGACCGGCGACTTATCACCTGTCGACTTTTTTGAAAAGATGGAGCCGTCGGCTGCTGACTATAATGGTTTCAATCTTCTCTTTGGGTTCACGGATGAGTTGTACTACTTCAACAATGTGAAGATTGAACTGCAAAAGATAGAACCGGGATATCACACGCTAAGCAACGCATTTCTAAATAGTGAATGGCCAAAATCACAAAAAGCACTTCGTAAGTTTAAAGAGACACTTAGACAAAACCCCCTCGACCGGGAACGATATTTCGAATTTCTGCAGGATACCGAACAGTTTCCCGACCACCTGCTACCCTCAACCGGTCTGCCAATAGAGAAGGAACGGATGGTCTCCTCCATTTTCATACAATCGGAAGATTACGGAACGCGATGCTCCACATTAATTTTTGCCGATCCAAATAGTGAAACCACATTCATAGAAAAAAGTTACAAACCCGGTACCCGCGAAGTTGATCAATCCGTCGAGTTCACTTTCTGAATCCGTAAACATCCTCTATTGTCTAAAATTAATGGTTATATTCACACAGAAAAATAATAGCAACCTGTACCTTCGCTTATGACAAATTCACCGTCCGGGGATAAAGTTAGCTGTCTGATCGTAACCGCAAATCGAAAAGAGCTTTTGCGCCGGTCTCTCGTCTCTCTGAAAAATCAGACTCATAAGAATATAGAAGTCGTTGTGATTGACAATGGTGAGGAGAAAGTTGAAAAGCTTTTGCAGATGTTCCCAAGTGAGCAGGTCAACTATACCTATATCCAACCCTCACCCGATAACATTTTAGGTGATTTGAGAAACATCTCCCTGGATAAGGCCACGGGCGATTATATGATCTGCTGGGATGACGATGACTGGTTCCACCCGAAAAGAATTGAAATACAGCTCAACACAATAAAATCGGGTTTTGATGCCTGCTGCCTGGAGGGGAATATATTTCATATCGACTCTCCGGATCTGATCGACCATCCCTATATCGGCCGTCTGCCCGACGGGTCGCCAAGTTCTATCATGCATAAACGAAGCGACGCTATACGTTACCCCTCCATGCGGCGGGGTGAAGATACCGTTTACCTAAACCGGTGGATGGATCAGGGACGTTACAAAATGCTCGATCTCTCCTACGCCTATCTGTTTGTACGGGTATTCCACGGTACGAATGTATCCGGGAAAAAGCACTTTTTGCGAAGGCTTAAAAATTCCCCGAAAAACTGGATTCAATACATGTGGCATGCAAAGGTAAAAAGGGATCTTTTTGGTCACCCAAAATTTCAATTAACCGCGGATGAACAGAAAGCATTTGACATGTTTTTAAAGGACTCCAAAAAGCTGGGGATTCTCTGAGTAAACCACCACTTTATGATTGAGTCAATACATAACCGGGTGAGAGTGCTGCGAATGCAGTTTAAAGAGTTCAGGGAATCACCCCGCGGGAAGATCATCTTAAAATACCTGACCTATGCAGTACAGGTATTAATTATTGCCATCATTGCAATACAGCTCACGGGAATAGGGTGGATGAATATTTTCAACTCACTCCCAACAACTCCCTGGTTTTACCTCTTATTCCTGTTTATCTATTTCCTGCTCCCTTTCTCTGAAACTCTGGCCTATAAAATCACTTGGGGAATTCCATATTGGAGAAGCATTTCGATCTTCATCAAAAAAAGAATTTTCAATAAAGATGTGATGGGTTATTCCGGTGAGATTGTCCTGATGCAGTGGGCCACGCAGCACACCGAAAAATCAAAAAAACAGATTTTTAAAGATGTGAGAGATATGAACATTCTCTCCTCAGCTGCATCCACCATTATTGCATTCGGGTTGCTTGGGGTTCTGTTTTTGACCGGTCAGATTAAAGCCTTCGACAGCCTCATCCGGGATGATTTTCTTTCAGATGCAACTGTTTTTGAATATGGACTGATTCTGGTAATCGTTATCATTCTGATTGCAGTGATTACCCGGTTCCGAAAGTATCTTTTCAGCATGCCTGCGGGAACATCAGCCAAGATTTTCTCTATTCACGCCACACGGATGATACTACTCTACGCTGCACAAATACTGCAGTGGCACCTGGTGCTGCCCGATATCTCTCTTGAAATCTGGTTCACCTTTTTAAGTGTAAATATTATTATCAGCCGAATTCCGATCATTCCAAGCCAGGACCTTGTGGCAACCGGAACCAACATCGAAATAGCAAAGATACTGCAGGTTCCGGTAGCACCTGTAACGGGGATTTTTCTGGTACACGATGTACTTGGCAAAGTATTGAATTTCATTCTCTACCTGTTTCTCACAGTTACCGGGAAGAGAGGAAAATCAGAGATTACGTTGTAAACTCACTCACGACCTACCAACCCCTCCCACACCCGATCGGCAAAATCATAAAAAGGCTTTTTTTGATGATACCAACCAAAATGAAGGCAGTATGGAGTAACTCTCATAAAATCTCCCTTACCAGGTACCAGTGAAAATAACGATATAAGAAGCTTTCTTAACAGCCCCGATCGAACAGCTTTGAAATCGTACACAAACCGATCGTTATACAGCGTACAGGTTACCTTACTGAAATCTTTATTATGAGACGTGTAGCTTTCAATATAATCCAGCTGGGGGCTGTTAAACCCATTCAGCCAAGGAAGGATTGGGATGTTAAGTTTAGACATTGCCATTCCAAGACTCCACTCACAACTCTCCTCATTCCGTCCGGTCTCACTCTTCCGGCTCCGGAAATGGGTCTCATCCCTTCTCGAGAGAAATTCCTTTGCAGCACGGCACACATCCTCAGCAACATCTCGATCGGCTGCATAGATCATCCCCGTTTGTACTCGGTTCAGGTAGGTTAGTCCGAACTTCTTTAAAGTCCTCTTGCGTCTCTGGAAGATCACATCTGCCACAATTCCTATTCCTTTAGGTCCCCCGAAAAAACCGTCTGCGATATGATTGCCTGAAATGGTAAAATGAAAGGTTTCAAGCACACTCCACAATGGATCAGGATCGCGGCACCAGATAATATCACTATCCAGGAACAGATTTTTCTCATACGGCATAAACTTATGAACCTGGTGCTTAAAACCGGTTATTGATCTATTCTCCTCAGGTAAGAAATGGATCTGATCAAACAAATCAGTCAAGCCATTCTTTTTCAATATTTGAATGTGTTCATTTGAGCAGTAGAGTGCTACCGGTCTGTCTTCGTCGTACCTGCGAAGAGTTTTAACACTCGCAACTGCATGTCGCAGATACTTTTCATCACCATAAGAGGAGTATATGTACCCTTCCTTTTTCAATCTATTTTCGGGCATCTAATCTGACTGTTTATTCTCATAAGCTCTCTGCTGCTAAACGTATTCGATCAACTTTATAGCAAACTACAAATTACGAGATCTAAAATGTCTTATGAAAGATTTTTATATTATGAAATTGTAAATCATTGTCCGTTATCACAATCCCCGGTAATTAATAATACAGATGGCACAGAATAATCATTCATCCGACCCGATCGATGCTGTACTCACGTGGGTGGATGGAAACGATCCGAAACACGCAGAAAAAAGAGCCAAAGCTATGAACGGATCGAAAAACCATCATAGCCACCTCCCTTCCGGGAACCATAAAACTCGTTTTTTAAATAATGGTGAGCTTTACTACTCCATAGCCTCACTGCGAAAATTTGCGCCCTGGATTCGTACTATCTACGTGGTTACGGACAATCAGGTTCCCAAATTTCTTACTCCTGAAATTCAAAATATACAAAACATCAAAATTGTTGATCATCAGGAGATTTTTAGAACGTATGAGTGGGCACTTCCAACATTCAGTAGCATGTCTATTGAAACCGCTCTTTGGAGAATTGAGGGGCTCTCTACAAAATTTCTCTATCTCAATGATGATTTTATTCTGACTGCACCCGTACAGATTGAAGATTTTTTTGCCAGAGATAAAGTCATTCTTCGCGGAAGATGGAAAAGAATGGCAGAGTACTCACCGCTTCGCATCAAGTTAAATCACATTTTCAGTCGGTTTGTAAAGAAATTTCTGGGAATTACCCGATCACTTAACCTATTGACACAAATTCGTTCTGCTAAGCTTGCCAACTTCGCTGATCGATATTTTTATACTCCACATGTCCCTCACCCAATACGAACGAAAACCGTAAGTGATTTTTACAAAGCACACCCGAAGACTTTCGAAAATAATATTCAACACAAGTTTCGCAGTACAGATCAGCATACAATACAGTATCTTGCCAACCATATAGAGATCAAAAAGGGAAATGCTCTGCTTAAACCGCCAGACGACGTTTTGATGATCAATGGTGAGTCAGATTTTCGGTTCATGATTTCAAAAAAAATCAAACGGATCAAAAAAGGAGACGTCAAATTCTTATGTATTCAGGGATTTGAATCGATCGATGATGAGTTACAAGATGAACTACATACACTGCTCAACGATTATTTCTCTGATGTCTACGTAAATGCGTAGTGATCTGCTTATTCACTCCGGATGTACAAATCACTAATCTAAATGTAGATATTGACGTTTTTCTACCAACATGAGCCAAACGATTACCGAACCAATTGACGCCGTTGTAATCTGGGTGGATGGTAATGATCCCTATCATGCTGAAAAGCGGACGAAAGCTCTGCGGGATGAAGGATTGATTACATCTGATCAATTACCGACCGGACATCATAAAACTCGTTTCATTGATAATGGCGAGCTTGAATGGTGTATTAAATCCATCCGTAAATTTGCCCCATGGATTCGAAATATCTATTTGGTAACAGATAACCAAATCCCGGCTTTTTTAAATAGACAGGCCCAAAAAAATTTTAAGGTAAAAGTGGTTGACCATACAGAAATTTTCAAATCGTATGAGTGGGCTCTGCCAACTTTCAATACACGATCTATCGAGTCTGTTCTCTGGAGAATTCCCGGTCTTTCTGAAAAATTCATCTATTTCAACGATGATTTTGTTCTAACGGCTCCGTTAACAAAAGAACACTTTTTTAAGGGCAGAAAAGTGGTCGTCAGAGGAAATTGGCGGAAAATCACACATTATGGGAATTTCCGACTCAAGCTGAATCACCTGTTCAGTAAAGTTATTAAGAAACTTCTGGGAATTACCCGTTCGATGCACCTTCTTCTGCAGATTCGTTCAGCTCAGCTTTCCGGTTTTAAAAAAAGATATTTCTACGTTCCGCATGTACCCCATCCTGTAAAAAAAATCTACCCTCGAGAGTTATTTCAAGAACAATCCACAGCAGTTTGAAAAAAATATCCGGTATAAATTCAGAGATACTAAGCAGTTCTCAGCTATCTTTCTCTCTTATCATTTGGAGATAGCCAATGAAAATGCAGAACTAATACCTCCCAAAAGTGCCATGATGATCAACGGTGAGATGGACCTTTCACCGGCTGTGTCGAGAAAAGTTCAAACTATTCAACGGGGAGATATTGAGTTTCTCTGTATTCAAGGTATGGAGGTCATCAGGCCCAAACAAAAAAAGCACTTAATAGATACATTAAGTGCTTTGATTGAAAATTAACTTTCTGTTACGCTCTTGCGGCTCGTCTGCGTAAGCTTTCCAACAGTGCATCAAACCCCCGTTGGCGAATAATGCTTTGAAACTGACGGCGATAGGATTCTGCAGTGGAAACATCATCAATACTCATATCGGTGATGTACCACACGCCATCCCGCAGTTCCATATCGTAATCTACAGAAGTTCTGACGTTATCCATCTGGGCCATGGTTTTAACTTCAGCATTTCCGTTTTCAACAGTAATTCCATTATAGGATACTTCTGCCCGGTAGATATCAAGCCTGTTCAGGGAGTTATCCCGAATGATTGTTGCAAAAAGTGACACAAACTCTTCACGCTCTTCATCCGATATTTCATGGAATGTATCGCCCAGGGCAATTTCAGACATCGACCTGAAATCGATCACATCATTGATGATATCTTTCAATTTGTCACGCTGCTCTTGCGTATACTCACTTCCTTTGGGCCCGAGTAACTCTTTAATTTCGTCATCCCGCTCATTCAACATGGATCGAATTTCATCCGCCTCAGATTGTGCGATTCCAATATTCACAAAAAGGAAAAACGTGATGAATAGTGTTGTTAAATATTTCATTTTAAATAGCTTTTAATTTACGCTCAACTGTTTTACTGAGATTCCCGATGCTCTGTACAGAGCTGCTACCTTTTTATTCAAATCGAATACATTTTGTTTCAACTCAACACGTAATTCTAACTCTTTCTGCATTGCATTGAGTAACTCCTCCACATCTCCGAAACCAATATCATAATTCAACTGTTCGTGCCGTACCCAGTTTCTTGCCGTGGAAAGTGCCTGTTCTGTTTGATTCGCTTTCACTTCAGCTACGGATGCTTCACGGTAGTTTTCATTCAACTCCAGATAGATACCGTCCATTAATGCATCCTTTAAATCCCGAACACGGCTAAACTCAATATCAGCCCGGTCTATTTGATTTCTGATGGATCTAAAATTAAGATTTTGTCGGATACCAAACCCAACAGCGGCAGATGCATAGTTGGTGTTGTTGATGATAAACGGATTTGTTTGGCGCGGTCGATTAGGTGTATTCGCATAACTTCCCGATATCCCTAAAAACAAAGCCGGATATTGTTGGGCTTTCACCGCATCTTTTCCTTTTTCGAGTGCCTCAATTCCGGCTTCCACACCCTTCAACTCCGGGCGGTTCTGCACTGCCAGCTGCTGATAGTAATCATAGGGCTCTAAATCAAATGCCACAGGATCCAAAAATCTTTCTTGCGGCTCATATACTGTTCTTTCATCCCCACCCATCACATAATTCCAAATTCGTGTTATAGATGCCAAACTCTCCTCAACCTCTCTGCGCTGCACTTCAAACTCGGTTTTGAAGATCTCAAACCGAAATACATCTGCTTCTTTCAGATCGGGATCACCATCTTCTCTCATCTGTTCAATTTGCCGCTCTACCCTATCTACCTGTTCCTCAGCGTCTGCTAAAATTCGCTCCACTTCATAGGCCAGTAAATAACTGTGATAGAGCTCAAACAATTGCACTTCTGCCTCAGCCGTTACTGCGCTAAATTGATAGTCTGCGGCCCTGGCACCGGCCTCGGCCGCTGCAATAGCATTATTGATAGCTCCCCAGGTATAGACCGGCTGAATGGCACTGATCTCGGCTCTGGTGAAAATGCCCCAATCCTCCCAGTCGTTCTCAAGGTTTGGATCCAGATAGTAATGTCCCTCCGAAAGTCCTTCAACCTCGCTTTTTACACCCGGAACTACACCATGTTGCGAGTTGAACTCTACTCTTGGCAGAATTCGTTGGTTCCGTGCTTCCCGGACCCGATTTTCTGACATACTCACAGAATTGCGCTCATAAGCAACCTGACCGGATCTTTCAAGACCGCGATCGATAAATTCCTGTAGATTTACTTTTAACGTATCCTGAGATTGTGCCGTGTTAAAAAGTAAGAACGGTATCAGTAAACTCAGATATATAAAACGATGCACAGTAATTAGTTTCTTTATGATTTAGCTTACTCAACAACGAAGTGGCTAAGCTTTTATTTACCAAACAGTGACTTGATATTACAAAACTTTCTGCCATTTCGATCAGATACAAAAAAAGCCCCTTTAATAATAAAGAGGCTTTTTTATAAAAGCGGAGGGAGAGGGATTCGAACCCCCGGAGACTTGCGCCTCAACGGTTTTCAAGACCGCCGCATTCGACCACTCTGCCATCCCTCCAAAATTATGCATCTTCAAGTGCCGCAGCACCGGAAACAATTTCGGAAATTTCGGTCGTAATTGCACTTTGTCGAGCCTGATTGTACTTCAATCGAAGATCACGCTCGAGCTCTTTTGCATTTTCCGTAGCATTATCCATGGCCGTCATTCTGGCTCCTTGTTCAGAAGCGTTCGATTCAAGCACGGCACGCCACAGCTGCATATTCAAGTGAACAGGTAACAGATCATTTAAAATCGACTGTCCATCAGGCTCATAAATATAGTCAATTTCATTCAGATTTGAAGAATTTTCTTCCTCAAACTGGTCTGTTTTTAGTGGCAATACTTCATCAACCAAACGGTTTTGAGAAATTACAGATTTGAACTCATTAAAGGCAACCAAAACTTTATCATAGTCCCCTTTGACAAACTTATCTGTAACTCCATTCATAATGGATGAAGTTGTTTCGTAATTCAAATCATCAAAAAAACCAACGTATGAGTCAACAACGTTATATTTTCTCTTTTTAAAATAACCGTCAGCTTTACGACCAATTGTGATCAAGTCCAGCTTACCGGCTTGCTGATATTGAGAGTAGTCAGAATTGATTCTCTGTTCAACCAGTTTAAAAAGGTTATTATTGAATCCGCCGCAAAGACCGCGATCTGAGCCCACAACAATCATTACAATGGTATCAACTTCTTCGGGTTTACGAAGAATCGGATTATCACTTCCGGCACCAGAAATTAATCTCGAAACCACACTGCGCATTTTCTTTGCATACGGTCTGGTCGCAATAATACGCTGTTGAGCTTTTCGCAGTTTAGCCGCAGCCACCATTTTCATGGCTTTGGTAATCTGCTGAGTATTCTCAATAGATGATATCCGATTTCGTATATCGCGCAGGTTTGCCATCGATTACTCCTCTGATACGGCTATAAGTTGATCAATTGTACTTTCAGCAGTTTTAACAATCTCTGCACCAAATGTATCATCAAGCACACCAGACTTAGCGAGTGTTTTCATCTGCTCGGAGTACTTCGCACCCACCGTTTCAATAAACATATTCTCAAACTTACGGATCAGATTAACCGGAAGTTTGTCAAGCAAACCTTCACTGTTCACTTTTAACAGAACAATCTGTTGCTCAACAGGAAGCGGTTTGTATTCACCCTGTTTCATCAGTTCAACTGTACGCTCACCGCGTTTCAACTGTCGCTGTGTAGCAGCATCAAGATCCGAACCAAACTTAGCGAATGCTTCCAATTCACGATACTGAGCCAGGTCCAGTTTAAGTGTTCCGGAAAGTTTCTTCATCGATTTAACCTGAGCAGATCCACCTACTCGAGAAACCGAGATACCCACATCAATCGCCGGACGAACACCTGAGTTAAAAAGATCGGTATCAAGGAAAATTTGACCGTCGGTAATAGAAATTACGTTTGTCGGAATGTATGCAGACACGTCACCGGCCTGAGTTTCAATAACAGGCAGCGCAGTTAATGAACCGCCACCTTTCAGCTTCGGCTTAAGCGTATCCGGCACATTGTTCATCAGTTTAGCTACGTCATCATTGTCGATAATTTTCGCAGCACGTTCCAGCAGTCGGCTATGCAGATAGAATACATCTCCGGGATATGCTTCACGTCCCGGTGGTCTTCTCAGCAAGAGAGAGAGCTCTCGATAGGCTACAGCCTGCTTCGACAGGTCATCATAAATTACCAGAGCATGGCGACCGGTATCACGGAAATACTCACCGATCGCGGCACCGGCAAACGGTGCAATGTATCTCATTGGGGCTGATGAACTGGCAGGTGCAGAAACAACGACCGTGTAATCCAATGCACCGTGCTCCTTCAACGTGTTTACGATCGAGGCAACTGTTGATCCCTTCTGCCCAACCGCTACATAAATACAGAACACCGGATTGTCTGAATCCTGGGTGTGCTTTTGGTTTATAATGGTATCAAGCGCAATGGCAGTTTTACCGGTTTGACGGTCACCAATAATCAACTCACGCTGCCCTCGACCAATAGGAATTAATGAGTCAATTGGTTTAATACCTGTTTGAAGTGGTTCGGCTACCGGCTCACGATAAATTACACCGGGAGCTTTTCGCTCAAGCGGCAGTGTAATGGTTTCGCCGGCAATGGCGCCTTTCCCATCCAGCGGACGCCCAAGAGGATCGATAACGCGACCCAACAGACCGTCTCCAACCGACAGAGAAGCAATGTTTTTAGTTCTTTTAACCGGATGGCCCTCTTCAACAGAATTAGAAGAACCGAAAAGTACAATACCAACATTATCCTCTTCGAGGTTCAATACCATACCTCGTACGGCATTTCCGTCGTTATCTACAGAATCAGGAAGCTCAACCAGCTCACCTGCCTGCACTTTAGAAAGACCATATACACGAGCGATACCGTCACCCACCTCGAGAACAGTACCCACATCATAAGTATCAGTATCGCCACTGAAACCTGTAAGTTGTTTTTTTAAAATAGCCGAAACTTCGTCAGGTCTGACTTGACTCATTTGTAATTCCTAATCTTTTTATTCAACTGTTGCAGCCTTAAATTCTTCTTTCAGCTGACTTAATTTATGCTTCACTGAACCGTCAATAACGGTGTCATCAATTCGAACTTTTAATCCGCCCATCAACTCTTCATTTACAGATACGTGAAGGTCAACGGTTTTCCCTGTAGATTTTTCGAGCTTGCTTTTTAGTTCATCTACCTGATCTTCATTCAGCTCAAAAGCAGATTCAACATCAATATCGATAATACCGTGGTGAGCCTTGTGAAGAGCCACAAAAGCCCGGGTTATATCGTGCAGTAATTTCTCACGACTCTTTTCGGAAAGCAGATGTAAAAGATTTTTGGTTAAATCTGATATCTTATCCCCAAAAATTTCGTCCATTGCACTAATTTTAACGGCTTTTTTAATCAACGGACTCTTGAGAAAAAGCTGTAGATCCCGAGAATTGTCAATCGTTTCCTGTAGAAGAAGCATATCCCCGTATACAGTATCGAGAATATCTTTTTCCAGGGCCGTCTTTAAAAGTGCGCTGGCATAACGCCCGGCTGCTTTAGGTATCATTCGTTAATTCTTGTTGTTTAGATCGCTGATAAATGAATCAACAAGCTTCTTATTTCTTGTCTTATCAAGCTCTGCATCAATAATTCGTGATGCGGCTTCGATTGCGAGGTCAGATACTTCTTTTCTTAGTTCTGCCATAGCACGCTGTTTTTCCTGTTCGATTGCCGCCTTGGCATCAGACAGAATTTTATCAGCATCATTTCTGGCTTTTTCAATTTTTTCTGATCGCAATACTTCTGCGTCTTCGAGAGCTTCTTTACGAATTTTCTGAGCTGCGATTTCGGCTTCTTTCAGAGCCTTGTCGTTGTCTTTAGAAATTTGCTCAGCTTTCGCAATTGCCTTCTCAGCAGATTCCAGAGAATCCTTAATTCGATTCTCCCGCTCATCCAATGCTTTCATGATGGGGGGAACCAAAAATTTTTGCATCAAAACAAGAAATACCACTGTTGAGATCAATACCCAAATGGCAAAACCTGTATTGAATGAAAGGAGTCCTCCCCCACCCGCTAAGAAATAGTGCATAATGCTGGTCCTTTATAAATTATTGACCAACACCGAGAGCAAGAAGAATACAAACAATAGCACCGATAAGAGCGACACCCTCAATAAATACGGCGGTCAAAAGCATAGCTCCGCGAATATCGCCGGCCGCTTCAGGTTGTCTTGCAATACTTTCTGTAGCACTTTTACCGATAATACCGATTCCAAATCCGGCTCCAAGTGCAATGATTCCGGCTCCAAGGCCTGCTGCTAAAAAACCCATAATTAAATATATGTTTTGTTATTAGTGATTAGTTTCGACTTCAACTGCCTGTGCATGTGCAACGGCCGTTTCGTCGTCGTGATGATGATGCTCTTCTGCTGCCATACCAATAAATACCGCAGACAACAGTGTAAAAACGTACGCTTGAATAAGTGCAACAAGTGCCTTCAGGAAATAGAGCGCCGCTGTTAACGCCACCCAAAACACACTTGAACCTACTCCTACATACGCTCCAAAAAGATCTGTAAAGATAAAAATCAATCCCAGAATACTGACAATCATAATTTTACCGGAAAGCATATTTGCAAAGAGACGAATAGCAAGCGCAAATGGCTTGGTAAACAGCCCCAAAATTTCAACCGGTGTCAAAATAATTCTAGACCAAGCGGGTACACCCGGGAACACAAACACATGCTGCCAGTAATCCTTCGTTCCGCTGAATTGTGTTATAAAAAATGTGATCCCCGCAAGAGTTGCTGTTACTGTTAAGTCTGCCGTTGCGGATGCGGCCCATGGCAACAAACCAAAAAGATTCATGAACATGATGGCCATAAAAACTGAGAAGAGATATGGAACATATCGCTTATATTTTTCCGGGCTAATAAATTCTTTCGCAATTTCATCCCGAATAAATACAAAGAGCACTTCAAAAATATTCTGCATGGCTCCCTTTGGCTCTGTTTCAGCCCCGAGCCCGCGCCTGTAGCGACCGGCTGCCCACATCGTAATGAGCAATGTAAAAATGATCGCAAGCCATACATACACCAAATGAGATGTAATGGACATATCCAGAGAGATTTCAGCTCCGTCAGAACGAACCAAACCACCCTCTTCTGTTTCCATAAATTGACCGGATTCAATCGCTGATTTTGTATTGGAATAGAAATACCACTCACCATCAACCAACAGAATACGGGGAAGATAAATTTTTACACCAACAATCTCTACATAGTCGTGATCGACAACTTTACCCATCACATCAAAAGATCCACCGTCGCTCTCTTGAGTATCAGCGGCGAGAATCCCCGGGTTAATAGCGAATAAAAATAGAATTGTTACGGTTAATCGGCGCAGGAATTGGCTCATCTTATGGTTTAACAATTTACCCGACTAATCAGTGAGTTTTTGGTTAAGAAATATCACTTCGTTTACAGAATGCAAAATATACGAAATTATAAAACTAACAGTAAAGCTCATTTCATCAATTTTTGTTATTAAAAGTATGGCAACGAATAGAGCCAATAAAACCACAAAACGGATGAATAATCCGAAGTAGTAACTGGCAATAAAATCACGAAGCATACTTTTATTTGAGAAGATTGAGGCGCCCAGGTGCAGAACTACCGCCATCAAACCAATAAAGTACCCAGTGTACCAACCGACCATCATCCCCGACGGTAAAAAAAGACCAACAACTATAAATATTGCGGCAATAACAGTTGTAGCTATTACCAGTTTTCGATTCACTTCAGCCATGAGTGAGCGCTCTACTTCTCTCCTACATTTTTTATCAGTCGTATAAACATACCAATCATTAAAAACATCCCAACGGCAACCCCGCCAAGCACGCCCCACGGCGATGTCTCAAACCGAACATCCATAAAATAGCCGATCAGTATCGGTAAACTGAATGAAACAGCAATTTCGCCACCTAATGAGAGATACTCTAAATATTTTTTAAACCTTGGATCTTCAACCAACTATTTTTCTTCCTCTTTCTTCACCTTGGTCTCTTTTACAAAATCGGAATCACTGCTTTTATCCAGATTTGCAGAGTCACTTCCCATTCTGCAGGCTCCATTGATTTGAGCTCCCTCTTCCACCAACAGGCTTTTGGTGTAGATATCACCGTCAATTACCGCAGAGCTGCGAAGATTCAGTTTATTAGTTACACGAATGGTGCCTTCAATTTTACCGGCTATATCGGCTTCGGCTACTTTAACATCGCCCTGTACTACTCCGGAAGATGTTACAATCAGTTTGCCTTTAGATATCCCCTCGCCTTTCAATTTTCCGGCAATTCGAATATCGTTTTGAGAGTTGATGGTTCCTTCGAGCGTTGTCCCCTCACTTACCATATTGAGGGTCGGTGATTGATTATTGGCTGTCTTACTCACGGTATTGTTGTTTTTGTTATTGAACATAAGATTCAGGTTCAGTTGTTTAAATACATTAATGGATTTTGTGGCACACCATTTTTCCAAATCTCTAAATGCAGATGTGATCCCGTGCTCAGTACTCCGCTGTCTCCAATTTGCCCGAGAATGTCGCCCTTCAGCACAAAATCACCCTTCGAGCGAATCAGGCCGGACCCGTGCTTATACACACTCACAATCCCACCGGCATGCTGAATGTAGATCACGTATCCGTAGTTGATGGTCCAGCCTGCATTCAATACCGTTCCATCTGCCACCGATTTAAATTCCGTGCCGGGACGAGCAGCCAGATCAATGCCAAAATGACCATCTTCGGAGCTGTACCCTTGTGTGAAACGACCCTCAATCGGGTAATCTGACGGAAAATCGGGCGCGTTATTTAATGACCCTGAAAAAATGATCTCATTCTGCGACAACATTTCAAACGTCCGAACATTCGGAATTTCACCGCCTGAGGGGTAGTAATCTTCATTCATAAAAATTTCTGACGTTGCATCCACTGCTAAGATTGTATCTGAAGCCATACGAAGGATCTCCTTCATGTCATTTAATTGTGCATCGCGTGCCATTAATGAATCCTGCAGTGATCCCACACGTTCAGAAATTTCCAGAACACTCTGCCTCAGCGAGTAATCCTCCTTGTGCTGATAGAGCGAACCAAGGGGGGTTGCAAAAAAGATCGTTGTTGTGATTAAAACAGAAAGCAAAATCACAACAACTGCCAATTTTATGATATCCCTCGCACGCAGTTTGAATGAGCTTGAGCCATCCGGATCATGTTCATCCAGTACTACAACTGTAACATCGCCTTCACGTTCCGAAAAAATTCGTTTAATAAATTCCCACATGGAGATTTTGCAACAATTGCTTGTTTAATACTGAGGTTCTAAATGATCAGGATACAGAATAGTTCGGTGCCTCTTTCGTGATCTGTACGGTATGAGGGTGACTCTCCTTGTAGCTTGCGGCCGAGATTTGAACAAACTCCGCCTGTTTAAGTTCCTCGATGGTCGTTGCACCCACATACCCCATAGCAGCGCGCATTCCACCAACCATTTGATGAACAACTTCACTGAGATATCCCTTATACGGCACTCTTCCTTCAATCCCTTCAGGAACCAGTTTCAGGTCATCCTCCACATCCTGGAAGTATCTGTCTTTAGACCCTTTTCGCATTGCACTTACACTGCCCATTCCACGGTAGGATTTATACTTCCGCGATTCATAAATAATTGTCTCACCCGGGCTTTCATCCACACCGGCAAACATCGATCCCATCATTACGGCATCTGCTCCACCGGCCAGTGCTTTCGGGATATCACCCGTCTGTTTAATTCCACCATCTGCAATTAGACCGATATTGCGTTCATTTGTAAAATCTGCGATTTCCATGATAGCTGAAAGCTGCGGAACACCCACTCCTGTTACAACTCTGGTTGTACAGATTGAACCGGGCCCCACTCCCACTTTCACTACATCTGCGCCGGCTTCAACCAGTGCCTCGGCAGCCGCGCGTGTGGCGATATTACCGCCCACAACATTCAAATTTTTATACTTCTCTTTTATTTTGCGCACCGTCTGAATAACTCCTTCAGAATGGCCATGAGCCGTATCTACCGTTATGATATCGACGCCGGATTCAACAAGTGCATCCACCCGGTCCATTGTGTCGGGGGTTACGCCCACCGCGGCGCCAACCCTCAGGCGCCCCATTTCATCCTTACATGCATTCGGAAAATTCATCTTCTTCTCAATATCCTTGAAGGTAATCAGCCCAACCAGTTTATCGTTTCCGTTAACGATTGGCAGTTTTTCTACCTTATACTCTTGCAGTATCTGCTCTGCCTCATCAAGAGTCGTTCCCTCCTTGGCTGTTACAAGATTTTCGCTGGTCATGATGTCGCCCAGCTTTTTATCTACGTAGTGTTCAAAGCGTAAATCACGGTTTGTTACAATTCCAACCAGTTCATTATCACTTTTCACGATTGGAATCCCGCCAATTTTGTGCTTTTTCATCAAAGCGCGGGCATCTCGCACGGTGGCATCAGCCGGCAGAGTAACAGGGTCAACAATCATCCCGCTTTCACTTCTTTTTACCAGACGTACCTGCTCTGCCTGCTCTTCGATACTCATATTTTTGTGGAGCATGGCAATGCCGCCTTCTCGAGCCAGTGCAATAGCCATCCGGTATTCGGAAACCGTATCCATGGCAGCACTGAATATAGGTGTATTGAGCCTGAGCGTTGGTGTAAGCTGAACAGAGGTGTCTACATCTCTGGGCAGAACTTTAGAGTGGTTTGGGACTAACAGAACATCATCGTACGTCAGCCCTTGGCGGGTTATTCGTGAGAAGGGAGAGGAGTTATCCATGAAAAATTCTTCGCTTGGTTTACGTTTTGGCAAAGATAAGAAATCCTGCCAAACTTCTTTAGCTCAAATCTTCACAAATAATCGTCTCAACTTTAGGCAGGCATCAACTTTTTATAACCTGTTCACGCGCAGAGAGCTTACCGCCGTTTCCATCGAGCAAATTCCGTCCATATAGCTGTTTACCCAAAAGTCTACGCTCTCTCTTCTGCGCTGAACCCATTCCGAATTTGTGCAGAACTGTCCTTTCAGCTCATCGATATACCCTTTCACATCTTCTTCGATAACCATTTTGAGTTCGTCCGGCAGCTCACCCCAGCCAAGAAGCGCGAGCATCTCTTCTACTTCGCGGTACTCTGCTTCCGCTTTGTGAAAGATAAGGTTCAGAACTTGATCTTCGGGAGTTACCTGAGTTTTTTTAATGGCTGCATTCATCATGATTGTGTGGTTTATTTTTGATTTACACACAATCTAAAGCCGTGGAGTGACATCAATATGTCACCCCTTAAAAACTTTTTTTACAGACCGGCTCTTTCGAAGATTTCATCCACTCTGCGCGTGTGGTGCGCGAGATTAAACGCCTCTTCGATTTCGTCATCCGAAAGATTATTCTGAATCGTCTCATCTTTCTTGACGATCTCCTTAAAATCACGTTTTTCTTCCCAGGCTTTCATTGCCAGTGGCTGAACCGTATCGTAGGCGGTTTCCCGATTCAGTCCTTTATCGATGAGCATCAGGAGCAGACGCTGAGAAAAGACCAATCCGTGAGTTTTGTTCATGTTTTCCAGCATATTCTCAGGATAGACCATCAACTTCTCCATCACACCAGAAAATCGGCTCAGCATATAGTCCAGAAGGATGGTTGCATCAGGTAAAATAATGCGTTCTACAGATGAGTGAGAAATATCACGCTCGTGCCAGAGAGGCATATTTTCGTATGCAGAAATCATATACCCCCGAAGGACCCGGGCGCAGCCTGTTATATTTTCTGAACTGACAGGATTTCTCTTATGCGGCATGGCCGATGACCCTTTCTGCCCTTTGCGGAAAAACTCTTCCGCCTCGCGTAGTTCCGTTCTCTGAAGATGACGAATCTCAACCGCAATCTTTTCAAGCGTTCCCCCGATAACAGCAAGTGTTGCCATGTAGTAGGCGTGCCGATCGCGCTGCAGGGTTTGGGTTGATACAGGTGCCGGTGAAATACCCAGAATTTCGCATGTATACTTTTCCACCTCGGGCGGAATATGAGCAAATGTACCCACGGCGCCGGAAATTTTCCCAAACTCCACATCTTTAGCCGCATGCTCAAAGCGCTCCATATTTCTTTGCATTTCTGCATACCACAGAGCACACTTCAAACCAAAGGTTGTCGGCTCAGCGTGAACTCCGTGAGTCCGGCCCATCATCACCGTTAGTTTATGCTCTCTTGCTTTATCAGCAAGGGCTGCAGTAAATCTTTTTAGATCCTCACGTAACAGCTCATTTGCCTGTTTTAATCGATAGCCGTTGGCCGTATCCACCACATCGGTGGAGGTCAAACCGTAATGTACCCACTTCTTCTCATCACCAAGAGATTCTGAAACGGTTCTTGTAAACGCAACGACGTCATGTCGAGTCTCTTTTTCTATCTCTTTGATACGATCAATATCAAAGGTAGATTTTTCGTACAGGCGGTCGACTTCTTCGGAGGGTATTTTTCCAATTTTACTCCACGCACGGCAAGCGGCAAGTTCCACATCAAGCCAGGCCTGAAATTGATTTTGTTCCGACCAGATGTCGGACATCTCTTTTCGTGAATATCGTTCAATCATAAGGTTTGTTTACTGGACTGGTATTTTTAGTAAGGTTCCGGGTTCAATCATTGTATCAAGTTCCACCTGATTGATGATGGCAATATCTTCCCGCTCAATATCCATGGGGAGCTCGCCGGGAAGGAATTCGTTAAACGGCCGGCGGCGATCCGCCTCAACAACCTGCAATCTGACCGGCTGAATACTCAAGAGAGACTCATCCCGAAGCTGATCAAATCGAGAAGTTACTAGGTTAAAGTCATCAACATGGTTATCGTATTGTGCCGCTGTTGTATAGTTAATAAATCGATAAATTCTGTTCATAAATTCAACTGAGTAAACGTGAACCCCCAGCGTGGTTCCATCCTGCTCTATCGTACCTTCAGCCCGGTATGCATTCCACGTTTGTGAGCTTCTCGCCTCGCCCGACTCATTCAGCGAAAACCCCTCCTGATTAACAAACTGGTTAACAGATTCTCTGGGTGTCGAGTTTTGCGAATCAATTCGCATAATCATCACTGCCTCACCCTCACCTTTTACAAGAACAACCTGCGAAGGCTGATTAATCAACTGCCACTGATTTGGAACGGGAAAGTAGAACTCCAAATCGGGGTGAACAAATCGACCGTCATCCAAAAATCCCTGACGTGGATTGTCGCCAAAAACTATTCCGTTGATCAGTTGCAAATACCGCTCTGTACCGTAAATAGTTTGTTCATACCCTTGTTGACGCCACTCTTCAGCAAGTTGTGGAATCGTCTTTTCACGCTCTCCCGGATTTGGGTGGGTAGATAACATATTCGGAATGCTTTGTCCCGACTTTTCTGAAATTCGTCTTAGGCTGGTAAAAAATTCCGATCCTTCAGCTGCTACATAATTTTTCATGGCCGAATACTCCACACCGAGCCGGTCTGACTCTCGTTCGTGATCACGGCTATAGCTCATAAAAAGCAGTTGCGCAGCCTGGCTGCTTAAATTCAGAAGTGACTGGCCAGGTAGGCCAAAAAGCTCCTGCCCTAAAATCGACCCCCCAATAACGGCCACCTGCCCAATTTGCTGACTCAATGCTCTCTGCGATGCATGCCGTCCGGCTACGTGGCCAATTTCGTGCCCCACAACTACGGCAAGTTGTGCTTCATTATTCAGATGACTGAGCAGGCCACGGGTTACATACACATACCCTCCGGGCAGTGCAAATGCATTCACCACCGGGCTGTCCAACACTCGAAACGTAAACTCCGTCTGCTTGAACATATCAGCAGCTCCTTCACGCCTCATATGGCTAACTTCCAACAACTCTTCACCCAATTGGGTTACATATTCACCCAGGTCAGAATCGTCGTAAAGACCGTATTGCGACACAATTTCGCCGTCAGCACTTTGGCCAATTTCAATCTCCTGCTGCCATGAGTAGGCGTAGGCTCTCTTATTTCCTGAAACAGGATTTTGCTGCACTACACAAGATGACGCAAACAGCACAAAGCTCAGTACGATCAATACATTTGTATAAACTCTTTTCATAACGATCCTTATTGATTCTGTAAATTTTTCACTTCACATTCTGTTATCACTCTATCACTGCATTTTCATAGTTCGATGAATTCCTCATCAGTTCAAGAAGATGCTCATAAATTATGAATAATGCGTAAGAATCCATGGCACAATAGCGCCTTAGAAGGGTTGGAATTTCAGCAGACTCCTCTTTGGATAACCGACCGGTCTTCAGCGAAATATATGCATTCATTGCTGCCTCACCATCATCAATTTTATATGTAGAGTGTTGCAGTAAGGAGTATGGATCAAAGTTTGTTTGATGATTCACTTTGCTGAAATCGACTTCCCTATCATAAATATTCGCGACGCTTTGACCCGACTGACCCGACAGCACCTTCAGCTTAAAAACACTTTGCAAAATCTGTTTTAGCCCAATACTGCCATCCATAAACTTATTGTAATAACCTTCACGCACGGATCTGCTAAGATCAAAGATCCGATGGTTGTGATGTTCCCCATCCTTATAGAGAAGTCGTTTTAAAATATCGATCTCCTTACTGTATAGCATAGAATTACGCTCCATCTCCTGAAGAAGAAACCGAAGCGCTTGTGATTCAAATGGCGAATATTGAATCAGGTTCCCGTCAAAGATGGAATCTACTTTACCAAGCTGATGAATGAATTCAAGGTGCGGGTATCCGCTGTCTGCACGATCATCCAGCCACTCGGCATGTACTATTTCCCCGGATTCATACAAGGTGTGACAGGAAAATTGAAAGTAAACGGGACTATAGGCTCCCATCCCCCGCTTCATCGGTATGGCGTAGGTAGCCGCTTCAAAATCGATAAAGTGCAGTGGATATAAAATCTGATCAAACCCAAGGGCATTCGATTTCAGCCACACATCAGGTATTTTTTTATGATGCGCTTTGAGCAGTTGAAGTTCCCGTCGCTGCTGAATGGTTATGGCTCTTGGATTATTCTTTCGAAGCTTATCAAATGATGTTGCCTCATCCGGCAAAGGACAATCTTCCTGAAAGTACTTCTCTTCTGAGAGCAACTGCTGATTGCCGTGACCGATTAAATCAAACACATGCTTCTCCGGAAACGACTTCCGGTCCCCATCGAAATATGAATTCCAGCACCTCGCTTCGCTATCTGATCCCTCTCCTCTGAATTCACACCTTCCGCACTCCTCATGGGGAGTTACATTCAGAGAGTTTGGATGGCTAAAATTTCCTTCAGATAAATCCGTCAATACATCATATATGCTCCGGCCGGCAATCTGGTGATGAGCGATCGACTCAGGAATGGCAATTATGGCTGCTTCTGTTGCTGCAGTCGCATCCATTGAGGTGAAAAGATGATCTATCTCATCACGAAGTTTTTCACGGTCAGAATTCTTCTGATTGGACTTCAGATCGAGCAGCAGATTATCAAACCCTGAACGATATCGTTTATCCGGAAAGAAGAATTCAACCTTACAATCATCCGGCATGAGGGCCTTCTGTAAAATAGCCATACGATACGCAGCTTTTACAAGATACCCCTCTGTAGATTTACTCAAAGGCGGAACAGGCACCACTCCACCATGTTGCCGCCTTCGTAATTTACCGTGTATTTGGACGATCGTGTAAACATTTCCCCGTTTAGACAATAGGGGTATTCTCGTTACGAAATCACCCCATTTTACTACCGCTCCGCAGATCGTAACGCTATCACGCTCTAAAAGTTTGTCTGTCTCTTTGATCGCTTCTTGAACAGAATCTGACGTTTGAATGGCATCAGCATATTTGGATGCAAGTATATCACGTAAAAGAAGTTTATTACGCTGTTTAAACGGCAAATAGGGCTTTCTGTTATGAAATCCACTTCGAACAAAATGAAACTTGAGCGGGCAGGAGATACTCTTTAAAAAGAGCGAATCATTGATTTCAGAATTCCCCATCACTCTACCACATTAACTTCCGGAACCAGTTCAATTCCAAACTTCTCTTCAACAGAATGTTTGATCGTCATGGCATAATTGTAGATCTCTTCTCCGGTAGCTCCTCCGTGATTTACAATGACAAGCGCTTGATTTTTGTAGGTTCCAACATTTCCAACTCTCTTTCCTTTCCAACCGGCCTGCTCAATCAACCACCCTGCGGGTACCTTCACCTGATGATTATCTACAGGGAATGATGGCACATCCGGATAATCTCTCTTTATTTTCTCAAAAATTTGATTCGATACAATGGGGTTTTTGAAAAAACTTCCCGCATTTCCAATCAACTTCGGGTCAGGCAGTTTAGATTGACGAATCTCTACAACAGCATCATAAACATCGCGAATTACCGGATCGAATATAGCTCTCTTCTTCAAATGATTTTCAAGGGCATAGTATTCGGTGTTGATCGTGTGAGGCGGTTTACTCAGAGTCAGCCTCACATTTGTGACGATGGCTTTGCCTTTCAGTTCATTTTTAAAAATGCTGTCTCTGTAGCCAAAGTGGCACTCCTCGGGCTGAAAGGTTTTAAACTCCCCCGATTCAATCATAAACGCGTCCAGAGACTGAAAAACATCCTTCAATTCAACTCCGTACGCCCCAATATTTTGAATAGGAGCAGCGCCGGCAGTTCCCGGAATCAGAGCCAGATTTTCAATTCCGCCAAAATTTTTCTTCACGCACCAAGTCACCAGATCGTGCCATAAAACTCCCGCTCCGGCCTCAACGGTAACTTTTCCACCTTTATCTTCCACCACTGAGATTCCCGGAATAGATACTTTCAAAACCGGAGATGTCAGATCCGACTTGATCAATACATTGCTTCCGCCGCCAAGTATAACCGGCATACTGTTTTGAAAAATGTTTTGATCAAAAAGGTCAGACAGTTGATCACGTTTCTTGATTTCGTAAAATGTATCGGCTGTGGCAGCTACTCCCAAGGTGTTGAAATTCCGTAAATCCACATTGGATTTGATAAAACTATTGTGATCGGCAGACGTGGAAAGTTTTGACATGTTTATACTTGGGTCCTGCTCTGTTCAGCCGGCACCGGTTTAACCCGCAACTTCTTAACGCGGTTATTTTTCACGGAGTGAACCGTCATTTCAAGATTTTTATAGGTCATACGCTCTCCCACATTCGGAATTCTTTCTGTGAGGTGATAGACCAGGCCGCCAAGAGTTTCAAATTCATCATCATCAGAAGAGATAGAAGTGTTCAGAATCTCATCCAGATCATCAAGGTCAATTTTTGCATCAAAGATGTACACTCCGTTTTTAAACTTTGTATAGAGCTTCTCTTCCTGGTCATCATATTCATCTCCAATATCCCCGACAATCTCCTCAAGAATATCATCGAGAGTTACAATCCCTTCGGTTCCGCCATACTCATCCACAACAATGGCGATGTGAGTCTTCTCGTGCTGAAAGTCCCTCAACAGGTCATCGAGTTTTTTTGTTGCCGGAATAAAGAGTGCCTTTCGGGCGATCGTTTTCCAGTTGATTAGATTCTCACTCATCGGCGTATTGATATACGGTAAAACATCTTTCGAATAAATTACGCCTGAAATATTGTCCAAATCATTTTCGAAAAGAGGCATTCTGGAAAGCCCCTTCTCACGAATCAGCTGAATCACATCTTCGAGAGTTGCCGTAACAGAAACCGCCACAATATTTACCCGGGAGGTCATAATTTCCCGAACCGTGATATTTCCGAACTCAATCACATTTTCGATAATTTCACGTTCATCTCCTTTCAGCGACCCCTCCTGCTCACTCATTTCGGCCATTGTTTTCAGGTCTTGGGCCGTCATCTTATTATTCGGCTTCGGAAGCGTGCGTTCCAAACTCATGGTACTCTCGGCAATTAGTTTTGAAACCGGAGTAAACAGGATGAAATGGGCATAGATGAATCCAACCATTCTGCGACTCACCTTCAGCGGATTATTTATGGCAATCACTTTCGGTGTGATTTCACTCAGAATCAGAATCATAAAGGTTAAGACAATAATCTCCACTGTATAGACAATCACTTCAGAAAACCCGTAGAAAGCCGCAATTTTTCCGGTCATAACTGCAGCGGTTACTGAAGCAATAATATTGGCGAAGGTATTACCAATAAGAATTGTAGCAAGCAGCCGGCGTGGTTTTTGAAGCATCTTCAGGATTTTTTTATCCTTTCCCCCGCTCTCTCCTTCTGGTTTAAGCTGCTCTATTTGATTTACCAATGAAAAAAACGCCACTTCTGATCCGGAATATAGTGCGCTGAGCAGCAGCCCGATCAACATCAAAACAATTTCGATGGAAAGTTCGGTGTAGCTCAGAGATTCCAGTTGCGGGGCTGCATTAAGTAGAATCTGATTGGAAAAAAATAGTATCGGATGACTAGGAGGTTCGTCGATCGTTTCCAAAAAACAGTACTTAATTAGTGTTAATTAAACAGATAAAACAATATGAATAAAAAAAGGTGGCGATCAAAGGATCGTCCACCTTAAAATACGAAATGTTCTGTCAATTCACGCTACGCGAATTAAAATGGAAGGTCATCATCCATATCATCAAAATCATCGCCTAAATTAACAGACTGAGCAGATGCAGGTTTGCCTCCGCCGGAGTTTTGTTGTGGCGATCCGCCACCTTGATCCCCGCGGCTGTCAAGCATCTGCATATTAAAGGCTTTTACTTCTGTCGTATAGCGCTTCTGCCCCTCCTTGTCTTCCCACTCACGGGTTTCGAGTTTACCTTCAAAGTAAACCAGCGACCCTTTCTTGAGATACTGTTGACAAATTTCTGCGAGACGATTCCATACCACCACACGGTGCCATTCGGTCTTCTCCTGCAGTTCACCGTTTCTATCCTTATATCTGTCGGTTGTTGCAACGCTCATGTTTGCAACTGCTGTATTTGATTGCGTGTATCGTACATCGGGATCGGCTCCCAATCGGCCTATTATCATCACCTTATTTAATGAACTCATAATTGTTTAATCATTTTGTTAACGTTCTATCTATAAGAACAGAATTTTTCAGGTCCCTTACAGAATTTATTCAAATTTTTTTATCGAAGCGCGCTTTCAAGCTCAAGGGATGCATCACTTCCCTCATCTCTATATTTAATAATTACAGGGCAGTATGCGCTTAACTCTACCGATTTAGCCCACTCATTTTTTATGGGTCTTGAACCGGGGATCACTACCGCATTTTCCGGGATCGGTGCTCCTTTACCCAACAGTTTTTCGTTCACAACATCATAAACTGGAACTGATTTTGAGAGAGTGACTCCCGGTGCAATGACTGCACCTTTTTTCACCAATATCCCTTCCACAATTACCGAACCGGCACCAATAAAACAGTCATCTTCAATTACAACCGGGCTCAATCCAACAGGCTCCAGCACACCGCCTATCTGAACTCCGGCTGAAAGATGTACATTTTTTCCAATTTGAGCACAGGAACCAACCAATGCGTGGCTGTCGATCATGGTCCCTTCATCCACATACGCCCCAATATTTACATATGCCGGCGGCATGATGATCACCCCTTTTGCTACATAGGCTCCGCGCCTGACCGATGAACCTCCGGGTACCAGGCGAACTCCGTCTTCAGCTTCAAACATTCTTGGTGGTATGTTGTGCTTATCCACAAAACCGTCGTAAATCCCGCCATAGTTCACATTATTACCTTCCCGGAAGGCTGCCAAAATCGCTTCCTTTACATCAATGTTTGCGCTCCAGGTGTCACTGTTTTTTTCTGCTGCCCTCACGGTACCTTCTTCCAGTTGATCTAATACTTCTTCCCAATTCATATCAAGCCTTATTGTTCTTATACCAGTTTATAATTTCTGTGTCTATCTTCGTCAATCGTTGTTTCTCTTTTACATCGGCCGCAGTTAGCGGTAATCGCAACATTTCCGATTCAATGATGCCTTTTAGCTTTAACAGAACCTTTGCCGGCACGGGATTTGGAGCAGAAAAAAGTGCTTCAACAGCTTTTTTCCATACAGGGAAAAGAGAGTCTGTATCACCATTCAGGCAGCAATCAACATAAAATGAAGTCTCTTCGGGCCAAACATTAGATGCAACGGAGACCAAACCTGCAGATCCGGCTGCTGCAAAAAACGGCATCAAACCGTCATCACCGCTAAACAGCGGAACATCAGGTAACTTTTCCCTGAACTCCATGTAATCGTTGATACTGCCACTGGCCTCTTTTACTGACCAAAAGTTTGGGTGATCTTTCAAATCAATCAACACCGACGGCGGTATTTTCACACCTGTTCTGGATGGGATATTGTAGATCATGCAGGGTTTTTCGGCTTCATCAAGCAACGATCTAAACCAAGCCTTCTGTCCTTCAACCCCGGGTTTTGCATAGAGTGGAGCAACCAACAGTAAAGCATCTACGTTTTTACCATTGCAATAATGTATCCAATCTTTCTGCTCATCAACTTGAAATCCTCCCACTCCCGCCATCACAGGAACCGACAGGTTCAATCCATCAGCAAAAGCGATTATTTCTCTTTTTTCTGATGCGGACAGTGCCAAACCCTCACCGGTGCTTCCAATCAGTAGAATTCCGTTACCGGCACGTTCCTGCCGACGAATCAGCTTCTCTAAATCTTCAAAATGAATTTCTCCCGACTGTTTCATCGGGGTAATGAGTGCGGTCCAGAGTTTTAATTGCTTCATAACAGTTCTGAAAATGCCTGATCAAAAATTGATGAAAATGAATAGACTCCTGCCGGTATTTCGGGGTGCTTCAACAAGTAGTTCACAGTCCAGATTGCTCCCTGTGCAAATAACTTTCGATCGTGAGCTTCATGCTTAAGATAGATCGACTCAAATTCAGTTTTGATATGCAGGTTGTGAATTCCTTTAACATCACCCTGCCGATCTGAAGAGATCAATGCATCCCGATTTAACCACTTTTGCCATGAGAGTGCGGTACCGCTCGGGGCATCTTTTTTATGTACATGATGAACTTCATGGATGTGATACTCCGGGTCTTCGAGCAATTCGGCACCCTTTCCAAAGATATTCAATGCCTTTCGGATCAGGTTCATTCCAAGGCTGAAATTTGAGCCGATAACCCAACGGGCACCGGCTGCTTTTACGCGGTCCGGTAAATCTTTAGGCCACTCGTAGCCGGTTGTTCCCCAAACTGCCGGTACTTTAGCCTCCAATAGCAACTCCACAATTTCGTCAGCAGCTTCACCCGGTACAAATACAATTGCAATATCAGTTTTTTCAATTTCTTCTACAGTGGCTCTTCTTTCTGAATCGAACCGAATGGCGTCTTTACCCAACAGATCTGCAACTGCACCCCCTGTTTTTCCGGTCCCTATAACTGAAACTCTCATAACTCTGTTTGTTAAATGAACTTTTCGTGGAGTGTCCGGACCACGCTCTCTGCACGGTCTTCATCAACCAAAAAGCAGAGATTGTGTGAACTTGCGCCGTGGCAAATCAGCCGAATGTTAATACCCTCCAGCGAACTAAATACCGGCCCGCTTAACCCCGATGTAGTATGCAGGTTATTCCCAATTAAAGCAATAAGGGAGAGATTTCGCTGAACCTCAACCTCACAAAATGTTTTTAACTCACGAATTGCCTCATCAGGAAGATAACCCGTACCCGGGGTGGTCACATCCGTATCAAGCGTAAGGGATACACTTACCTCACTTGTTGTTACTAAATCCACACTGATTTTGTGATCTGAAAGTACTTTAAACAGGCGGGCCAGAAAACCGTGCCGGTGGAGCATATCCAAACTGTGCACCGTTAGCAATGTTTGATTTCTTCTCAGGCTGATGGCTCGAATTACAGGACGACTTTTCGTCTGTTTCAATATCCAGGTGCCCGGCTGGTCCGGTTCAAGACTAGACCCAACATAAACACGAATATTTTTTCTGATAGCGGGCACCATTGTGGCGGGATGAAGAACCTTAGCTCCAAAAACAGAAAGCTCAGCTGCCTCATTAAAACTGATTTCTGTGATCGGCTTGGCCTCCGTTACAATTCTTGGATCTGTAGTATAGACTGCTGTTACATCGGTCCAGATTTCAAGTACATCTGCATTCACTGCCTCAGCAAAAAGCGCCGCAGAATAATCACTTCCTCCTCGACCCAGTGTTGTGGTCACTCCACTTTTTGACCTTCCGATAAATCCCTGAGTTACAAAACATCGGTTTTTGAGGTTTGGCAAGAGCTTCTTTCTGGCATTGACCTCAATCTGCTCTATATCCGGTTCGGCTCTCCCGTGATTTTGATCGGTTGCAATGATCTCCCTTGCATCGAGCCAGGATACTTTTTCCCCGGCCTGCTCTCTTAAAACCTCTGCAAAAATTGTGGACGATAATCGCTCACCATAAGAGAGAACCTCATCCCTATACTGAGGTGTCATCGGCCCGCCAAGGGCTCTATCCTTAAGCTGATCGAGCAGAAGAGTAACCTTATTCAGAAGCTCCTCATTACCGGTCAGCTGTGAGCATATTTCTAAATGTTTCTTATGTATCTGATCTGCCAAATCCAGCTTTTCACTGTCGGATCGGCTTTCTGCAATGGCTGTCAACAGGTTGGTGGTTCCTGCCGTGGCACTTACTACAACAATTTTTTTATCCGGATCGGACAATACAATAGCGGCACACCGTCGCATGGCGTTAAAATCGGCCATACTCGTACCGCCAAACTTGGCAACTTTCACTAAATCTGGCATGGAATTTTGTTTTAAAATGCGGTTGCGAATATAGGAATTTACCGCCCCCATTTCATCTTTAAATGGATGTTATTTACTTCTTCCAGGCTCTTTCAGATGAAATGTTCTCAACATTGTATGTGTTGTGGCTACTGAAATACTAAACCTACTTTTCTCAGATAGTATAGATTTGAAGAAAAGATTTTGTATTTTGTTCGACTCATTCAGATGGCGGTGTTTTATAATATCGCTCTTGGAACAAGAAGTTTAATTTAATCAACCGGGTGATTATTCATGCCAAGCGGAAAGAAAAGAAAACGAGCAAAGATTGCTAAGCACAAACGGAAAAAGCGACTGCGCAAAAACCGTCATAAGAAAAAAAAGTAAGCTGATTACTTACACTGAAATTCAGGGCACTCATGTAGTGCCCTTTTTTATTTCAGGCAGCCACGGTAGCCACGTTGTTATCAGCAATTTTAATGATCCGATTTGCCTTATAGAGTAAATGAGTTAGCTTTCTGCTAACAAACTCATTCACTTCATTCAAACTCTTTAAATCGGTCATTGTAAATTGGAAGTATGAAATCAGATTTATAGCGGTCAGATACTTTCCATACTCGTCTCCATCGATTTCAAGATGCCACCGGGTGATGATGTCATCACTTATCAACAGTTCATTTACCTCCTTGCTGACACGATCCATCCACTCACTTGCTTTTTGAATTCTGTAGTTGGTATCTCCGTTGGGCTGATCAGGCTGACTTTTACGTTCATCAAAGTGCCAAACCAACTCCACGTCAATAGATGGAGAAATATTCACTTCCGTTAAATGCTTCTCTTTCAGCATCGGATGTTTATCCGTACCATTCAGTTGATTTGCCAGGGTCGCTTCACGGAAGCTGTCCCAGTCGAAATTTATGTCGAGCTGTTTAAGATGGTTCGTGGAATCTTTCAGGTCAATGACAATCTCCAGACCGGCAGCATTTATTCTCGATTCCTCCCAAGTTTTAAACTTTACAACATTAATATTTCTCTTGTTTAGCAGGCTGTTTATTTTGTTTACAACCGATTGAAAAATAGGATATTGCATATCAGAACTCTTACAGGTTTAGTCAACATTTACTCTCGCTCGAATGAATAATTTTTATGCTCTAATATATCTAACCGAAGAGTTAAAACCCAAATTTTTGGGTCAGCCTTTTCACTTTAGCTACTCTCCGCACAAGGATGTTTGGGAGGGATACGTTGGCCACGAAAATGACTCTCAACGCCTTATTTTCGGCACTAATCCATCCGAAACGGCACTTTTTGCGGATAAACATCGGGGTGCCAAAAAAACAAACGTTACAGAATTTTTTAATGAATTGAAGAGAGAACGAATTACCGAGATTGAACTGGCAGAACAGGATCGTATCCTGACGATCTATTTTGGGCCTCATAAAAAACTTCTTTTCCAGATCTTTGGTAATAAACCGAATGTCTTCCTGATAAAAGACGGCATCATCACTGAATCATTTAAAGGTGGGCGTGAATTTGAAGGTGAACCTGAACCTAAACCTCGTCCGCCCAAGGAAAAAACCTGGCCAGACAAAAAGCTCTCCGCAAAACGTTCTATTCTCCATTTCTTTCCGGCATTTCCCCGCCACCTCGTTGATCCGGTGATAGAGCATTTCAACCTGGAAAACAAACCGATGATTGAAGTTCAAAAAGCAGCTGAGTCCATTGTTGATGCGATGCTGAATCGACCGGAGTTCAGAATACTGTCTGACGGAAATCTCTGTCTGATTCCCCAGGATCTTCTCCCGGCTGAAAATCTAAAGGTTTTTGACAACGTTAATGATGCCATCCGTTTCGCCTATTACAAAACCTCGCGTGAACGGCGCCTGGCCGCAAGAGTTCAGACATTTAAGCCCAAACTGGAAGAGACACTGAATCGAAATGAATCTACGATCCATCAGCTCGAAGATGCTGAGAAAGGGTTAGAACGGGCCGAAAAATATGAGGAATTTGGTCACCTGCTTATGGCTCATGCCCATCAAAAAACGGATGGCGGCACGGAATCCATCACGATTCCAAATTTTTATGATGACAATAAGCCGGTTGAAATCCCTCTGAAGCCCAAACAGTCGATTGCTGAAAATGCGCAGCGATATTACGACAAATCAGCGAAGGCCATCCGGAGTGTTGAAGAATCAAAAAACAGACTTAAAAAGCTCAAAAAAGAGACTAAAAGTTTGAAGGCAATTCTTCGATCCTTTCAGGAAATTGAAAAGATCTATGAGTTTGATGATTGGTTTAAAGAGAACGAAGATGAGTTAAAAAGGCTGGGCGTACTCTCCAAGGCCAAGCAGGTTACATCTCTTCCCTATCGCCGGACAACCATTGAAGGATATGAAGTTTGGATCGGGAAGAATGCTAAAAGTAACGACCAACTTACAACTGACGCCCATAAAGAAGATATTTGGCTTCATGCCCGCGGAGTGTCAGGTTCTCATGTTGTAATCCGGATGAATAATCAAAAAGAGATGCCGCCGAAACGAGTCATTCAAAAAGCAGCCGCCCTTGCGGCCTGGAACTCAAAAGCAAAAGGGAGTAAATTGGCGCCGGTAATCGTTACCAAACGAAAATATGTGACAAAACCCAAAGGATCACCCACCGGAGCGGTGCGGGTACAGAGAGAGGAAGTAGAAATGGTTCAACCCCAAAAAGAAGTTTCATGAGTTCGCAAATACTATCTCAGCCGCTGTTTCTTTGTGGAATGATGGGATCCGGCAAATCCACCATCGGGAAAAAACTCGCAAAACAGCTTGGAGTAAAATTCTCCGATATTGATTCTATAATTAAAAAAGAGACCGGAAAATCCATTCCTGAAATCTTTGCCGACGAGGGTGAAGACGCATTCAGAACGTATGAAAGAGAGATTGTTCTCCGTGAATCTCAAAAGGCAGAGGGCGTTGTGGCTCTTGGCGGCGGCTCACTGCAAAATCAGTTGATTACAGACCATTTGAAACTCCAGGGCTGGCTTGTCTATCTCAACTGCCCGCCGGAGATTCTTGTTCAAAGGTTGAAGAGTGCACGAAACCGGCCCATGATTGCAGGGTTAAGTGAGAAAGAGATTGGCGATAAAATTGAGTCTTTACTCTCTGAACGTTCCAAATATTACGAACAGGCACATTTTTCTGTAGATTGCACCACCCAATCAATCAACCGCATTTTGAAAAATTTAATTAATAAGCTGAAACTTTATGAACAAAAGTATTGAGGTGAACTCTTCTCAAAGCCACTATCAGTGTAACGTTGGGCAAGATATTTTTACCGAAGAGGTTCACCGTATTCTGGACCGAGCACAAAGCTCAAACTGCTTTATTTTGATTGATGAAAATGTGGAACGACTTCATGGTGATTTAATCAGTCAATCGTTTGATGAAGCCGATTTGGAGACCTATATGATGACCGTTCCACAGGGTGAAGCGAGTAAGTCCGTCTCATTTTGGAACAGTTGTGTAAATTTTTTGTTGGAAAACGGCGTACGAAGGAACAGCCCGGTATTTGTTATCGGAGGCGGAGTAACCGGTGATGTTGGAGGATTTGCGGCAGCCACTGCTTTACGTGGAGTGCCTCTCATTCATGTGCCAACCACAATTTTGTCGATGGTTGACAGCTCTGTTGGGGGAAAAACCGGTGTAAATCACTCTGTGGGAAAAAATCTGATTGGAGCTTTTTATCAACCGGAAGCGGTCATTGCCGATATCTCATTTCTTAAAACCCTGCCGCGCAACGAGTGGACAAACGGCCTCAGCGAAATTCTCAAATACGGAGCCATTCGGCAATCAACTATTTTTGATCAGGCTGAAATATTTCTGTCTGAAGATATCCGGCAGATAGATGAACAAAAATTGATTGATCTCATTTCTGAAAGTATCCAAATTAAAGCCGACATTGTGCAGGAGGATGAATTTGAAGGCGGTATACGAGCCTATCTCAACTTTGGGCATACGTTTGCCCATGCATTGGAAAAATCGTGTGATTACAAGAAAATAAGCCATGGTGAGGCAGTTTACCTCGGTATGCTTGCTGCCATCGAGCTATCACGCAATCTGGGTGCCCAAATTACGGCAGATCCTATTCTTAAATATCGTTCATTATATCGTTACAGAGTATCAAAAGAAGAGCTATCTTTGAATGATTTGATGGACCATATGAAATTTGACAAAAAACGTACCAATGAACACATTCGGTTCGTTCTGCTCAAAGAGTGGCAACACCCATTCCTTGAAGAGGTTCAGTCAGCCAAGGCTATTCGGCAGGCCTGGAGTTACGCTTTAGATAACCTGTAAATTTAAACCCAATAAACTCAACCATACTCTTTGATCTACCGATGGATATATAACATTTGGAGATTTATTCTGATCTCCGTAACCGTTATCGGTGGATTAGTACTCTCCCTTCTGCTCATTGCAGTCGGCATTTTGCAGCTTCCTCAATCCAAAAACTACCTCAAAACGCAAATTGAAAATAC
Source organism: Rhodohalobacter halophilus (assembly GCF_001715195.1). GTDB lineage: Bacteria > Bacteroidota > Rhodothermia > Balneolales > Balneolaceae > Rhodohalobacter > Rhodohalobacter halophilus. Next base: position 43,559 of record NZ_MDWE01000037.1, read on the forward strand.
GTTTAATGAGCAGTTTGAAGGATCGCTTTACATCCAATCGATTGAAGGATTTATTCCGTTTCAAATCAACTTTACCGGGGGGCAGTTTTATGCCGCCGGTGATATTTCTCACCCTGTTATTACCTTCGAGAGTGCAAATGTTGATGTGAGCTGGTGGGATCTGTTGCAAAAAAACCTGACGATTAACTCCTTCGAACTGGTGGAGCCGGCAATTCACCTTGCCCGAACCGACGGAGAACTCAACATCGCCAACATTTTTGTCCAAGCTGAAAGAGTTGGAACGACAGAACAGAATCCTGAGGCCGATGATCCATTTTATGAAAATATTCGGCTAATAGATGAAATCAACCTTTTTGCTCCCCGGCTTATTATCGTAAACGGTACGATGCTCTCCTCCGATGAAATCGGAATACCGGAAATTGCTCAGCTTCCCACGCCGTTGAATATCCAGAATTTAAATACTGAAATATTTCTGGAAATTACCGAAGCACAGTTATTTGCCGACATCACCAGATTCAGTGCCGATTTACCGGACACCCCGTATCAGTATGTCCGTTTACAAGCTCAATTCTACAACGATGAGCGCTACTTTGAGGTGAACGGGTTTAACATTACCACTGCCGGTAACAGCCTCGATTTAAGCTTTGAATCACAGCCGGTTTCCATCTTCAGAAGTCAACAGCCACTGGGTGATCAGCTTAGAAATGCTGAACATCGGTTAACCATAAACCCAAGCACGGTTTCAAATGATTTATTTCGGCGATTCATCCCTCAGTTTCCCGACTTTGATGAAGAGATAAGCCTGGAGGCAAACGTGGAAGGAACCGCCGATGAACTTTGGGTAGATCGTTTTCAAATGCTCTATGGTGAAAGCGCCGTTATTTTAACTGCCAATCTGCAAGATCTGTTTGGTGAACTTACCTACGATACTCAGATAGAAAATTTTGTTCTGATGCCCGAACACGTTCAGTGGCTTTCCGATACATTCCTGAATGGAATGGATACATCTCTGTATGAAAATATAATCCTCCGGGGGGATCTCTACGGGAACCTTCAGGAAACCACAACCGACATCACGCTCGATACAGATGCCGGTTCCATGATGGTAGATCTGTTTTTGAACCATCGTGAAAATTTAGCATTTGAGATGCTGGCGGAACTCGATTCTCTTAATATCTCCCCTGTTTTCAGTGATTCACTCTCCAACTCCATGCTAAATGGCCGCATTGCGGTTTCAGGTAACGGTGTTGACCGAAGCTCTGCAGTATTGGGATCCGTAGATCTTGCCGGTTCTTCAATCAAAGGGCATGAATTTCCACGCCTGATGGGAGAATTTGATTATGGTGATAACCAACTCTCATACTCTCTGCAGGCTCAGGATCAATCCGGCACCCTTCAGGCCGCCGGCAGAGTCGATCAGCGTTCTCAACATCCTCTTTATTCAATCGAAGGAAATCTCCGGAATTTTAATGCTTCACTTTATACAGACTATTTTTCCGGCGAGAATACCGATTTTAACGCAACGTTTTCAGCCAACATCAACGGTAACAATATTGATACAGCCCACGGCAGAGTAAGTATAGAGATGGAACCATCCATCATTGGCGCTGATACACTCCGGGCACATCAGCTCTATGCAGACTTAAGCGAGCCTGATCAGCAGCCGAGAAATCTTCGGTTTACCAGTTCATTTGTTGATGGTGAAATTGAGGGAACCATTGCTCCAACAACCATTAAAAAGTACGCATCGTATTGGAATCAGTATCTTCAGGAGAGAATCCGCCGCGAGTTTCTGTTCGACAGGGAGTTTACACTTGCAGATATACCTCTTTCGGATGAACCATTCGAGTATCCGGAACTTGAGCTCACCCTTCAGCTTACAGTAAAAGATTTAAACCTTCTTCGGCACTATCTAAAAGAAGTACCCGAAATTGAAAGCCGGGCGCGTTTGACTGCCTCACTGAATGTAACGGAGGAGAACCTCCTGATATCCGGAACACTCTTCGAAGAACTCTTCAGATCAGAGAATATTCGTGCATCCAACGTGAATACCTCTATTAATGCGGAATTTAATCACGGTGAATCCATTCGGGACTTTGGCAATCTGGATCTTCAGGTAAACAGCGGTGAGGTGAATGTAAATGAGATGACATTCTACGACAGCTACCTCAACTTCTCTATGAGGAACGACTCCCTGCAACTGCAGCAGCAATTTGTTCGGGATGATAATATTGAGCTCCAAACATCACTCACAGGAGCACTTTATCCCGGGCGTTTTGAAGTAACCGTAAACGACCTGCTGATCGGATCACCACAGTATAACTGGCGGTCCGGAGGGGAATCACAGTTTATCTATACAGATGAGCATAAGTTGACTCTCAACCAGGTGCGCCTTACCAGCGATGAGGATCTGCTCGAGATTAATGGGACGTTTAGTGAGAATTTTGAAGACTCCGTTGACTTCAAAGTTGAAAATCTTGACCTCACACGTATCTCAGACCTGATTGGCGGCAGAATCTCTTTCTCCGGAATATTGAACAGTGAGTTCATCACCCGGTCATTGACGCAAATTCCAAATATTCAGGGTGAAATAGAGGTTACAGAGGGGCGAATCAACAACCGTTTGATCGGGGATGTTTCTCTGATCAGCGAATTGAATCCGGATGAAAATCAGTTTGACACCAGCATACGCGTCTACACCGACCCGCAAAAATATACCGATTACTACGCCCGAAACGATAGTACCGGTCAAGATTTACGGATGAACGGATATTTTAAAATACCCGATGAACTTGACGAACCCGATGATGATCTGTTCTACTTTGATGCAGATCTCCGGGAAATTGATCTTTGGATTGTCAGCTTTATCGTACCCAACGTAATTGAGAGAATTGAAGGGAAAGCGAATGGCACGGGCTTTATTTCCGGCAACCGGTCAGACTTCAATTTCAACTCAGATTTTACCGTAGAGAATGCCACCGGTGTTCCCCGGTTCACAAATGTTGAATATGATCTGAATGGAGAGCTTAATTTTAATAAAACCGACGGATTGACATTCCAACAGGTAAATCTAACCGATCACAGAGGCGGTACTGCACGGTTAACCGGTACCGTTGATCTGAACGAATTTCAACCGGGAACTTATCTGGATTTAACACTCGACCTGAACGACGTCCAGTTTATGAATAACCCATTTGATCCGGATATCCCGTTTTATGGATCCCTTTATGGCACCGGACAGGCACAAATTGTTGGCTCCAACACCAGCCCGCTGCTCCGCACAAATGGATCCGTTAACCTATCGTCCCGGTCTCAAATCTCTATTCCTTTAGAAGAAGAGACTGAATTTGAACAGGACCGCCGGTTTATTCAGTTTGTTGACACATTTGACCTGGAGGTACTTGCAGAACGTATGCGGCGCCAGCAAGAAGAGCAGGACAGTAACGGTCAAACACCGGATGAGTTAACATTTGTTGAGCTCTTTACCATGGATTTACAGTTCACTGCAAACGATCCGATCAATGTACGCCTGATTTTTGACCCGGTTACCAATGAAATTCTAAATGCTAACGGCACCGGTCAGGTTCGGGTTCTGCTTCAGGATCAGGATGTGAGTATGTTTGGCCGGTTCAACATTGAGAGCGGGGACTACCAGTTTGTAAGCGGTGATATTTTCACCCGCCGATTCACGCTTCAGGAAGGCGGGTCCATTAGCTGGCAGGGAGATTTAATTGATGCCGGCCTGGATGTTACCGCTGTTTACCGGGCCCGACCGGTAATCTCAACCTTACTCTCGTCCAATGCGGCTTCTGCCTCGCCCGAAAGTGGTCAGCGGATTCCAATTGAACTGGTTCTTCAAATTGGAGGCACTATCACACAGGTAGAGAATGAGTTCTTTTTTAGGGTTCCCACAGGAATTGAAGGCACACTCGACCCGACTCTCGCTACTCAGATTAACAATCTGAACCAGAATGAGGAGGAGAAATTAATTCAGGCTACAAGTATTTTGTTAAGCGGTAACTTTATTCCATCCAATCAGGCTCAGGGGCTTGGCTTGGGAGAAGGTTTTTCGGGCACGGCTGCGGTTGTCAACCCTCTGCTCTCAAGTCAGGTTATCAATCCGCTGCTGTCAAATCAGATCAACTCCCTGCTCCGAAGTGATATCACATTTGACATTGACCTGAACCTGACGGCCTTTAATGAGGTTGATTTGGGAGTGGCGTTGCGTTTGTTCGATGATCGCGTCATCTTGAGGCGGGAAGGTCAGATTACAGGGGAACAGAGCGACATCGGTGATTTAGGTGCTACATACCGGATCAACCGTACATTTTCGCTCACTGCGTTTCACCGACAAGACCCTACCCTGAGTTATACAAGCAGTATCGAAACCCGGCAAACTCAGGAAATGAATGGAGTTGGTCTCGAAGCTCAGTTCCAATTCAACACATGGCAACAATTTAAACAGAGAATTTTGAACGCTTTCCGGGGATTATTCGGTTTAAATAAACGGGATGAAGAAGAGTCATCAGAAGAAAACAGTTCCGGTGACGCTCTCACAGAAATAGATGAATGATAAAGTTAGAAAATGAGTAAAAAAGACAGATTAAGTTCTTTAGAAAAGAGAATCATAGACATTTTAAAATCCTATCCGGATGCTTCCATACCCATCCCCTTATTGATGGATGCATTGTCACTTCCCAAAAAAGGAGAGAAAAAGATTAAGAAATCCGTCAACCGGCTAAAACAGCTTGGACACGTATTTGTTACCAAAGGAAATCTTGTCCGGCTGAATGAAGCAGCCGAAGATGACAGTAATGTGTATACCGGCAAACTGGACGTAACCAGCCACGGGGATGGCTATGTGATGGTTGAAGGCCGGGATCAGGACATAAAAGTATCTCACAGGTTTCTGGGCACAGCTCTGAACGGCGACACTGTTAAAGTGAAGCTCACCGGTTACCACAAAAAGAGCAACAAGCCGATGGGTAAAATTGAGTCGGTTGTTGAGCGGGCAGACTCCCTTCTGGTTGGCACACTGAAAGAAGTAGCCAAAAATACCTTTTTGATTGAAACCGATCATCAGTCATCACGAGTGGACTTCTTTGTAGATCCTAAAGATATAAACGGAGCCAAACCGGGTGATAAAGTTACATTCAGGCTGATACAGTGGGAAGATGTGCGGGGTTACCCACAGGCAAAAATACAGCAATCTTTTGGGCAGGCGGGGAGCAACGAAGCAAACATCCTCTCCATTCTTGCAGAAAAACAGTTTGAAGCATCGTTCCCGCCGGAAGTTGATAAATTTGCAGATGAGATTCCGGATCAAATTACAGAGGATGAAATCAGCCGAAGACGCGATATGCGGGATGAGGTTGTTCTTACCATTGACCCGGCTGATGCCAAAGACTTTGATGACGGACTCAGTATTCAAATCCTGGACAATGGAAATTATTATCTCGGGGTTCACATCGCAGATGTCACGCACTACATGCCTCGCAGCACGGTATTAGACGACGAAGCAATTGAACGGGGAACAAGTGTTTACCTGGTAGACCGAACCATTCCCATGCTGCCCGAACGACTCAGCAACGGGGTCTGTAGTTTGCGCCCGCATGAAGACAAGCTCGCCTATAGCTGCTTTATGGAGATTGCGCCAAATGGAAAACTTATTGACTACTCCGTTGAAGAGACGGTTATTCACTCCAAACAGCGATTCACTTACGAGGAAGTTCAGGATATTCTGGACGGAAACACCAACCATAAATTTAAGTCGGAGCTTAAAACCCTCGAAAAACTTGCCAAGATTTTGCTGGATCAGCGATTCAGACAAGGGTCTATAAACTTCGAAACTCCCGAACCTAAATTTGTTCTGGACAACAACGGCAAACCCGTGGATGTGATTGTCAAGGAGCGGATTTTTGCCCACCGGCTGATTGAAGAGTGCATGTTGATGGCCAACAAAACAGTTGCCAAGCACATCGACTCGCTGCGGAAAAATCAGCGGGGAGAAAAGACTGCCAAAAACGACCACCCGTTTCTGTATCGTGTGCACGGTGAGCCCGATCTCGAAAAATTGAATAACATTAAGGAGACGGCCAAACCGCTCGGTATTAATTTAGACCTGAAAGGTGGAATTAGCCCCAAAAAGATAAACGATCTTCTAAAACAAGTTGAAGACACATCACTTGAGAATATTATCAACGGACTGATGCTGCGTGCCATGGCTAAAGCAGAGTATTCACCGAAAAATATTGGTCATTTTGGGTTGGGTTTTAAGCATTATGCACACTTCACAAGCCCGATCCGCCGTTATCCCGATGTAATCGTTCATCGACTTTTAAAACGCTACAGCTCCGGAGCCAATGAGTACTCATTCGATGATCTCGCAGAACTCGGGGAACACTGCAGCGAGAAAGAACGGTTAGCAGTAGAAGCTGAACGTGATTCCGTAAAACTTAAACAGGTTGAGTATCTTTCAGAGCGAATTGGTCAGGACTTTCAGGGTACCATAAGCGGTGTAACCGAAAACGGCCTTTATGTTCAAATAAATGATATATACTGTGAAGGAATGGTACGCGTTAGCGATTTAAAAGATGATTACTATGTTTATCATCCTAACATGCACTGTTTAATCGGACGATCAAAAGGTAAAAAATTCCGTCTTGGCGACTCCATCAAAGTTAAGGTAACCCGAACAGATCTCGATAAGCGACAAATAGACTTAACCCTTGCCGGGTAAAACATAATCCCTGTTTTTATGAAGCATTCATACAAATTTCTGCTTGTTTTACTGCTCACACTGTTTGCAGGAACTGCACTTACTGAGCAACTCTACGCGCAATATTTTTCCTATGGAAAAAATCGTGTACAGTACGAAACGTTCGACTGGCGGTTTATTGAAACAGATCATTTCGACATCTACTATTACGATTCGAAAAATTACCACCTTGCTCAATTTACCGCAGAAACCCTGGAAGCTTCCCTAAAACAACTGAACCAGGATTTTGATGATCAACTGACAGATCGTATCCCGGTTATCATCTACGATTCTCACAGTGATTTTTCGCAAACCAATGTGGTCCAGCTACCGGTCGATGCGCAGGGAATCGGCGGTGTTACCGACAAATTAAAAAACCGGATGACTCAGCCTTTTATGGGAGATTATGCTGATTTCCGAAGAACTCTGCAGCATGAGCTCCTTCACGCCTACATTAATGATGTGTACTATGGAGGTAATTTACAGTCTATTGCAAGAAACAATATTCAGCTTCGGTTCCCCCTTTGGTTTGAAGAGGGACTGGCCGAATACCTTGCGCTTGGCTGGGATACTCAAACCGATATGTATATTCGGGATGCTATCTTAAATAACTACCTCCCTCCAATTTCACAGTTAGGCGGGTTCTTCGCTTACAGAGGCGGGCAGGCGTTCTGGTATTACATTGAAGACCAGTACGGGCGGCCAAAAATTACTGAAATTCTACAGCGGATTAAATCCACAAGAAATATCAGGCTTTCGCTCGTGCAGTCACTGGGTCTCGAAATTGATGAACTCTCTGAAAGATGGCAAGAATACTGGCGCCAGAGATATTTCCCAGAAGTAGCTGAACGCCAAACATTATCCAGCGTTGCAACACAAATTACAACACGGGCACGATCCGGTTCTTACAATACAAGCCCTCAAATCTCCCCGAGGGGTGATCGTATTGCAATGATTACAAATCGCCGCGGTGTATTTGATGTCGTTGTCGTGGATGCCAACAGCGGTGAGCGGATCAAAACGATCGTAAGCGGTGCCGATAACCCAATGTTTGAGGAGCTCAACATTCTAAATCCTAACCTGAGCTGGTCGCCGGACGGAAGAAAAATTACACTCTCCAGTAAATCTGATGGAAAGTACAACCTGGCAATTGTGGATTATGAAACGCTCGACACAGAAACCATTCGATTCCCGAGCCTGGACGCGATCAATTCCGTAGCGTGGTCGCCCGATGGCAGTAAAATTGCCTTTGACGGCAACATGGGGCCGTACCAGAATATTTTTGTCTACAACCTGGAAACCGGAGATTTCCGAACCATCACAAACGATGTTTTCAGTGATACGGAACCTGCCTGGGGTCCCGATTCTGAAACAATTTACTTCGTCTCAAATCGTGGCGGTGTATTGGATCCAAATCTGGCAAAAGCCGGATATTCGATCATGCAGGACGATTCATTCTATGAAAAGGATCTCTACCGAATCCGTATTGGAAATAACCGGATTGAACGCCTGACCAACACCCCTAATTGGTCAGAAACTCAGCCTACATTAACTGCCGACGGGCGATTTCTCTTTGTTTCAGATCAGAACGGGATTCCTAACATTTATGAATATGACTTGAACAGCCGAACCGTATTTCCCCTGACTGATCTTCAGTCCGGCATCATGCAGATATCCATTTCAAATGATGGTACCCGCCTGGCATTTAACTCCCTCAACCGGGGGTTTCCGGACATCTTTTTAATGCGCGCACCATTCGACCGCAGAATGGATCGGCAGTTAACACCTAACCGATGGGCGCAAGAGCGTGAGGCTACCCGTCCCGGTGATCGTGTACCGGCTGTACAATACACACAAGAGATGATTCAAAATCGTCCGGCAGGAAATGTTGTCTCCAGCCGTCTTCTACAGGATGCCCCTGTAACCGGACATCAGCGTATGATTACCGTTCAGCCCGACACAACTGTACAGGACACGACGCAACAAGATACCACCCGAAGAACCGATCCAAATCGAATCGATTTTCGAAATTACCAATTTGGAGAAGCCGTTGTTCAGGATACAACCATCGAGCTGCGTGACGATCCAAGAAAATTTGAACCTACAACCAATGCCACGGAAGACGGGCTATATCAACCTAAAGAGTACAGGTTGAGTTTTACTCCCGACTTCAGCTATGCAGCCGGACAAATAAGCACCTATTACGGAACCTCTGCATTTGCATTTGTTACACTGACCGATCTTTTTGGTGATCATCAGCTCTCTTTTGGTTCAAACCTCGTTTTTGATCTGCGAAACAGTGACTATACATTTCAGTATGGTTATCTGAAAAACAGAACCAACTTTTTCACCTCATTTTTCCATCAGTCACGAAATTATCAGACGTTCAGCGGAGAATTGCTCCGATTCAGAACGTTTGGCTCTTCGGTAGATTTTCAATACCCGTTTAACAGGTATCAACGAGTTGATTATGGAGTTTCAGCGATCGGGCTTGCACGGGATTTCAGCTCCGTTACCGGAGTTGGAGGGCAGAGTCTGACCAGTGACAGAACCTACTTCCTCTATCCTCAGGTTACATTCACCGGCGACTACACCATTCCGGGTTTCATTACACCACGAGGTGGTAACCGCTATTCAGTACAGTTGTCGGCAAGTCCTCCGCTTTCGAGTGAAACCCCGGCTTTTGCTACTCTGCTTGGAGATTACAGGCAATATATTGATCTGGGTTCGCAGTACTCAATTGCACTTCGGGGAGCGGGAGCAGTTTCATACGGGCGCGATTCTCAGACCTTTTTTATGGGCGGTATGCTTGGATGGATCAATCAGAGATGGAGTGATGCCGAAATCCCGTTCGAAAGACTTGCAGATACCTTCTTCACCCTTCCCGCAACACCGCTGCGAGGCCATGAATTTAACACCATTTTCGGTGACAAGTTCTCTCTAATCAATGCTGAGTTCAGATTCCCGCTCTTTGCAGCCGTACTGCCGGGACCGATTCCCATCCTGCCGCTTTGGAATATTACAGCCGTCGCTTTCGTTGATGCCGGCGCAGCGTGGGGTTTTGAAGTTCCCTATTCTCGGTTTGTAGATCAAAACGGGGAACCAATTGTCTACTTCGAGAACCCGTCTGGGCTCGACTGGAAAGTTGGAACCAAGCGGGAAGAGTTCATCAACCCTCAAACCGGACTTCTCAGAGAGGGGGAACCGCAACAGGGTGATATTCCGGCAAGTTTTGTGGATGGTGATATTTTGATCGGTGCAGGATTCGGACTTCGTACAATTCTTCTTGGCCTCCCCTTTAGATATGATATTGGATGGCCTTACGAACGAAGCGGATTTGGAAGCAGCCCGATCCACTACTTCTCCATTGGAATTGACTTTTAATTCGGTAACGACTTAAAAACAAAAAACCTCATCAGGTTCTTCCCGATGAGGTTTTTTTATAGAACTGTTTGTACGGAATTACTCTGCATCCTCACCGGAAAATGCATTGTAAACCATCAAAAGATCTTCGGCCACTTCCTCTTTGCTACGCCCTTCAATTCTATGGCGGGGAATCATGGCTTTAATTTCGCCATCTACAAAGTAGGCAAATGCAGGTGATGATGGCGGATATTCGCTAAAATATTCCCGAGCCCTTGCCGTAGCTTCCTTGTCCTGACCGGCAAATACAGTTACCAGGTGGTCCGGTTTTGCATCCGTTTTCTCGAGCGATAAGCCCACGGCAGGACGAGCGTTTCCGGCAGCACAACCACAAACTGAGTTGATAACCATCAGCATCGTGCCTTCATTGTATTCTTTCATAATTCGGTCAACATCTTCAGGTGTTTTTAGTTCTTCTACACCTAAATCCGTAAGTTCTTCGCGCATCCAGGATGTATCGGGTCCTACTCCAAATCCAAATTGCATAGTCTTTTTATTTTTAAATGCTAAATTTTACTTGCTCAAATATAACGATATTTAATCACAATATTTGATAGCTGAAACGTATTTCAGTAAGCTATCATTATGAGAAATCAACACAGCTCCATGAACTTTCGTTTATCCACAATTACACTTCTTACCGCACTCCTTTTTACTGCAGCCTGTGGAAGTACCAAACAGTTTCAGCCGGCTCCGCTCGATAGAGACCTCACCATAGATGGCAACCTCTCTGATTGGAATACTGGCCAGGCTCTGTTCGACGAACGTGAACAAGCAAATTACTACTCAGCTTTCGATGACGACTTTCTCTATCTCTACATTGATATCAGAAGTGCATTCAAGGATGCTGCAGTCCGCCGATCTGGGTTTACCGTTTATTTAAGTGATGATGAGGATCGACGAAATCATATCGGTGTTGGATTTCCTCCCGGTACGTTTAACCTGCTTAGAGAATACTCCAACGCTTTTAACGATTTTACCCGAGACGGGGAATGGATGGGGAAATCGGAAAACCGGGAGTTGATGGAGAGTTTAGAAGAAGAGCTCTTTGAGCGGGTGATGATCGTGGAACGAAGTGATCAAAATTCTGATCCCTCCTACGGGTTTATCGACTCCTCACAGCTTGAAGTTGACGGAATGGAAATTGCCGTAAACCCTGACAGCCGTACCATAGGCCTGGAAATGAAAATACCGCGGGATGGCTCTTCCATTTATGGATTTCGAGGCAACCAAGTGTGGGTAGGGTTTGCTATTGAACCACCTGAATTCAGAATACAAGGCAGTAATGAATACTCTGCAACCAACACTCAGCGCGATCGGTATGGAAACCGGGTTCGGCAACAACCTCGTTCCAACAGGGCGAATATGGCCCGTTCTCTTGGAAAAATGGAACGATGGCACATCATTCAGTTCGAGGATTGAAATTTTTATTTTTGATATGATCGAGTAACATTTTCAATCCCATCAAATTGATATAAAATCCATTATATCAACTCTATTTCTATCACTGCTTTTTTATAGCTGTTTCTGTTGCCAATTTTATGAAAGCTTTAAATTAAATACCGATGCGCTTAGCAACTCTGAAACCGAAGCCGATTCTCTTTACGTTGTAGTTAGCGAAAACTTCATCAGTGAACCGGTACTCTATTAGTTCTAACGTGTATGCTCAAATAAAAAAGGCGCCTGAATTCAGACGCCTTTTTAAATCATTCACTATTTCAGGAAAACTTATTTAGCATCCTGATAGTTTTTCTCAACCTGGTCCCAGTTTACTACATTCCAAAAAGCACTCAGGTAGTCAGGTCTTCTGTTTTGATAGTTCAGGTAGTATGCGTGTTCCCAAACATCCACTCCAAGAATTGGAGTCAATCCGTCCATATATGGGCTGTCCTGGTTTGCAGTTGAAGTGACTACCAACTCACCGGAGTCGTTCACGCAAAGCCATCCCCAGCCTGATCCGAATTGAGAAGCAGCCGTTGATGAAAACTCTTCCTTGAACTTATCAAAGCTTCCAAACTTCTTGTTGATCGCTTCAGCAAGTTCACCTGAAGGCTTTCCGCCACCGTTTGGCGACATCACAGTCCAGAAGAGATTGTGGTTTGCATACCCGCCTCCATTGTTAATTACAGCTTGTTTCTTATCGGCAGGTACTTCATCTATACGTCTTAGCACCTCTTCAATATCCAGATCAGCAAACTCATGACCTTCGAGTGCAGCGTTCAATTTGTTTGTATATCCCTGATGATGTTTTCCATGGTGAATTTTCATGGTTCGTTCATCAATGTGCGGTTCTAACGCATCGTAATCATAAGGGAGTTTAGGTAATTCGAATGACATAATTTGTCGTTTTTGAATTCAGGTTCTTGTTTCATTGATAACGCGCTCTATCTCAATGCGTTATCGCTTCTTTCTACTGATTAAAAAAATTACATAGAGAAAACGTTCCAACAAAATTTAATCTATTTTTAGTTTTTGTTTGATGTTGGGAGCCTTAGATAGGTAAATTTAGTCTTATTATTGTTTTAAATAACCAAACAGAGATTTATGAATTACGATTATGATGTAATTATTATCGGGAGTGGCCCCGCCGGGTTTTCCTGCGCCATGCAGAGCACCAAGTTCGACAAGAAAGTTTTAATTGTAGAGGCCGACGAAAACCATCTCGGCGGAACCTGGCTCAATAAAGGAACCGTACCCAGCAAAGCATTGCGTGAAGCGGCCGACCTGATTCTCGATTTCCATTCTCAGTTTGGTGATGAAAAGGGGCGAAAACCATTTGAGAAATTCCGAATGGAAGACCTACTCAGTTATAAAAAGAGCGCCCTTGAGAGTAAAAACAAGAAAGTTAAATCGGATCTTATAAAGAATGAGGTGGAAACCGCACGCGGTTGGGCCAAAATTAAAGATCCAAACACAGTGGAGATTCAGGATAATCTTAATCAAACCAAAACCTACACCACTGCCAACATTCTGATTGCCACCGGCAGCAGTCCTTTACTGCCCGAAAAGTTTGATGTAGATGACAACCACATCCTGGATTATAACTCAATCCTCAACATTACACATATCCCGCGGCGCTTGGTAATTGTGGGTAGCGGTGTGATTTCATTTGAGTATGCCACAATTTTTGCATCCCTCGGAACACGTATCACAATTCTGAATGATTCAGACGAATTCCTCCCCTTTCTGGACAGTGAAATCCGTCAGTCAATCCTGAAAACATTGAAAAAGCGGGGAATAGTACTTCATAAGCTTTCGGAGATGATGGATGTAAAACCAAATCCACTCAGAACCTGTATGGAGGTCATTTTCAAAACGGAAAGTGAAAACAGAAAGCAGGTGATTGAGACAGACCACATTCTCTACGTTGGAGGGAAAAAACCAAATACCGATAATCTACTTGCGCCGGGGGTTGATGTTGAACTGGATCAATACGGCTATGTGGTGGCAGATAAAACCTATCGTACAACCGTAGACAATATCTACGCTGCGGGAGATGTTACCGGCGAACCGACCTCAGCCTCTTCATCTTTCGTTCAGGGTCGTCTGGCTGCCTGCAACATGTTCGATATACCCACTGAATCTCCCTCCGGAGATATCCCTTATGGTATTTACTCGATTCCCGAAGTCTCCGGAATTGGCCTGACTGAAGAACAAGCCAAGGAGCAGGGAATTGATGTGACGGTAGGCCGAGCCTATTATGAAAACCTGACCTATGCCGACATCAATCACAGAACCGACGGTATGTTAAAACTTGTCTTTCGGACTGACAATTTAAAACTTTTGGGTGTTCACATTTTTGGTGACTACGCTACAGATTTGGTCCACCTCGGGCAGAGCATCATGGTGCAAGGCGGCACAATTAAGTACTTCATTGAAAACGTACTCAACTACCCAACTTACTCTGAGGCATACAGAATTGCTGCGTTTAACGGTGTGAACCGAGTGTATAAGGCGGGCGTGAAGTATAAAAATATACTGGAAAAGTAGACCGGCACATCTCAATTAAAAAAAGCCACGGAATACCGTGGCTTTTTCTTTTACTACACAAAATGGATAGCCATTTTCAGTCCTTCAGAATCTACCGGAGGATTATCCGGAATGGTTTTTATCCCTTTATCGATCGACTGTTTAGCCGCAAGGGCCAGAGCCATGGAGTCGACGATATCATCTTCCTCAACCTGGTTCCGGCGATACTCTTCTTTGATATCCCGAAAGAAATCATCCGCAATCTCTTCGTGCTTGCTCACCAGGCTCAGTCTGTGGCGCAGACCTTTTTTTGTGTTTTTCTTCTGATAGATCATACCGCCATTCAGATTCATAAAAATCAGTTCCGGGTGGCTTTCAAGTACGGAGCTCCTCAGCTCTTCATGTTCACCGAGTATCTGATCCAACAACCTTATTTTTGGCGTAATGTTCCACGCCTGAACTGTCAGTTTCTTTTCGGTGTACTCAAAACTCTGCATGTTCGCTTCCACATAAGACGGTGAATGAAGTGCAGGCCGAATAGGTGGACTAAATACACTTGATGCGTAATCTGCCCCTAAACGGTCGCGAAGTTTTTGATCACACTCCCTCGTGTAGTTTTCATCTTCCAGGCCAATCGGCATATCAATAAAAACACGGTCAAACTCAAAAAGCGCATCTTTAAAATCGTTATGATCTTCGAGAATCCTGTACTCCGGTTTTTTATCAAACGTGACCAGGATCCATCCCGCCTTGCAACCGTCAATTCCTGCTGTTTTCAAATCTGTATATCCTTATTGAGTTACTGTTTTCCGGAGCGAGATATGAAGTTCTTTCAGCTGCGACTCATCCACTTCACTTGGGCTGTTGTCCATCGGGCTTTGCGCACGCTGATTTTTTGGAAATGCTATCACATCGCGTAAGCTCGTGGCACCCGACATCAACATCACAATTCGATCGAGTCCAAGGGCAATCCCCCCGTGAGGCGGTGCTCCATACTTAAACGCATCCAGTAAAAATCCGAACTTCTCCTCCGCTTCCTGTTCATCGATGCCTAATAACGTAAACATACGCTGCTGGAGTTCCGGGGTATGAATTCTGATCGATCCGCCGCCAATCTCATTTCCGTTTAATACCAAATCGTATGCCCTGGCTTTCACAGCTTTTGGATCAGACTCAAGCTTGTCTGTATCTTCCTCTTTCGGAGATGTAAATGGATGGTGTAGAGCGTGATATCGTAAATCCTCTTTCGACCACTCTACCAGCGGAAAGTCCGTAACCCATAAAAATCGCGGCTGATCTTTGTCGATCAGATCGAACTGATTTCCGATGATCAATCTCAGCCCGCCCATCTGTTTGTACACGTCCGGTGCCGGACCTGCAAGAATTAGCACCAGATCTCCATCCTCTGCTTCGGATGTTTTAGCCATAGTTTGCATGGTCTCATCTTCCAGAAATTTACCTACACTGCAGGTGATCTCTCCATCATTCAATTTCATAAAGATCATTCCTGCAGCACCTGTTTCTGAGGTCACTTTGTCAGTTAATCGATCCAGGGCGCCTCTACCCATACTGCCTTCACCGGGAACTGTGATTGAAAGCACCCGACCGCCTTTATCCACGGTTGATTTAAAAATCTTGAACCCGGATTCGGCTACATCATCAGATATGTCGTGAATCTTTACATCAAATCGGAGGTCTGGTTTGTCGGAGCCATAGGTGGTCATCGCCTCTTCGTAACTTATGCGTGGGAACGGTGTATTCAGCTCTACGCCTAAATGCTCCTTCCAAATTTCTGCCATCAGCCTTTCATGCTCCTCATATATCACCTCTTCATCCACGAACGACATTTCGACGTCCACCTGGGTAAATTCCGGCTGGCGGTCAGCTCGCAGATCTTCATCCCGAAAGCACTTCACAATCTGAAAGTAGCGATCAAAACCGGACACCATCAGTAGCTGCTTATACGTCTGAGGGCTTTGTGGCAGAGCAAAGAATTTCCCGGGATTTACACGGCTCGGCACCAGATAGTCACGTGCTCCTTCCGGTGTGGATTTCATCAGAACCGGGGTTTCCACCTCAGTAAAATCACGCTCGTTATAAAAATTCCGGATAGTATGATACACTTTTGAGCGCAGAATTAACTTCTCCTGCAGTTCATTTCTTCTCAGGTCGAGATAGCGGTATTTAAGCCGGGTCTCCTCGTTCGTTTTCAGATTATCTTTAATCTCAAATGGCGGAGTCTTCGATTTAGAATAGATCTTCATCTCTGCAACTTCCACCTCAATCTCACCGGTTTTCATCTCCGGGTTGATGGTCTCCTTGCTTCGGTTAATCACTTTCCCCTTTACGCCAATCACATATTCAGAACGCAGATTCTCAGCCAAAGAGTGAATTTTTTCATTCGTCTCGTCAAAAACGATCTGTGTAATTCCATACCGGTCTCTCAAATCAATAAATATCAGCCCTCCCAAATCTCTTCGCTTGGATACCCAACCGTTTAATACTACATCTTTACCTTTCTCATCAATTGTAAGTTCACCGCAGGTATGGGTTCGTAACCAACTCATAAAATTTTTGCTTTAATGCGTTTAAAATCGTTTTCTATTTAAGTCTGCAAAAATAACCAATCTTTTAACCATTCGCTTATTTTGAGCGGAAAGTTTTTATGAATTCAATTCTCATCCTGAACCTCTTCTCATCGTTCTTTCTGTGCGGACTGATCTGGACAGTCCAGCTGGTTCACTATCCATTCTTCCTCTTTGCAGGCAACGACCGCTTTAAGCCGTCGATGGATTTCCACCGATCCCGCATTTCATACATTGTGATACCGGTAATGCTTGCTGAACTTTTTTCATCCGCATGGCTGACGTTTTACTCCACAGATTTCACCGGACTTCACACTACAGGTTTACTACTCATCCTGTTGGTATGGGGAGGGCACTTTTTTCAGGCAGGTTCCCTTACACTCCAAATTGTCCTCAGGTTTTGATGCCAATGCAATCCAAAAGCTTGTTTTCACAAACTGGACAAGAACCATTCTTTGGAGTTTAAAGTCCATCCTGGGTATTCTGACTTTGAGACTATATCTAATTTAATTAACAGGGATGATTCAAGATTAGTAATAAGTTAGAAACCAATAATTTTTCAACTAAAATTCTTCACCTTTTCAAATAAAAAAGTATATTCAAAGTCCTTTTCAACGTAAGTTGGCTTTGGACCATGAATAAAATCAAGGTTTTAATTGCAGAAAATTTTGATGTCTACAGACATGGTTTAAGAAGTATCCTGTCTGAAGCGCCCGCCGTTTCTGAGGTTTATGCTGTACGATCAGCCAAAGATCTGGTACAGGCTTATAAAAAAAGCCCGGATTCAGTATGTATTGTCTCTTCAAATATTGAAGGGTCCAACATCCATGATCTGATGCAGCGACTTGAGAAAGTGCAGCCTGCCCCAAAAGTTATTGTCCTTACTTACTCCACGGATGTCAATCACCTAAATCAATCACTCAAGGCCGGAGTAAATGGATACCTGATGAAAAACTGCACAACCGGTGAACTTGAGTCGGCCATTAAAGAAGTTGCAAAAGGGAAACAAGCATTCAGTAAGTCCGTTTCCCAGATGATGGCGAATAAATATGTGGATCAAGCCAAAAAGACCGGCAGCGTAAGTAATAAATTAACAAAGCGGGAAACGGAAGTTTTGAAACTGATTGTAGAGGGACACACCAGCCCTGAGATCGCAAAAATGCTCTTCATTAGTCCCCGAACTGTTGAAACACACCGTTCAAATCTGATGAACAAGTTGAAGATCAAAAATACGGCAGCCCTTGTTCGGTATGCGCTTGAAAAAACTGAAATTGGCTAAAACCCAGGCACTACGTATTTCTACGTAGTTAAAATTACATTCTTCTACTTATTGCAGGATCGGTTTGATAAAAGTAAGTTTAAAGTGCAAATGGGGTAATAGCCGTCTGTAGATGATATTTAGCAGCCTTCTTTGATCGGAGGGCTGCTAATTTTTTTGGCCATATCTCACCTGATCATACGCCTGAATGTAAATTTCCCATCCATAAACTATGCCCATAACCAAGCAGCAAGAGATTCGCGTTCAAAATTGGCTCAATGAGCGCGCCCCAAACAGTACCTGCACAATGTGCGGAAGTAAAAAGTGGATCATCGGTGATATCCTTGCACCCACCGTCACATTTCATGGAAAGAGTGTGGACATCAGCGGAGACAGCCGGCCGATGGTACAGGTCATTTGCGGTAAGTGTGCAAAAGTGAATCTATTTGATGCGAGTATGATTGGCTTGATATAACCGATCGAAAGTATCTGATCAACCAATCATCACTTCGTTAAGCTTTTTCACATTATTTACGATTCCATCTACAAGATGAATGTTATCTTTAAACACGCCATCCAGCCCATCCTCGTTGATAAAATTGAAGGGCGGTTCAAAAAGAAAACAGTCAACTTATTTCAGGACGATACAGGAATATTAATAAGAAGCGTGAAATCCCGTGGCTTCAGAGAACCGTTATTTAAAAGAAAGGCTTCTCAAAAAAATGGGTGATGTCCCAAGAATTCGGAAAACTGTTGCATCAAGGAAGTGAATTTTTTAAAAAAGTGTGGGGGCCCGAGGCTTCGGGAAACCGCTAAATCAAGGAAAAGGAAAGGATATTTTAAAGTAGCGTGGGGCGGAATCGAACCGCCGACCTCCGGGTTATGAATCCGACGCTCTCACCAACTGAGCTACCACGCCATCCATTCAGTCTCTTACACATCGTATTCAAGAGAGCATCAAATATATGACTTTTTTTATACAAAGTTGAAATGGAAAATTTCACTTTTTAGAATTTTCTCAATCACTCAAACTAATCCGGTAAAGCGAACCCCTTGACTCCTTTCCTCGATCGATCTGGATGGTCGAAAATGGAATGTTGACAGGAATATCATCCGGATTCAACTATCTGCCAAACTCAAGGTGAGAAAAACTTACTTTATCTTGACTCCATATCGGAGTATTTTACAAAGTCATAAAAAATTTAAAAAAATAAGCACAGTTCCGCCGGATCAACCATGCATTTTGGCGGGCTCAAAATTTGCAAACCACTCTTTACTGATGGCTAATAAAATTACGGATAGAAAAGACGACTACTCTCAATGGTACCTGGATGTGGTAAAGGAAGCCAAACTGGCTGACCACTCCCCTGTTCGCGGTTCGATGATCATTCGCCCAAACGGATTTGCACTCTGGGAGAATATGAAACAAGCACTCGATCAAATGTTTAAGGATACAGGTCACGAGAATGCCTACTTCCCGCTTTTCATCCCAAAATCTTTTTTATCGAAAGAAGCCCAGCATGTTGAGGGTTTTGCAAAAGAGTGTGCTGTTGTAACCCACAGCCGGCTTAAAAGTGTTGATGGCGGCGTGGAAGTGGACCCTGAATCCCGCCTGGATGAAGAGTTAATTGTCCGCCCTACATCAGAAACCATTATCTGGGATGCATACGGCAAATGGATCCAATCTTATCGCGACCTCCCCATCCTGATTAATCAATGGGCTAATGTGGTGCGATGGGAGATGAGAACCCGCCTTTTTCTTCGAACGATGGAGTTCCTCTGGCAGGAAGGCCACACGGCTCATGCCACGGAAGAGGAAGCGGTTGAGGAGACGAGAAAAATGCTTTACGTCTACAAAACGTTTGCAGAAGAGTATATGGCCATGCCGGTGCTCACCGGAGTAAAAACCGAGTCAGAACGTTTTGCCGGCGCTGTGGATACCTACTGTATTGAAGCACTGATGCAGGATGGAAAAGCCCTACAGGCCGGAACATCACACTTTCTTGGGCAGAATTTTGCCAAGGCGTTTGATGTGAAATTCCAGGACCAGGATGGAGAGCACAAATATGTATGGGCTACCAGCTGGGGTGTTTCCACAAGACTGATCGGCGGCCTGATTATGACTCACTCTGACGATAACGGATTGGTTCTGCCTCCTAAACTGGCTCCGAACCAGGTAGTAATTGTACCTATTTACCGTAAAGATGAGCAGCGGGAAGCTGTACTCAACTACGCACAACCGATTATTGATGAACTGAGGGACAAAGGAATTTCTGTAAAACTTGACGATCGCGACAACTTTAAACCGGGCTGGAAATTTGCCCAGCACGAAGCCGAAGGTGTACCGCTCAGAATCGCAATTGGACCGCGTGATGTAGAAAATCAAAATCTTGAAATCGCGCGTCGCGACACACTTGAAAAAAGTATTGTACCTCTTGGAGGGATTGCAGACCATATCGAAGAACTGTTGGAGTCTATTCAGGCCGATCTCTTCAATGCTGCTAAACAGCGTATGGATGATGCCACACGAACGGTTAACAGTTACGAAGAGTTTAAAGAGGAGATTGAAAACGGCGGCTTTATTTGGGCTCATTGGGACGGAACGGCAAAAACAGAAGAGAAAATAAAAGAGGAAACCAAAGCAACAATTCGGCTGATTCCGATTCATGAAGATGACCCTGTTCCGGGAGAATGCATCGTTACCGGGAAACCTTCAAAACAGAAAGTCCTATTTGCCAGATCATACTAATTCTATCAGATGAACATTGACCCCAACATACCAAAACCTCTTCAGTTATATACTGCCGATCAATCTCGAGAAATTGATCGCAGGACGATAGAAGAGTTTGGTATTGACGGGTTCACGCTGATGGAAATGGCTGCTAAAGGTGCTGCAACCACGATTCAGAATTATCTCGGTGAGAACAAACAGGGACTTTTCGTTTGCGGCAAGGGAAACAACGCGGGAGATGCACTCGCTGCCGCCCGCTACCTGACTGAAAATGCCGGGCATCATGTCTCCATTTTTTTTGCTCTTGGAACAGACAATCTCAGCCCCGATTGTGATAAAAACTACAGTTTGCTAAAGAAACTGTCGGAGCACTCCGACTCCATCTCATTCCTGAACGGCAACCTGGAGGACTCCTTTCCGCAGAGTGATTATCTTGTGGACGGACTGTTTGGTACAGGTTTAGCCAGTGAAATTCGTTCGCCGGTTAAAGAGATTACCGAACAGATCAACCGGTTGGAAAAACCGGTCTTTTCGATGGATCTCCCTTCAGGCCTGAACGCTGATACCGGAACCGTGCATGGGGTGACCGTCCGTGCTGATCATACCTGTACATTTGGCACCCAAAAAACAGGCCTTTTTATAAACAATGGGCCAACCTACAGCGGTACTGTTCATTTTACAGACCTCCCATTTCCATCCTATTTAAGGAAAAACTTTATCACAGGTATTGATCCGGAGTTATCAAAAGTGCTGCCAAAAATTAGCCGGCAGGCTCGTCACAAATATGAAGATGGTGTGGTGCATCTGATTGCAGGATCACCCGGGCTGACAGGTGCCGCAATTATGGCCGCAAAAAGTGCCTGGCGCCAAGGAGCGGGTTCCGTAATTTTATACACTCCCGAAGCGCTGCTTCCGATTTATGAGAATGCTCTTCCGCAAATCATCAAAATTGTTTTAGATGATTCTGCCTCCTTTCAGCCCCGGCATGTTGAAACCATCCTTCAAAAAATAATAGATAAACCAGGAGTGCTGTTGATGGGACCCGGAATGGGAACATCCGATCAGACCCGGGAATTCACCACTTCACTATTAAAGAGTTATGCAGGCCCGGCTGTGATTGATGCTGATGCACTGGCTTGTTGGGAGAGTTTAAAAAACATCGATTCAGAAAGACGAAAAGAGTGGCTTCTGACCCCTCATCCCGGCGAAGCAAAAAAGTATCTGGGGTTTGATTCTCAACAATTAAACCCAATTACAGTTGCTACAGAATTTTCAAATCAAAATAACGTTTCACTACTTTTAAAGGGGAACCCCACGATCTATATCCCGTACAACAGTTCACCGTTTATGACTACATATGATACGGCTCCGTTCAGCCGTGCTGGATTCGGAGATGTATTAAGCGGCTCGGTGGCAACATGGTGGGGTATTTCCAAAAGTTTAAAATGGGCCCCGGTTTATGCACTGCTTGATGGCTACACAAACTACATCAGTAAAAAGGAGAGTCAGGACTCTTTCGGACC
This sequence comes from Rhodohalobacter halophilus, assembly GCF_001715195.1. Taxonomy (GTDB): domain Bacteria; phylum Bacteroidota; class Rhodothermia; order Balneolales; family Balneolaceae; genus Rhodohalobacter; species Rhodohalobacter halophilus. Next base: position 65,805 of record NZ_MDWE01000037.1, read on the forward strand.
AGAAGATCTTACATGATTAAAAAAATACTTTCATTCCTGTTTGAACACAGAAGAATTATCTACACTCTCTTTTTTCTGATTACAGCTGCAATTCTCGCGCTCACTATACTCCCCTCCCGTCACCTGGGACAAAACCGGCTTTTTCAGTATGACAAAGTTGGCCACTTTATGATGTTCTTCTCCTGGACACTGGTGTTTGGGTTGCTCTACCTATCAAAAAAACCTGCCCGAACCAATCTGGGAGTCATATTTTTTACTGGGGCACTTTTTGGAATTGCTATTGAAGTTCTGCAGGGAGTTCTTCCATTTGGCAGATCGATAGACTTTTATGATGCCATCGCAGATCTGATGGGAGCTGCAACGGCTACATTTATATTATTTCTGGTAAAAAAATATTTACCGGCAAAGAATTGATTGCAGTTTTACAGAATCAACATTATAATATCCAACCATTATTTAACGTTGGAATGTTAGCATCAAATCGATTATACTTGATGTAAGCGTTTGTTAAAACTTTAAAACCCCTTTAGACCGATGACAGAACGAAAAAAACCGGATGCTGACTTACGGAATTACTACACTGTATTCTGGGAGTTAGGCCTTCTTGCCGCGCTGGTTATTTTTATCATACTGGTAAGAGCTGATTTTACCAGTCAGGCGCCCGAAGAGTACGTAATGGACGAACAAGAAGTTGTGGAGATGGAAGAGATTATCCAGACACGACAGATTGAAACACCCCCACCACCACCCAGACCTCCGGTTCCTGTTGAGGTTCCTAACGATGAGATTATTGAAGATGTAGATATTGATATCTCTGCTGATCTTGACCTGGGAGGACAACTGAGTATGCCTCCTCCACCGCCTCCTGCCGAGGAAGAAGATGAAGAAGATTTCTTTGTAGTTGTAGAGGAGATGCCGGAACTGATCGGTGGCCTCGGTGAACTTCAAAGTAAAATCAGATATCCTGAAATGGCACGGCGAGCAGGAATTGAAGGACGTGTTTACATCCAGTTTATTGTAAATGAGCAGGGTCAGGTTGAAAACCCACAAGTTATTCGCGGAATTGGCGGCGGTGCTGATGAAGAAGCACTTCGTGTTGTGAGCCAGGCTGAGTTTAAACCCGGTATGCAGCGTGGACGTCCGGTAAGAGTTCAGTATAGTTTACCGATCTTTTTCCGCCTACAGAACTAAATATTTCTTTTTTAGACTTTATAAAGGTGATTCAGCAAAACTGGATCACCTTTTTTTATTTTAAAGAATCAAGCCAAGCAGAAAATGCGTCCAACACCTTTCTTAGGTTTTCGAAACCAACCAGATCAAATGCCCGATCAAGCTCTACCCATTTTAGGTCTGTGATCCCCTCCTCTTGCTGTGGGCTCAGATCGGAACTGTTCCTTGCCACCATAGCGTACCAGAATGTAGTTTTCCCAAAATCTATTCCATCCTGCCGGTATTCATGGTAGGTCTCACAGAGAAAGGACTTTAAAATGGGCGGGATATCAGAACCGGTCTCCTCCGCTACCTCACGCACGGCACAATCTGAAATTGATTCCCCTTCATCCTGTTTGCCTTTTGGCAGATCCCATATACCATTTCTCTTGATCAGTAATACAATTGGGGTGCCTTTATCATACCGATAGAGAACACCCCCTCCTGCTTTAATTAAAACCAAGTTAATTCTCTTCTGATTTGTCAGCCGATTCACTTTTGCCGCTACCTTTCTTCTTCTCATCAGCGTAGTTCAGGCGGAGAGTGGTTAAAGTCTGCTCCAGATAGTCGGTTACCTCTTTAGGGAGATTCCCTTTGGTGTATGCCTGAAGCATATTCAGAGTGTCAATCGCAAATTTTGCCGAGCTTAAATCGCGCTCTACCTTATCCGTTTGTGGATTTTTTATCTTCCCCATTCCCATCATAGCTATTTGCTGATGCTGTTGTATGAGCATCACAAATAACAACTGCTGTTGCTGTTCGGGGCTTAAATTTTCGGGTGTCTTTTGATTTTCGTTACTCATGTCACTGTTTTAATTCTAAATTACAATTCAATGCGATGATATTGTAAAGAGTTTGTATACTTACGGGAACACAAAAATACAAAAATCAACAGACTAAATGGCTATCATTCAACCGTTCCGCGGATGGCTTCCGAAACCTGAGCATGCTGATGAAGTTGCCTGCGTTCCATACGATGTAATCAATACAGAAGAGGCAAAAGAACTTGCCGAAGGAAAACCCAACAGCTACTTGCACGTAATCCGGCCGGAAATAGACCTGCCGGACGGAACACCTTTTAACGACGACAAGGTTTACCAAAAAGGGGCTGAAAATCTCAAGAAACTTTTAGGATCAGACCTCTTCCTACAAGATGAAAAACCGGCTGTTTATATCTATCAGATGGAGGTAGACAGCCATACTCAAACAGGTGTTTACACCTGCGCCTCCGTCCAGGATTACGATAATGATGTAATTTTAAAACATGAACTAACCCGCCCCGATAAAGAGGACGACCGAACCAGGCATATCCTCACTCAAGAAGCACACGCAGAGCCGGTCATGCTCACGTTTCGGGATTCAGAGGACATCTCATTTCAGATTGAGAAGATCACCATCACACAACCTCCTTTCATTGAGCACGAAGGAGAAGGCGGAGTTACCCATCGTATCTGGAAAACATTTGCAACAGCTGAAATGGTAAAAGGCTTTGCTGATGTTGCCAAACTCTACATTGCCGATGGGCATCATCGCTGTAAAAGTGCATCACGAGTGGCCGAACAACTACGAAAAGAGCGAAACGTATTCCCGGGGGAAGCTGAGTTTGAATATTTTCCGGTTGTGCTTTTTCCAATGTCTCAAATGAAAATTCTACCCTACAATCGGGTGATTAAATCAGTAACCAAAGAGAAGTTCAACTCTATCAAAAAGGAGTATGGTCTGATTCCCACCGACCAAAAAGAGCCGGAACAGAAAGGGGCTGTCTCTATCTATTTTGATGAAACCTGGTGGAGTATGAAGCTCCCGGCAGCAGCATCTCAGAAAGTTTCGGCCTCTCTTGATGTTGCTCGATTACAGGATGGATTTTTAAATCCCGTATTTGGAATTGAAAATCCACGAACAGATCAAAATATTAACTTTGTGGGTGGAATTCGCGGAACCAAAGAGCTGGAGAAACTTGTGGATAAAGGTTCTTATGATCTGGCGATCAGTATGTACCCAACTTCCATCCGGGAGCTGCTCGATGTATCGGATCAGGGTGAATTGATGCCGCCAAAATCCACATGGTTCGAGCCAAAAATAAAATCAGGATTAATCGTTCACACATTTTAAATCACGGAATATTATGAATAGAGTTCACAATTTTAGTGCAGGTCCGGCAACACTTCCCCTCTCGGTATTAGAGAAGGTTCAAAATGAGCTAATAGATTACAAAGGGAAAGGTGCATCAATCATAGAGATGAGCCATCGAAGCCCGGAATACACCGAGGTCAATCGTCAGGCGGTAGAAAGAATCAAAAAAATAACCGGTGCAGATGACGACTGGGTAGTGTTGTTTCTCCAGGGTGGTGCAAGCAGCCAGTTTATGATGGTTGCGCACAATTTCCTGAATAATCAGCGAACAGCTAACTACATCGATACCGGTACATGGTCTGCCAAAGCGATCAAAGAAGCTAAATTGTTTGGTAACGTTCATACCTCATTTTCAGGCAAAGAAGGCGGGTATAAACACATACCGCTGTCAGATGAACTCAGCTTTGCGGATGACGCTGTTTACACTCACTTCACCAGCAATAATACCGTGGCCGGGTCACAATTTGCAAGCGAACCCGAAAGCGGTGGAGCACCTTTAGTGTGCGATGCCTCTTCCGATTTCCTATCCCGGCCCATTGATCTGGAAAAATATGGATTGATCTATGCCGGTGCACAAAAAAATGTGGGTCCTGCAGGTGCAACGGTTGTGATGGTGAGAAAAAGTTTTCTCGAAAAACAGCGCCCCGAGGCAATTCCAACCATACTGAACTATCAAACCCATGTAGAAAAACTCTTCAACACTCCTCCTGTTTTTGCAGTTTACATGATAAACTATGTGCTCGAATGGGTGTTGGAAAAGGGTGGCCTCTCCTACTTTGAGGAGTTCAGCACAAAAAAATCCGATCTGATCTATAATCAGATCGACAAGGATGACTTTTACAGAGGTGCTGTAGAGAACGATGCCCGATCAAAAATGAATATCACCTTCAGGCTGCCAACAGAAGAGCTGGAGCAGAAATTTATCTCTGAAGCCGCTTCAGAGGGCATGGTAAACCTGAAGGGTCACCGTTCGGTGGGCGGAGTCCGTGCAAGTATCTACAATGCCTGCGAATTGGCAAGTGTAAAAGCCCTTGCTGATTTTATGGCTAATTTTAGATCTAAAAACGGGTAATCAATTATTCACCGGATAACTTAGAGTTATCCGGTGAATTTTCAGATCAAGCCCAGAACCGTCAAAAAGTGATCAACACTGTTGGGTACAAAAAAGAGTAGATAGAGCACACCCCAAAGTGCACCGGCGATATGAGCTTCGTGATTCACGTTCCCACCTCCGCGTTTACTCTCAAAAACACTGTAAAGCAGAAACATCAGCCCAAATATCCAGGCAGGAATTGGAATCGGCAAAAGTATAATGATGATTTTCTCAGTCGGGTAGAGAAATATATATCCAAACAGTACACTTTCTACCGCCCCCGAAGCTCCCAGCGTGGCATAGTTTGGATTTTCCCTGTGGCGAATAAGCGAAGGTAACGCAGAGAAGACTAAACCCGTAAAATAGAGAGCCAAATAGTGGTATAAACCCAGGGTTTGCTCAATTACAATTCCAAAAAAGAAGAGCACAAACATATTCACTAATAGGTGCCCAACGCTGCCATGCAGAAACCCTGAGCTGATCACTTCATACCAGGTCCCCTTCCTGACCGTGCGATATGGCCGGAGCATCCCTGTTTCCAATATTCTCTGATCTACATAGAGTGCCGCTAATGAGATGAAACTTGTAACAGCAATAAGTGTTAGTGTAACCGTCATGTTTGATACTTTTAATTAAGTCGAATGAATATAAGGGAATTGAAAACAATTACAGATCTTATTCGATCTCTCATTTTACTTCATCTCCCAAATTGCTACTTTTTATCCGACAACTTAAACCTGTTGCTGTTTCTATGACCCGGCTACTACAAAAATCGACTGTTTACATTTTACTCCTCCTATTTTTGAGCTCATGCGGTATTTCAAGAAAAAGTGTTTCACCCGATACTCCTGAACGCGACTATTCGTCCGTTGATGCGGGAGCAGAAATTGAATCGGGTGTAGCGAGCTGGTATGGTCCCAATTTTCATGGAAAACTTACGGCAAATGGGGAAACCTATAACATGAATGGCATGACAGCTGCTCATCGGAGTCTGCCTTTTAACACCGTGGTACAGGTTGAAAATCAAACCAATGGCAAAACAGTTGTTGTTCGGATAAATGACCGCGGCCCCTATGCTCACAACCGTATTATTGATCTCTCAAGAAGAGCTGCCCGGGAAATAGATATGGAGGAAGTTGGAACAGCAGAAGTAAGACTATTTCTGGTTGAAGAGGGTGACCGACCGCTCTCTGAAGATAACCTCAATAGTATAGAAACGTTCACTGTTCAGCTTGCATCATTCAAATCCCGAAGTGAAGCTGAAAACTTTATCTCATCCATCTCAGGCGCACGAATAGAACCCGTGCCTGTTGCCGGAGAAACTGTCTACAGAATCTATTATGGTACATACTCCGACCCAACAGACGCTCGCGATGCCATGCAACGCCTCAGAAGGCAGGGACTTGACGGATTTGTAAAACAAACTCAGAACTGATTTTTTCTTAATTCATGGATTGATTTTAAATCAATTTGGGTTAACATGCCATAACTCAAATTAATCAAGCTCATGAAGAAAAATATCATCGTAATCGGGAGTGGATTTGGCGGCCTCGCAACTGCTTCCCGACTATTATCAAAGGGACACAACGTAACGATTTACGAAAAGCGTGACAAACCCGGTGGACGAGCCTATGTCTATGAAATGAACGGGTTTAAATTTGATGGCGGCCCAACTGTTATCACTGCTCCTTTTATGTTCGATGATATCTATTCGGCAGCCGGGAAAAAGCGTGAAGACTATTTTAAGTTGGTCCCCTGCGACCCTTTTTACAGAATTTTTGATCACAATGGCAATCCCTTCGATTATAATAATGATCACAATTTCATCCTCTCTGAAATTGAGAAAGTGAATCCGGATGATAAAGCCGGCTACGAGGAATTTATAAAAACCACAAAACCAATCTTTGAAAAGGGATTTGTTGAACTTGCCGATAAACCGTTCCCAAAGTTTACAGACATGCTGAAGGTTGCTCCGGACCTGATCAAACTTCAGTCGCATAAGTCTGTGTATAAATATGTGTCCCAGTTTATCGAAAATGAATTTCTTCGACGAGCATTTTCATTCCACCCGCTGTTGGTTGGCGGTAACCCATTCGATACAACCTCCATTTACTCCATGATACACTACCTGGAACGTGAGTGGGGAGTTCACTATGCGATGGGTGGAACCGGGGCGATTGTAGACGGCATGGTTAAACTGATTAAAGAACAGGGCGGAGAAATTAAGTTGAATTCAGAAATTAGTGAAATCCTGGTTGAAAATGGCCGTGCAACCGGAATTCGTCTCCCCGGCGGAGAGGTTCAAAAAGCAGATGTTGTGGTAAGCAATGCCGACGTTGCATTTACTTATAAAAATCTGATTAGCCCCAAACATCGAAAAAAGTATACCGATCGTAAAATAGAGCGGACAAAATACAGTATGTCTCTTTTTGTGATCTACTTTGGGACAAAAAAGCGATACAACAACACAAACCTCGAACATCATAACATCATACTTGGAGAGAGGTATAAAGGTTTGCTGAGCGATATTTTCCATAAGAAACACCTTTCTGATGATTTTTCTCTCTATCTGCATATGCCAACCAAAACTGATCCTTCGATGGCACCTGAGGGGCACGAAGCATTCTATGTTCTTTCACCGGTTCCCCACCTCGATGGCGATGTTGACTGGAATGAAATGGCACCGAAGTATCGAAATATGATCATGCAGTTTCTTGAGGATAACTACCTCCCCGACCTTCAGGAAAACATCGTTGCTGAGCACTACATCGATCCGCTTCACTTTCAGAATGAACTGAACAGCTTTAAAGGATCCGCTTTTTCAGTTGAACCGATTCTAACGCAATCAGCCTGGTTCCGGCCTCACAACCGCAGTGAGGATGTAGATGATCTCTATTTTGTAGGAGCCGGTACACATCCCGGTGCGGGTCTGCCGGGCGTACTCTCCTCGGCCAAGATTGCCGAAGATTTAATAGGGAAAGCTTAAAAAGTCTTAAAAAGTATAGATGATTGACTCTCATAAAAAAAGGGCTGTCATTTTTAGTATGACAGCCCCTTTTAAATCTATTGCAATGATATACTATTTGAGAGATTTTTGAAGATCTTCCCAATCAGCGAGAAAGCGCTCGAGCCCGATATCTGTAAGGGGGTGTTTCAGCAGCTGATCAATCACCTTAAGAGGCATCGTTGCAACATCAGCTCCCAGCCTTGCACTTTCAAGTAAATGCATTGGATGTCGAATACTTGCAGCCAGAATTTCTGTATTAAACCCATAGTTGTCATAGATCACCCGGATATCGGCAATCAAATCCATTCCTTCGCTCGAAATATCATCCAGACGCCCGATAAAAGGAGAGATGTATGTAGCCCCTGCCTTGGCGGCAATTAACGCTTGTGACGCAGAAAAACAGAGTGTGCAATTTGTTTTGATCCCTTCATCGCTAAATGTTTTGATCGCTTTAATGCCGTCTTTAATCAGAGGTACTTTTACAACCACGTTATCTGCGATGGATGCAATTTTACGTCCCTCTTCCAGGATCTCATTATACTCTGTTGAGATCACTTCAGCAGAAACATCTCCATCTACAATATCACAAATTTTTGCAATGTGGCCTTCAAAATCGCTTACACCTACTTTAGCGCAGAGACTGGGGTTGGTTGTCACCCCGTCAAGTACACCTAAATCATTGGCTTCCTTGATTTCATCCAGATCGGCAGTGTCAATAAAAAATTTCATATGAGGAATGTTGTTAATGTGAATTTGTTTAGTTTAATATAAGAAGAATGACAGACAGGATAACAGTTTAAAGATCAGCTGCATTTTGCTATTTTAAGTAGAAACGCTAACAGAAATTTATCAGTTATGGATAATTCAGGAAAAGGTTTTGCACTCGGGTTGATTACCGGCGCAGTTGTAGGTTCAGTCGTGGCACTCTTATATGCGCCCGACTCCGGTTCCAATACCCGCGGCAAAATATCGTATCAAGTCAGCAATTATGCCGATGAACTCAATAAGTTGATTCGTCAGCTTAAAAATGAAAAGGAGAAAATTTCATCAGATGCCAAACAAAAAGGCGATGATGTTGTTTCCGATGCGAAAAAACGAGCAGATGACCTTATTAAAGAAGCGGAAGCACTTCTCGAAAATATTGAAAAGAAGTAGTTCTTTCCTTTAAATCATCTATATAAAAAAAGCCCTGATTTTCATCAGGGCTTTTTTATTTCGTTTAGTCTTCTTCCTCTTCAGGGTTATCGGCGCCCAGTGTTTCAAACACTTTTTGCACCTCTTCGTCCCCTTCATCATAGTCGGCTTTCGAACCAACAATGAGCTCATCATATTTGAGGAGTCCGGTACCTGCAGGTACTTTATGACCTACAATCACATTCTCTTTCAGGCCGCGGAGAAAATCTTTCTTCGCTTCGATGGAAGCCTGAGTAAGAACCTTCGTAGTCTCCTGGAAGGATGCCGCTGACAACCAACTCTCCGTAGAGAGGGATGCACGCGTAATACCCAACAGAATCGGCTTGGAAATCGCAGGTTCTGCTTCTCGAGTTTGAAGCTCATCTTTTCCATCTTTAATCAGTTCGTTATTCACTTCACGAACCTGACGTCGGTCAAGAATTGCACCCTTCTTCAGATCACTTCCACCCGGCTCAGTAACAACAAATTTACCTATCAGCTCATCATTCCTGTTGTTGAGCTCAAATCGGTCAACCTTGTCGCCTTCCAGATACATTGTGTCACCCGGATCCAGAACTTCAACTTTCTGCATCATTGTGCGAACAATCACTTCTACGTGCTTGTCATTAATCTTCACACCCTGCAGTCGGTAAACCTCCTGAATCTCATTCACCAGGTAGGACTGAACCGCAAATGGCCCCAAAATGTTGAGGATCTCCTGGGCAGGAATGGTTCCATCGGACAGCGCCTGACCGGCTTTCACAAAGTCATTCTCCTGAACCAGAATATGCTTGGAGAGCGGAATGAGATATTTCTTCTCATCCGTTCCATCTTTACTCTCAACAATCACTTCCTGAGATCCACGCTTACGTCCGCCCATTCTAACGATACCGTCAATTTCAGAAACTGCTGCCGGATCACTTGGCGACCGAGCTTCAAACAGTTCCGTAATTCGTGGCAGACCCGCCGTAATATCTTTCGATTTGGAAGCAGATCGTGGAATTTTTGCCAGAACCTGACCGGCTTGAACCGGCTCGCCATCTTCAACAACAATATGTGTCTCTACAGGTAGCGTATTCTCGCGAATTCTGTCATCTTCACCCTTAATTACCAGAGTTGGGATGAGCGATCTGTCTTTGGAGTCGATAATTACTTTTTCACGGTGACCGGTTTGTGCATCCGTATCAGCAGTGTAGGTAATCTCTTCGATGATATCCTTGTACTCAACTTTACCGTCAAGTTCAGAGAAGATCAGCGCGTTATAAGGATCCCACTTACAGAGCGGCATTCCTTTTGGCACTTTATCACCTTCCTCTACAAGCATTTCAGATCCGTAAGGCACATTGTAGGTATTAAGAACTTTTCCATCCTCACCTACAATTTTCATTTCACCTGCACGGCTCAATACTACATTATGAATCTCTTCACCGTCATCGTATTCAACGATTCGTACGTTTTCAAATTCAATCTTACCGTCGAACTTCGCTTTATGCTGAGAATCAGCCTCCATACGAGAAGCGGTACCCCCAACGTGGAAAGTTCGAAGTGTAAGCTGTGTACCCGGCTCACCAATGGATTGAGCTGCAATTACACCAACAGCCTCACCAACCTGAACGAGTGAGTTACGGGCCATATCACGACCGTAGCATTTCGCACATACACCGCGCTCTGTTTCACAAGTAAGTACAGATCGAATTTCCACCTCTTCGATGGATGTTTCGGCAATTTTCTTGGCTACTTTTTCCGTGATCATTTCATTTGATTCACAGAGAACTTCGTCTGAAATCGGGTCACGAAGCTCGTGCATAGATACACGTCCGATAATTCGATCTTCGAGGCTCTCGATCACATCTTCATTATCCTTGAGTGCCTGCATCTTAATACCGCGCAGTGTACCGCAATCCTGTTCGTTGATAATAATATCCTGAGATACATCAACGAGTCGACGTGTAAGGTAACCTGCATCGGCAGTTTTCAGAGCCGTATCAGCAAGACCTTTACGGGCACCGTGAGTAGAAATAAAGTACTCAAGTACTGTCAGCCCCTCACGGAATGATGAGAGAATTGGATTCTCAATTACCTCATTCCCCTGCTGCATGGAACTCTTCTGCGGCTTGGCCATCAGACCACGCATACCGCCAAGCTGACGAATCTGCTCTTTAGAACCACGAGCTCCGGAGTCGGCCATCATAAAGATCGAGTTAAATCCATCTTTATCTTCTGCTAGACTCTTAAACAGAGTTTCAGACACACGGTTAGTGGTACTTGTCCACTTATCAATAACCTGGTTGTACCGCTCATTATCGGTAATGAAACCCATCTCATAACGATCCTGGATTTCAGAAACTTCATTCTGAGCTTTTTCAATTAGCTGGAACTTCTCATCAGGAATGATGATATCCTCGAGAGAGAAAGAGAGTCCACCGGTGGTTGCGCGCTCAAAACCCATACGTTTCATGTTATCAAGAAACTCGGCAGTTTTAACCGTTCCAACTTCGCCGTGTATCTCACCAATCAGGGTTCGAAGCTCTTTTTTCCCAAGAGTTCTGTTGATGTAACCAATCTCTTCCGGCACGATCTTATTGAAAAGAACCCGTCCGGTAGTGGTTTTGATAATTTCATATTCTGTTTCACCATTCTCATTCACTTTCGGAATTCGAACGTTGATCTTGGCATGAGTTTCAATCTTACCTTGATCATAGGCAATCACTACTTCGTCCATGCTGGAGAATGTTTTGCCTTCGCCCTTCATACCGCTACCCATCTTGGTGGTGTAGTAGATACCCAAAATCATATCCTGAGAAGGAACAGCAATTGGGCCACCGTTAGCCGGGCTCAAAATGTTGTGTGAACCGAGCATCAAAATGGATGCTTCAAGAATCGCATCATGGCTCAATGGAAGGTGAACCGCCATCTGGTCACCGTCAAAGTCAGCGTTAAACGCAGTACATGAGAGTGGGTGCAGACGAATCGCCTTATCCTCAATCAGTACCGGCTGATACGCCTGGATACCGAGACGGTGAAGTGTGGGTGCACGGTTTAGCAGTACAGGGTGTCCGTCAATCACGTTCTCAAGAACTTCCCATACAACCTGATCGCGGCGATCTACAACCTTCTTCGCGCTCTTCACGGTTTTAACATAACCGCGTTCAATCAGGCGCCGAATTACAAATGGCTTATACAGCTCAATGGCCATCTCTTTCGGCAGACCGCACTCGTGCATCTTCAAGTCCGCACCTACAACAATAACGGAACGACCGGAATAGTCAACACGCTTACCGAGAAGGTTTTGACGGAATCGGCCACTCTTCCCTTTCAGCATATCGCTGAGGGATTTCAGCGGACGGTTGTTGTTTCGAACAGCGTTTGATTTTCTTGAGTTGTCGTAAAGTGAATCAACCGCTTCCTGCAGCATTCTCTTCTCATTTCGGAGAATTACATCTGGAGCTTTAATATCAATCAACCGTTTTAGACGGTTATTTCGAATAATAACACGACGGTAAAGGTCGTTCAAATCGGAAGTCGCAAAACGTCCACCTTCAAGCGGAACCAGCGGTCTGAGTTCCGGTGGAATGACCGGAATTACGCTCTGAACCATCCACTCTGGATTGTTCTGTGTATGCTGGTTTGCAGCACGGAAAGATTCGATAACCTGAAGTCGTTTCAGCTTTTTCTTCTTACGCATTTGTGAAGTTTCATGCTTCACTTCATAGCGCAGCTGATAGGCTAAACCATCCAGATCCATATCGGTGAGGAGAGCCTGAATTGCTTCAGCTCCATCATTTACGATAAACTTATCTTCGTCCTCATCTTCCAGTTCGTGATGATCCTCAGGAAGCTGATCCAGAATATCAAATTTCTCCTCTTCAGAAATCAGATCTCCACGCTTGTAACCGAGATCACGTGCCAGTCCCGGGTTGATCACTACAAAGGTTTCGTAGTAAACAATTCTTTCCAGGTTTTTGGACGAATATCCGAGCAGATATGCAATCTTGCTTGGCAGTGACTTGAAGTACCAGATGTGTACAACCGGTACGGTTAATGTAATGTGGCCCATTCGCTCACGGCGAACAGCTTTACGGGTTACTTCCACACCGCAGCGGTCACAAATAATTCCTTTGTAACGGATGCGCTTATATTTACCACAGTGGCATTCATAATCTTTAACCGGCCCGAAGATCTTTTCGCAGAAAAGACCATCCATTTCCGGTTTGAATGTTCTGTAATTGATCGTTTCCGGTGTCAGAACTTCTCCATGTGATCGGGATAAAATAGTCTCGGCGGAAGCCAGAGAAATTCCGATGTTGGAGAAGTCTTTCGTAACAGTTAATGTTTTTGTAGATGGCAAGGGTAATCCTCCCAATTTGATTTATTTAACAGAACAAACGTTAGTCAATGTGAATTTCGAGTCCCAGACCCATCAATTCACGGAGTAATACTTTAAACGATTCAGGTATATCGCCTTCGGGCAGGTTTTCACCTTTCACAATGGCTTCATATACTTTTGATCGTCCTTTCACATCATCACTCTTCACGGTGAGCATCTCTTTCAGAATACTTGATGCACCATAAGCATACAATGCCCAAACCTCCATTTCACCCAATCGCTGGCCTCCAAACTGAGCTTTACCGCCCAATGGCTGCTGGGTAATCAATGAGTATGGACCGATAGAACGGGCATGCATCTTGTCTTCAATCAGGTGATTCAATTTCAGCATGTACATATACCCAACCGTTGTCTTCTGGTCGAGTTTTTCACCTGAACGGCCATCATACAGATAGAGTCGTCCGTCTTCAGGAAGACCGGCTTTCTTCAGCTCTTCCTGAACCTGCTCGTACGAAGCACCGTCAAAAATTGGAGATGCGTACTTCACACCCAACTTCATTCCGGCCCATCCTAGAATGGTTTCGTAAATCTGTCCAAGGTTCATACGGGATGGTACACCCAATGGGTTTAGAACCACATCAACAGGTGTTCCGTCTTCCATAAACGGCATATCTTCAACCGGTACTACCTTTGCGATAACACCTTTGTTACCGTGTCGGCCGGCCATCTTATCACCTACCTGAATTTTACGCTTCTTAGCAACATAGATTTTCGCCTTCTGAATGATTCCCGGTGGCAGTTCATCTCCAACCTGGATCTGATACTTACGACGCTTAGCTTCGGTTTCAATATCTCTGCGAAGGTCTCTGTAGTTTTTGAACAGAAGCTTCACATGTTTCACCAGATTCTCATCTGTAGCCCAATCTATATCTTCATTGATATTTACCGGATCCAGCTCTTCGAATACTGATTTCTTATATTTTTCACCTTTAGGAATGAGCTCTACATTTGCATAGTTGTACACACCAGGAGATGTTTTATCCCGAAGCAGACTGTACATCTTATCTGCCCACTGTGCATTCAATTCAGCAACTTTTTTGGCATGTCGCTCATTTTCCTGCTCAACAAGTTTTTTCTCCTCTTTACGGGAGATCTGCTCATCACGTTTTCGGCTAAAGAGTTTTGTATCAATAACCACACCAGAAACGCCCGGAGGTGTTTTCAGAGATGCATCTTTCACATCGCCGGCTTTGTCACCGAAGATTGCGCGAAGTAACTTCTCTTCCGGAGTCGGGTCGGTTTCTCCTTTCGGAGTAATTTTACCAACTAGGATATCACCCGGGTTAACCTTCGCTCCTACGCGGATAATTCCCTGTTCGTCGAGGTTTCTTGTCGCATCTTCACTCACGTTCGGAATTTCACGAGTCAGTTCCTCTTCACCGCGCTTGGTGTCTCGAACTTGCTGTTCAAATTCAGTAATGTGGATAGATGTGTAAACATCATCCTGAACAACACGCTCACTAATTACAATCGCATCCTCAAAGTTATATCCTCTCCAAGGCATGAAGGCTACAAGCATATTTCGGCCAAGAGCCAATTCACCTTTCTCAGTGGAGCAGCCGTCTGCGAGAACATCACCGTCCTTCACTTTGTCTCCTACACTAACAACAGGACGCTGGTTGACTGTCGTATCCTGGTTGCTGCGCTCAAACTTCTGCAGGAAGTAAGACTTAATTCCCTCATCAAAGAAGCAATTCTCTTCCAGTTCAGATCTGTGATACTTCACACGGATTTCATTACCACTTACATAGACAACTTCTCCGTCACCTTCGGCAGTAATGATAGCGCGTGAATCTTGCGCTGCGCGACGTTCAAGTCCGGTACCCACAACCGGCGATTCCGGTCTCAGTAGCGGTACGGCCTGACGCTGCATGTTCGATCCCATTAATGCACGGTTCGCATCATCGTGTTCAATAAATGGAATAAGTGCGGCAGCAAGGGATGTAATCTGGTTTGCAGATACGTCCATGTATTCGATCTGCTCCGGTTTGGCTAAACCAACGTTACTGTCTCGGAAGCGTGAGAAAATCGCATCATTCTTGAAGTTTCCTTTCTCATCGATCGGTGCGTTCGCCTGAGCAATCACTGTTTCGTCTTCCTGCTCAGCGGCAAGATACTCAACATCATTTGTTACAATACCTTTATCAACCTTTCGGTATGGTGTTTCAATAAAGCCGAAATCATTGATCTTTGCATGAACACAAAGCGACGTAATCAAACCAATGTTAGGCCCTTCCGGTGTTTCAATTGGGCAAAGACGTCCATAGTGAGTATAGTGAACGTCACGCACCTCGAAACCGGCACGCTCACGAGTCAAACCGCCGGGACCTAAAGCAGACATACGACGCTTGTGTGTCAATTCTGCAGCCGGATTGGTTTGGTCCATAAACTGTGACAGCTGATTTGTACCAAAGAAGCTGTTAATAACACTTGAAATGGTACGTGCATTAACTAGATCCTGCGGTGTAAGCTGCTCAGCATCCCTGGAGCTCATGCGCTCGCGAATCGTTCGCGCCATTCGAGCCAAACCGATAGCAAACTGTTGTCCAAGCTGCTCTCCTACAGTACGTACACGTCGGTTACTCAGGTGGTCAATATCATCAACCTGAGATTTCATCTCTTTCAGACGGATAACCTCTTTCACAATGGCTACAACATCCTCTTTTGTGAGGTAGTGTGTGTCGAGATCCACATCAACTTTCAGGCGTTTGTTCAGGCGATACCGGCCAACTTCACCCAAGTCGTATTTCTTGTCACTAAAGAACAGACGTTCCAGAACCTGACGAGCAGTCTCCGGATCCGGCATCTCACCGGTTCGGATCTGCTGATATACCTCAGCCAGGGCCGTCACTTCATCATGAGAAGGATCTTTACGGAGCGTATTCATAATAACGGAACGCTCAGACTCCTCAGCATTGATTTTTTGGACCAGAACCTTCTTTAAACCGGCTTCTTTCAGCAGGCCGTAATCATCATCAGTCAATTCATGATCTCTTTCGAGCAGAACTTTACGGCTGGTCGCTTCGGTAACTTCTCCGGTCTCATCATCCACAACTTCTTCGGTAACTTCCGTGGTGATGTCTGTGGCCAATCGCTTACCGACCAATTTATCGTTGTACGCTTTTTTAGACCCAAAGTCGATCTCTTCAGAGAGTTCAAATAAGCTTAATACATCCAAATCTGATGAGAATCCAAGCGCTCTTAACAGAGTTGTTGCCGGAATCTTCTTCTTTCTGTCGATGTAAGCCCAGAGTACATCACGGATATCATTGGTAAACTCAATCCACGATCCTTTAAACGGAATGACCCGCGCAGAATAGAGCTGAGTACCATTAGGGTGAACATTTTGCCCGAAGAAAACACCCGGCGACCTGTGAAGCTGACTTACAATCACACGCTCAGCTCCATTGATCACAAAAGTACCACGATTGGTCATCCACGGAAGATCACCCAGAAATACCTCCTGTTCGATGGTTTCAGATGCTTCATCAGACTCATCTACAGAGGAGAGGCGCATTCTGGCTTTCAACGGAATAGCGTATGTTAAGCCACGCTCCTGGCACTCTTTGATATTATATTTAGGTGTGTCGACAGCATAGTAAAGAAACTCGAGTATGTGAGTTTCTCGAGTATCCTGAATAGGGAAGTTTTCATTAAAAATCTTCTGAAGTCCCTTGTTTTCTCGTTGATTTGGAGCTACATCAAGCTGTGCAAATTCATTAAAAGACTTGAGCTGTATATCCAGAAAATCAGGATAATCAATTACATTTTGAATTCTGCCGAATGAAAGGCGGTCGGTAAATGGGATTTTCTCCATAGTAGTACTCAAAAGGATGTTCTCCTTTAGGTTAAAAATAAGAATGAAGTTTCTCTGAAAGGTCTGAGGTGACTCTTACACCTCGGCAATAAAAATTGCTAATGCAATTTAGACGCCAAAAGCCAACACCGATATTCGGTGTTGGCTAAGGCTAAATGGTATATAAAGGAGCTATAATTACTTCAGCTCAACTTCAGCGCCAGCTTCTTCAAGCTTCGCTTTGATCTCTTCAGCTTCGTCCTTGCTAACTGCTTCTTTAATAGCGTTAGGAGCACCGTCAACCAGTTCTTTAGCTTCTTTCAGCCCAAGACCTGTAATGCCTCTAACCTCTTTGATAACGCCAATTTTCTTAGCGCCAGCAGATTTCAGAATCACATCAAATTCAGTTTGCTCTTCTCCACCGGCTTCTCCTCCGGCAGCAGGTCCGCCTGCAACTGCAACAGCAGCGGCAGCTGGTTTGATGTCGTATTCTTCTTCAAGAACTTTTGCAAGTTCGTTAGCTTCTTTGATCGTTAAGTTAACGAGTTGTTCTGCGATTTCTTTAACGTCAGCCATTGTTTAATTCTCCGTTCGTCGGTTTTTAATTAAAAAAGTTTATTGAGTTTGGTTATTCGCCTTTTTCGGCTATGGTTTGGATTGCACCTGCAATGTTGCTTCCTTGTGCTTGCAGTCCGCTTACCACATTTGAAACCGGTGCCATCAGCAGACCCACAATATCTCCGATAACTTCCGACTTGGACTTCATCGCCGCAAGTGTATCGAGTTGGTCTTGACTGTAAAAATCACCGTCAATCAAAGCCGCTTTAAATTCCGGCTTATTATGTTCTTTAATGTAGTCTTTCAGGACCTTAGCAGGCGCTGCCAGCTCTTCTTCCACAAATGCAAAACCATTCTGATCTTCCAGATGGTCATAGAGCTTATCATATCCGCCAATTGTATCCATTGCACGTTTCATCAGTGTATTTTTATACACCTTGAACTGCACATTACCTTCACGAAACTTGCCTCTCAGCTCGCCCATATCAGAGACTGACATCCCTGTATATTTCGTAATATAGACGGCATTCGAGCTTTCAAGCTTCTCGGTAATTTCTTCTACAACTGCCTTTTTTTCTGCTAATGTCGGCATTGTTTTAACCTGTTAAATTTCTAAATTGAAGTAATAGATGATCGACTAATCGATATGCTTGGGCCCATTGTCGTGCTAATATAAGCAGTCTTAATGTACACCCCTTTTGCAGATGCCGGCCTGAGTCTCAGGATAGTCTGAAGGAAAGAGATCAGATTTTCACGAATCTCACTCGCATCAAAACTTGCCTTACCAATAGAGGTATGCAAGATTCCCTGTTTATCTACTCGGAAATCAATTTTTCCTTGCTTGAACTCTTTGACAGCGTCTGCAACATCCATTGTTACAGTTCCACTTTTCGGGTTAGGCATCAAACCTCTGGGTCCCAGATGGCGACCGAGTTTACCAATCTTCCCCATAACATCCGGGGTAGCGATGATAACGTCGATATCTGCCCAACCTTCTTCAATTTTTTCAATGTATTCGTCAAGGCCAACAAAATCGGCTCCAGCCTCTTTCGCTTCGTCCTGTTTTGCCTCGTTAACCAACGCAAGCACACGAACGGATTTTCCGGTTCCGTGAGGGAGCGAAACAGTGCCACGAACCATCTGATCTGCGTGACGCGGATCTACA
>NZ_MDWE01000038.1 GCF_001715195.1 Rhodohalobacter halophilus
AGCCGGAGATCTAAATCAACCGACTCATCAAAATTGGCTGTTTTGGTCTGTTTGATCAGATCACAAGCCTCTTCGATGGTGTATTCCATATCACGGTCAATTAATTCAGCGACCTTCTGATATTTCTTACCTCTTTTTGCCATTTCTTACATCCTTTTATTTATCTCGGATTACTCGCAAACCCATGCTGCGTGCAGTACCGGCTATCATTTCAGCCGCTCTCTCCACGTCAAAAGCGTTGAGATCTTCCATCTTCTCTTCTGCAATCTCCTTGCATTGAGACCAGGTAACCTTCCCTACTTTCGCGCGGTTTGGTTCACCTGAACCGGATTTAATCTTCGCGGCTTTCTTAAGAAGAACAGCAGCGGGTGGAGTCTTTGTTTTGAAAGTAAAAGACTTATCCGCATAGACTGTAATCTCAACCGGTACTATTGTACCCGCCTTGTCTTGGGTTTTTGCATTAAATGCCTTACAAAACTCCATGATGTTGATTCCGGCCTGGCCTAAAGCTGGACCTACCGGAGGAGCAGGGTTTGCCTGTCCACCAACAATTTGAAGTTTTAGCACTGTATCTACTTTTTTTGCCATATTGAATCAATTAGCGATTCGTGCTTCTGTTTGCTGCGTAATAGCTCACGTTTATGTTCTTATGTAGCTGATTCGACCTGATCCAGGTCAACCTCAACAGGGGTTTTCCGTCCAAAAATACTTACCATTACTCTCAGTTTGAGTTTGTCGGCAAGTACCTCCTGAACGGTACCGTCAAATTCCTTAAATGGACCGTCAACAACTTTAACGATGTCTCCTTCTTTGTATGGAATATCAACCACACCGCCTTTTTCGACAGCTTCCTGGTTGTCCATAACTCTTCCAATAATTCGTTCAACTTCATTCTTCTTCAATGGCTGAGGAACGACTTCATTTTTTCCGGCTTTCAAAAAGCCGAGACAAGAAGGAGCACTTTGCACTAAATTGTTTACCTCTTCATCATAGCGGGTTTTCACTAAAATGTAACCCGGAAAAAAATTCTTCTCTTTTGTTCTCTTCTTACCGGACCGAATCTCAATAACTGTTTCTGTAGGAATTAAAATCTCACTGATTTTATGTTCCAAGCCCTGTTCCTCAATCTCTCGGGTAAGATACTCTTTGACTTTTTTTTCGTGACTGGTAAAGCAGCGAACCACATACCAGTCAAAACTATCATCAGAACTCATCTATAGATCGCCTCCAGAATTGTACTGTATACCTGATCAACACCAAAAATGAAAAGTGAAATAATAATTGTGAACACAATCACAATGATGGTATTGTCAATTAATTCTTGCTGTGTAGGCCAGGTGACTTTCGCCATCTCTTTTCGTACACCTTCAATGAAATTCTTCAGCTTTTCCATATATACGTTAAGGCTTAATTTATTTGCACGGGCGGAGAGATTCGAACTCCCGACACCTGGTTTTGGAGACCAGTGCTCTGACCAGACTGAGCTACGCCCGTAAATAGCACAAAAGGTAAAACTGTCATCAGCTTTACCTTAGTGCCAATAAATTCTGACTTTTT
>NZ_MDWE01000039.1 GCF_001715195.1 Rhodohalobacter halophilus
CCTCAATCACAAAATCCTAACCAGGTATTTCGTTTTTGAGACAGATTCCAAACTTACGATTTTCTGACTCCCAATGTCAAGGAAAATGTCAGAAATATTCAGAAAGTTTTTAAAGGAACATCTTCCGGGAGATTCGCGCAATAGTACGCAGATTGGCTGCAATTCTTGAGCATTTCGTTTTCCCGAAAGGATTGTCAATATAGGGGGTAAACCGTATCCAAGTCAACCCATTTCCTCAACTTTTTTCGACTATTTTTCCACATCTGACTAAGCCCCCAGAAAAGCGCTTTTTGGTGCAGGTCGCAGGTCGCAGGTCGCAGGTCGCAGGTCGCAGGTCGCAGGTCGCAGGTAAAAGTTTTGTTATTGGAATGATTAAATAAAATCGTGCAATTGAACGTGATGATTTAATTAGTACTTATTGAATCATAATCATCAACGTTTGATTAAACCGTTTCTTTGTGTTTGAAATACCGGCTGAGTGGGTGCAGCTTTTTGCATGGAGAAAACACGGTTATCTCAAGTATTAAATTTGCACCAAACAAATCAGGTTGGGAGAGTTTGTGCAGTAGAACTACAGGGCCACCGAGGATGATGAAAAACGAGGCTCACTGTGGTTAATCTTTTAACACAGATATTTAATTATCTCTGTGTGACTCTGTGTATTCCTCTGCGTAACACTATGGTTAAACTATTTTACCCGTCAGCCTGCAACTACAGCATGCAGACGGGGTGTTGATTGACAATTACCGATATACGAACAGCCTCATGTAATTTGATAGAAAAGATCTGTTGCAATCCGAATAAATCTATACTGATTTTTTTCTTGACCTGAACCTTTCCCCCCTTCCGTTAATGTTATGTCAGTTGAAATAGTCTGATTCATACGATCTCTTAACGCCAATGAATCACACCCTCAACTCCCTTTTTATATTGAAATGTAATACAAGGGATGAATTCTGTAGAGAAGCAACGCATTCAAAGAAAACAGACAATTATGACCATAGAGACACGCTTAAAAATTAACATATCTGAAGCCGCAACGGAGCACTTTTTAATCAATCCGAGATTTACCATCCAATCGCTGGCCGGCTCATTAAACATGAGTGCAGAGGATATTTTTGACCTGTTTCCAAACCGCCGGGCAATTCTAGAGTACTATTACGAGTCGCGTTTATACCTTTATCAAGATTCAATTACAGAAATTGACGGTTATGATCAGTACACCCTCAGCGAAAAACTGAGTCACCTTTTTTTAACTCTGCTCGACTCGTTTGAAGAGCAGAGAGAGTTTGTTCTCACTACCTACAAGGAGTGGGTTGTTTGGAACAAGAGGAAAAGTGCGTTCATCGAGATCTTTTTGGACGAACTGAAAACCATCTTTACAAATGATCCGAAAACATCTCGTTACTCAGCTATCATACAAAACCGGCTGCTTTGGAAATCGATCCTGCTTCAGTTCCACGGGTTAATAGCATTCTGGGCAAACGATTCGAGCCGGATGAGGGAGAACAGCATGGCATTGGCCGACAAATGGACTTCGTTCATCGAAGAGATTTTCTACACCCACATTATCGACAAGGGATTTGATCTCGGAAAGTTTTTATGGATGAATGCATCCCTCAACAAATGTATAACCGGCGAAAATGTTACGTTTCCCACCCTATGTGGCCGAGAGCAAGAAATTCAGGAGAAAGATCATGAGTGATTTTCCATCCACCAAGTTTGACCGAGGGAAGATTTTTGCCAAAACCGGTCTTAAAGTGGGATCCAACTATGCAAAACACTATCTGAAATCCCTCACAGACAAGAACGGAGACAAATCAGAACTGCATCGTCAAACCGCGGAAAACCTTTTAGTGAGTTTACGAAACTTCGGGGAACCGCACTGAAAATAGCCCAGTCGTTCAGCATCGATCAGGGGTTTTTACCCGATGAATTTGCTGAGGTAATGACCAAAGCACAATACAGCGTCCCGCCTATTAATCGGTCTCTGGTTCGCTCTATCATCAAAAAAGAACTTGGGAATTACCCGGAAAAGGTTTTCAAATCTTTCAACTCGGAAGCTGTTGCGGCAGCCTCTATTGGACAGGTTCACAGGGCCACCTTAATGGATGGGACGGAGGTTGCCGTAAAGGTTCAGTATCCGGGAGTTCGGGAGACCATCTCATCGGATATCGCCATTGCCAAATCGATCCTGAAACGAATTGTTTCTAATGTAAACGCCCTCAATGAATACATTGATGAGGTCAGGAGCACTCTGCTGGATGAGACTGACTACCTCAAAGAGGGAACGTCGATGGAAACCTTTCACAATCGATTTGCTTCCGAACAGGTCGTAACGCCCCGGTGGATTGAAGAGCTCTCAACCGAAAGGGTATTAACAATGACTTACCTTGAAGGCAAACACCTAAAGGAGTTCCTGGAGTCTAATCCATCGGAGACAGAACGAAACCGGTACGGTCAACTGATGTGGGATTTTTTCCATACACAGATTGAAAGTGTGATGGACGGCCATTTTGAGTTTCATGCCGATACTCACCCGGGAAATTTTCTCTATACACCGGACGGTAAACTGGGTGTGATCGACTACGGATGTGTGAAAACATTTCCCAAAGACTTTTTCTACAACTACCTGTTGCTGCTCCCAACTCACATCAACCGGGATGAAGTGGCCATTGTGGAATTGTACAACAAGTTGGGAGTGATTGCCGGAGATCCTAATGAGAATAAGAAGGAGAAGCGTTTTTATGATTTCGCCCTGAACTATGGCTTCGCGTTTGCCCTGCCCTACCTGGAAAACACCTTTGATTTTGGTGATCCGGAGTACCGGGAGCTTATCCGACAGTACACCAAAAATACGCCCATAACCAATGAACCGCGAGGAAATAAGCATTTTATTTATAGCACACGCGTTCATCTGGGACTATATCACTTATTGATGAAGCTGGGAGCTACAGTTCAAACTATAAAATCAAGAGAGGCAGTAGAGAGAACACTTGAAGGGTATGAGGAGAGATCTGCATAAAAAAAACCGCCCCGGTTTTACACGGAGCGGTTTAAAGTATTTGCCTGAGAGTTTAATCAATTACTAATGAAAGTAGTTGATGTACTTAAATTCCCTGCAGGTTCAACATCTTCTGCATCGGTTCCATCAAGATTTATGATCAGGCGTAATTCTTCACCTGGATCAACACTATCTTCGATGTACTCGATGACAATATCCGTTGCGCTGGTTCCGCTTTCAATCGTTACAGGTGATGGAGTCACTATTTCGTAATGTACCCCCTCCTCTGCTGTTGACTCAGCATCAATACTGTATTCAACGTTCAAATTGTCGGACCGCTGCTCACCAATGAGCTGTACAGCTACACTGGTTCCGCCATCGGCAAGACTTGTCTGATTTTGAAGCGGTTTGAGCTCAACCTGAGGATCCATGTCAAACACCTTTTCTGTATCCCCGGTGTCAAATACGTCGCATCCGGCAAAAAGTGCCGTGGCGACTGCGAGTGCTATTAGTTTTCGTAACATCATTTTTAGCGTTTAATTAATTCTTAATAATTCGGATTCTCTTCAAGTTCAGAGTTGGCATTGAGGTTGTTGTTCCCAATCGGCGCCAATATTCTGTACGAATCAAACCTGATTTTAATGTCACCGGTTATCGGGTCCGGGATGTGATTACCTGTTCGTTTCAGGTCCCAGAAACGATGTCCTTCCATGTGAAGTTCACGAACTCGTTCATCCATCACTTCATCTTCGAACGAATCGACATCTACAAGTGCAGCTGCCGGAATTGGACCTGCATTTCTGGCATCTTTCAGTTCCTGCAGTGCATCCACTGCCGCAGGGGTAACAGCATTCGCATCTTTAACGGAAGCTTCAGCAAGTATCAGATACATCTCTGAAACTCTCATAAAAGGAAGGTCATCGGCAAGATTCCCTTTGTCGCCATTGTATTTTGTTGAAGCAACTTCCAGATCATTTGCATTGTCACAACCTGACTCCCCGCAAGGTTTGAACCACCCATTTCGGTAGTCATCTGCATCAAAGAGATCCAATACATATTGAGTAGGAAGCTGAGCAACCCACTGAGCCGAAGTATAAGCGGCCGGACCATTATTAACATTCGATCCTGCAATCGGTTCCGTATTTGGATCTATCTCAAGCAAAAACATCGCTTCAGGATGTGCCGCTTCATTCTCATTGAACATCTCTACGATATCATCTTCATCCTCTGTAAGAGCGGGACTCAGATCTATCGCATTCTGAGCAGCTGTTGCAGCATCACCCCAGTTTCCCTGAAATAGCTCAACTCGTGCTCGTAATCCTTCCACAAACATTTCGTTTGCAATCGTTGGATTACTTACACCGGCCAAGCGGGTTTCAGCCTCATCCAGATCGTCGCTGATCCGATTATAAACTTCGTCTACTGTAGAACGAGGCCTTTCATCAGCATCCTCTACAGAAAAGACTGATTCTGTGAAGATTGGAACTCCCAAATTCCAGTTTGACTCGGGGCCTATATCATAGTTTCCGGGCTCATAACCGTAAACCTTTACCAGCATATGGTAGGCATAGGCTCTTACAGCATAAGCTTCGCCCATTACCTGTTCACGTAATCCTGAATCTACCGCATCCGGGTCAATATCATTGATCAACTGATTGGCAATTTGAATTACATTATAGGCTGCACCATAACTGCCGATATGCGCTGTTCCGGATGTACCGGTTGCAAAGTTAAGAGCATCATATCTCGATGCGCCAACCCGCGTGTAGCTCTCGTCGGCAAGGGCACTTGGCCCGAGAAGATTTTGAGTCGTGAATGATGCACTCGCTCTCATCTCAGAATAGAGTGCATTTCGCAGCAATTCTACACCATCGGGCGTACCAAGCGCCTCTTCAGGTGAGATCGACGTGGACGGATCCACATCTTCCAATAGGTCGTTACATCCGGCAAACAAAAGTCCGGCTGCAAGGACTATCACAAAACTTAACTTGTTCATTGTTTTCATCATCTTATAAAATTTTTATTAGAAGCGTACTT
The DNA here is from genome assembly GCF_001715195.1 of Rhodohalobacter halophilus. Taxonomy (GTDB): domain Bacteria; phylum Bacteroidota; class Rhodothermia; order Balneolales; family Balneolaceae; genus Rhodohalobacter; species Rhodohalobacter halophilus. The sequence goes on from NZ_MDWE01000039.1 coordinate 5,042, forward strand.
CAATTCCTGCATTGAATTGACGTTCTGTCGGATACGAAGCCGTGGTCACGTTTGTAAAGATATCTGTCGTATCAAACGCAACTTCTGGGTCGTACCATGGCCATGCAGTCCACGTCAGCAGATTCACTCCGGACGCAAATACACTTACATTGCTCAATCCAAACTGATCTACAAATCGCTGCGGCAGATCGTAACTAACCGTCAGATTTTTCAACCGGATATAGCTTGCGTTGTAAACAGCTTGTGATCCCAGCTGAGTTCTGTAGTTATTGGTTTCTGCAAAATCAGAACCTGCAACAACAGCTCTTGGATAGTACGTCATATCGCCCGGCTCTCTCCATCGGTCTCTCGTTTCACTCGAAAGACTCCCGAGGAAATCGGGTGTGCGAGTAAAGTAGTAGTCGGTTGATGGGAATGCCCACTGGCCAAAACTAAAATTAAAGAATGCATCGACAGATAGCCCTTTGTAGCGAAATGTGTTACCAAATCCACCGACCGTGTTGGCAAATCCATCTTTGTAGTTCACGGCATCCTGGCTTTGTGTTGGCGTATAGGTAATTTCACCATCTGCATCTAACCACATGGGTCGTCCGTCAGCCGGGTTTACACCTGCATAACGAGGAACCTGGATCTGACCAATGGTCTGACCCTCTTTCAGTGATTCAAACGTATCATCTGCATCTATGTCTTGCCCGTCGGGCAGCTCCTTGATTTCATTATCCATAAATGCCACGTTAAATCGGGTACTCCATACGAAATCACGTGTTGACACATTTACCGTATTGATTTCAAATTCAAGGCCGGAGTTACGAACTTTACCAACGTTGTCTGTGTATTCTGTAAATCCACTTTCTGTTGGCAGCGGTCGGTCAAAGAGCAGCTGATTGTTATCCTTTACATAGTAATCAATAGAACCGGAAACACGCCCTTCAAGGAGTTCGTAATCAAGTCCTACATTAATCTCTTGTGCTTCCTCCCAGGTAAGCAGCGGGTTTTGAAGCTGAGCCGGAACTACAGCCGTCCCACCCTGATAAGTTCCTGAAGCGGAATAAAGACTTCTGGAAGCGAAGTTTCCAATTGCAGAGTTACCGGTTAATCCAAATCCGGCCCGGAGTTTCAGGTCGCTGATATAATCGACATCAAAAAAGTCTTCCTGAGAAATCCTCCACGCACCCGATACAGATGGAAAGAATGCCCATCGCTGGTCATCACCAAATCTGGAGTGTCCGTCGTACCGGCCGGTAAAACTGATGTAGTACCTCTCATCGTAGTTGTACTTCAGATTGGTAAAGTAACTTCCCAGTCTCCATTCGGAGTTTACACCGGCAGCCTGTGCAGGAGTAGCCGTCGCACTCAGTACGCTGAAGAAAGGTACAATTCCCTCTCCCCTTGTTAGCTGGCTTTCGGCATAGTTTTGTCGATACTCAATTCCAACCAATCCGGATACATTATGAACTTCATCAAACTGCTGGTTAAAGTTACCAACGAGGTTTGTACTGAAGTTTCTCACATTCCGGTTAGCAAAACTTACATATCCGCCCTGTGTTGGTGCGGCAATCGGAGAATCGTACCGTGTGTCCTCAGTATTTCTGTAGTCTACATTAAACGTACCGGTAAACGACAACCAGTCGTATGCGTTGTATGTAAGATTCGTGCTTGCAATAATCTGTGTTACAGCTATTTCCCGCTCCACTTCGTCCCGGATTACAGCCGGGTTATACTGTGTGGAGGTAGCTACAGCGAGGTTCGGGTTGTATGACCCATCTGCCAAAAACGGAAAGGTGAACGGATTTTCAAACATCACCTGGGAAGTTGGACAGTTAACGAAGTTACCATCCTGGCAAACTCCAAACTGTGTACTACGTGATACATTTGAACGAACCGACGCTCTGAACCTGTCTGATACCTGATGGTCTACGTTGGTCCGGAGATTCACACGAGAGAAATTAGAGTTCAGCGCTGTACCGTCTGTATCCTCATATCCACCAGAGAGATAAAATGTTGTGTTATCGTCACCGCCGGAAATATTAAGAGAGTACTTTTGGGTCACTCCATCTTCATATACAAAATCCTGCCAGTTATAGTCCGACAGCTGTCCCGGATTATTGGGATCTTCTCCAAAGGTTCCTAAGTAAAAGGCTTCTCTATCCGCACGGAATGCTTCAAATGCGGCTTCATCGGTTACGGGTACACCGGCTCGGTGCATCCACCCCTCAGCTGAATAGTCCAGGTATTCGTCTCTGTTCAGGTAATCCACATTACGTGCCAGCGTACGCACACCGGTCTCTGCACGGGCAGTCACCTGAGTCTGGCCTGAGGTACCACCTTTGGTTGTAATAATGACAACACCGGCAGCCGCCTGAGATCCATAAATAGATGCAGCAGAAGCATCCTTCAACACCTCAATGGACTCAATATCGCTCGGGTTGATCGCATTCAGCGGAGAAGTACTTGTAAGACCAGATTGCTGGTCAAATGACATCTGTACACCGTCAACAATGTAGAGTGGCTCTGTTGCGGCGTTGATAGATCCGTTACCGCGTACGGCAACTTTAAATGCACCGCCCGGGTTACCGGAAGTAGAGATAACATTCACACCGGCAGCACGACCCTGCAAGATCGATTCTGCATTTTGAAGTGAAACACTTTCTATTTCACTGGAACTAACACTGGTAATCGAACCGGTCAGTTCTCTACGGTTTGTAGGGGCGTACCCTGCAACCACAATTTCATCCAGTCCGGCTGCGTCCATCGACATGGCCAGATCAAATACATTTTCACCGGCCTCGATGTTTACTGTTTCAGTTACGGTTCTGTAACCTACATAGGAAAATCGCACCTCGTAGGTACCGACGGGAACGTTGTCAATTCTGTACATTCCGTCTATATCTGTTGGAGCTCCTCGTTCGAGATCCAAGATCATTACTGTTGCACCCACAAGCGTTTCACCTGTAGACTCGTCAGTAACGGTACCCGTAAGGGTTCCTGTTTGTGCATGTGCCAGTCCGGCAAAACCGGAAATAGCCACAAGCAGCAACAGGCTCGTTAATGACTGATGTTGATGCCTAAATACGGTTGACGGTTTTAGTTAACATGTACCATTTTGGTCGAAGTTAACTTCGACCAAATGTTGACACGATAATCAGGGTAGCTACCCTGATTGAGTTCTTTAACAAATTGATCCGGAGACAACCTTGAGGGCAGTCCCCGGTGTGGTTTACTGCGGTTGTACAACCGCACCGCTTTGGCAACTCCTTGGCACAATGACCGGTAATTATCGGTTGTGTAATATGTCAGATAGTTGCTCTTGATCGTTCGATTGACCCGTTCACAGTAAGCATTTTGCCACGCGTAATGGGCCATACTATGCCTCAGATCCCGGCAGCTTAGATAGTTCTTATATTCCTCACTGGTATATTGAACTCCACGATCGGTGTGAATAATCAGCTTCCTGAGCTCTTGGCGATTCTGGCTGACAAAAGCCTTGTTCAAACAACGAATCTGGCTGGCACTACTCAAATCCCGGCTGCAATGACTGGCCAGTATCTGGCGGGTAAACCCATCGATGACAAAACTCACGTAGTACCAGCGCCCACCACTCCAAACATAGGTGATGTCGGTTTGCCACACCTGATTCGCCCCGGTTATGCTTTTGCCCTCAATCAGGTTGGGTTTAACACCCTGCCCGGCCACAGTAAACGACCGTGGGGGTGTTTTTACCCGATAACCGCAATTAAGCAGCAACTGTTCGGTCCAGTCGCGCCCGCGAGGCATTTGCTCGCGCACCGCATAATAAATGTCCCGGCATCCCATTTGAGGGTGCTTCGAGCGCACCTGCGCTGCCAGCTCGGCAGTCTCGAGCAGATCACGCTGGGCTTTACGCAGTCGTGCAATACCCTGGTGGGCTCCCTGCCGGGTGATACCTTGCCAGTCAAGCATCTGCTTCATTGGCCAGGGAACCGTTTTTTTGTGCGAGAAGAACCACTCGAAGCAGCGCAGTCGTACTTTTTTTTTAAATCCTCGCCAACTTCCTCACTGGCCAGGTCGATAAACTTCTCGTAGTAATCGATCTGCATCTGTTTGTGGCCTACGGCCTGTTCCAGTTCAGCGATTCGCTGCTGCATCTGTTTGAGCTTTTCACTTTGGGAGTCTTTATCTACCACAAGTACGGATCCTTTTTTATTATAGGTTGAGTATCGATAAATCCATCGGTAAATCGTGGTCGGAGAAACCATGTATTCACGTGAGGCAGCCGATGCGCTGAGTTTACCAGATTCTACAAGACGGACAACCTCTTTACGCAAGGTAGGTGAAAATGTGCGGCGTTGCCGGAGATATTTTTTTGACATAATATTCAAGTTACAAGTGAAAAATTATGTCAACCTATTTTAGGCACCTACATGAAGTATCTTCTGAATCATAACTTACCTCATATGATGTTTTGATTAGTGCAGAACAGAATCGATGAATGATTAGAGTGAACGATTTGATCACAAATGTCCTGCATTTTGGTTGATTTATATAGATGATTATTTCCTCCTTATAGCGGAGTCTTTTAATACTATAGGGATATCATTTGATGAATAGATTGATGCAATGATCACTGTTTACAGAACATCAACCTCGTGGCAAGTATAGTTTTCGGTCAACCCTATGTCAAATATAATTCAACTTTTAAGACCTAAAGAAATATTCAATCCAGACTTGTAAAAGTGTATTAAACAACTACTCAAATAGATGAATTGCAGACAGATAGCTTTTTGAAACGTTCACTTATTTTAAATTTATACCTGATTTGTTTCACAATATTTAATGTGGATAAAAGAGAGTAAAAACGAAGTCACAAAAGTTTCTGTGGATAAAACAGAATTTCTTTGCTTAACTCCGTTTCTATATAGACTCATCCTGATAATTAACTTTTATTTACAGACATTTTACTGCTGTATTAATATGTTACGTCCTGATTTATTGGTAATTTAGTACACAACTATTCAGCAAGGAGCTGGCCAATTCATTATTACAACTCTTACTTTTATATATCTACGATCGAACATCACTATGAGCATTAAATCTTTCTTCATTTGCGCTGTGGTTTTTCTATTTATCAATTCCTGCAATAACAACACCACACAAATTCTGCTTCAAGATGAAACGGATACCAATCTCCAGGCACGGGAAACTTCCGTGTCTTTGCTAATTATTGAACCCGAACCTCTCTACAACTATTTTCCCGATCACGTTTATGGTGCCCTGCGTCCTACTGAAAAAATGATTTTTGATAACGATTTGCTTCAACTTTTTCGCCAGCAAACCCAATCTCCGGTAGTTGGTAAGAAAATAAGTGAAGACCTGATTCCGGAGCAGCTCGAAAGCCGAAGATTTGATCTGGATGCTGGCCCCATAATTCTAATCAGTCCAAAACAGGGTACAGACTTATCAACTTCCAATATTAATTCCAGATTTACAGTAATTCTGGATAAGTATCACTTTACTTCCTATCAAGTAGAGACGGGTGGAGGGTCTTACGCCGGGCATGAAGGAGATCCACAAAACAGGATCAGATTAGACACAGCATACATTATTTGGGATAATGATCAGAAAAGAGAAATCGGCTGGGGCATGGTGAATGCCAGCCATATTTTATATAGTGATGATGCAACCACCAGTTATCAAAATGTTATCAAATCCACTTTTCAGAAAATTATTAAAGTAAGTCCATTTATAAAAAGTGATAGTGTTTAAAACCAGATTGGCTTAGCACCATTAAAATGAAGGCCGTTTTCTGAATTTTAAAAGCCGGCTTTAGTATTGAATTGAGAAATACCTACCGGAACCTACACTGCCAACTGGTGGTAACTCCACAATCATACGAACCAAAGTTTCTTATTACAGCTTCAATCAACCTGGCGAAACACCGTCAGCTTTAGTAATCAAAACTCCATTCAGTCGACTTACTGCACAATTGCAATAAAGTTCTCAATCCTTTCTTCAAATTTCAATTGCCTTTGATTGGAACATAAAAAAAGGCTGTACTCAAATGAATGAGTACAGCCTTTCGATTTATTCCTTAACTACAGGTTCAGATCAATCCTGAATAAATATTCTGGATGTCTTATAGTTTTCAGCAACTTCTACGCCGTCTGCTCCTTCAAGATTGAGAATCAATTGAACTTCTCCTCCGTCAGGTACACTGTCGGCAATCAATTCAATGACGATATCAACCGTGCTGGTTCCGGCCTCTAAAGTAATGGGTGATGGTGTAGACACATTGTAATGTGTACCTGCCACCGCATCACCTTCAGTACTGAAAGAGACTGCTAAGTCGCTGTCACGTTGTTCTCCAATTAATTGGATTTCAATAGACGTTGAACCGTCATCGTCACTCACTTCCCTTTCATCGGGAAAGAAAGCGACCTGTGCCGGCCCGTCATAGGTCTTTTTCGTATCGCCTTCATCGAACAAGTCGTTCATATCACAACTCGCGAATAGAAGCGGCAAAAGTGCGAATATTAATAGTTTTACTTTCATAGGATAAAAAGATTTAGAAATTATCTTTGATGATTATGAGAATTTAGTATCCCGGATTTTCAACAAGAAGCTCATTGACATTAAGGAGTCCTGAACCAAGCTGAGGCAAAATTCGATAGTTTTCCGCTCTCATCTTAATGGATCCGTCTGGATTCCGGATATCTCTTTGCAGTCTTTTCAGGTCATAAAATCTGTGACCTTCAAGAGCAAGCTCTCTCATTCTCTCATCAAGAATGAAATCTTCAAATGCAGTCATGTCAGTCAATGCAGTAGCCGGTACAGTTCCACCATTTCTGGCGTCCAGCAGATCTTGCAGAGGAGCAACTCCGGCTGCCGGGCTATCTACATCCTTAGCAGCAGCTTCGGCCCAGATCAGGTACATTTCTGCAAGTCTCATAAATGGAAGGTCATCTACGTGATTTCCTTTATCACCATTAAATTTGACAAGTGAAAAACCATTATCATTAACAGCATCACAACCGGTTGGTTGGTTTAAAGCTATTCTCTGAGCTTCAACACAATCTCTGTACCAGCCAAGTCGGTAGTCACCCGCTTCATACTTATCAATTAAGAATTGAGTAGGGAGCTGTGCCAGGAAGCCGGTAGATGTATAGGTACCGGGTCCATCGTTATTCCAACCGCCATTCTCTGTAGATGGATCAACCACCACTTTAAACAGGGCTTCCGGATGACCGCCGGTGTTTTCGTTAAACATTTCGGCAACACCGTCTTCAGTATTTTCGAGAGATCTGCCGCTATTTGTGATTGCATTCTGAGCAGAAGTGACAGCGTCACCCCAGTTACCGGCGTAGAGATGAACTCTTGCCAGCATACCATCTACAAATGCTTCGGTAGCATAACGGTTATCTGAATTAATACCTGAAAGCAAAGCTTTTGCATCCGTCAAATCAGTGATAATCTGATTATACACTTCAGTTACCGAGCTTCTTGGGCGAAGATCAGCATCAGTTACGTCAAGTACCGGTTCTGTTCTGACGATCACACCTTCCTCCCATGGATCCTCGATTTCACCCTGGCTAAAATTACCCGGATCATATCCGAACACTTTTACCAGATTGTGCATAGCAAATGCGCGTAGTGCTAATGCCTCACCTCTATACCTGTCGTAGGTAGCGGCCGGTAGTACATCGGGTTCTACGGCTCCAATCATCAGATTGGCATCCTGTATCACTTCATAATGCGCATTCCAACTGGCAATGTGTGCCGTACCTACATTTTGAACCGCCTGGTTCAATGCTTGGTAACGGGTAGAACCGGGCCGGTTACGGGTTTCGTCCGTAAATGCACTGGGTCCAACAAAGTACTCAGTTTTATAGGCAAAACTACCGTGAATTTTTCCATACATCGAGGCTCGTAGTCCTTCAACTCCATCAGCAGATGTTAAGACCTGTTCACCTGATACGGATGTAGATGGCTCTACATTCTCAAGCATATCGTTACAACCCGTATAAGCAAAAAGTAGGGCTATAACTGCAGTAAACTTAATTAGATTACTTAATTTCATAGTGTTCTTCAATTTTTTAATTAAAACCGAATTTCAATTCCAGCATTTACCTGACGCTCGGTCGGATAGGAAGCTGAGGTTGAGTTGTTATAAATATCTGTCGGGCTAAATGCTACCTCAGGATCATACCATGGCCATGCCGTCCAAGTCAACAGGTTTACCGCAGAAGCGTAAACTCTCACGTTGTTCAAACCAATCTGTTCCGTGAGGTTTGCAGGGATCTGGTAGCTGAGTGATACGTTTTTCAATCGAATATAACTTGCGTTATACATTGACTGTGTACTCAGCTGTGTTCGGTAGTTAGCCGTCCCAGGGAAATCGGTTCCTGCTAACATAGCACGTGGGTAGTATGTTATGTCACCGGGTTGTTTCCATCGGTCTTCAACCTCTGTTGTCATGTTCATCAGGAAGTCCGGAGTACGTGTAAAGTAGAAGTCCGTACCGGCAAATGCCCACTGACCAAAACTGAACTGGAAGAACGCATTCAGTGTCAAGCCCTTGTAGGAGAGTGTGTTTCCAAAACCACCAACTGTGTTCGCTACACCGTCCTTGTATTCAATGGCGTCATCAGCCTGAACCGGGTTGTATGTGATGTTTCCATCGGCATCATACCACATCGGACGTCCGTCGGCAGGGTTTACACCGGCCCAACGAGGTGTCTGAATCAAACCAATTGGTTTTCCTTCTTGCAGGGAATTAAATGTATTGTCTTCCCGGATAGGTGTACCATCAGGCAGTTCCAGAATTTCATTGTCAACAAGTGCAATATTGAATCTTGAAGTCCAGCTAAAGTTGTTGGTAGAAACATTTACTGTACTAATTTCAAACTCAATACCGGAGTTTCTGACTTTACCGATGTTTTCGGTTATTTCATCGTAACCGCTATCGCTCGGAAGTGGTCTACCGAAGAGAAGGTTTTCATTATCTTTCTGGTACCAGTCAAGAGAACCAAAAATTCTTCCTTCTAACAATTCGTAATCCAATCCTATGTTAAGTTCTCTTGCTTCTTCCCAACTCAAATTCACGTTTGCAAGCTGAGTAGGTCTGAGACCCGTATTTCCGTTATAGGAACCTGACGCAGAATAGAGTCCTCTGGATGCAAAGTTACCGATGTTTGAGTTACCGGTTACACCATAACCTGCTCTCAACTTCAACTCATCCACAAATTCAACATCAAAGAAATCCTCTTCAGAGATTCTCCATGAACCGGATACAGACGGGAAGAAACCCCATCGTTTCTCATTACCAAAGCGAGAGTGACCGTCGTAACGGGCAACTACGTTCAAGTAGTACTTCTCATCGTAGTTATACTTCGCGTTTGCAAAATAACTTCCCCGTCTCCATTCAGTTTTTATACCTGAAGCATTTGTCGGAGTAGCCGTAGCACTCAACACCTTAAAGAATGGGCCCGGAAGTCCTTCACCCCTGGTCAACATACTTTCTGAGAAATCTCGTCTGTACTCAGTACCTATCAGACCCGATACATTATGAACTCCATCAAATGTTTGCCGCATGTTTGCTACCAAACTTGTATTGAAGTTTCGCACATTTCGATTGGCAAAGCTTACCCAGCCACCTTGGCCCGGAGCTGCAATAGCCGATCTCCACTGCTCATCTTCTGTATTCCTGTAGTCCATAGCAGCTAAACCGTTAAAGTTCAGCCAGTCTGTAGCCAAGTATACCACGTTCAAATTTGAAAGAATCTGAGTAACAGAAACATTTCTTTCCACTTCGTTTTCTTGAACTGCAGGGTTGTTTGGAAGACCAAAACGAGTACCGGGGTTATATTCACCACTTGCAGAATATGGGAAACTCATCGGTGCCTCAAACATCGCCTGTGATGGAGGACAGTTAATAAAGTTACCATCCTGACAAACACCAAACTGTGTACTTCTGGAAACGTTTGTACCCACGGATGTGCGGAAGCGATCACTAATTTGATGATCAAGATTGGTTTTCAAATTCAAACGTGAGAAGTCACTCTTAAATGCCGTTCCCTCGGTATCTTCAAAACCACCGGAAACACGGAATGTAGTTTCTTCGTTACCACCTGAAACTGATAAATTGTAACGCTGAGTTACACCTTCATCAAAAATAAAATCCTGCCAGTCTGTATCACCCAAATTGGTTGACACTCCGGTAGATTGTAGTGCATCACTTATTGATTGCCCACCATTTCTGGCAGCAAGATAAGCAGTTCTGTCTTCGTCAGTCCAATCTGGTGAGAAGAAGAAATCCAGAAGATAATTTCTTCTATTTTCTCTGTATGCATCAAAGTCAGGCAGTGCTCCTGGAGCAGCATATTGCAATCCTTCGGCTAAATAGTCTACATATTGATCTGGTGAAATATAATCTACGTTACGAGCCAACGAACGAACACCGGTTTCAGCACGTGCTGTAACTTGAGTAGCACCGGCACGACCTTTTTTGGTGGTGATAATTACAACACCGGCAGCTGCTTCAGCTCCATAGATAGCTGCAGAAGATGCGTCTTTCAGTACTTCAATAGACTCAATATCATCCGGGTTAATTGTGTTTAATGGTGATGTACTGGTCAAACCTGATTGCTGGGCAAACGAGATCTGCACTCCATCCACAATATAAAGAGGTTCAGTAGCCGCGTTTACAGATCCGTTACCACGAATGTTTACACGGAATGCACCCCCGGGGTTACCGGATGTTGATGTAACATTTACACCGGCCGCTCTACCCTGAAGCAGGGATTCGGGGTTCTGCAGTGTAACATCCTGGATATCCTGTGAACGTACACTAGAGATAGAACCGGAAATTTCACGCTTTGTTTGAACCGCGTAACCGGAAACTACCAGTTCATCCAGGCCAATCGCCCCAACTTCCATTGCAATATCGAGAGTGGTTGTTTGTCCTGCATTTACCTGAACGGTTTCTCTATAGGTACGGTAACCTACAAATGTAGCAGTAATATTGTACGTGCCCGCCGGGATATTTTCGATTTCGAATTCACCGTTAATATCACTGGCTGCACCTCGTTCTAGTTCAACGACCAATACACTAGCACCGGGAAGAGATTCCCCGGTTGCCTGGTCAGTAACTGTTCCTGTCAAAGTCCCTGTTTGAGCATTTGCAGTACTTGAAAAAGCACTCACAAATAGCACAAAAAAAAGAGCTGACAAGGATAATAGTATCCTTTTCATCATAGATGACCTCTATAAGTGTTTGTTTTGGTTAATGTTAAACTATTCAGCCTGAATTAACTGTGCTGTTGGAACTTTAATCTCGTTCTGAAACACCTGTTTAAATGAGCATGAATAGTTCATTGTTTAGCAGTTACGAATCTAATCGAAGAAATTACAAATTCAAAATTTTGTTAATGTTTTTTTAACATTTCAAATACCTACATAATCATCTATAAGTGTTAAAAAACTACATATCATGTTGTTAAAGGAAATTGAACAGAAATATGTTTTTTTTAGATCTGAGTTCAAGTAATAAGTGCAACACGAAAAGTAACCCTGAGGGGCGCGCCCCTCAGGGTTTTCGGCCAAGCGGCTTATATTCGTGTTACTATGCAAAAATACAAACAACTTGACCTTAACGCTCGTCATCAGATCAACGCCCTGCTGCAGGCAGGCCACTCACAAACCAACATCACGCAAATAATCGGAGTTCACAAATCAACGGTCTCCCGGGAACTTTCCCGCAACGTGCCCACCCGCGGACGCTATGCCAACGAGTATCGGCCGGAGGCGGCTCAGTGGACGCTGGAACGTTCAGGGTACTGGCGGGGTGAGCCACGAGGCGATTTACCAATGGATCTGGCGAGGGAAGGCCAGCAAGGACCCTATCACCGCCGGGCTTTACAAACACCTTAAACATGGCCGGAGACGGCGCAAAAGAGGTAATTATAACGACTCCAGAGAGATTCTTAATGGGCGTGTGGGCATCGAAAAGCGTCCGAAGGTCGTTGAGCAGCGCACACGTCTGGGAGACCTGGAAGCCGACTTCATGATGGGCAAAGCTCACAAGTCTGCCCTGCTGGTCATCACCGATCGGGCCACGCTTCTAACCCGGCTGAAGAAAGCCACCAGCCGGCAGACCGATTGCACCGAAGCCACTATTGAGCAGATGCTGACCCCTCGACAGTGACAAGGGGTTTGCCAACCATCAGTCGATTGGCAGAACATTGGACGCGGATGTATACTTTACCCGCCCGTATACCTCCCAGGATAAGGGCACGGTTGAAAACAGAATTGGAGTAATTCGACAGTTCTTTCCAAAGGGTACAGATCTGAGGGAGGTATCCGAGCGACAAATTAAAACCGTCGAGCGCCACCTCAACAATCGACCTATTCGAAAATTTGATTACCTTTCACCAATTCAACAAACCTTAAAACACCGCGCTGTTGCATTAGTGACTTGAACACAGCATTTGCAATAATATCAGGCTCAAATATCACACACTCATTTTTATATAGGTCTTATGAAGCAAAGTCGATTATAAGATCAAACATTATGGTTCAATAGTAGTGTGAAGTAACGAACCGGTTCTGGTGTCTTTTGGGTGTTGTTATTGCTATTGCTTTTGAACTAATATCCATCCACGTAATATAATTTTGCCCCTGCCTTCTAACCGGTTAATTTTTATATTAAAATTTTTAATCAGGATTCTGAATTAATATTAAAGCGGATGAAATACCTACTATTTCTATTATTCTTTATAACAGTCAGCTGCCAGCCTAACTCAAACTCGGTCTCAGCTATTGAGATTGATTATTTGCATGTCGATAACTTAGAGGAAGGGCATTGGATCGAAATAGACGGTGTGCGGTTTGAACATGTTAAAGCGTTCGAAGAAGTTGATGAACGGCTATTTACACTACCGGCTTCCAGAATAACAAGGGGAGCTGAATTCAGACAACAGGAGTTTACAGAACCGATGGCCTCTATTAATATTGCTATTATGCTGGCCGGATACCTCCATAATATCAATGTTGCGGAAAATCTGAACGTCAGCCACGATCATACCTACCGAATCATTAATACCCCGCTTCTTCATACTCAAGGAAAACTTCAATTTATCAGAACTGATTCCTCTGATATTGAGATATCCTACTCGGATGACTATCCGGCCAGAGTACAAGTCATAGATATTAACAACTAATATCTACCCGGCCATATCTGTTCAACATGGAGCTATTGAACTGAAAAAAGAGTTCCCGGGTAACTGTTCACATCAATAGGCTGAACTGACAACTTGAAGACCCGATTAATCAGGGTGATCAACTCATTGGTAACTAATGCCTGTCCGCGTGGATTTAGATATACACCATCTGCAGAATAAATTCCATTTCGTGACCAATTCACACCGATATCCACTCCATCTATCAATATTTCTCCATCTGCTGCTTTTTGAATAGTGGCCGATATGTCAAGCAGATGAACGCGATCACTATTTACAGACTGCATTTTTATCCAATCGTTGTACTCTGTTAAAATTTCCATGAAATAGGATTGCTGATTTTCTGTCAGCACGTGCACATCCGCTATCGGTTCTGTTTTTCCGTATTGATCGTTTTCTTTAAATAAATTCAGAAATGAATAGAGCAGCATTTCACCCTCCCTCATCTGGCGAATTTGTGGCAGCTCTGAACCATCTTCAAGAGTTACAACCGAAAGGTCAGAATCCTCGATTACCCTTGCACGAAATTGATCACCCCCATCACTGTCAAAGTCTATAAACGGTCTCTTCCCTCTCGTCTCACTTTCTTCAGACAAGTTGTACTCTCTCACTTGAGCATTAAATTCACGGTAGTAATCATTTAATGAGCCAATCTCTGAAAACGTAATATCAAATCCCGAAACCATATGATATGGAATTGTGGAAAAATAGGGGCCGTAGAGGGGATTAGAAACGGTCGTTACGATAACATCACTCTCAGTTTCGCTCAGAATTCGTGTAATTAAGTCGTTAATTGAATCTCTGTATAGATCGAAGTGTGTGAAGCCAGTTTCCATGATTGTTTGCGGATTGCTCCCACCGACACCTGTAGCACCATACATCAGGTAACCGATTAAATCGTCTGTCCCCTGGTTTAACAGAACAACAGACGGATCTGAATTAATCACATGATCTGCTATCGATTGATCAGGAGTGATGGGAAGTCGGTCTGCAAATATATTCTCAACCTGATTACGCTCAGCATCCAATTGATAAGAGCGTAATCCCGGTACCGAATAGTTCTTTAAAAATTCGACCGGACCGTTCCAGACTTCAGGAAGTTCACCGTCAACTGTACTTCTAAAAGGAAAGTTTGATTGTCCAATCTCCCGGTACAGCTCATAAAAACCTGTTGTCTGCTCTTCAAATAGATTATAGCCGCGAGTGGATTGAACATCAGGTTGTAAAAACAGATCCGCTCCGTAGAACTCATTAATCTTTATACCAAGCAGGTTGGGGTACGCAAAGTTCTGTTTGTCTGCAATTAAAACTCCATCCATAGCCCCGGAGCTAAATCCATCGCCAATCACATAGAAACGTGAAAAATCGATTCCATCAAAATGATCCGCCTCCTCTTCGGGTTCAGGAAAGGTGTATGAACATCCTGTCAATAATATGAGTGCTATAAAAGATAGTGAGAGTTTCATCTTAAAAGATTCCCGGATTATAGGTAAATGTTGCAAAAACGATAGAGCCAATTGCCGGACCGCCGAACATGTTGGTATATCTCCTCACGCCCATATTGGTAAATCCGGCTTTTATCAAACTGTTGAGCGCCGGAATCCCAACATTCAACTGAAAGTCGAAATGCCCGTACTGCTCAAGCCTGCCATCTAAAAAGGGACTTCGCCAGTTATGTGCAGCTCTGTGTCTGTAAATCATTTTGAAACCAATATTGGGAGCGATCTCCCGATTCCCCCACTCAACATTAAACTTTAAAGGGGGTGTATTGAATCCCGGCACTAAGGGATCATCGGAATTATTTATCATTTCCGTTAATGTTCCGTTCAGCCCAAAAAAGAATGTTCCCGACTGCTGTTTCAAATCAAATGAGACCCCATGAATAGTTACCCAATCTGTGGCATTTCCGTAAACATAAAATCGATCGCTTTCAGCTGCACTGTTCAATTGTCCCGCAGCAGCGTAAAGATCTATAGATGGGCTTGTTCGCGGCTTCACCACGCGGTGTAATCCAATAAATTGATCGTAAAAATTAACAAAATAGTTTAGATCCAGATAAAAATTGGAAGAGTAGAGACGTCTGTATCCAATTTCTATGGAGTGTGTTTTTTCCGGTTTGATACCATTAAAAAATCCCTCACCGATAATACCATTTTCAAGAGTATTTAGATGGATGAGCTCAGCCAGGGACCGCTCTACGTCACTTTTATTCAATTCGTTAATTACGATTTCGTTAAACTCTTCGAGAGACTGCTCAGTTACAGAGTTAAACTCCAGCTGATATGGCGATACAATTTGAGATAAACCTCCCAAGATTCGTGCATTTCCAATATCCTGGTTCAGAAACTGTTCACGTACCGTTGGAAACCTAAACCCATACTGATAGGAAAAAAGCAAATAGTGTTTATCAGCCAGCAAATAGTTTATTCCCAACTGCGGACTTACAGCCGTCCTAAAGTTTTCATTTTTATCTGCCCTTATAGCGGCAGATAATACGAGATTCTCATCTGATAGCTTTTTCACCGACTGTAGATAGGCACCATATTCAAAATTGGTAATTTCGTTACCGGTTGTGTCCGGGAAAAGCGTACCTCCTGAATTGAGCTCGTAATACCTGAATGAGATGGCTCCATTCAGTTCCAGTGAGTCAAATCTGTCTTTAGATTTAAACCCCGCCTCCACATGTGAGAGCTCAGAATTATCTCTGATGCCTGCTCCATCATCAAAATCATGACTCTTCTTTAACCTTTTAAACTCCGAGGCAAACTCTTCAGATCCCGGTTCAAGAAAGGGGCGAGCTGTTTGGTCCTGAATAAGGGTTACTCCGGAATTTGCAAAGTTTCGTGCAGCTATGCGATCACCCCTTGGTATCCCCATGAAAGGAATTCCTCTTTGGTAAGCCAAGCGATAGTCACGAAACCAGTCTTGATCGGATTTTGCAGATTCCAGTAACTGATCAGCCATTTTTACAACATCATACGAGTCACCCGATTGTTGCCAAGTTGTATAAGCTCTTGTGTACAGATATTCACTTCTCAATTCAGTGGTAAGCTGAAAAATTTCAAAACCCTCAAGCCTTATCCTGCTATCATCTGTATATAGGGTGTTCGTATATCCATATCTCCCTTCAAGTTTAAATTCCGAACTATGCGTTGGCTTGAAATGAATTGAGCCTGCTGCTTTTCGGGTCTCTACATCATAATCTACCAGCTCATTTTCATTGTACCCGTTTCTTGTAACCGGCAAATAAGAACCATCCGGTACACCGTCACGATCCACTGCCACGGGCAGATAGGTGAAGGACTCATCGCCATAAACATTTACTCCATTATACCCGTGTACGTCCCGATGAGTCTCCCACGGTTCACCATATCCAATATTTTTGTAGTTATTTGCCTGCCAATCTGTACCCATGAGCCAGCTGCCGGTTATTTTTAATGCCAGACGGTCTCCAAATGATTCTGCATATCTGCCGCTAAAGTCAAACATTCCATCCCCCTCGGCAGCCCACTGGCTGCCGCCTCCCAATCTTAAATCATTGACTCCTCCTTTTACTTGTGCCGAGAAGCCGGGACTTTGAAATGGATTTTTGCTGTTAATATTCAGTACTCCGCCCATAGCACCCGGTCCGTGTAAAGAGGAAGCCGGGCCAAGAACCATCTCCATATTTGCAATATCCAGATCCGAAGGCCCCAATAGATTCCCTACCGGAAAACCTAATCCGGGTGCCTGGCTATCGATGCCGTCGGTAAGTTGAAGTACCCGGCTACTTGCCCCCGTGTTAAATCCACGAGTACTTATCGTCTGCATATTCATACTTTGTGTCGCTACATCCACCTCCCTGAGTGTGGATATCAGATCAAAAGCATCAAAAGAGGCCACCTGTTGTACATCTACACTGCTTACTCTTGAAATAGTCTGTGTAGACTGAAGTTCATCCCGGGTCATCATATCTGCGGTTACGACAATATCCTCCTCCTGAAACATCCGTGGAGTCATCGACACTTCGATATTTGAAATATTATCAGAGTCAAAATTTCTTTCCGCCGGAAAATAGGCTACATGTGAAAATCGAATTTGAAAAGGCAGACTATAATTAAAAGTAAACCTAAAATGGCCATCTCGATTCGTAACCGTTCCAATTGGATTTCCAACTACGATATCACTGTCATTTGAGAATATTTCAAGCTGAACATCACGTACCCGTTTTCCGGTTATCCCGTCTTTAACAACTCCCTCGATTTGAATAGAATATGCCTTCTTCATTGTAACTATCTGAATACCATCACCGCCTGAATTGCCAAGATTAACCTCATTTCTCATGTAGTTTCTGTGAGTCAAAATAAGCCTGGTCTGATCTAAATTCTGAGCATCAATTATTATCACTCCATCTTCGCTTCCGGTACCCTCAGTAATTAATTCTCCGGTCCGGATGTTTACGAGACTGTACATTACAGATGCTATTGGTAATCCTGTTTTATGATCCACAACTTCAATTATCATTTCTGAAGCACTATGCTGACCATATGCGACACTTTCAGATCTGCTCGTTTCTGAAAGGAAGATGGATAACAGAATAGTGAGGAACGATCCGGTTAGGAGTAAATAGTTTTTAGGCATTTCGTAACAAATCGGTTGGAATGCTGTAAGTAGATAAAATTTCCACTAAAACGACAAATTAAAAAAAAGACCCGGAAGCAATTGCCCCCGAGCCTTTTTCGGTCATCTATATAAAGTTGACTTTATTGGTTTCTTCTTGTCTCGTTACCGGAGTAAGTGGGTGCAGGGATATCACTGCCCATATAAGGACGGTATTTGCCTGCGGCCTCTGCATTTTCACCTACTGTTGGCAATGGTCCGCCGAAAACTTGTTCGGCCAGGTTTTTCCAGCTGTTTGAACCGGATGCAGTTCCGGGATCTCCGGCAAAATCTACCCCACCAAAGGTGTAGTTTTCTCGCTGAAGAAGTTCCAGCTCACTGCCGGGTACCGCAAAATGATTCGGCGTACCTGCTTGTAACAGATCATGCCTTCTCATGAAGAACCACTGTGTACCAACTCCACCCAGCTGATCAATCTCAATGGAGTACTCTCGTAAAAGAGCCCACTGAATTTCAGGTATGGATTCAGTACCCAGATAGTTATGACCACCCGATAATCCATTGTAGTCAATAAATCCAATCTGGTTTGCGGGCAGATCGATACTCAACTCCATGACTCCTGTTCCTGCAGGTGTGTCATTCAGAATTTGAGCAGCATCAACTGCATTACCTGAGCTCATCAGACTTGCCTCAGCTCTGAGAAGGTCATTTTCAACGGAAGTAAACAGTGTTACCCCGTATGAAGACGGCCACCAGTCATTATTAGCAAAGAAACGAAGACTGAAGTAGTTCGTATAGAGATTAGCATTACGATTTGGATTCAAGAATCCGGGATTCGTTGTATATACGAAGTATTCAAGCCGCGGGTCATCGCTTTCAGCCGGCTCCAAACCTGCTGTGGCACCGGCCAGTTCAGCCGGATATTCAGTAGGATAGTCCGGATCCAGCATATGCGCCATTTTTATATCTACCGGGTTATACCCAGCGCAACTACTTAAACCAGAACTTCCACAAGTAACCACGAAGTTTAGCCAGTCTGCCATATAGTTTGCAAATGTACCATCCGAACCAACATTACGTGCTGTAAAATCCGGAATAGATGAAAGAGCTTCAGGTCCGCCCAATCCTTTGTTTGCAAGTGACAGAATTTCACCCCAGTTCAATGTGGCAGCTTCATCAGCTGATCTTGCTTTACCTGCAGAAAATTTAGCTGCATAAGAGTGCGCAATATCACTGAATTGGGCAAAATTCCAGCTATCCGCTGCATTTGGCATTGTGTTCAGTTGAAAATTAGGTGCGTTATTTGCCACAGTAACGGCATTTACGATATCGTCAACAGCTGCGTCAATGAGATCAGAATATGGACTGAATTCAAAGCTGGTTGGATCCTGGGTCAAATCAGTGTTTTCATCAACCAGGTAAGCTTGATCATAAATCAGCCCAAGATATCCGCGGGCGATTCCCCGGATAAAATAAGCCTGAGCCAGAACCTGATCAGTCACATCAACACCGTCTGATATAAATTCCTGACCATCATTTACTATGGCATCTATAAGAATATTTGCAGTTGCAATACCGGAGTTCATTGCCCCCCAATATGCACTAAATGATGATGTAGCAGAATAGGAAGTAGTGTTATTCATCCGCATCCTTGGTTCCTCCGCAAAATCCCAGTATTGACGGAAAAGGTTTGTCGATGTTGCCTGGTCGGCAAGCATATGCGGGGCTACTGCCCATGAAGTAACTACTCCTGCAAATACTTGCTGATATGCACCGTTCAGAAGTTTAAGGGTGTTTTCTACATCAGACAGAACTGCATCTCTGTCCGGCTCATTCAAGTTATCTACTGATAGGTCTGCACAACTCTGTATAGAAAATGTGCTGACAATCAGTACAACAATCAGATATTTCAATTTTAGTAATTTCATAATCTTATCGTTCTACGATTTGGGGTTAAATTCGAACCTGTATAGAGGCACTGAACGTCCTGAAGTTTGGATAGGAGTATTCATCCAATCGGAAGTTTGTTGCATTAGTACGAAGTGCCACTTCGGGATCAAACCCAGTATAATTGGTAAATGTAAGCAGGTTACGCCCGATGAGTGAAAACCTGACATCCTGTAAATAGTTACCAAAATATCCTAACTGTCTGTTATTAATTGTATAAGAGACAGAAAGCTCACGCAATTTCAGGAATGATGCATCCTCAACAAAGTATGATGTAGCCTGAGCACCATTGTATAAACCATTTGCGGCCAGAAGATATTCAGGATCATATCCATTTTGTGTATAAGTTTCGAGATCTTTATGCACCAATCGGTTATAGAGTAGCTGGCGGGTATAGTTGTAGACATCTCCACCTTGTACCCAATCCCATGTCATAAATAAGCCGAGCCCCTTCCAGTTAAAGCTGGTAGATAGACCCATTTTGAAATCAGGTTCGGTATTACCGATCATTACAACCTCTTTGTCGCCGTTCTCATCCACCAAATACATTGGACGCTCATTTGGAGTTCCGGCATCATCAGACAGAACCACATGCCCTAAATCGTTGACTTCAAAGTCTTCCGGTGTGTAACCTCCTGCAATATTGGTTACAAAACCGTCATCGCCTACCGTCAGCTGGTCAATGGATGTAATGAGTTTGTTACCATACATCGCACCGTAAGGAACTCCTTCCTCAAATCGGAATAGCGCAATAGCAGCTCCGCCCGGCTGTCGTGTGAATGGAGGCAATGGTCCTAAATCGGTCACTTCTTGACGATTTCTATCAAAAGACAGATTGAAATCCAACGTCATATCTCTTGTACTGATCAACTGTCCATTCAGTGCCAGCTCAAGAGTTTTATTCTCGATCTCACCAATATTTTGCCATTGACTGCTATACGCAGATACACCTGTCAACGGAACATTCCAATAGTCATTGGTCACATTCGTTAATGCGTAATTCGCAGTAAAGTTGAAACGGTTCAGGAAAGAGATATCCAATCCGATTTCAGTTTCCGCAACGACAGAAGGCTTGATTGCAGAGTTACCCAAAACTACAGGAGTCACAGTTGTGGCAGATGCACTGTAGGTTTCGTACTGTGCCTGAAACGGCGGACGCTGTCCGGACACACCGTAGGATGCTCTAACCTTCATCTCCTGAATATTGTTAATGTCAAAATCCTGTGTAATCCGATATGCTAAAGAGCCTCTGTAATACCACTGGTATCTCTCATCAGAACCAAAAGATGAGGAGCCGTCTCGTCTGAGCATCGCCCCGAGAATCACCTTATCCTGATAATCGATATCTGTATTAAAGATAAAATTCTCAGCTCTTTCAGTAGATTGAAATGAGGAAGCGCTATACGTTCCCGGATCAACGGCACCTATGTTACGAATGTCAGGTACTGAATAGTTGAATCCGCTGACGGTCGTTCGAATATAATTTCTATCTTCGTACAAATACTTCAGAATTGTACTGAAATTGAAATCACCGACGCTGTTTACGGATTCTAACCACAATTCTGTTACTGCAGTAGACTGCTCAATATTCTCCCGCAGTTCATAACCATTATTCAATGCCGTACTCGGTGTTGGAGTTTGGTAGCCGACAGGAGTATGGTCTGTGGTTAACTGGTATCTTGTATCTAAAGATTGACGCGCATTGGCACTTAACCAGTCGGTTATATCATATCCGGCTGTCAATCCAAGTATATATCTGTCCCGATCTACATTTCGCTCACGATTCTGAGCAACATAGAGCGGATTCTGCCAGTTTGACCCGTCGATTGAATAACCGGTTGGATTGTTCGAGAATGTCCCATCCTCATTGGTTTCGGTCAGATCAATAAAAGGCACCGCACTCAGGGCAGAGTAGAAGTAATTTGCACCCTGTCCCTGTTCCGGGAAGAATGGATATTCTGCATTGATGTATGAACCGCTAAAGGAAACCCTGAAATTATCTGTTTGAGTGTAGTCGGCATTAAATCTTAGAGAATTTCTAACGTATCCGTCTAATCCTTCAACAACACCACCTTGGTTGTGATTTTCATAGGATGCCATATAGGTAAAATCACTGGCTGAACTACCTATTTGCACATAGTTCGTATTGTATGGCTGACCTGAGAAAATATTATCAACATTGTCATAGGTCACAGGATAATCCTTATTAAATACTCGTTCTGTGTCATACACCTCATAACTTGGCCAAGAAGTTACAAAGCGGCCTGAAGCATCCAGCTCGGAATCATCAATCCAGGGATGTTTCTTCGTCAAAGGATAATCATTGGCAATTTCTGAAAAGCCATACTCGCTCCGTACTGTTACTCTCGGTCTGTCAATTGCATCAGAAGCTCGTTTGGTCAGAATCTGAATTACACCATTACCGGCCAATGATCCATAAATTGAGGCTGCTGCTGCTCCTTTAATGATCTCAATGGACTCGACATCCTGCATATTAATATCTTGTAGGTTACCATCTGTGATAATTCCATCAATAATAATTAATGGTGCCTGATCGCCCAGTAATGAAGTAGAGCCACGCAGGCGGATCGTAGCCGGGTTCGCCGGGTCACCCGAAGCATTTACGATGGTAAGTCCCGGTGTTTTGGATCGAATTGCAGCTCCCAGGTTTGATGCAGGTACCTCTTGGAGTTCACGCTCACTCACTTTAGAAACTGAAAACCCAAGCTTGGTAGTTTGTGTACCCCGCCCTACACCGGTCACAACTACCTCTTCAAGGCCAAGGATATCCTGTTCAAGTGAAATATTTTGCGTTAAGGCTGTTGAACCAACCTGAATTTGTGTCGAAAACCTCTTATATCCTATATAGGTAACCGTTAATGTATAAGAGCCTTCCGGCACATTTGAAATCTGGTATTCACCATCAACGTTTGTTGGTGCACCTCTTTGTAATTCAGCAATTACCACGTTCACTCCCGGCAATGGTTCACCGGTTCTTGAATCGGTAACTGTACCCTGAACACTTCCCTGTGCTATTGCAGAGAGGGAGAATGCCAGAGATATGACTAACGATAGCAGTATCTGTCTAGACATAGACTTACCTCTAATGTTTAGGTTTTGGTTAATGAATGGTGTCATTTCAGAATCATTGAACCTAAAAAGGTTAACTTTTATTAGGCGCCTGACAATGACACCATGATTTTACAAAATATTTACATTTATGCAAATTTTTTACACCAACCGAATTCCTTGCCGAAACCGATACTGATCAACGAGTCCATTTTACCCCTAAATTGTTATATTTTCATCATTATTGCATGTAAACGCCAATAAGTTGATCATTCTTTAAAACACCCTTTTGTTAATTTGTGTAAACAAATATTTTTCCAATATTTATCTTTTCGAGAGTGATTCGGACTGTTATTGACGCACTCCAACCCCTTAACACGATCAACACCAATCCGTTAAGTATATCTCAACACTCAAAATCCAATTCCATTCATGAACGACCGGCTTGTTACCAAATCCTGTATCAGAATATTTCACCAATTATCTTCCACAACTCCAGCAAATCCATACCACCCCTCCTTAGAGTTGGAGTTGATACGGACTTGGTACGGAGATGGTATAGGCTTTTACCTAACCTGACTACCCACATTAAACCATCAAAAAAACACCGGCACCGAATTGTTCCTTAGAAGAGATTTGAGGTCTATCCAAACCCGGCAGGTCTTGAAGACCTGCCGGGTTTTGCACATCCGATCCCTGACTCAAAGACCCGGCAGGTTTTGAAAACCTGTCGGGTCTGGGTCATGCTCATAAAAAAAACCCGCCCCGGGATTGCTCCGAAGGCGGGTTTTGAGTTTTATCTAAACCCGGCAGGTCACGGAGACCTGTCCGGTTTTAAAAATATGAGATGAAGTTAATTCACATCCCACCAAACTCTGGTGTATGGAGTATCAGGACCTTGAGCCTGCACAGCAGCCTCATAGTTATCCTGATTAATGGTAGCCTCAGATGTTGGATATGTGAATCGAACCGGAATTTCAGGTTCAACTCCCACACCAAATGGGTTTGGAGTCAGTTCCGGATATCCCAGTCGTCTCCACTCAGCCCATCCCTCGTATCCATGTGGGAAGAGAGCAATCCATTTTTGGTTACCAATTTTCTCATCCCAAACTGCAGGATCGTATGCAACTTCAGCTTGTGCAATATAATCTGCAAAATTGTCTGCATCATATACACCCCACTGATTCCAGGAAGCTTCGATACCTGCCAGATAGTGAGTTTCGGCATCATCTGCAATCCAGCCTCGTTCTGAAGCTTCTGCCATAGCAAAGTGCATTTCTGCGACTGTAATGATTGGCAGGTCAGCACCTTGATCACCAACAGCAGGTCCACCTCCACCGATTGCAGCACCGGGGAATGAAATCTCGTCGTTAGTCAGCTCACCTGCATCTTCCAGGAATGGCATTCCCTGAATTTCATCAAATGTCACTTCCGGATCATTATCCGAATAATTTGGTGCAGGATTTGCATAAACGAGGATACGATAATCTTCCAGATCTTTCATATAGTCAGCGATCGTTTTATGAATCGCATAGTCTGTTCTTGTCTGGAAACGTGCATACCACGGATTCTGGTTGTTAGCCTCGGCCAGGTATGGATACATTACGTCTTCGGAAATCAATCCGTCTGACACTGCATCCGCAAATTCAGATGCTGCCAGCGAAGGGTTAGCATCTGCAATACGCAGCGCGGCTCTTGCTCTCAGACTGTTTGCAAACAGTGCCCATTGATCCATGTCTCCGTCAAAGAGAATATCACCACGCACACCGGTTCCACCGTCCATTTGATTGACAGCTTCCTTCAGTTCGTTAATGATATCCGCATAGATATCTTCCTGCAGATCGTATGCAGGTGAGAAGTTATCTCGTCCCTGCAGAGCTTCACTGTAAGGAATCATACCCCAGCGATCTGTCATCATCTGGTAGAAATAGGCTTTCAGAATTCTCGCTACTGCGATCTGATTTGCATTACTACCTCCTGACAATACATCGGGAGCTGTTTCCGGATCTGAGTTCAGATTTATAATGGTCTGCAAACTCTGAAGCGGACCGGTATACCAGCCGTTGAAGTTTGCATTCATGTTCCGGTATTCCTGGGCATCCGTATACTGGGTCTCTCCAATATACTGGACTAACAGCGTACCGGTTGTGGCTCCTACTACATTATCGATGCTTCGTTCTGCATTTGTGAGAAGCAGTTCAGTACGAACTTGCGAAGGATTATTCGGGTCATTATTCAAATTTCCGAAATCATCACAGCTCATAAACAGCACCGCAAAAAGAGTTACCAATGTTACGCTTTTGATCGGTGTCATAGCTTTGAAATTTAAGTTTTTCATAATTCTGTCTCCCTCGGATT
Organism: Rhodohalobacter halophilus; assembly: GCF_001715195.1. GTDB lineage: Bacteria > Bacteroidota > Rhodothermia > Balneolales > Balneolaceae > Rhodohalobacter > Rhodohalobacter halophilus. Next base: position 30,226 of record NZ_MDWE01000039.1, read on the forward strand.
AAAAGTTAAGATTTACGTTGAATCCGATTGAGCGGGTACCCGGCAGGCCACCACCTTCCCAGAAGCCAAATCCGTTGGCATTGTTCTGAATCGCAGATGGATCCACTCCACTTGTAGTAGAATAGATCAACAATGGATTTTTCAGATCAAGTGAAACGGCAGCTCTACGGATAGGAGTGCTTTCGAGCAGGCTAACAGGAATGTTGTACGTAAATCGTACTTCCCGAAGCTTGATATAACTAGCGTCTTTCAGCCACTCTTCTTTGTTGAAGAACTGGTCAATACCCCAGTTAGCTGCATTACGCAGGTAAGCAACTTCATTTCCGTTTGTATCAACACCTTCAACAAGCACACCACCGGATTCCGGTGCAGCCTGATCCAGAGGCACTGAAGACAATCCTGAATTACCATTAGAGTCAACAACAGGATCACGCAGTGGATTTCCAAGTGCGTTGTTTCCAACAGTATTCATGGTCAGTCCGGAATACGTTCCAAACATCTGAGACAGTGAGTAGAACTTACCGCCTTTCTGAAACTCAACAAAAGCTCCGAGATTGAAATCCTTGAAGCTTACGTCCAGATTGAATCCACCGTTCCAGTCAGGAAGGATATTTCCAAGTCTCTTGTTGTTTTCAAGTGCGTATGTACCGTTAGAGTTTACGATTCTACGGCCTTGCTCATCCAGTAAGTATCCACCGTAAGAGCTGGTCGTAATCGCTTCACCCCACTCTTCGCCTTCAACAGCAAAAAGCTGGATACCGAAGAATGCACTTTCCAGAAGACGTGTATCAATACCTTCAGCCAGTTCATTAACTACAGACTTGCTGGTTGACCAGTTTACGTCCACTTCAACATTCCAGTCAGAAGTCTGAACCGGAGTTGCTCCAAGCGATACTTCCCAACCGGTTGTTGTAAATTTACCTGCATTAACGAGCGAAAAGTTATAACCACTTGCTCCCGGCACTTCCAGAGACAGGATTTCGTTTTCACGAACAGAGTTATAGTAGTTAACGTCTGTTCTTAAACGTCCGTCCAGAAATCTCAAGTCGATACCAAATTCATAATCTGATGAAATGGCCGGCTCAAGATCTGGATTTGCCAGAGTTGACGGTATTGTCTGTGTTGGCATTGATCCGTAAGGAGTTCCACTGTTAAATGTCTGGAATACTCGGAATGGATCCAGGTCATTACCAACCTGTGCAACAGATGCACGCAGTTTACCAAAGCTCAGTAGGTTCTGATTCGCAAAAAAGTCGAATTCAGTAAATACCAAACTACCTGACACTCCATAGTAGAAGTAAGAGTTGTTATCTGAAGGAAGTGCAGAAGACCAGTCATTTCGACCTGTTAAGTCAAGATAAACCAGATCCTGGTAACCAAGCGTTGCGGTACCAAAAATACTTCTCACCTCTTTCTTCTCATTGTAGTTGGAAACTGCAGGCCTGTCGATAGAAGCATCTATATTGAAGAAATTCGGAACTGACAATCCACCCTGAGTCTGCTGTTGCAGAGAACTGTAGGTTTGTGTCAAAATATTACCCCCAAAGAATCCATTGAAAGAAACATCCTGGAAATCTTCCTGATATCGTACACCTGCCTCGTAGTTAACTTCACGACGAGATCTTTGTGCAGTGTAGTACCAGTCTTGCTCCAGACCGCCGGTAGCAATTCTATCCTCAACATTAAAGCTGTACGCATCAAGGTGTAATTTACCCTGAATTTCAATGTTGTCGCGTACATTATATGTCATCTGATAGTTACCATAGAGTCGGTCCCTGTCATCGTTCTGACGGTTTTCATTTACGCTGAAAAACGGACTATCCCAATAAAGGGGACGAAGGTCTGTATTTGAACGAATGTTCCAGGACATCAGAGTACCATCTTCGGCACGATACTGACGCAGTTTGTCCATATCCAACTGACGCTGGAACCACTGATTCATCTGCTGAGCAGCATTACCCTGAGCGGCAGAATATCCTGTAGCAGGGCGATTCTCAGTAGATGTATTCACATAGTTAAAGG
>NZ_MDWE01000004.1 GCF_001715195.1 Rhodohalobacter halophilus
TTTTAATTGTAAAGTCTCTTAATATTTATAGATTTTTTGAACTTAAGATTCTTTACTTTAAAGTCAACAATAAAATTGTTTTGTAAGTAATGAAAATATTTCAATTCAATTTTCTTAGATAACTTTGTATTGGATTTTAAATCACCATTAAGCATCCTCCACCATTTATTACTGATCATTGTTATAATATCACCCACCCATCATAAATCAGATTTGATGCGGATAGGGGTTTCCTCGTATATTGAAAGTGTTATTCAAAAATCAAAGCCCACCTGACGAATAACACTCCAAAAAAAAACTGATTCCGGGTATTGCTGTGTCTGGATGACATTGGTAGATGGCTATCAAATTGCCTGAAGCATGAACAGTTCGCCTCTTGTCTCTGGCATCTGGCCAACAAAAAGAGACTCGTCGGTCGAACCGCCGCAAAAACACGCCGGAATTCGACAGACGAGGAGGGGTTGAATGTCGAATATCGAATGATGAATGTCGAACGCCGAATTTCGAATTGTTGCCTGAAGTTTGCCGCTTGATAACGGAATAGGCAGCTCTTATCTTTAACTCAGCATCAAGAAATCCGCCCACCGGCGGATTGCCAACCGGCCTGCTCGGGCACGGTGGCTCAAACGATGTGGGATCACGGATCCAAAACAGCGAGTCCCGTCTTTTCCCCATCTGATCTTGATGTACGCATCACAATACCAAACCGAAACCGTACATCAAACGATACAGATCCTATGAAAAAGTCAATGAACAGCAATCAATGCGAACCGTCCAACGGCCAGAACGAAGAACCCCTGAGTCCCACGCTTTCATCAGAAGAGCGCAAAACCCTCCACAGCTCCTATGTTCAGGCGGGCATCAAATGGATAGGGATGTTGCACGGAATTTCATCAGACGTGGTGGAGATGAAGAACGGCCTGCTGGTGGTTACCGTCACCCTGCCGGAGAGCTATTCGCAGCCGGTGGAGGATGGGGTGTTCATCCGTATTCTGAAGCATTGCCGGGCGTGGCACCGCCTGCAGATGGAACACCGCCTGCGCCGCCTCTACCTGATCGTCTATACCGACAAAGGCCGCGCGGGGTTTATGGTCAGGGCCGATGATATGGATAACGAAGAGTTCGTACAGCGTGCCCGCGAAACCCGCGAGTTTGGCAAAACCAGAAAACTGCTCTTCGACCGTATTTATGAGTGGGAGGAGGTGATGGGGATGTGATGGGATTAGCCCTGAAGAATTGGGGAAACGGGAGGTATTGGTGTTTGAATGACGAATGTTGAATATTGAATGTTGAATTGCGATTTGTTGCCTGCGGCCTGCCGCTTGAGGCTTGAGAAAACTCGTCGGTCGAACCACCGCAAAAACACGCCGGAATTCGACAGACGAGGAGGGGTTGAATGTCGAATATCGAATGATGAATGTCGAACGCCGAATTTCGAATTGTTGCCTGCGGCTTGCCGCTTGAGGCCGTTTTAACGAGTATACATTAAAAGTCACAATAATTAATGTATGTTTGGTTTTGTTACCCTATTTTAAGGTCGGATTCGCCACCATACATTAAAAAGCAAAGAATTTAATGCCAAAAGAGCAGCTCTACCCGGTTAACCCCGATCGTACAAAACCCTGGAATGATCTCCCGGAACTTCCCATTTCCCCGGCGCTCTACAGGGATGTGGATATTTATGAGCAGCTGGGCCGGGCAAAGGAGGCACTGGCGCTGCTGGCGGGACGAAGTATTGCAATTCCCAATCCCGGAATGCTCATCAACTCCATCACCCTGCAGGAGGCGAAGGTGTCGAGTGCGATCGAGAATGTGTTTACGACCGATGATGATCTCTACAGGGCGGTCAGTGATTCCAAAAAGGATGGTGAAGCACCGGGCCCGGCGAAGGAGGTGCTGCGCTATCAAGAGGCTCTGTGGGAGGGATATCACTATTTGGAGGAGACCGGTGCGTTTGACCGGGACTATTTTATCCGGCTCTATCAGATTATCCAGGAGAGCGGCGATGGAATCCGGCCGCCGTTTGCCAGAACCTTTATCCGGATGGGAGGGACCGGTCCGAATGCGGGGAAACCCGCCTATACGCCGCCAAGGGGGGGATGAGGTGGTGGAGGCGAGGCTCGACAACCTGATCGATTTTCTGAATGATGAGCAGTCACAGCCCGACGATGTTCTTCTGAAAATGTGCATTGCCCACTACCAGTTTGAGGTGATTCACCCGTTCCGGGACGGCAACGGTCGTGTCGGCCGGATCATGAATCTGCATATTATTACGCGGAACCATCAGCTGGATCTGCCCATTCTCTATCTGAGCCGTTATATCCTGGAGCACAAACAGGATTACTATGAATACCTGGCGGGGGTATCTCAGCGGGGCGACTGGAAAAGCTGGTTTCTCTATCTGCTGAAAGCAGTGGAATGGACCTCACGTCTTACCCTGCGCAAGGTGAATGATATCATCGAAAGTAAGGAGGAGATACTTGACGTGCTGCGCAGTCAGACGGATGTCCGCCGGCCGGAGGATCTCGCCGAAGCGATCTTTACCCAACCTTATATTAAGGTTAATCACCTGACCGAGCGCGGTGTTTATGCTGAAAACACAGCCCGTAATTACCTGAATGAACTGGCAGAGTTGCAGATTCTGGAGAAGAAAGAGATCAAGGGGAAGCACTACTACATCAACCCGGCTCTGGTGGAAATTCTGTCGTATTGAGCAATAATGCTTCTGAGAATAATTCCTGTAAAATAGTATACAAGCAAGATACACGAAAAGCAGTAAAGCCTAGCCTTGTGAAATTGACAGAGTAGCAGGTGAATGTGAGAATGAGGAGATCACAAATTCACCGGCCTCCGCCTTCATACTGACATTACCGGTCATTCTGATCCCGAAAGCATTCAGGAGAAGAATCTCCCTATGTTAACTTTATGGAATGATAAAAGTACGCATTGGCGCGTGGGGCTGCCATCAGGCTGTCACGCTGAGACAGGGGGTTTGAATGTCGAATTACGAATTACGAAAACCGAACTTCGATTTGTTACCTGCAACCTGCGGCTTGGGAAAACTCGTCAGGCGAACCGCCGCAAAAACACGCCGGAAATCGACAGACGAGGGTGATTCCGTTTGCTTACTCTTTAAATGAGAAATAGAGCCCGAAATTCGCATTCAGGCTTGTAACTTCACCGTTTTGCCGTTGGCCTACTACCGAATTGAAGACTAATTTTACCTTCAGGGATTCATTCTGCTGTTCGAGCGTCATTCTATCAACGGATAAAGATTCAAATCTGCCGCCACCGGTTTCAGGCAGTTCATCGATGAATGGTAAGAGATTAAATACCAGCGAACGCTCGGTCGCTTTCTCTGTGATATGGATTTCAAGATTTTCGTCTTCCAGTGAAATCGTGTAAACCCGTTCTGCAATGGTTGTTTCAAACTCTTGTGGAGTCAGCCACATCTCAATTTCACCGACGTAGTGGTCATATCCCTGCAAGGGGACCGGATCGGTGCTGCGCTTTTGTACCTGGAACATGGCAAAATCTGAGCCATCTCCCTCTTCCATCTCCCAGTTATTTACATAATCTATACCGATCAGGTCCGTAATGACCTGAGCATCTGAAACAACATTCATAGAGTCCTTGTTCTCAATAATCGTTTTCAGGTCTTCCTCAAAAAAGGGCTGAATGGATTGCACACCTTTCAGATCGAGCAGGTAGGTAATACCCGAGCTGATCTGTTTTCGATCGTTAAATGGGATCGCATTTTCAGCTCTGACAACGGTGCCGTTTTCCGAGAGCAGGCCGTGCTTTTCTAAATGATATTCCAGCCTGCTCAATTGACTTCTTTCTGAGACCTCGAATGCACTCAGCGGGCCAAAGGAGATCAGGATCATAATCAGAAAAAGAGAAACCGGGATCACTCTGATATCTTTCACTCTGCTGATCAGAAAATAGATTACCACTCCGGTCAGCCAAACAGCCAGGGTTGCAACATAATATCGGTTCACCGTTACCCCGTATTCGGAAATCCGGACCCAGATCGATAGCATGAGCAGAATGATCAGCGGAATGAGCGCAATGTAATAACCCTTCGAAAACAGGCGCACCCATTTGTGACCATTTTCATCCTGAATGGGATAGAGAAGCAAAAGGGCTAATATTCCTGCGATGGAGAAATTGAGCACCAGGTGAGCGACCCACCCGGTCGGCCACTGCCACTCAATGATGATTTTTCCTGTGTAGAGATACAGTATTAAAATGTATATGACGATCAGTGGGATGAGCACATGCTGAACAAAAATCTTCAATCCTTTCGGATAGGCCTTCTCATCGTCCGTTAGTTGATTGGGATGCGGAACTCCTGACAGGAAGAACCAGGTGCCAAAAATTCCGATTAAAAATATGGCCAGCTGCCCATATCGCTTCCCCTCGATGTCGAACTCGAGAAGGACTTCCAGCGAATACATGGCAATAGCCAATCCAATGTATAATACACTCACATACAAAGCCGAAAGCAGTATTCTGAGGAACAGGGTTTTATTGTAGGCCCAGAAGTCTTGTACACTCTTTTCACCCAGATAGGGTGCAAACGAAACCAAAAGATGAGACGACAGAAACAGCAAGGAGTATCGGTAAAACGCTTCAGAATTTGAGGGCTCAAAATCTTCGGGCAGAAACAGGTAATAAACACCAAGCAGCAGAACGCCCGCACCGCTGGCAAGGTATTGTTTGACAGAGTTCCAGTTTCTGCTTTCGCTGGTTATGTTGATGGCGAGTAAAAAGGATATGGATAAGGCTGAAACCCAGGTGAAATTTCTGAGCCAATCATATCCATCCCGCTGATCCCACGGTAAATCCACCAGCCAGATAACAGCCATTGTGCCCAGGATGGCAAAGATTAAAACAAAAGGGAATCTGCGGATTGTAGCTGAGGCATTTGAGGTAATTTGCTGTATAGACGGCAGCCGTATCATACTCTATCCTATAAATTTATGCTTAGTTGAATGTAGCACAATTTGGGATGATAAAAAGAAAAAAGCTCCTCTCCATGTCACGTACATTTGCGTGAGAGGAAGGATTACGGTATACGGCTTACGATATACGATTTAAGATCATCTGGAATTCTGTACTCTGAAAAAATGGCCTTAAGCTTTCAGCGGAAAAAGTGAGCAGCTGGGAGATGAGATTGAGGATTTGAATGACGAATTTCGAATGCTGAACACCGATTTGTGAAGTGGTTCTCTGCTTTTTGTTCCGAATAAGAGTCGAGATACTGCAGGATAACATTCAGATCTGCCCCGGCGGGGCAAAATATTTTTAGCCCCGGGTTGAATGAAGTGAAACCCGGGGTATAGATGAGTCCATTAAAAAGTCGCCGAATAGAGGGAATGGTTCGAAGTGTAAAACAAATTAGAGGCGATTATTTTACGATTTTGTTTTTGGGAAAGACAATTCAAGGTTCGTGAAATGTGCAGGAAATAGCTCCCCTCCATGTCACATGCATTTGCGTGAAAGCGTGGGTTGTCATGCAGCGGAGCTCCGGGACGAGGAGGGGAATTTGAATATCGAATATCGAATGACGAACGCCGAATTTTGATTTGTTGCATGCGGCTTGAGGCTTGAAAAGATCTCGTCGGGCGAACCGCCGCAAAAGCACGCCGGAATTCGTCAGACGAGGAGGGATTTGAATGTCGAATGTCGAATGATGAACGCCGAATTTTGATTTGTTGCATGCGGCTTGAGGCTTGAGGCTTGGAATAAACCCGTCAGCCTGCACCGGACACCCTATACAATCAACCTTTTCTCCGGTTAATCTTAGCTAATTCTAACAATCACTACTTATCACGCATAAAAATAGCTTCACCATAGTAAAATGGATGATTTTCATCTGTTGACAACGGATTGTTTTATGTTAGATCAGTCGTAAGAGATTGTAATTCAGCTCTTTATATACTTACTTCTTCAACATTATCTCGTGCTGTACATTATTGGTTTAATTGTCATGTAATCTATCTCTATATGGAAAAATGCTACAAATGTCTCTTTCAAAAATTTCTGATAACCATTTTTCTGATCATATTTTCCGGGTTATTCACCCAGCAGGCATTTGCCCGGCAAGCGGATCGTCCCTTTTCGGTTGATCTGAATGCGGGCGGCGGCCTGATTGGAAATTCAACGACCCACACCGCATTTCAGCCGGAGCTGGGCCTCAGTTACATGCCGGGACGGTGGGGGGGCAGGTCTTACTGCCGGCCTCTACTCGTTTGATTCCGGATTCAGTGCTGATCAGTATCGAACGGGATATGAGCAGTTTACGGTAACCGAAGCAAGTGAAAACCAGTGGGAGGCGTTTTATCTCAATGCAGGTCCCCGGTTTGAACAGAGCCTGAGCCGGTTTGTTAGCATGAACCTGGGGCTCGACCTGGCTATGAACTATCAGGAGGCACCGTCTCAAACTGTCCGGTTTTATGACTCCACCGGTGAAATGGAAAGTTCAGGTGTTGACTCTGATCTTGTACTTGCCGAAATGGATGCGGGAGACAACGCAGGGGGATGGAGTGCTGCAATTCGCCCTCAGATGCAGTTTGATTTTAAACCCGGATTTAGTGACCGGTTCAGTTTTAATATTAAAACGGGAATTCAGCATCATCTGTCTGATCGTGAAATCACCTATTCAGAACGGGATCTTTCCCGGGTGATGCAGGTGGATAACGCTTTTGAGATGTACTCACAGTTTGAGAACGCTCCTGTTGTACAGCACACCGAATCGGCACCCAAAACCAACTTTTTTGCCAATGCCGGAATTAAGATCAGCTTTGGAGGATCCAGGGCACCGGCTGCACCCGGCCAGGATTATAACTCGAGCCGATCCAATAAACCCGGCGGAAGTATTGCCAATGATGGTATAGGAGATGGTGATCCGGACAGTGATGATGACGGGATCGATGATGCTGTGGAAACCGCGCAGGACTATAACTCTAGCCGTTCCAATAAACCGACATCGGAAGCTGCTCCGGATGATGTCATAGAGATAAAACGGGACGGATTGGCTGTTGCAGAAAATTATATTGATGATATCATTGATGTTCTGGATCGTTGTGAGGAAGAAGTTTGCACACAAGTTCGCTTGAATGCGGATGGGAGAAAGGATAAGTCCCATCAAGTGAAACAGAGTCAAATTTCACAAGATCAGGGAATAGAAGATATCCACAGCATTGTGATGGAGGATGTGGTTTCACTGAGTAAATGTGAATCAGCCGTTTGCGGTGAAGTATTAGCCATGGAGCAGGCACTGCTCGGCCACATGAATGCTCTTATGGGAGTGGTTCAGGCCACGAGGGCACAGGATTACAATGCAGCCCGGTCGAACAAACCGACCTCCCGCGCAGCGGATATTGGTGACGGTGACGCGGATAGCGATAATGACGGGATCGATGATGCAATTGAAACGGCCAAGGATTACAACTCAAGCCGTTCGAACAAACCCAGATCAGAAGCCCGGGATGACCTCAATGATGACGATTGTGATGACGAAGGCCCCTGTCCGCGGCCGGATGATGTACTGGCTAATGCCAAAGAGCTGGGGTTAGCTTCAGCCGGGAATGATATCAGCAGCATCATGCAGGTTCTGGACAGATGTGAGGAGGGAGTGTGCGGGCAGGTGAGGCAACATGCGGATGAACGCCATCATGGAGTTGTCCAGGCCCGGGAAAATCCCTCTGATATCGACATGCATATTGAAGAGATTTTGAACATTGTGAAGGAGGATGTTGAATCGCTGGGAAGCTGTGAAACCGATGTGTGCCGGGAAGTGCTGGCAATGGAAGAGAGTCTGCTGGTAAAAATGAATCGGCTGAGCGAATTGGCACAGATCGCTCCGGCCCGGGATTACAACTCAAGCCGCTCCAATAAACCGTCTACACGCGCTGCGGATATCGGTGACGGTGACATGGACAGTGATGATGACGGCATTGACGATGGATTGGAAACTGCTCAGGATTACAATTCCAGTCGATCGAATAAACCGTCCACACGTGCTGCGGATATTGGTGATGGTGACATGGACAGTGATGATGACGGCATTGACGATGGATTGGACTTCACAATGGCCCGATTGGCAAACCCCTCAGGGTTGATTGTTAAGACGGGCATGGTGGCAGCGGGTGGTAATCCGTTATATAGCGGTAACACAAATTCCGGTGAAAATCCGCTGAATGAAGGTCAGGCAAACGATGGAGACAGTGATGGTCCTGGATCGTCAAATGTTCAGCAGTATACCATACAACCGGGTTCATACTGCATGGAAATAGGTACCAACTCCCAACCGGAAATGAACTCGAGTGCGCAAGCAGATCGAGGAATTGATAAAAAAGATATTCGTAGAGGAAAAGTTGATTCTGACGGATTCCCCGATTTCATGAAAACGGCATCATTTAGCATCAGCAAGCGAAGTGCACGAACCGGCCGTAATCCATCCGGTGACGAAGATATGGATAGTGATGGAGACGGAATCCAATTTAATCTGGAGATCGATCCAATCGATGAGGATTCAGATGATGATGGAGTGCTGGACGCTATTGAAACAGCATCCTACAGCATCAGCAAGCGAAGCGCGAGAACCGGTCGCAGTGCAGCTGCAGGAGGCAAAGAGATCGAGACGATGGAGTGGAATGAGGGAACTGCCAGGCAAATGGCGAGTGATGATGACCCGTGTGGGCCGGGTGTGTGGGCCCGAACTACAGGGGGCAGTGAGAATTGCATTCCGGAAAACTCAGAACAGGAAAACCCGCTTGCGCAGGAATCGGGGCGGCAGGAAACTCCGGTCCTCGAAAATATACCTCCAGGTAATGTATACCGATGGACTTATAATTTGACTTCACTGACTGATGCTCAGGAAATTCCGGGAAGGACATTAACCGTCTTGTTCACCGGAGGCACATGGCACTTTAATGTGCATATCGATCCGGATGATGACGGGGACGGGTATGGTGATCTGCTTCAGAACAGTTCATTCAGCATCAGTAAGCGGTCTGCGAGAACGGGACGCAATTGAGTTGAGACCTGACAGGGTTTCGATGGAAGGAGAATCCTGTCAGTGCCGGTATGTGGAATTGGGTTTCAGAATTTTTGATTAATGGATAAGCGACTGAATCCGTATTAGAGCCTGCAACTTGTTTGCTGAAATCTATATATAGCGGAGCTGCGGGTTGTCGTCTCGGAGCGAAGCTCTCCGAACGAGTTGGGAATGATGAAGGATGAATTTCGAATGTTAGCCTGAATCCTGAATCCTGAAAAATTGGTAATTAAAACCGGTTACTCCTCAACCTTCAAACTCTTCAGCCTCTCACCATAATCTACCAGAAATCGGTCATACTCTTTATTCATCAGATCAGATGTAATGAGAAAATCAGCCGAAGTACGATCGCAGGCCAGGGCGATATTGTACACGATCGATATTCGAAGCAGCGCCTTCACATCCACATCGTGCGGCTGAGCCTGGAGGGGATCCCAGAAGAAGATCAGGATATCGAGTTTGCTCTCGGCGATGGCCGCCCCAATCTGAAGATCACCGCCAAGCGGCCCGCTCATAAACCGGTGTACGGGCAGATCCAGTTTATCCGCAAGCAGGCCGCCGGTGGTTCCGGTGCCGTAGAGGTCGTGCTTCATAAGGATTTCGCGGTTGTAATCGGCCCAGTCAATCAGGTCGCGCTTACGGAAGTCGTGGGCAACAAGCCCGATTCGTTTCTTTTCACCCATCGGGGCGGTGTGGGATGCAATGCTGGGATGCGGAGCTTTAGATTTAGGGTCTTTAACCATACTGATTCACAGTTTGTATTGTTGATATATTTACGAGCTGTATCAGATACAAGCCCTATCATTAATATATCATTTGTAAGGCAAGTGTGAAGAGCGAATTTTTTCAGGTCTTAAGGAAATAATGAGGGGTAATAGCGGCTGTAAATTGTATACGACAAGCGGTTTTATACGACCAGGCGTAACGGACTATCGTTTCGAGACATCTGCAAAATCTCGAACGGTTCGTCATCAAATCCTTTCAGTGTTACTTCGCGTGAGTGAACACGAAGAATGTTGTGTTTTCCTCTCAGGTACTCCTTCAGTTCGGGGCACTCATAAGCATCGGATGAAATGACCACTTCCGAGCTGTTGGCAAAACTGACCAGCCTGGATGCAATATTTACGTGATTACCGAAATAGTCGATACGATTATTCAGAGAGACGGCCATGCAATCGCCCACGTGAATGCCACCTTTTAGTTTGATGGGAGACTCTTCACCGGCCTGCTGCTGTTTGAATAGTTTTTCTGCCTTGTAGAAGGCTTTCAAGGCATGGGCCGGAGTTGGGAAAATGGCCATTACGGAGTCCCCCAGGGTTTTTACTACCGCTCCGCGCTCCTCAATTACGGCTTGTTCAAGAGTATTAAAATGGCCCATCACCACTCCGAGTGCAGTTTCATCTCCATCTTTCCGGTATAGGTTGGAAGAGTTGAAGAGGTCGGTAAACAGGATGGTCAGATTTTTGGCATTCAGTTTCTTCTCATCACGGATCAGTTCTTCAGGAAACAGATTTCTGAAAAGCTGCCAGGAGGTAACTTCCGCCGCTGAAACGGCAAACGTCTCGCGGCTGAGGTTTTCACACTTCACAATCATTTTTTCTTCGGTCTGATTGTGAAGGATCAGATTGGGTGTTGTGGAGAGGTAGATATCTTCCCGGTCATCCCGCTTATCACTGAAATGAATAGTGGCATTTGTCAGGCCATGGTGATCGATCTGAGCGTAGATCACTTCACAGCTTTGGTTGGAGTAGATTTTATAGTACCCCTCCCGCAAATTCATTTTTACAAACCGCTTCTGGCCGGGATTGAGTGTGAGCTGTAGATCTACATGCGGTTGAGTGGCCGGGTTTCCATAACAGTAGGTTTTTCTGGAGACTTTTCGGGCCAGTGGATGAGGCTCGAACATCAGCTCCAGGGCTTGGTGGAAATCGACATTGAAATCTTTTTCACAGGTTGGACAAAAAACAGGATCTGTAATTTCACCAAGCTTCTGAATACTTTTAACCCGGTTTCTGCACTCCGGGCAGTGAACATTCCATCTAAAGTTGAGAAGATCCAGTTTTGTAGCGAACAGCATCACCCTTAGGACGCTGTTCAGCGGTTTTTCCCAGATTTCGGAAAGTTTAGCCGGATTGAGCTGTTTAATTTCAGCATCGTTACCATGCTGAATGGCATGTATCAGCAGTTCGGAAATTTCCTCGTCTCCGCTTAGCTCGGCCAGTTTTTCTCTGTGCAGGTCCCAGCGACGGGGAGCAGAAAGTTTGAATTTGGTTGAATAATTTTCCGGAAGCGTGTGTTCAACAATGGATTGATCATACTGCTGGATCAGTTTTTTTAGGTGGTAGCGGAATCTTCTGCTAAATCTCCGTTTGCTGAAAATATAACCCGGAAGTCGGTTGGCTTCGCCCCGGAAACGGAATGTGACCATACTGCCAAATTGATTATCACTGATATCAATAGAGATGAGCAGCTCTTTAAAATAACCTGACTTGTAATTTCTTTTTACGCTCAAATGGTAAGGGGCCTCCCACTGATAGGGTTCCTCTTCCCACATATCGGTGCGGTGAAGGGGTTCGTATGTTAGCTCGATGTGCCCCTTCAGGTTCATGCGTGAGAGATTAGCACGTTCTACAGGCAGCTCACCCAAATCCCTGAACAGCCGATTGGTATCAGACAGTAAAGTCCATAGCTGCTCAGGAGATGAACTGCTTTGAATTTGCCAACTGTATGAAAACGTGTAATCGAGCATTCGTTAGTTCGTAATGATTATCAATAGTTTCACTCGTGATTTTTCCGAGTATCCCGTATCTTTGTGGCTGTTAAAAAGAGAACTGAAACCGACAATTGTTACAAAAGAATTAAAATAATGGCAGTAGAAAGAACTTTGACAATCCTGAAACCTGACTGTGTACGCAAGAATTTGATAGGCGAAGTTACTCGTCGTATTCAGGAGGCCGGATTCAAAATTGTTGCGATGAAAATGACCCGCCTTACCCAAGATACCGCAGGCGGATTTTACGCGGTGCATAAAGAGCGTCCGTTTTTTGGGGAACTGGTTGAGTTTATGAGCAGTGGAGCCTGTGTTCCGATGATCCTGGAAAAAGAGAACGCGATTGCGGATTTCAGAAAGCTGATTGGAGCTACAAATCCCGATGAAGCCGATGAAGGAACCATCCGCGCAGATTTTGCAGACAGTGTTGGAGAGAACATTGTTCACGGCTCAGATTCCGTAGAAAACGGAAAAATTGAAGCGGCCTATTTCTTTGCTGAATCAGAAGTTGTGGCAAACAAAGCGTAAACTGCTTTTCTGAAAAATTTCAAAAGGGTGGGGCGAAAACTTCGCCCTTTTTTGTTTCGGAAAATAACTGGATATAGTGAAATCCCCTCCTTATGAAATGTTTTGAAGGGGTGGTTGGATCGGCACTTTATTTCTCATCAAATAAAATGAGAAAAGAATCCTGAATGATTGAAACCACTCTAAAAATCCCGTGATTCCAAATTGGGGATCATTCAATATTTGTCACAATACTTCGAAGTCCAAAGGACACTCGTTTGATTATCCCCTTGTTAGGGAAGATTTTTTGTAAATTGAACTCAGCCGAAGATCGAATTCTAAATATATCTCATGGTAAAGAGCAGACTAATTTATATACTATTAACCCTATCTCTTTCATCAACTCTGATTTCTTTCACTTCATGTGTAAATGAAGAATCAATTGAGCAGGACACCGTTCAAACAGGGGCGGAGATGCTGATTGAGAATCATCTGGATGAACTGGATGGGAAACGGGTTGGCCTGGTCATGAACCCAACGGCACGGATTGGAGAGACTCACATGCTCGACACACTGATGACCTTGGGTGTGAATGTGGAAGCGCTCTACGCACCTGAACACGGATTCAGAGGTGAGGCCGGTGCCGGGGAGATCATTGAAGACGGAGTGGATCAGCAGACAGGGCTTCCGGTCTATTCACTCTACGGGGCCAGTCGAAAACCGACCGCCGAGATGCTTGAGGCCGTGGATCTATTACTATTTGATATGCAGGACGTGGGAGCCCGATTTTACACTTACATCGCAACACTGGGTTTGGTCATGGAAGCAGCGAGTGAGTCTGGTATCCCGGTATGGGTGCTGGACCGGCCCAATCCCCTGGGAGGAAATTATGTAAGCGGATGGATGCTGGATGAGGAGTTCGAGTCGTTTGTCGGCCCATACCCGATTCCCGCCATTCATGGTCTGACGATGGGGGAGATGGCACGGATGATTGCCGGCGAGCAGTGGATGAATTTTGATTCTGACCCGGAGTTGAGAGTCATTCAGATGAAAGGATGGACGCGCGATATGATCTGGCCGGATACCGGGCTCGAATGGGTTGCTCCGTCACCGAATCTGGCCACTTTTGAACAAGCTTTTCTTTATCCCGGAACCGTCTATTTTGAAGGTACGACCCTTAGTGAAGGGCGGGGAACAGATCAGCCTTTTTTAGTACTGGGCGGACCCGAAACAAGCCTGAGTGAAGAGAAGATTCATGAATTGAATCAACTAACGGACCAGCTTGAGGTTCGGCCGCTCTCATTTACGCCAAGATCCATTCCGGGTGTGGCTCCGACCCCAAAACACCTCGATACAGAGAGCTACGGTGTACAAATCACCTTGCATGGTTATGAGTTTGATCCTGTACGGGTGGGGCTGAAACTGTTTCAGGAGATTCTGAATGCATCACCCGGCGCTGAGACAAATGACTTTCTATATAATCTTGCAGGCAGCAGGGAGATCGATCGGATCATTTCGGGAGAAGTAAACCCTTTGGAAGTCAATTTTGGTCTTGAGTCATTTTTAGAAGAAAGAAGGGAGTATCTAATTTATGAATAGCAGAGACTGAAATGGCCTATAGAAACACTCAGATCGGGTATTTTACAATTATTGTTATGGGAGGTGTTTCGATGTTTTTAATATTCATGATTCAATCATCGAAAGTTCTCCCCTCAGAACGCCCAATTTTATACGTCTCTCTACTGCTCATCCTGTTTCTATTCATCATTTTTTCCACGCTGACAGTTGAAGTGAACAGAAATGAACTCATCTGGTACTTTGGGCCCGGCATCTGGAAATACCGAATACCGATTGATCAAATCAAAGATGTGTCAAAGGTTAAAACTCACCCGCTTGAGGGAATTGGCATACGATGGACGCCGGGCAAAGGATGGCTGTACAATGTATCCGGATTAAAGGCTGTGAATATTTTACTTAAAAATGGGAAAAGTACGCGGATTGGAACAGACGAACCGGAAGTGCTTATTTCTGCAATTCTTGAAGAGCAGAAATATCTCTGATAACACCGGGATTAATCACAAAAGATCTTCTTAAAAATTTTGTATTATCTCTGAATGTTGCAAGGAGTTATGCAGTTGACATTTTTATACATCATAATCAGAACGAATGAAGGAGATATATGGAGAGAAAATCAATCAGCATACAGAAGTGGTTAGCAATTTTTGCAGCCCTTTGTTTGAGCTTTCCCGTTCAATCTTTATCACAATCCGGCGAGGGGAAAAGAGTCAGTTTTACACTCGGTTCAGGTCTTACCTACGGTTCCGCAGGTGATGGAGTTGTGGGGCGGCTTGCGGGTAATTTCAACGTCCCATCTTTTCGCCAACAGATTTATGGAGGGAGTTTTCAGTATGCTGCAAGCCCTGCTTTTTCAATCGATACAGGCGTTCAGGTTGGGAGTTTTACTAATCAGTATGATTTTGACCCCGCTTTTGAGAATGATTTTTTCTATGCAACCATAAAAGGTGTGACCAACCTAAATGGTCTCCTGGGGCTCAATTCCCGGTTCATGAATCCATATTTTTCTGTTGGCCTTGGAATGATTCGGAGCCAGATTGTTACCGACGATCTGGATTCAGAAGACCTGTCTTTGCTGGGCACTGCAGGTGCAGGAGTGAACTTCTATCTTTTCCGGGGGGCTGATCTATTTGTTCAGTATGACTATATTGCAGCGGGAAGTGATTTACTGGACGGACTCTCCGGATCAGGCAGCTCAGATCAATTTGCGGCTGTAAGTGCAGGCCTTCGCATTAATTTCGGCTCATCAGGTTCTAAACTCATTTCATGGCCTCCGGCACGAGATTCCCGGATTGAAATTTCAACCGGTGCTGATTTGAACAGAGCAGAAGAACATGAAGTGGAAGTAACTGTTGAACGACAAGTGGCCCCGGACCCTCAGAACCTGCAGGAGAAAGAGGAGAGAGAACAGAGACTTCAACAAATGGTGAATGAAGCAAATCGGGAGATGATGCGACAACAGGAACAAAACCGGGTGTTTGCTGAGCAGTGGAGAGCCGAACAGCGACAAAAACAACTGGAAGCTGAGGCTGAAGCCCGGAGGCAACAAATATTCACTAACAGGCCTGATCCGGGGCATTATATTCAGGTTTATTCATTTTCAAATCGTGCAGCTGCCGAAGAGATGCGAGCGAAGCTGGCTGAAGATCTTGGGTCTCAACTTGATCAGGCCGGACAACGAGTTATTATTCATCAATTTGATGGGCTAAATCGTGTACTGATAGGTTCGTTTCAGCGATATCGTAATGCAAACAGTATCCTGCAGCAACTCGACTCCGGATATGGAGCTTTCATTATCACCTACCCGCGTCCGGACGATATGTAAGGATTTCGATAAGTGCCAGAGAGTCACTTTTTAGACTGAACTTTCTGGCGCTTCCATTCGTAGCAAACCAACGCGGCACTCACCGATGCATTCAGCGATTCTACACGATTTTCCATTGGAAGTGAAAGGAGAAAGTCACAATGCTCCCCCGTCTTTTTGCGCATGCCCCGGCCTTCATTACCGATTACAAACGCCATGGGAACATCATAGGTCTGATCCCAAATCATCGAATCACTGTTTTGATCGAGCCCGGCAATCCAGAATTTATGATCCTTTAGTGCAAGAATTGCCTGGTTTAAATTTACTGCTCTTACAATTGGAATTCGTCCGGCTGTTCCTGCACTTGTTTTGAAGACGGCCGCGTTAACCGGCGCCTGGCGATGCTTGGGCACAATGACTGCAGAAATTCCGGCGCCGGCTGCAGTTCTTAGAATGGCACCAAAATTGTGCGGATCTTCAATTTCATCCAAAAGAAGTACCGCGGTTTGAGCATCAGGCTCTACCTTTTCAAGCCACTCTTCAAACTCCTTGTATTCTGCCTGTGCAATTGAAGCAACCACTCCCTGGTCGTTTACTCCACCCACAAGATCATAAAGTTTCTTGCCGGGAACTTCGGTGTAGGGAATCCGGTTTTTGGAAGCAAGAGATAAGATGTTAGCGATCTGAGAGTGTTGAATTCCTTTTCTTATGTAGATTTTATCAACACTTTCTGCACCTTGTTGAAGTTGTTCTTCAACGGGATTCCTGCCATAGATGTAATGATTAGAATTTTCCACGTATAGGGCGAAATATTTTGTTAATCGGTTACAGTTTGTATAATGGTAATGTGTTCTCAATTAAATAGACAGTCAAATGATCGACAATTCAAATAAATCAAAAGATGTCGAGGGTTCTCAACTCATTTCCGGTGCGTCCAATAGGGTAAAAACAAACCCTGTTCAGTTTATTTTCAGCAATACCGAAGCGATTATACCAAACGTGGCGGCCATGCTTCAAATATTTACCGGAATTGCACTGATATCCCTCTCTGTACTTGGCCAGATTACACCCTACTGGTTTTCTGCTATTATTAGCATTATTGGAAGCGTTTCCTGTATGATGGGAGTTTTGCTTGTTTATCACACATCAGCAAAAAAAAGGCTCTTTTGAGACCTTAATCAATCAGGCGATTAAACGAGTTATCGACTTCCAGAATTAAGAGTGATTACTTTCGTGTAATGTCAGTGCAGGGATGATGTTTTTTGAAAAAAAATTCATCTTTTCCCCTTTTAATTTGAATGGCATGTGAGAGGCCCCTATTTTCAGTTTTCCCTCAACAAGTACAAATTACACATGTCCACAAAGTATATTTTTGTAACCGGCGGCGTTACGTCATCTCTCGGAAAAGGAATCATTTGTGCATCTCTTGGAAGGCTTTTGGTAGCCAGGGGGTTGCGGGTAACCATTCAAAAGCTTGATCCTTACATCAATGTGGACCCCGGAACCATGAACCCGTATGAACACGGAGAAGTTTATGTGACCGATGACGGTGCAGAGACGGACCTCGATCTGGGCCACTATGAGCGATTTCTGGATGTTAAAACGTCTCAGGATAATAATGTAACGACCGGCCGGATCT
This sequence comes from Rhodohalobacter halophilus, assembly GCF_001715195.1. Taxonomy (GTDB): domain Bacteria; phylum Bacteroidota; class Rhodothermia; order Balneolales; family Balneolaceae; genus Rhodohalobacter; species Rhodohalobacter halophilus. Next base: position 17,360 of record NZ_MDWE01000004.1, read on the forward strand.
ATTACGATGTGATCACAAAAGAACGCCGGGGGGAGTATTTAGGGAAGACGGTACAGGTCATTCCACATATCACAGACGAAATTAAATCTCACGTTCTTCGTCTCGGGCAGAGCGGTGAGTACGATGTTGTAATTACAGAAGTTGGAGGAACCGTCGGTGATATTGAGAGTTTGCCATATATCGAGGCGATGCGTCAGCTGCGGTACGATGTGGGCAGAAAGAACACGCTCTCTATACATCTTACGCTGGTGCCTTATTTGGCTGCTGCCGGCGAGCTCAAGACAAAGCCGACACAACACTCCGTCCGGACACTCTCCGAAAGCGGATTGAATCCGGATATTCTTGTTTGCCGATCGGAGTATGAGCTGGACAGCTCTATCAGAAACAAAATTGCCCAATTCTGCAACGTAGAAAATGAAGATGTGATAGCATCTCTGGATGCAGAATCGATTTATGAAGTGCCGCTTTTGATGCAGAAAGAAGGGCTCGATCAGCGAGTGATACAAAAGCTTGATCTGCCGTCTAAAAATCCGGATCTGGAGCGATGGATTGAGTTTGTCAATCGAATAAAGCATCCGGAGAAGACAACCAAAATTGCGCTTGTTGGAAAGTATGTGGAGCATCACGATGCGTATAAATCCATTGTGGAAGCACTGATTCATGGCGGAGCAATGAATAATGCAGGGGTGAATATCAAGTGGGTTCAGTCAGATGATTTGACAGAAGAAAATGTGGCTGCCGAGCTCGGAGATGTGAAGGGAATTCTGGTTGCACCCGGTTTTGGGGGGCGTGGAATTGAAGGGAAGCTGGCTGCTGTAAAGTTTGCCCGTGAGAGTAAAATTCCAATGCTTGGTATTTGTCTGGGTATGCAGTGCGCCGTTATAGAATATGCGCGAAACTGTGCCGGAATGGAGAAAGCAAACAGCACCGAATTTGATGAAGAAACCCCTTTCCCTGTAATCGATTATATGCCTGAACAGCGGGAAGTTGAAGACAAAGGCGGCACCATGCGTTTGGGTAAGTACGACTGTAGCTTAGTTGAAGGAACCCAAGCTCATCAGGCATATGGTGAGGATTTGATTGAGGAGCGTCATCGTCATCGGTTTGAGCTGAATAATGAACTCAGGAAGAAATTGGTTGATGCCGGCCTGACCATATCCGGAGTGAATCCCGAGCGGAATCTGGTCGAGATCATTGAAATTGAAGATCATCCGTGGTTTGTGGGTGTGCAATTCCATCCCGAGTTGAGAAGTACGGTGTATGATCCCCATCCACTGTTTGTATCATTCGTGAATGCCGTTCTTGAAAACAGTGAAGTGACTGCAAAAGCGGCATTGTGATTTCTCAGGATCATTACTCCGGGAAATTGAGAGTTCGTGCATGCGGGCTCCTCGTCAAAAACCGGAAGATCCTGCTGGTTAATCAGAAAGTTCCCACACGAGATCACCCTGTGTGGCTTCCACCGGGCGGCGGTGTACATACCGGAGAAACAGCAGAAGAATCTGTAATCCGGGAGTGTAAAGAGGAGACAAATCTGGAAATCAACGATCTGAAACTCAGGTATGTTCACGAATTTATTCAGCATCCAATTCATGCAATCGAACTCTATTTTTCGGTTGGAAGTTATACCGGTAACCTTGAAAATGGATTCGACCCAGAACATCCTGCAGAGAATCAGTTGATCAAAGATGTACAGTTCATACCACTTGATGGGCTGAAATCTATAAGCATTGTGCCGGACTTTTTGGCTCACGAGCTATTGACAGGTAATTTTTTTGATGACCGTATCTCATATTTTAAAACTCACGAGTCGTAATACCCGACAGATATCCATAAACTTTAATTCATACCTATGATAAACCGAATCGTTACTCTGATCCTTTTTGCTCTGTTTCTTTTAACCGGCTGTTCCACTGAGCCTGAGGGGTTTATTCTTCATAATGTAAAAGGCTACACGATTGCCGGCGATGATCTGGAACTGATCAATTTTGACGCAATTGCCGTTCAGAATGGAAAAGTTGCCGCAACTGGAACTGCAGATGATCTGCGTGCCGAATATTCAGGTTTTGATGAAATTGATGGAGAGGGAAGGACGCTGATACCCGGTTTGATCGACGCCCATGTTCATGTGATGGGATTAGGATATCAGCAGCTGGATGTGGATGTCCAGGGGATCGATTCTCTCGAGGAGACCCTTGAGGTCATCAAGAAGTATGCAGAAGATAACCCGGACTTGAAATGGATTCGCGGAAGAGGCTGGAATCAGGTGCTTTGGGAAGAGAATGAATTTCCGACTGCCGAAGATCTGGACAGTGTGGTACCTGACCGGCCGGTATATTTGACTCGGGTCGATGGTCATGCAGCGTGGGCGAACAGCCGTGCGATGGAGATTGCCGGGATCAGCCGCGATACACCGGATGTACAGGGAGGGGTGGTGCGCCGAGATGAGTTTGGAGATGCTACCGGAATCTTTATTGATGCAACGATGTCGTACATCACGCAGCACATTCCCTCAAGAACGGAAGAGGAGAATGAACAAGCTTTAGAGTTGGCTCTTCAGGTAATGGCCGAGCATGGATTGACTTCGGTTCATGATGCCCGAATTGATGTGGCCACGTGGGACCGTTACAAGAAATTTGCCGATAACAGCGACATGATAACCCGAATTTATGCGATGATTGGCGGTACAGGCGAAACGTTTGATGAACTTGCAGAGAATGGTCCAATCAATAGTTATGCGAACGACCTGCTTGCTCTGCGAAGTGTGAAGATTTCTGCAGACGGCGCGCTGGGAAGCCGTGGTGCAGCCATGATAGAACATTACCACGATGATCCCGGAAACAGCGGACTGCTCTTTTATGATCAGGATGAGTTGAATCAGATGGTAATTAAAGGAGCATCCAATGGATTTCAGATGAATATTCATGCAATTGGGGATGCCGCAAACCGGCAGGTTTTGAACTCTTTCGAGCATGCATGGTATGAACTGGGCAACCAATCAGATTTGCGCCACCGCGTTGAACATGCACAGATCGTTCACCCGGATGACATTCCCCGTTTTGAGGAATTGGATGTAATCGCTTCAATGCAGCCTACCCATGCAACAAGTGATATGAATATGGCAGAAGATCGTGTTGGTTCAGAGCGAATTCAGGGAGCTTACGCCTGGCAGACCTTTCTGGATCAGGGAACGATGATTGCCGGTGGGTCCGATTTTCCTGTTGAAAACGTCAATCCTTTTTATGGTCTCTATTCTGCAATAACGCGTCAGGATCACGGGGGGATGCCTCCCGGTGGCTGGTACAGCGAACAGAAACTGAGCCGGGTTGAAGCACTTCGAATTTTTACCCGCGATGCAGCATATGCCGCACACCAGGAGAATGTTCTTGGAACCTTGGAACCGGGCAAATGGGCCGATTTTATTTTGATAGACCGGAATATATTTGAAGTGGATGCTTCGGAAATCTGGCAGACGGAAGTGCTGCAAACATGGCTGGCCGGCGAACGAGTGTACTAAATTGATTGTATGAAGATTCGAATTGAACAACTGAACCCCATTATCGGGGATCTCAAAGGGAATAAATCACTTATAGTCGAAGCACTTTCCAGCGCAGAAAAGTCCGGTATGGATCTACTGATTCTTCCGGAAATGTCACTGACCGGTTATCCGACTCAAGATCTATTGGAGGTGCAGGCTTTTCGGGATGAGTGCTATAAAATCAATGATGAGATTATTATGTTAACCGGAAGTACCGCCCTGCTTTTTGGTTCAATTACACCGAATAAAAAGCAGTTTGGGCGCAAAGTGTTCAATTCTGCACTTTTGGCAAAAGATGGGGTTCTCCTGGGTACGGTTCATAAAACACTTTTACCCACCTATGATATTTTTGATGATCTGCGATATTTTGAACCCAATGATGAGTTCAACTGCATCGACCTGGATGGGATAAAGCTTGGCGTAACGATTTGTGAAGACATCTGGTACAATGAAAACGAAGTTCAGTATCACACCTATCCCATAAATCCGGCCGAAGAATTAAAAAAGTTGGGTGCAGATATAATTATTAACATCTCAGCATCTCCTTATACAAATACCAAGCATCAAAACCGCGAAAAAATGCTTCAAAATCATACCCGGAGGCTGGAGTTGCCACTTCTGTACAGCAACCAGGTTGGAGCACATACCGATGTGATTTTCGACGGGGATTCAATGGCAATAGATGCGAAAGGCAATGTGATAGCCCGAACCAAAGCGTTTGAACCATCCTTTGCTGATGTAGAACTTGATAACAAGTCAGGAAATGTTGAGCCTTTGGGCGATCGTGATCAGAACGTAATTTATCCGGCACTGAAAGCAGAGCGACAGTTTTCTGCAATCCGACTTGGGTTGAGAGATTACATTGAAAAAACGGGTGTTGCGGACAGCGTGGTATTTGGTTTAAGTGGTGGCATTGATTCTGCAGTTGGGTGTGCACTTGCGGTTGAAGCCCTTTCCCCGGGGCAGGTAAAGGCAATCACACTGCCGGCTGAATTTTCAAGTGAGGGGAGTGTGACAGACTCCAGGGAGCTTGCGAAAAATCTCGGGATTGATCTTTTTGAAATTCCGATTCAGAAAATTTTTGAAACATTCAGATCAACTTTGGCACCTGTTTTTAAAGATGAACCGTTCGGAGTCGCTGAAGAAAACCTTCAGAGCAGAATTCGTGGTACAATCTTGATGGCCTATGCCAATAAGTTTGGTAGTTTATTGATGGCAACGGGAAATAAATCTGAGTATGCCGTCGGTTACGCAACTCTCTACGGAGATATGAATGGAGCTTTGAGTTTAATCGGAGACCTTTACAAAACGGAGGTGTATGAGATGGCAAAATGGCTCAACAGCTCCTATTATCGGAAGGAAGTTATTCCGGAAGCGATCATTAACAAAGCACCGAGTGCGGAACTGAGGCCGGACCAGAAAGACAGCGACAGTTTACCTGAATATGAAATACTCGACAAGCTGCTTTTCAACTACATTGAACTTCAGAAAAGCCGCTCACAAATAATTCACGAAGGATTTGAAGTCGCTACAGTAGATCGGATTCTTAAACTGGTTGATTACAATGAATTTAAGAGAAATCAGGCAGTGCCTATACTTAAAGTGAGTTCCAAATCGTTTGGAAGCGGGAGGCGATGGCCAATAGTACAAAAATGGACGGCAAACCGGACATCGTTTTAAAAACCAGATCGAAGCTCTTATTTTGATTCTCAAATTCCGAAACTCTGGTGAAATTGTTACTTTAGAAAAGACTTTAAAAACTCTAACCACTACTCCATGAAGCAAACGGTACTTCTGCTAATAACTTTTTTCGCACTTCATTCACTGCATGCTCAGGCACAGACATCCGGTGAGATAGAAATCCCATCTAAATTGCTTCCTTACTCTAACCCATTGACGGATACAAACCGGGATAAACCGGTAATGGAAATTTCTGCCGAAAGGAGTGAGCTGGATAAAGAAGTTTTAAGACGGATATCAGATATATACCGTATTCAAGTACTTGCAATTGATGCCCAGGTTCAGGGTGATCTTGTACAGGCCGAAACCTACATTAACCGTGCTTTTGAGGGGATTCAAACTCTTATGACAGACTACCCTGAAGTGCAGAATAACCGCCGTTTTGCGGAACTCTACCGAACCGTGATGGCTGAGCACAGCGAGTTTTATGGTATTACGGAAGCTCGGAGAGAGACCGAAGGAGATATTTTTGAAGTACAGGAGGAACTGTTTTCTGAACAGGATGACTGGATTGCTGAAGGGTATGCACTGCCCGACAATTTGACCATCAACCAAACGGATGTTCCGCTGGTTCAAAATCAGCATGTCAACAGACATTTGATGTACTACACCTTGCGTCGACCGGATGTAATGGAGCGTTGGCTGGAGCGGTCAGAGTACTACTTTCCAATGATGAAAGAAATTTTTGCTGAGGAGGGAGTTCCTCAGGAGTTGATCCATCTTTCTATGATTGAGAGTGGATTGGTGCCCACAGCACGCAGCTGGGCCAGTGCTGTTGGATTGTGGCAATTTATCCGAGCAACCGGCGCTGTTTACGGCCTTGAAGTTAATTGGTGGGTTGATGAGCGAAGAGACCCTGTAAAATCCACAAGAGCTGCTGCTCAGCACTTACGGGATCTGTATGATATTTGGGGCGACTGGCATCTATCGCTGGCCAACTACAATCTGAGTCCGCGAGGCCTTCGGCGAGCGATCCGGGCTGCCGGCGGAGTAGAGGATTACTGGACAGCTTACCCCTATTTACCGCGAGAGACCAGGGGGTACGTTCCCGGTTATATTGCAGCAACCATGATCGCCATGAATCCCGGTGAATTTGGTTTTGAAGTGGAACCAACCGGCAGAACCTATCAGTATGATATAGTGGAAGTGGATGGTTTGATGCCGCTTGAGGATTTGGCAAAAGCCGCAGGAATTTCACTTCAGGAAATCAAAGATTACAACCCTGAACTGTTACGCTGGGCTACTCCTCCCGGAGATAAATATCCGCTGAAGCTCCCGGTGGGAATCCAAGATGAATTTATTGCTGCATATCAGGAGATCCCGAAAGATTCTCGTGCATCCGAAGTAGCTATGCACACCGTAAGCAGCGGCGAAACACTGGGCTATATCGCTCGCCGCTACGGTACTTCTGTGAGAGCACTTTATGAGACAAATGAAGGCTTGAACAGTATGATTCATCCCGGACAGAGAATCGTGGTGCCTGTTGCACCGGGTTCGCAAGAACAAATTGCCACTAACCGACCTACAAACAGCTCCGGTTCATCATCAGGTCAATCACAAAGACAGCAGGTACAGGCTCCGGCCAATACCACTCCGGTAACTTATACGGTAAAAAGCGGTGATACGGTTGGCCATGTAGCTGAGTGGTTTGATGTGAGGGCTTGGCAGGTTCGCTCTTGGAATGGAATCAGTAACACGATTAGGGTTGGGCAACGGTTAACAGTTCACGTACCGAGTCAGCATGCAGACTATTTTAAACAGATTGACGGATTGACCTACGCACAAAAGCAGGAGGTAGAACGGCGTCAGCGCAGTGGAGAAAATATCTATGCCCTACGCTTTGAGGGAGACACCACCACACCTTCTGACGAAATTCGGTACACCGTTCGACGGAACGATACACTCGGTAGCATTGCCCGACGGCATGGGGTATCAGTTTCAGCAATTCAGCGGGCAAACAACATCAACGGAACAACGATTTACCCCGGTCAGTCACTGATTATTCGCCGTTAAGCAGAAAATATAGACATTGATGAAAGCTGTATCCAAAAAACGAATTTTACTGTCGCTGGCAGCTTTCATCATTTTTGCGGGAGCTTTTGCTCAATCGAACGATCTCTTCTTTCAGATCAAAAAGCAGCTTACCATTTTTAGCGATGTCTATAAAGAGGTTGCCGTTCGCTATGTAGATGAGGTAAGCCCCGAAAGGCTGATGAAGAGTGCAATTGATGGTATGCTTTCCGGCTTGGATCCTTACACATCGTTTGTGGATGAGGGAGAGCAGCAGCAACTCGAAATTTTGTCATCCGGTTCTTATGGCGGAATCGGTATTGAAGCCGGTTTTAGAGGAGACAGAATTGTTGTCGTTGCCCCCATAGACGGATATCCTGCACAGCGAGCCGGTATTCGCCCGGGAGATATAATAGAAGAGATAAATGGGGTGAGTGTTGAGAACAGCACACCTGATGAAGTTCAGCGTCTGACTATAGGAGATGTGGGAACCAGAATTGAGATAGTCATTTCCAGGAGCGGAGTCGATCGACCGATTTCATTTGAGCTGGAGCGTGAAAGAATTGAAGTTAGAAATATCAGCTATTACGGTTTTGCAGATGGCAACCAATCGATTGGATATGTGCAGATTAACAGATTCGGTAACAGAACGGGCGAGGAGCTGCGAGAAGTTCTTACAAAACTGAAAGAACAGGAAGGTCTGTCGGGGATCGTTCTGGATTTACGAAATAATCCGGGTGGACTTTTAAATGAAGCTGTTGAAGTTGTTGATAAATTTCTGGAACCCGGTGTAACGGTTGCAGAGACCCGAACGCGATATGAAAGTCAAAATGAGACGTATGCAACAGAGGAGCCCGCTCTGTTTGATGATCTGCCGGTTGTTGTACTCATAAACAGTGGAAGTGCAAGTGCATCTGAGATTGTTGCCGGTGCTCTGCAAGATTTAGACAGGGCGGTTATTTATGGGGAGAAGAGTTTTGGAAAAGGATTGGTTCAAACGATTCGTCCGCTCTCGTATAATACGTCAATGAAAATGACCATTTCGAAATACCTTATTCCGAGCGGTCGCAGTATACAGTCTATAGATTATCGAAAAGATACCCTTGAGGAGGTTCGGACTTTTAGAACCCGAAATGGCCGGCCTGTGCGAGACGGAAACGGAATAGAACCCGATGTTCATTTAGAATCAGACATACATTCTGAACTGGATATTGCATTGAAAAGGGATAATCACTACTTCTTTTATGTAAACGACAAAATTGCGGAAACTGAAAACAACGAGATTCCTGATAACCTGTATCGTACATTTGTACAGCATCTAATTGAGAGTGGTTTCTCATTTGAAACCTCAGCAGATGAACATTTGGATGCTCTTTCGGAACATTTTAAGAGCAGTGAAGAACAAGGTAATTCACAACGTCATCTCACAGAGTTGAAGGCACTTCAGCGGGATCTGAAAGTTGCCCAGCTGTATGATAGCAGACCATTTATTGAAAATGAACTGCAACGAGAATGGATTTCTCAAACGTTAACCGGTGATGAGCGACAGCAAGCGTTACTTCGGTTAGATATAGCACTGCAGGAATCGATAGAAATTTTACGAGACTCGGTAAGATACGAGTCCATTTTAAGACCATAACTTTGGGTAAAGCAGATCTACATACGCATACGACCGCCTCAGACGGGGCTTACAATCCGGATGAACTTTTAAGAAGAGCCAGGGAGAAAAAACTAAAAACTCTCTCCATTACAGACCACGATACAATTAAGGGGTATTTGAAAGCAAAAGATTCAGCCCGGGAGATGGGAATTGAGCTGCTCCCCGGTGTTGAAGTGAGTGCTGTATGGGGTGAACGAGAAGTTCATATTCTGGTCTACTGTTTTGATGAAGAAAATGCAGAATTTGTACAGATGCTTCGAAATCAAAAACATGCCAGGGTAAAACGTATGCAAAAAATTGTGGAAAAACTTCAATCTCAGGGATTGGATATTTCCATGGATGAAGTAAGAGCCGAGGCCGGAGTTGGAAATATTGGCCGGCCACATGCAGCATCTGTACTGATTGACAAAGGCTATGTTGCATCCATAGCAGAAGCATTTATCCGATACCTCTCCTCAGAAAAACTGGAACAGATTCAAACTGAGTATATTACTGTGGAAGAGTTAATCCGTATTTCCAAGCATGCAGGGGGCGTTTTGTCACTTGCACATCCCGGACCTCTTTACACACAGGACGAAATTCAACAACTGATTTCCCTTGGAATTGACGGATTGGAGTGTATACATCCAAGTCATAATTTTAACCTTCAGCGTACGTTTACAAAACTTGCTTCTGAAGAGAAACTGCTGGTTACCGGCGGCAGTGATTTTCATGGAAAAGGGAAAAAAGATTACGATCCTTACTTTGGAATTGTAACTCTGGGTGAACAGCATGTATTTTCACTGAAACGGATGGCGCGCAGAAGACGCGAATTGATAAATTAGAAAATGGACTTATGCCTGAGATAGAACTTGAATCAGATGAGTTGTTTAATAGCAAAAAGGTTGCCGTTGTAGCAGCGAAATGGAACTCATTTGTTACCGATGAGATGCTCGAAGGGGCTGTGGCTGCGTTGAAAGCCAAAGGGGTTAAGACAGAGAATTTGTATATCATGCGATGTCCGGGTTCTTTTGAGCTACCGCTTTCATGCAAGTACTGCATCGATAATCTTCAAGTGGATGCAGTGGTGGCAATTGGGGCGGTCATTCGCGGAGGAACACCTCACTTTGATTTTGTTTGTGATGCGGTTACCCGTGGGATAACAGACCTGAATATGGAGACCGGAATTCCGGTTGCTTTTGGTGTGCTTACAACCGATACTGTGGAGCAGGCAACAGAACGGGCCGGCATGGATAAAGGAAATAAAGGTGCGGAAGCGGCTCTGTCGGCGTTGGAAATGATTCGTTTGAAGGATTCCATTAAATAATTAAACCTTGAATATCGCAACTATTCGCGCTATTTTTTAAAGCTTCAAACACCTCATCAAATTATTGCATTGGAACCACTAACACTGACAGATCAAACTCAGAGCGAAGAGGATAAAAAACTCCAGTCGGAGGTTATATCTTCCGGTTCCATTCCCAAACATATAGCTATTATAATGGATGGGAACGGACGATGGGCCAAGGATAAAGGTAATATTCGCCTTTTTGGACATAAAGAAGGAGTAGAGTCCGTTCGTGATATCACAGAAAGTTGTGCCCAGCTTGGGGTAAAACATTTGACTCTCTATGCATTTTCAACCGAGAATTGGAATCGGCCTGAAGATGAGATTAACGGTTTGATGAAATTGTTGGTTAACTCTCTGAAGAAGGAGGCTGACCGTCTGAACAAAAATAATATCAAACTCTCGTCCATCGGTCAGATCAACCGTTTGCCCGCGTCTTGTCAGCGTCAATTGGAAGAGGTGAAAGAACTGACAAAGGATAACGACCGGCTGGAACTATGCCTGGCGCTCAGTTATTCGGGAAGATGGGACATTACAGAAGCGGTAAAAAAAATTGCCCTGGATGTTGCAGAGGGGAAAATTTCACCGGATGAGGTAACCGATGACAAAATCGGTTCTTACCTTTCAACGGCAAATGTTCCGGACCCTGATTTGATAATCAGAACCAGTGGAGAGTACCGCATCAGCAACTTTCTGCTCTGGCAGCTGGCCTACTCAGAGCTCTATATTACAAAAACGTACTGGCCTGATTTTCGAAGAAATGAGCTCTATCAGGCAATATTTTCCTACCAAAAGCGTGATCGTAGATACGGGAACGTGAAAAACGGATATACCAAAAAGATATCCGCAGCAGTTATAAATAAAATTATCTCTTAAAGAAGTAATTATCTATCACGTGGTCAATTTCAATCGACTCTTCATTTGCGCAATCTTATTTTTTATCGGATTGGTATCACTTCAGCAAGCAGTTGCTCAGGATACAAATTTCAGAATACAGGACCCGACCTCAATCTCACAACTTGAATATGAAATTCGGGAAATAACCGTATCCGGACTGGTGACAGCACGTGAAAGCTATCTGATTAGCAGCAGTGGGCTTCGTGTAGGTGACCGGATTTCAATTCCCGGAGAGGAGATCTCCGAAGCGATTCGACGTCTGCATAGAACCGGGCTATTCTCAGATGTAGAAATTGAATATGAACGTGTTTCCGGTGGTGTCAGAATTCATATAAAAGTTCAGGAACAGCCTCGTCTGCAGCGTTATGAGCTCGTTGGCGGTAAGCGGTCGCACCGCAGGGATCTTCGTGAACGACTTAACCTTATTTCCGGATTTGCCGTGACTAACTCAGTACGGAATCAGGCGCTGAATACGATCTATCGTTACTACCGGGAAGAGGGCTATTGGAATACGGATGTAAATGTTGTTGAAGAAGTAAGTGATGATGAGAGAAACCGCATCTCCCTAAGGTTTGAAATTGATCCGGGTGAGCGAATTAAGGTGCGTGAAATCAACTTTTCCGGAAATGAGGAGTTCAGCAATCGAAAGCTGAGAAAAGAGTTTAGCACAATTAAGCAGGATCGCTGGTGGAGGATTTTTAAACGCCATGTCTATACTCAGGACGAATATGAAGAAGGGATTCAAAACGTACTACAATTCTATCGAAATAACGGTTATCGCGACGTTCGAGTACTTGAAGATTCCGTATATGTAGATAACTGGAGAAGAAGTAAAGACGGTGTGATCTTTGACATCGAAATTGAAGAGGGGCCGCAGTATAGAGTCCGAAACATCAATTGGGAAGGAAATACGGTTTATACAGATGAGGAACTAACTCAAGCTTTCGGTTTCCAGAAAGGAGATGTGTTCAATGAATCAAAATTTCAGGAAAACCTGGAGTTCAGACGCGATGACGGTGATATTTCAAGTCTTTATCAAAATATCGGTTATCTCTTTTTCGATGTATATCCAAATATTGAAATTGTACAGGGCGATTCTCTCGATTTGAATTTTGAGATTGTCGAAGGGGAGATTGCAACGATTCGAGAAGTTGAATTTGCCGGCAATACGAAGACTCACGATGATGTGGTTCGTAGAACGCTTCGAACCGTACCGGGTGCTACTTATAGCAGATCGGCGATTGTGCGGTCCATTCGTGAACTGGGGCAGCTCGGTTATTTCAATCCTGAAGGTATTCAGCCCGATCTCCAGCCTGATCCGGAAAACAATACGGTAGATATTCTCTACAACCTGGATGAAACACAGGGAACCGATAATTTTGAGTTCTCCGGTGGTTTTGGTGGGCGACAAATTGGTATAATTCTGGCCGCTCGAGTTAATTTCAACAACTTCTCAGTTCAGAGAATGTTTGAGCCAGGAGGTTGGAATCCAATTCCCTCTGGTGATGGACAGAGATTATCGCTCGGTGTACAGGTTACAGGTCGCGGCTATCAGAGTTACAACTTCAGTTTTACGGAGCCGTGGCTGCGAGGACGCCCTACATCGTTGGGAGTGAGCCTATCGTATGACTTCCTGAACTACAATAATCGATCGATTGGCGGTATTGCTCAGCCAGACAGGAGAAATGAGCTTTTTTCTGCGAGCGTGAGTTTGGGAAGACGTCTGCAGTGGCCGGATGACTATTTCCAGCACAGAACCATTTTGACCTACAATCACTTTAATGTTGCCGGTTTCAGTGGGATCTTTGAAGACGGCAGGGCCGACCTGTTGACGCTTCGTCACGTAATTGAGAGAAACTCGACAGATAACCCAATCTCACCGAGATTTGGATCCAAGTTCAGTATTTCCGGCGAGGTTGCCATTCCACTGCCCAATTTCCAACAGTTTTACAAAATCAAATCATCCTACATGCACCATCAGACCTTGGTTGGCAAGCTGGTATTTAGTGCCGGTGCAGAGTATGGGTATATGGGATACCTGAGTGACAGCGGGCGAAGTAACTTCCAACGTTTCTTCCTTGGTGGTACACAGATACAGCAGCGTCAAAACTTCCTGAACGACAATATTGACTTACGCGGTTTTCCGGGTGGTTTTAACGGGGTAATATCGCCGCTTGATCCAAATCAAAATCTGGTAGGCGGGCGTGTATACAATAAATACACACTCGAGCTGCGTTACCCTGCGGTGTCATCCGAACAGATTCAGCTAATTCCCTATGCATTTGTTGATGCAGGAAATACATTTAATGATTTGAATCGGTTTGATCCGTTTGAAGTGAAGCGGGCCGCAGGGTTTGGTGCACGTATCTTCCTCCCGATTTTGGGACTGGTTGATCTGAGTTACGGTTATCGACTGGATGGTACTCCTGCATCAAACGAAGGACAGGGATTGCGAGCGGGTGAATGGGAGTTCTTGTTTAATATTGGAGCTCCATTTTAAATAGGTGACGAGATGAAAAAACTTCTCTGTTCCACAATAATTTTGCTTTGGGTTGGTTTTGAAGTGTCGAATGCTCAAAACCAGAAAATCGGGTTTATCGATACGGATGTGATTATGCAAAATATGCCCGAATATAGCGGAGTGGAGCAGAGACTCAATTTATTGAGCGAAAACTGGCGGCAGGAGATCCGAGAGCTTGAACAGGAGCTGCAGGAACTCCGGGAAGATTTTGAAGCCCGTGAAATCCTTTTTACCGATGAAATCCGGGAGGAGCGTCTGCAGCAAATTGAAGCTAAAACACGGGAGCTTGATCAAATGATCGAAAATCGTTTTGGTCCCGAGGGCGAATATTTTACTCGTCAACAGGAACTGCTCGAACCGATTCAACGTCAGATTTTCGAAGCCTTGAATCGTGTTGCTGAGCGTGATAATTTTGACTTTGTTTTTGACCGGGCACAAGATACACAAATGCTGTTTGCCCGGCAGCAGTGGAACCTAACCGAAGAAGTGATGTTAGAATTAGGGTTAGATTCATCAAGAAATTAAAGATTATAAATTTTAACTTAGGGCGCTTAAATCAAAAGACAATTTATGAAACAGACAATTCTGACAGCACTATTCATACTCATGCCACTTACTGTGTTTGGGCAGTTAAAGGTTGGCATTATGAATCCGGACGATGTACTTGACGCACTGCCGGAAACCGAACAGGTACAAAACGAAATTCAACAATTTATTGAACAGCGACAAGCTGATTTTCAGAATCGCTATCAGAGCTGGATCGAAGATCTGACTGAATTTTCTGAGCTGGTTGAAGCCGGTGAACTTTCTGAAGCAGAACAGGCGCGCAGGGAAGAGCAGCTTCAAGAGCGGCAAGAAGAACTTGCCAACCTTGAAAACCGCATTCAGCGGCAGATTCAACAGCGACAAAATGAACTTTTTAATCCGCTTTTAAACCGTGTAGATCAGGCTATGAGTGATGTAGCCGAAGAGTTGGGATTGGAATTTGTGATCAATAAAACGGCCAGTACGGGCGATCCGATTGTCTATTATGCCTCAGATCGCGGTGTTGATATTACAGAAAGAGTTATTCAAAAACTTACACAGAACTAATACGAACCCTCTATTATCATGAAAAAAGTATACACATTAGGATTTATTTTTCTCGTAGCAATCTCAACAGTTATGGCAACTCCTGCGGTGCAAGCTCAGGATATGAAAATTGGCTTTGTTGAGCCGAGAGCTGTATTGGAAAGAATGCCGGAGATGAGAGCGGTTCAACAGAGACTGCAAAATTTTGCTGAAAGAAAACAGAATGAGCTCATGGAGAAGGAGCGCGAACTTCAAACTGAAATTGAACTCTATCAGCAAAAAGCGGGTGTAATTTCTGAAAATGCACGTCAGCAAGAGGAAGAGCGCCTGACAGCTATGGATACAGAATTCCGTCAAATGCAGCAGCAAGCTCAGCAGGAGATGGCACAGCAGCGAGCTCAATTAATGCAGCCGTTACTTGAGCAGATTCAGCAGGCAATTGATGCTGTGGCAGCTCGTAAAGGCTTGGATTACGTATTGAATACAACAACTTCAGGCGGAGATGTGATCATTCTTTACGTATCACCAAACATCCGGGATGAGTATGATATTACCGATGAAGTGATGGACGAGCTGGACATATAAGCATTCGCCATCAAATTTTTTAAAAGGCAGGATCATTCAGTTGGTTCTGCCTTTTCTATTATCCGGTATTATGACGTAATATGAGTTGATCGCATAATTTGGCATAGATTACGGCATAAACTCTTGGATGTGAACCGGACTATCTCACATTTTTTCTTCTGTTGCGGATGTAATCTTCAAAAATGTATCCCCCCAGTTCATCCAATGAAGAGTAATAGGCTCGCCCCTTATTTGCTTTCGTAAGTTCCCTTACAAAGTTTTGCAGATACGGATCCCGTGCAATCATAAATGTAGTAATATTGATCTGATCACGCTTACATTTTACAGCCTCATCCAGAACTTTATTGACGATTTTACGATCCAGACCGAAACTGTTTTTATAGAATTTTCCATTCTCGATCATACAGGAAGGTTTCCCATCTGTAATCATGAATATCTGTTTATTGGCAAACTTCTTTCTCTGTAAGATATGGCGTGCCATCTCAAGAGCTTGAAGGGTGTTGGTATGGTAAGGACCGACTTTTAGATAGGGAAGCTCTTTCATCTCAATTTTCCAGGCGCGGTTTCCGAATGCTACAATATCGAGCGAATCCTTCTCATAACTTCCTGAGATCATTTCAGAAAGTGCCATTGCCACTTTTTTGGCCGGTGTGATCCTATCCTCACCATAAAGGATCATGGAGTGGCTCAAGTCGATCAGGAGTACCGTAGCAGTGGATGTGTGGTGATCGGTGTTGTAAACCTCAATGTCGTCCTCTCTGAGATTGAATTGATCCAGTGAGGTGTGCTTCAAAGCATTCATCAGCGTTCCGGTACTGTCGATGTGTGCAGTATCGTCGCCATGTTTCCATGAACGAGTTTCCGGTTGGCGCTCAAGTCCCTTACCCGTATGTACAGTTTTATGTCCCCCAACACTCCCCTTCTTTAATTGGGAAAAGATCTCTTCCAACGCTTTTCTCCGAATGCTTTTTCCTGTTTTAGAGGTAGGAACCATTCTCTGTTGATCCTGATCGTGTTTGATATATCCTCGTTCCTGCAGTTCCTGTATGAAGTCTCCGAGACCGTAATTTTCATCGAACTGGTCGGTAACTTTATACTCTTCATCAATTTGGTTCATCCATCGAAGAGCCTGAGATACATCTCCTCCGGAAATGGAGAGGAGCTCCTGGAAAAGATTAAAAAGAGTATCAAAAGGAGATTGTTGACCTCTGTTGAAACGGTCTGACCATTGAGTATATCTAAAATGCATAAAGGAATATTTCGGTTTCTCTTCTGCCGTCAATTTAATAAACTCACTCTGATTTAAAATCATTGCAATAAAGCCGGAAAAATTTATAAATGTACACTTACGAAGAGAAGCTCTGGAGTGAAGGCTACAGACGTATAATGGGTTTGGATGAGGTTGGCAGAGGGTGCCTGAGTGGTCCCGTTGTGGCAGCAGGAGTAATTATCAAGCCGGGAGTGAAATTGAACGACACGGTTACTGACAGCAAGAAACTCTCAGATACAAAACGAAGGTCACTTGCAGAGGAGATTAAACAAAAATCAGAGTTTTGGACGATTCAATACTGCACTCCCCGGGAGATTGATAAGTTCAATATTTTAAAAGCGTCCATCCGAGCAATGGTTAAATGTTCGGAGCAGAACAGTGCTCAGCCCGACTATCTGCTTGTGGATGGAAATCGATTTACAGACTCACTCATTCCCTATGAATGTGTGATTAAAGGGGATGATAAATCGGCATCAATCGCCGCGGCTTCAATTCTGGCTAAAGTTTACAGGGATGATTGGATGGTGAGATTACATGAAGAATTTCCTCACTATGGATGGGATTCCAATGTCGGTTATCCCACAAAAGTACACTATGAAGGTTTGTCGGAATTTGGGTTTACGGAGCATCACCGAAGGAGTTTTAAACTGAGAACGAATAAACCTTATGATGCCCGCAATTAACTATAGATGCTGAAGGAGCGTTTGTTGAGATCAAGATTCAGACAAACTGCAAGCATAATGGTATTTGCCAAAAACGCCGATCCGCCATAGCTCACAAAAGGAAGCGGCACTCCCATGATTGGGAGCATAGCTGTGGCACTTCCAATATTTATTATAAAGTGGGTAAAGTAGAGGAACGTAACTGAAATTATGACCAACTGGGCAAATGGATGCTTGTGTGAACTGGCCATGCTCATAAGCCTTAGAAAAAGAAACAGATAGAGAATAACCAGAATGGATGAACCGATAAAACCGAACTCTTCACCAATCACACAGTAAATGAAATCTGTCCACTGTTCAGGCAGGAATCGGAGTTGTGTTTGGGTACCCTCGGTAAATCCTTTTCCGGTAAGACCTCCCGAACCGATGGCAGTTGTTGCCTGTAGTACATTCCAACCCGCTCCCTGCGGATCTAACGATGGATTTACAAACGCCTCAACTCTGGCTTTTTGATGTGGCTTTAAAATGTGCTGCAGACCTACTTCTGTGCCAACTATGACAACCAGGCCGAGGATTAGGGCAGATACAGAAAACCAGCGACTCTTCTGTAGAAAGAGGACCGTTACAGCAATGATCAATGCAGAAATTACTCCGTAGATCAAGCCGATAACAGAAAAATATCCGATTATTGCCGGTGAAATCATGATGAGTGAGACGCCATAGGGCAGTCCTGACCAAAAAAGAACGACCGGTATGAGGGCGATCATAACTAGAGCGGTACCGGTGTCATTTTGCAAGATTACAATTATGGCCGGGATCAAAATTAAAAGAATGGTTATCAGTGCCGTCCGGATGTTATTAGCAGACATATCCCGTTTATGAGTCAGGTAGTTAGCAACGGCTAGCACGGTTGCAAACTTAAGAAACTCACTTACCTGTAACCGCATACCAAAAATGGAGAGCCATCTGCGACCACCCCCTACTTCAATTCCTACAAAAATGGTGATGATTGCCAGGATAATTGTAACTCCATAAAACAGGTAGGCAACTCCCTGGAATGTTCGTGGAGATGTAAACTGAATGGCAATCAGGGTGACCAAAGAGAGACCAATCCAAACACTCTGTCTCATGAAATTATTCTGAATATACTCCGGCAGGAATCGTGCTACTGGACCCTGCGTGGCACTGTAAATGGCTGTCAGCCCAAAAACAGCAAGAGCAGCCCAGGCAAAAAGTACCGGCCAGTTAAAGTCATTCGAGCTGCGCATCTACTTCCTCCTCTGCCGGGTTTTCAGTTCTTGGTTTGAAATTCAGTACATACTCATAGATCCAGTTTCTGGTTGGGCTGATTTCACCATTGAAATATTTCTCAATGAGCAGTCCTGCAATGGGGGCCGCGGAGATCGATCCGTACCCGGAGTTCTCTGTAAGTACTGCAATAGCAATCTGAGGGTCATCCATCGGGGCAAAAGCAATGAACCAACCATGGTTTAACCCATGGGGATTTTGTGCAGTTCCGGTTTTTCCGGCTACCTCAATGTCCGGTAAATTGGCATAAAATCTTCCGCTTCCTTCTGTTACAACCTGTCTCATACCACTTTTAACAACTGAAAGCTGATGCTCTTTAATCCACTCAATTTTTGTTTTTTCAGGATTGGTATAGCGAATGTCATTTGAACTGTACCGAATCTGATTGACCAGATGGGGCTGAACTCTGTATCCGCCATTTGCAATCGAGGATACCGCTACGGCCATTTGTAATGGAGATGCGGAGACCAATCCCTGACCGATACCGAGGTTTATAATATCACCGATACTCCATCGGCGTACGCCAAACGTTTGGTCAAGGTAGGTGCTGTCCGGAATGATGCCTGTCCGTTCTGAAGGGAGGTCAATTCCATTCAATGGACCCATTCCAAAATCCGTCATTAGATTAGCCCAAGTATTAAGCCGACCGCTTGTTGCAATCTGGTCCATCATCCAGTAGAAAAAATAGTTACTCGACTCAGCAATCGACTTCTCAATGTCATATCTGCCCGGATCGGCAAGGTCTCCATATCTTCGTCCCCGCTGATAATAACCGGGGTTATTCAAAACTGTATTCTCTGTAAAAAGTCCCATCTCAAGCCCGGCAAGTGCCATGAAGGGCTTGAATGTGGAGCCGGGAGGCTGCCTGCTTGAGATTGCACGGTTGAAGAGCGGGGTCTTGGGATCTGTATTGATCTGTGCCCAATATTCGAGATCCATCCGTCCGGCCAGTCGTGTAATATCATATTGAGGGGCACTCACCATGCTTAAAATAGCTCCGGTATTGGGATCCATAGCCACCAATGCACCGCTTTTATTCTCCATGAGCTGCTCGGCCATTATCTGAAGCTCGGTATCAATAGTGGTAATCAAATCTCCTCCTTTTTGAGGGGCTGTATCTAATTCACCATTATTAAACGGACCGAGAGCCTGGCCGTAGGCATTAACCTGAACATATTCACTGCCAAGTTTGCCACGGAGGTGTTCTTCGTAAACCAATTCAAGGCCGCTTTTCCCGATTTTATCACCTAATCGAATTCGGTCGGATCGCTGATACTCCTCCCGGGAGGCTTCCCGAAGGTATCCGAAAATGTGCGAAGCCTTCATTTCTGGGTGGTAATTTCGTTTACTGTCAACCTGGTGCCCAATACCGGGAAGTTGCCACAAATTTTCCTGGATAATCGAAAACACCTCGAAAGGTACTTCGGTAAACAGCCTTGAGGTTCTCTGCCACGAATATTCCTGTGCCGTCTGAATTCTGGCCAATACAAATTCCTGATCCAATCCCAGTAGATCCGATAGGAGAGGCAGTTTAGCCATATCAAAATTGGCGGGGGTGATGGTTATGGAGTAGATGGGTTGATTGTCAACCAGTATTGTACCATTCCGGTCGAGGATTAAACCGCGGGCGGGGTTTACCATTTCCATCCGTAATGAGTTTTGCATACTCATCGGTGAATACTTCTCGTAGTCAACGATTTGAAGCTGAAAAATCCGAGCAAAAAGAATCGTAATGCCTAATATGATCACACCCTGCAGAATGCGGATCGACATTTTTGTCTGTTCCGGATTTCTTCTTCTCGCCATAATTACCTGTCAGTTCGAACCAAGTGCAGAAAACTTCCAACAATCGCCGTCATTAGTGGACTTACAACCGTGAGGCTTATAAAAACATAACCGGACGAATAGGTTTCAGAGAAAAGCGTGAGCCCAAAGAAAACCAAGTTATGCAGATAAGCGACACCCAAAATAATCAGAAAAACTTGCCAGAAGATAAACCTGTTTTCTGATATACGATTGAGATAGCTATGTAGTATAAATATAGTGAGTGTTTTTGAAAACATATGCAGCCCCCACAAATCAGTGAACGCATCCTGGAATAGTGCCAATAGTGCTACCAATATCAGGCTCTCGCTTTTGTTATGTTTTGTGCAGAGCCAAATTGCATAGATCAGGATCAGGTCTACCTCTCCATCAAACACCCGAAGGTTTTTGAAAAGTAAAACCTGGATAAAAACCATCCCGGTTCCAATCAGAAACTTTTTAAGAAGGTCGGATTTAATCAAAACAGCTCCTCCTGTTGTTCCATCAGATTATTTATGACCGTATCCGGTTCAAATGCAACCACAAAAGCTTCAGATAGTGTAAACAGATCTGCATATGCACGCACAAAAATAGTTTGGGTTTCAACTCCCCGGCCGGGCTGAATATCGGTAATTTCACCGATAGGAATTCCTTCGGGAAATCGATTGCTGGCTCCGGATGTTTCAACAATTTGGCCCACATCTACCGGAATGGTTTGAGGCACGTATTGAAGAATCAACTCATTGTTTTGGCCGGTCCAGGAGACAATTCCATAAGCCCTGGAGTTTTGAATACGGGCACTTACCCTGAAAAGAGAGTTGGAGTAGGGGAGAACCTGTGCATAGTGATTGGCGGTGAATGTGACCTGACCTACGAGTCCGTCAGAATTAACCAGAGGCATTCCGGATTTTACACCATCCAGGCTGCCTGCATTAACAGTCATAGAGTTATTTATTCCCCTAAGTTCCTTTGCAACAATCTTAACAGGAATCATTGGGTGCTCACTCTCCTCGCGCAGGTCCAGAAGTTCACGAAGGATACGGTTCTGCTGTTCAACAGACCTGAGCCGGCTCAGTTCATCCTGCATTTGAATATTTTGACGCTGGAGATAGGTATTTGATGTGAGCGCCTGTCTGTATATCCGGATATTCGAAAGTGGCTGCTCCAGATAACTGAGTACAGTGATAGAAACTTTACGAGCGTTTTGCAAACCGCCTTCATGCCTGCTAACCATCAAGCCTGTGGCAAAAAGCAGAATGAAAGCAGCTATGATGTAATCTTTGGCATCAGCTAAACGTCGCATTCAGGTTTTTGACGGTTAAGAAATTACACTTCTGTAGTAGTCAATATCTTCCAGAATGGCTCCGGTTCCCCGCACTACGGCAGTCAGCGGATCTTCGGCAATATGCACCGGCAGATCCGTAGTTTCCATGATGAGCTTATCGAGATTCTTGAGGTTTGCTCCACCGCCGGTAAGCATAATACCGCGATCCAGAATATCGGCAGAAAGCTCAGGAGGAGTTTGCTCAAGAGATTTTGTAATCGCTTCAACAATCGTATTTACTGATTCGGAAATGGCTTCTCTAACATCCTTAGAAGTAACCTGTCGTGTTCTTGGTACTCCATTTACCAGGTCACGACCTTTTGTAATCATTTCAAGCTCTTCATCAAGTGGTGCGGCTGAACCAATTTCACATTTAATTTTTTCAGCGGTTCGTTCACCAATCAGGAGGTTATGATTTCTTCTGAAATAGCTGATGATGTCGTCATTCAGCTCATCACCGCCTAACCGAACAGACTGTGCATAAACAATTCCGGATAGTGCTATAACAGCAATTTCTGTTGTTCCGCCACCAATATCTACAATCATATTTCCAACCGGTTCGTGAACATCAAGTCCGATCCCGATTGCAGCAGCCATCGGTTCATCCACCAGGTACACTTCCCGTGCTCCGGCATGTTCGGCGCTGTCGCGAACGGCTCTGCGCTCTACCTCGGTAATACCACTCGGTACGCAAACCACCATTTGACGAGTGGTTGAGTACCATTTCATCTTCACCTTTTTGATCATCCCCTTGATCATCTGCTCAGCCACTTCAAAATCTGCGATTACACCATCACGCAGCGGACGTACAGTACGAATATTCCGGTGTGTTTTTTCGTGCATCAGGCGTGCTTCGTGCCCTGTTGCTACCGGTTCGTTCTGGTTGTTGAGAGCAACAATGGAGGGTTCGTTCAGAACAATTCCCTGCTCCCGGGCATAGATCAGTGTGTTTGCGGTGCCAAGGTCGATGGCAATATCTGTATAAAGAAAGTCGAAAAGGCCTTTCTTGGTTTGATTTTTTCCATCCTTAGGTTTTGTCTTCGTAGGGGTATAGGTATCCGACATCGAAATGCGTGGCTTTTTCGGTTAATTTTAAAGAGCAACAAATGAAAATACGATTTTGACGCTCTATTTGCGAATTCAACTTTTCGCGAATATATAGATTTACATTCAGTGTTTGAAGTGCCGTTTTCCGGTAAAAATCATAGCCAGATTGTGCCTATTTGCAGCTTCTATCACTTCCTCGTCGCGAATACTTCCTCCGGGTTGTATGACAGACGTTGCTCCGGCTTCTGCGGCCGCTTCCACACCATCGGCAAATGGGAAAAATGCGTCCGAAGCAATGGCGCATTCGTCCAGATCCAATCCTTCCTTGCGTGCTTTTTCAATAGCAATTTCTGAACTGTCAACCCGGCTGGTCTGGCCGGTTCCAATTCCGAGTGTCTGACGGTTTTTAGCGTAGACGATTGCATTGGATTTTACATGCTTCACTACTTTCCAGGCAAACAGCATATCGGCCAGCTGTTCGTCTGATGGGGTTCGTTTAGTTACATTTTGCAATTCATTACTGCTTAATGAGCCAGAATCCGCTTGCTGTACAAGTGCACCGCCAAATACGGAGCGAACGTTCAAAGTCCGGTCTGCATCAGGAAACTTCAGCACCTTGATCAATCTTCTGTTTTTCTTTTGGGTCAACAGTTCGGTGGCTTCGGCACTGAAGGATGGGGCAAGAATAATTTCAGTAAAAATTTCATCAATTGACTGAGCCGTCTCAATATCAAGGGTTTGGTTCACTATCACGATTCCACCAAACGGAGATACTTTATCTGTGGCAAACGCTTTCTTGTACGCCTCATTCAGCGTGCTATCGGATGCAACACCACAGGGCACAGTGTGTTTGAAAATGGCAACGGTTGGATCGTCCTTCTGAAAATCTGCCATCAGATTCAGGGCGCTGTCTATATCAAGATAATTGTTGTAACTAAGTGCTTTTCCGTGAAAACAATCGATAAAATCTGCCTGGTTTCCATAAATTCCGGCTTTTTGATGCGGATTCTCACCATAGCGGAGATCGTTGGATTTTGGCAAACTCACAGTGAGCTGATCGGGCAGATCAAGCTCATCAATTCTGGTGAAATAATCAGAAATGGCTGAGTCGTAGTCAGCAGTGTGTTCAAAAGCTTTTCGTGCTAAAAACCTTCTGGTTTTGAATGAAATACCCTCTTTGGAATTAAGTTCATGAATGAAACTCTTATACTGATCAGGGTTGGTTAAAATACAAACGTGTGCAAAATTTTTGGCAGAAGCGCGAACCATAGTCGGTCCACCAATGTCAATGTTTTCAGTGGCAATAGCCGGAGTTACACTCTCATCACTCACCGTTTTTTTGAAAGGGTAGAGATTGACGACAACCAAATCAATTGGCTTAATCCCAAGCTTTTCAATCTCCTGATTATCCGGTTTATGACTTGTTCGAGCTAAAATCCCTCCATGAATATGCGGATGGAGAGTTTTCACTCTGCCATCGAGGCACTCAGGGAATCCGGTGATCTCGCTCACATCTTTTACAGGGATCCCCTCATCGCGTATGACTTTGGCAGTCCCTCCGGTACTGATAATTTCAACGCCATTTTTATGCAGTTCATCTGCAAGTTTAGTGATTCCTGTTTTGTCAGAAACGGAGAGAAGTGCACGTTTGATTTGAAGAGATTGCTGAGGGAGTTCAGAAAGAGGTTTTAATGCCACGGAGTAGATAATTTTAGTTTAGTAGTTCTGCGATTACTTCTGGTAGGAGTTTGTGTTCTTCTTTTAAAACATTCTTTGCCAGCGATTCCGGAGTGTCATCTTTTGATATAGGAACCGATGTTTGCCGGATGATGTCACCCTGATCGTAAAACTCATTTACGTAGTGGACTGTACATCCTGAGACTTGTTCACCGGATTCAATAACAGCACGATGAACATTCATTCCATAAAATCCTTTCCCACCAAACTTTGGGAGCAGGGAGGGATGGATGTTAATGATCCGGTTTCTGTATTGATCGATCACAGCCCCGGGGATTTTTTTAAGAAAGCCTGCAAGAACAATTAAGTCCGGATCCCATTCATTGAGCTTTTCTAAGAGCTGTTGTTCCAGTTCAGCCGAGGTAGTGGCAGTAAGAATGTAATATGGGATTTCAGCTTTTACCGCTCGATCAATTGCGCCAATTCCTGCTTTTCCGGCAATTAGTCCGGAAATAGTGGCGTTGATGGTGCCGTCTTGAACAGAGTCAATTACTGCCTGAAAGTTGGTGCCGGAACCGGATGCGAGAACGACGATTTTTTTCAACGCTGTTATTTTTGCTATGAACTGTTCGGCAGGAAGATAGGTAAAGATGACAGATTTGTCACCCGGAATATATTATAAAGGTTCAGTGGATCTGTCCTGAACCTTTGGAGTTTCACCACCCTGCCGATTGATTCGAAAAATGTGATAGTTGTTGAAACTCCATACAACCTGATTTATTGTGATCTTGATGACGGTAGCAATGGGAATAGCCACAAGCATACCCAAAATTCCTGCGGTTTGGGCACCAATCATAATTATGAAAAGAATAGCTACGGGATGAATATCTGCAGATTTAGAAAAGATGAGGGGCTGTAATACCACATTGTCCAATATCTGTGCAAACAGAACCGCCATTATACTCGGTAAAACCAGTGAGAAATCACCGGTTTCAATAATTGAGATAATAATTGAAAGGATGTATCCAATTAGCGGACCGAAATAGGGGATGGAATTGGCAATACCGATTGCAATCCCGACCGAAGCTGCGTTATTGAGTCCGGCAAATGACAGGGCCAGCCATGCCGCAATACCGACAAGTGTACACTGCAAAGCGACACTTCGGAAATAGTAACCTAAGCGTGTTTCAATTTTATCAATCAGTGTAAGAGTAGATTCAAAATATTTGTTTGGTACCAGTTCAAGAAGGTCTCGCCGAATTTTAAAACCATCTTTGAGAAAGAAAAATGTGGCAAATGGGATAATCAAAAATGCAGCGAACAGATTTGTGAAAATTCCGATCAGATCACTCAAAATGTCTGAAAACCGACCAATATTGAAAAAATCTCCTGCCAGTACTTCAATATTTTCTCTTAGGTAGCCCGGAGGGATAAAATCGAGATACTCCCGTAATTGAAGCTCTACCTGGTTGGCGATAAAAATCATGTTGTCGATTGTAAGCTGGCGCGTTAAACCGGCCATTTGGTTTGCCACAATCGGAATTACACTTGTCGATATCCATGCAATTAATAGAATAACGGAAGAGAGGGTGACCGTAATGGCCAATGTTCGGTTCATGCCGGAAGACTGCATGCGGTTAACAATTGGATCAAGCAGATAGCTAAGCAGCATAGCGATCAATGCATAGGCCACAAGGTTGATATAGTTGAATACAATCAACCCAACAATTGTGAGGGCGGCAATTCCAACCACCGTCTTGAATATATTTTCTGGTGTAAGGTTTCTAAACATCAAAGCTGTCTTTAACCAAGCTAATCGCCTTTTTGATTACTTCGCCGGAGAATCCCTTCCCGGCCAGATACCGGTACATTTTCTGTTTGCGTTTAAATGGGTCAGTCTCCCGCATGTAGCGACGTTTCTTTTTGTGTAGTAAATCTACACAAATCTGATGTTGGTCCAAATTGTTGGTTAGATCTTTTACTGCTTTATCTGCGTGATCTTTGCCAATTCCTTTTTTTAGTAGCTCACTTTTGATTTTTTTCGGACCCCACTGTTTGAATTCTGCCTTATCAGCAGCAAATTTCCGGGCAAAATCGAGATCGTTTAACAACCCTTTTTGGTCAAACTCATTCAGGATTTCATTCATCATTTCTGTGGAAAATCCCTTCCGATATCCTTTTTGCCGCAGTTCGTGTGAGCCGTGATCCCTGCGGCTGAGGTAGTCATAAAACGTATCCTTAATTTTTTGATACTCCTCAGCCTGCTGAAGCTGTTCAAATAAAAAGGGCGTTAATTCAACGCCCTTTTTAAGTTTGTAATCAATAAGTGTTTGTGCTGAAATCCCAATCAGAAATGTTTTTTCATTGAAAAGAGAGAATCGATCAGCACGCTTTTTCTGTGGTGATATCGATGTAACCTTCAGAGGTAACTTATCTGAAATGTCTCTTTTTTCATTCGTCTCTTTTTTCCAATTGGGTTTCATGGTTACTCTTCAGCAGCTTCTGCTTTTTCTGCCTCTTGCTCTTCCGGTTCAAAGTTATCCGGCATTAACTTCTTACGTACGGTTAGCTCAATCCGGTTTGCCAGCTCTTCATCCTCTTCCAGGAACTGTATTGCCGCATCGGTACCCTGCCCGATCGGTTCTCCATCATAACGATACCAGCTTCCCCGTTTTTCAATAATGTCGTACTCAACGGCAAGGTCTAACACTTCATTGATTCTGGAAATGCCCTGACCGTACAGAATATTAAACTCCACAACTTTAAAAGGCGGTGCTACCTTGTTTTTTACAATTTTGGCTTTGGTTCGGTTACCCAATACGTCGTCACCTTTTTTGATGGAGCCAATTCGGCGAATATCAATCCTTACAGAAGAGTAGAATTTAAGCGCTCGCCCACCGGTTGTGGTTTCAGGATTACCAAACATCACACCAATTTTTTCACGAACCTGATTGATAAATACGCAGGCAGTTCTCGTTTTGCTGACAACACCCGTGATTTTTCGAAGTGCCTGAGACATCAATCTTGCCTGAAGTCCCATGTGAGAATCTCCCATTTCCCCTTCAAGTTCAGCGCGCGGTACAAGTGCGGCCACAGAATCCACGACAATTACATCCAGTGCGCCTGAACGGATCAGTGTTTCGGTAATTTCAAGCGCCTGCTCACCGCTGTCAGGCTGCGATACCAGAAGCTCATCGGTATTGATTCCCAGGTTACGGGCATACTTGGGATCGAATGCGTGTTCAGCATCAATAAACGCTGCGTAACCGCCCTTTTTCTGTGCCTGTGCAATTATTTGCAGGGCAAGTGTCGTTTTACCACTGGCCTCAGGCCCATAAATTTCTGTGATCCTCCCTCGTGGAATACCGCTCACTCCCAGTGCATAATCGACCATGATGGAGCCGGTAGAAATGGCGTCTACCTCGTTATAGGGATTGTCACCCAAGCGCATCACAGTTCCTTTACCATGCTGCTTTTCTATCTGCCCGATTGCTATATCAATTGCTTTTGCTCTGTCGTTGTTGTTCTTTGCCATGGTAATGAAATTAGAGGTTGTAGAATTATTTCTGTTGCAAGCTAATCAATTTCAGTGTCAACATAGTGTCATGCATCACAAAAATAATATATGTTCAATGTATATGTATGATACAAATTCGGCGACTTCCTTACAGAATTATTTTGTAATTTTTTTAGAACGTTACGTTTTGCTCAAACTTTGTTTAGAATAAACTTTTTGGGAAGGTTATAATCGAGAGCACCAATTCCAAAAAGTGCGTAGTCATAACGTGCCGGATCATCCGGGTTCATAATTTTGAGAGATTCTGTAAGTTCGTTTACAGTTTTCCAGTCATCGGATCGCCGTGTTATCAAGCCGTATCGTCGGGCCTGCCGAGCAACGTGAACATCAAATGGAACCAGCAGTTCTGACGGTTCAATAAAATTCCAGATGCCCGGATCCACCGGACTATCTTTACGTATGGTCCAACGTAAATACATATAAAGCCGTTTACAGGTACTTCCTTTTTCGGGATTAGAGATATGTTTTCGGGTTCGTTCGGCCAGATCGCTGCTTTTTTCGAAAAAACGTTCGTGAAAAAGTGCCAAAAAAGGGCGGTCTTGTTGAAGTCCGGCCCGGTGGCACTCAGCCCAGAACTCTTCAAAGTCTTCATATTCAAGATAAATCTGCTGCAAAGCCAGCACCATTCCGTGGATGTCGATCGGCTTAAACGTTCTGTGCTTGAAGCCGGTCAACCGATCAAACTGTTTCTGGGAGTAGCCCATTACAAACTCAAACGGCTGATAGTGCATCCGTTTCAGCAGATCGTGCACTTTGGAAATAACAATATCTCGTCGGCCCCATGCCATCGTTGCAGCCAGAAAACCTGCAATTTCCATATCCCGTTTATCTGTAAAAAGATGCATGAACTGTACCGGGTCGTGGGGGATATATCCCGGTTCTTCCACTTCGTCATTCATCCGGTCGAGCAGGGGTTTGAGTTCCATCAGAGATTTGATCGATCTGCCGCGAAGTTTTGGCTTGTCGTTCATGAACGTGTAAAAGTTGTCAGGTCAGATTGCTCGAGCTCGTGCAATTTTTCGATCAGCGTTTTATTGGCTTTCGGAAATGGGTAACGGTCGATCTGATTGAGTGTAACCCACTGGATTTCTTTGCCCGAAATGGGTTTGGGTGAACCATCAACAATTGAGCACCAAAAGGCGTGCATCGTAATTTTGAAGTGTGAATAGGCGTGTTTGAGCTGCATGAACTTGTCAAATACCTGAACGGAAACACCCAGCTCTTCACTCAGTTCGCGGCTGACGGTCTCTTCAATTTTTTCACCTTTCTCCTGTTTGCCGCCGGGGAACTCCCAAAGTCCGCCCAGCATTGCGTCATTCGGGCGCAGGGCTATGAGCAGTTCATTCTTCTGATTGACAATCAACCCAACACCAATATGGTGATGAGGGACCTTTTTTGCCGGAGATTTGTAGGGAATTGTGTCAGTTTGAACTGTTTGATACGCCACACAGTCTACAGATAGGGGGCAATCTTCGCATTTGGGGTTGGTGGGAGTACATACCGTTGCGCCCAGCTCCATCACAGCCTGATTGAAATCACCCGGACTATTTTCGGAAATCATCTCATCGGCCAGCCTCTGAATTTGCCGTTTGGTTTTTCCGGAGCGGATATCATTTTGAATACCGAAATATCGGGCCATTACCCGAAGTACATTCCCATCAACTACGGCATGTTTCTTTTCAAATGCGATACTCAATACTGCGGCAGCTGTGTAGGGTCCAATTCCTTTCAGCTTTGTGATGGTTTTGTAATCATCCGGAATTTTGCCGTCAAATTCATCAACCACCATTTTTGCCGCCTGATACAGATTGCGTCCTCGGCTGTAGTAACCCAGCCCTTCCCAAAGTTTTAAAACTTGTTGTTGATTCGCTTCCGCCAAGGCGTGAACGGTAGGAAAAGCTTCCAGAAAACGGTGATAGTAGGGAATAACGGTATCGACCCGGGTTTGCTGAAGCATGATTTCAGAAACCCATATTTTGTAGGGCGAGTCGGTATTTC
The DNA here is from genome assembly GCF_001715195.1 of Rhodohalobacter halophilus. Taxonomy (GTDB): domain Bacteria; phylum Bacteroidota; class Rhodothermia; order Balneolales; family Balneolaceae; genus Rhodohalobacter; species Rhodohalobacter halophilus. The sequence continues at coordinate 47,375 of NZ_MDWE01000004.1, forward strand.
GCCAGGGCAGGTCCCGTTTATTTTTCTGGTACCAGTCGAGTAAATCTTGAGCTGCTTTTCCGGATCCCTGCACTACTGATTATTTTCGGTCTCAGATTCATTGATTTCTACGACCCGAATTTCAAAATCCTGAGATGCTGCAGCACCATACTGATCAGTGGCAATGACCTGAAATCGGTGAGATCCGACTTGACGAACATTCGGGGTCCAGGTAAAACGACCAGTTTTTTCATCAATTCTGGCTCCATCCGGGAGATCTAC
>NZ_MDWE01000040.1 GCF_001715195.1 Rhodohalobacter halophilus
AAAGTTTGAAGTCTATCCAAACCCGACAGGTCTCGAAGACCTGTCGGGTTTTACACATGCCAGCCCTCACTCAAAGACCCGACAGGTTTTGGAAACCTGTCGGGTCTGATATGATGATTTAGTTTGTAAGGATTATCAAAAATACTCGTCTTACAATAACACTGCTGAACTAAACTAAAGTCGTTTTGTCAAAATTTGAATGTAAGTTAGTACCCGGGAAAGTCTATCATATTTGGGCACACGCTGTAAATAGTGAAAACCTATTTCGAAGAAATGAAAATTATTTCTATTTCCTTAACCGATACAAATACTATATCCAACCAATCGGTATTACGTATGCATACTCTCTGTTGCCCAACCATTTGCACATTATGATTAAACTCAATACAGGTAATCATTCGAATGACTTAACCTCTTCTATCGATTATTCAAGAAGATTCGGCAACCTGTTTAACAGTTATGCAAAAGCATTTAATAAGATGTATGATCGGAAAGGGACTCTCTTTGTTCGTCCGTTTAAGCGTGTACCAATTGACACAGACCACTATTTTGGTACGTTGTTAGCGTACATCCACTTAAATCCTGTTAAGCATGGTTTTGTTGAATATCCGGCACAGTGGCCCTTCAGTTCATATCGTGCGTATTTGAATGAAAAGCCGTCAAATATTGACAGAGAGACCGTGTTTGATTGGTTTGGCAGCAGACAACAATTCTTCAAAGTTCATGATGAAATTCGCGTGGAACAGTACAACCGAATATTTGAAGCCCCCTAAACCCGACAGGTCTCCCAGACCTGTCGGGTTTTTCACATGCCAGCCCTCACTCAAAGACCCGACAGGTTTTGGAAA
>NZ_MDWE01000041.1 GCF_001715195.1 Rhodohalobacter halophilus
CCCCGGATTGGTCATTTGACAAAGTTTGAAGTCTATCCAAACCCGACAGGTCTTCGAGACCTGTCGGGTTTTTCACATCCGATCCCTCACTCAAAGACCCGACAGGTTTTGAAAACCTGTCGGGTCTGGTCTTGTTTAATTTATATCCCAGCGATAGGTTCTGTGAGTTTTATGATGAACACAGCCTAGTGCTTCAAGGCTGCGCTGCATCAGCCAGTTTTTTTCACTCACCCACCCCCCTTCAAGATATTCGAGTGTTGGGGCCGCCTTGTGTGTCATCTGAATTCCCCGTACAAACACCAGTGCTTCCAATCCGAGCTTCCGGTATTTTGGGAGGGTTCCAAAAACCATGGTTCGCAGATGTTTTACACGTTTTTTAAACCGTAACAGTTTGGGTAGATGCCACCATCGCAGCTTCCCGCCCGTTTCGGCCGAAATTTCATTCAAATCCGGAATGGATACTGAGAAAGAGGCCGGCTCCCCGTTCACAAATGCCAGCTGAATACTTTCGGGAATCATAATCTTTTTTAAATCCTGAACCATCTGGCGGGTGGCCTCCCGGGTCAGTTCCGTAAACTCATCTTCCCGTTCAGATATATCCTGATGCTGCCAGGCCTGATTATAGATCGAGCGGATATACTCTGCATCTCTCTCCAGATTCTGCATATCAATCGGGCGGGTGGTTACATCAGCCCGACTCTCAATCCTGTCAGTAATTCGCACCATACGATCAGGAATTGGTTCTGTAAAACTTCGTTTATAGCTCCAGTGATCATCCAGCTTTACCGCACCGGTGTTTTCGATCAGCTTTTGGTAATACGGCGGGTGGTAAAACATTCCGTAGATGGGCGGTTCATCAAAATTTTCTACCAACAGCCCCCAGTAGTTCATGTTCTGGCCAAAATTTATCGGTCCGCGAAACGCCTCGTACCCATGCTCTTGATGCCACTCTTTGGCAAACTGTATCATCTCATCTGCTACTGATTGATCGTCGATCATCTCTACAAAACCGAGTCCTCCCATCCTGGGGCTAAGTTTGGAATCCTTTTCGGGATGGTTCATCAGGGCAAACCTGGCAACGACCGCATCATCCGAACAGATCAGATAGCGCTCACACACACCGCCATCAAAAAACGTGTTCTTTTCCGGGTTGAACACATTCTCAACTTCAAAACGGAGAGGCGGAATCCAGTTGGGGTGATTCTTGTAAATGGAGAATGGAAAATCATGAAACAGATCGATCTCTTTTTGAGACTCAATCTTTTTAATTCGGTATGCCATCAGTCAAAATCAATGCTTACATTAGGTGATGAGGTTCCCGATGAATGTAAAAGGCCTCGGGCTCTGTTCAAAATCACATAAAGAATCAGAAAGGACGTTATTCCATGGAATCCGGGAGACAGCGCAAATTCATCGCTCTTTTATTGGCACTATCTTGCCTCACCGCTATCTACCTGTTGCTGAACAGCTCTCCGCTCGAATCAAAAAAGCTGACACACTCCTCTCAGATCGACTCGCTGATTACCGAATCGCTCAGGGATTTTAATATCCCCCCGAGTCAGGTTCGAAAGCGAACGGTTGAAATTGACTCGACCTTCAGCCGAAGTGTCTACACGGTTCGCGTTGCACCAAATTTTTCTAAAACTACTCTGCACTATACGCTGCATAAGAGTCTGTGGCCTTTCAATGTAAGAACAGCCGGACGGGTTCATTTTCCGGAGAGGGATTTAAATGTTCACTTTCTATATAACGACCGCGTGGTGAGAACGCTCATTGTCCGGCACGATCCCGACCTCAGGCTTCAACAACATCAACCAGAAATATTACCGGGACAGGACTCTCATGAAGTGGATTGAACCGAAAAAGTATCTCAACAAGCTGAAACTGGATGAATTTCCACAACCGGAGATCATTGATCTGAACTACCCGGTTTTACTTTGCCACGGCTACGGGAGTATGTCGATGTTGATGAAGCCGTCGCCCATGCACGACTCCTGCATGCGTCTTCGCGGTTTTGGCATTCACGCCTTTGCACCCAACATTGTGCCGTATGCTGCTATTGAGATACGAGCAGGGCAGTGGGAGGACCGGATCAAAAAGCTGCAGAAAAAATATGGGTATGATAAATTCAACGTGATTGCCCACAGTATGGGCGGGCTCGATATGCGCTATGCCATACACCACAGCAACCTCAGTGAAAAAGTGGCCTCATTGACAACCATTGCCACCCCTCATTATGGAACCAGCCTGGCGGAAATTGTGCTGACCACCCCAGAATTGCTGAAGGAGAAGCTGAACGAAATGATGAACTGGTTCGGCGAGAATGTTTTCCCCAATGAGAAGAGCAATGCACGCGAAGCAGTGGAGCAGCTAACCCGGGATTATGTTCAGAGCACGTTCAACCCATCCACGCCCAATCATAAAAATGTAAAGTACTTTTCAGTCAGCGCTGCGGTAGGGAAAGGAACGGACCACCCGCTAAACCCGATCTTGCGCCTGCAAAATCAGTTGATCTATCAAAAAGAGGGAACCAACGACTCGTTTGTAACGGCCGAAAGTGCCGTCTGGGGGGAACACATCGGGCAGTACCCCATCAGTCACCTTGAGCAGATCGATATTCAGGTAAGCAGAGAGAGACGACCCCTTGTTGATTCCATGTGGATGGATATTGCCAATAACCTGAAGAAGAACGGACTATAGTTCGATATCCCGAAGATCGTTCAGAAGCGAGTAGGCTGTCAAATCGTACTGTATAGGGGTGAGTGACGCGAACCCTTTTTCAAGAACGGAGATATCATTTTTCTCATCTTCATCCAGAAGCTGAAATTTACCGGTCATCCAGTAGTAGTTACGATTATGGGGATCTACCCTTCCCTCAAACTCCTCCACATAGCGGCTGTTTGCCTGACGTGCCCATTTAATTCCCTTGAGAGGTCCTGACGGTGCATTCAGGTTGAGCGTAACCCCGCGCGGCAACCCGTGATTGAGTACATATCCGATCACTTTCCGGGCGGCATCCTGGCAGCCTGTAAGATCTGCATTCTCGTCAAAATCGGTACAGGATACGGCAATAGACGGATAACCAAGGATGGTTCCTTCCGTTGCCGCACTTACGGTTCCTGAGTAGAGAATATTAATACCGGCATTACTCCCGTGATTGATTCCGCTCACCACAAGGTCCGGTTTCCGGTCAAGTAGCTGGTTGTGTGCAAGCTTTACCGAATCGGCCGGTGTGCCCGACACAGCCTGACCGTCGAACCGTCCGTCAATCCGAAACGGGCGGGCTCTGAGCGGGGTTGAAACGGTAATGGCGTGCCCCACCGCGCTCTGCTGGCGATCCGGTGCGATGATTGCCACATCACCGAATTCATCGGCTACTTCAGCGAGTGCTTTTATCCCCTGGGAGAAAATACCATCATCGTTACATACTAAAATCAGGGGTTTACGAGGTTTTGACATCTGATAAAATCTTAAAATTCAAATCTTTCAAACAGCTTAATTTACTTGTACTGTTCGTTTTCGTTTGGGAAGTCACCGCTTTTCACATCATCAATGTAATGTTTTACGGCATTGTCCATTTCGGAATGCAGATCGACATATCGGCGGAGAAAACGGGGAGAAAAGTCTTTATTTAATCCAAGCATATCGTGCAGTACCAGCACTTGACCGTCGCAGTGAGGACCGGCTCCGATCCCAATCGTTGGCACAGAAAGGGATTCAGTTACTTTTTTGGCAAGTGATGAGGGAATCTTTTCGAGAACAATAGAGAAGACGCCCGCCTCTTCAAGGATTTTGGCATCTTTCATCAGTTGTTCAGCTTCCTGCTCCTCTTTTGCCCGAACCTTATAGGTGCCAAATTTGTAAATGCTTTGGGGCGTCAGGCCAAGATGTCCCATTACCGGAATACCGGCTTCCACAATACGCTTCACTGTATTTGCAATCGGTTCGCCTCCCTCCACTTTTATAGCGTGTGCTCCGGCCTCTTTCATCATCCGGCCTGCACTTTTTAGCGCCTCTTTCGTGGTAACCTGGTAGCTCATAAAGGGCAGATCGGCAATTACCAGGGCGCGGTCTACTCCTCGAACCACGCACTGTGTGTGATAGATCATCTGATCGAGCGTCATGGGAACGGTTGTCTCATGTCCCGCCATCACGTTGCTTGCAGAGTCGCCCACCAGAATTACATCCACTCCGGCACCATCCACAATACCTGCCATGGTAAAATCGTAAGCCGTAAGCATACTGATTTTTTCGCCGTGGCGTTTCATATCCACAACGGTTTGAGTGGTTACTTTGTCTCGCTTTTGAGAAGGGAGTTCGGTACTCATGCGCTCTCCTTGGATACGATTGCAGCAGAAGCTTCCAGTTCGCAGACTACTTTGTCATCCACGGTTGCCTTCCCGATCATGGTAATAAAGTTTCGCCGCTGACTCTCCAGCCTGACTTCCATTCGAAGCTGATCTCCCGGCACTACACTTTTTCGAAACTTGGCATTTTTGATACCGGTGAAAACCATCAAGGTATTTTCCGGATCATCCACCTGACTTTTCATAATCATCAATGCCCCGGACTGTGCCATCGCCTCTACCTGAAGTACACCCGGCATAATGGGGGCGCCGGGAAAGTGGCCGTTAAAAAAATCTTCGTTTACCGTTACATTTTTAAGCGTAACAATTCGATCCTCTTCGAGTTCAAGCACCCGATCTATCAGTAAAAAAGGGTATCGGTGAGGGATATAATTTTTAATCTCTTCAATTTTCATCATAACTAATCTTTAGGGATTGAAATAGAATTCCTGAAAAACAATCGTTTCTTGTCTGTTTCATCCGGCCGGTATCACTTTTAATTCCGCCGGTTCAGCTTACAATTTGTGAATATACTAAAACTATGCCACGGTGCCCACATAGACGTAAGCAATTCCACCTGTAAGCTTTATAGCCTTCCGGCTTGCGAACGATTCGGTCTGATCCATCAATTCCAGAAACTTCCCACCGGCAGGAAATTTTGCACTCGTTTCCGGCAGGTAGGTGTAAGCATCACGGTTCCCGCTAATCCACCCGCCAACCGTTGGCATCACATGTTTGCTGTAGAATTTATATGGATACTGTATGATCCCTTCCGGCTGGCCAAACTCCAGGACAACCACCCTGCCGCCGGGGCGTACCACGCGGGCCATCTCTTTCAAGGCCACAACAGGGTCATCCACATTGCGAATTCCAAATGCAATACTGGTAATATCAAAAGCGTCATCCTCGTAAGGCAGATCCATCGCATCGGCCACTTCAAAGTCCACAACCAGACTTTCATCCTTCGCCTTATCGGGAGCATGTTCAATCATCTCCTTACAGAAATCCGTACCCATCACGTAGCCTTCATGTCCCACCGCTCTTTTAAATTCAAGAGCCAGGTCGCCGGTTCCGGTGGCGCAGTCCAGCACACGGTGTCCCGGTTTCGCTCCACTCTCCAACACGGTTCGCTTCCGCCAGATGTTGTGGATACCGAAAGATAAAATGCCGTTAATCCGATCGTAGTCATCGGCAATGTCGGCAAACATACTTCTTACTTTTTCACTCATAATCCTATTTTGTTATTTAGCTGTTCATACAGCAAGATGTTCAATTTTATTCAGGTAAACGGCTTCAAATTCACCGTTATAAACAAGATGGTTTACCGCCCCGTTCTGATGACTGACCTGCTGCATATTTTCAAGACCGTATCCGAGCCACTCCGACAGCAGAATCCGAATCAGACGCCCGTGAAGAATTAAAACGATGGTCTCTTCGCTGCTTTGATCCATGATCTTCCGAACTGCACCGTTTGCTCTTTCAAACACCTGCAGCGGTGACTCCCCGCCCGGCACCGGTTCATCTATATTTCCGCTCTCCCAGATCTCTTTCAGAGCAACCAGATCGCCAACAGCTTCGGTATAGGGAACCCCCTCATAAATTCCGAAGTCCATTTCGTCCAGTCCTTCATCTTTTCGAATGTCAAGTCCTGTGCTGTCCCTAAAAGGTTCAGCTGTTTGCCAGGAGCGCTTCAGGGAGCTGCTCACAAGGTGGTCTGTCGGGTATTGCTGAAGATAGCCCGCCAGTTTACGGGCCTGATCCCATCCGGTTTCATTCAGGGGAGCATCAATACCTCTCCCCTGCAGTAGACCCTGTTTGTTGTAGTCCGTTTCTCCGTGGCGTGCAATGAATAGCTTTTTTACACTCATTTTTTCTTTTTGGTATTGTATTCAATCACTGCTTTGCGAATTTCATCATCCATCTTTTTAACATCCACCGGCGGCATATCCTCATACACTGAATAACGAACCAGAACCATCTTCAATACACGGTCGTTGAGCGGCAATTTATCGCTCTTTTTATTTGAGTCGATTTTATCCCAAAGGCGCCTGAGCAAGCTCACCTTGAAGAGAAAAAAGTAGATGATTCCGATTGTAACCCCCAGGTACATGCCGGTAATCCCCATATAACTGAGTGCTACAGCAGCTACAACTACCTGAAGGATCTCTGAATTGAGTATTCTCACGGTCGATTCAAACACAATATTTACAAAAGCACTCTTTTTATGATACCACCAGAAGTGGAACATCAGAGCAACTACGGCCGCTACCCAGGTTTCCGTAATAAGTGCGAGGATAAAATAGAGAAGCATGGCCAGGGAGTCGGCGCTGTCTATCCAAACGACCGCTTTCGAAATTAAACTTTCGAACGAGTATTTCTTCATCAAGCCGGGCACATACTCTTCAATCGAATCACGGGTTGCATGAAACCAGTGTCCGCCTGAGGTAACCGTCGAAAATGGGGTTTCGAGAACGTTTATTGAGTGAGACTTCTTTGAAAACATAATGGCTAAAGATAGCCTCTATTATGGAGAAAAAGAATTAAAACGGGTGATTTCATGTAGCAGCTCAGGCCCGGGCTACGGTCACGATCATCGCCGGTTCAGAATATTCACTAAGAACCTGTGCCAGCTCAAATGTAGTGGCTCCTGTGGTAAAAACATCATCCACAATAATGGGAGTTCTATTGAATACTTTCTGGGGTTTTAGTATCTGAAACGCATTTTTCACATTTTCTATACGCTTTTCTGATGAGAGTCCGGTTTGTGTAGACGTCTTTTTGCCCCGAACCACCACACTCAACTCTACAATCTCCCAACCGCTCACCGCTCCAAATCCCTCTGCCAGTGCAGCTGCCTGATTATATCCCCTCTTACGAAACTTCGATTTGTGCAGTGGCACCGGAACAATGATGGGTGGAAACTGTTCAAACGTATCGGTGATATCATGTTCAACTTTTTGTAAAAACGCCCCCGCTAATGTCTCCCCAAGTTCTACTCCGGCCTTTCGAAGGTAGTTATATTTCAACCCGTGGAGAAGTTGCTGCAGGTACCCCCCTTTATCGAATGACCACATGGAGTATTGAAACTGCACAACATCAGGAAGGATTTGATCCTCCTGCATCTCAATTCCTGAAAACCTCTGCTTTTTGCACCAGCTGCACAGATGGCGGGCCTCGTGTTTTATGGCTGCCCCACAGCAGGTACAAACCGGTGGGAAAAAGAGATCTATATATGGCCGGACAGCTTTCATCATCAACGAATCCTTCTTGGGTTCAATCTGACTGTATGAACCGGAAATGAGACGATCCTTACAAAAATCGTCTCTTTTTGTACGGAGTCTTTTGGAAAGCACAATAATTAATTAGATTTGGACACTGTAAAAAACTCAAAAACTCACTTTATGCCTTCAATCGGGAAAGACTTAGCGACCATCAGAAAACACCTTGGGATGTCTATTGAGGACATACAGCATGCGACCAAAATTCCCCTTGATACCCTGAAGTCTATCGAAGACAACTCCATTTTTGAGAGTAAAGAGGAGATTCAAACATACATCAGGAGTTTTGTCCGCACATATGGGCGGAAACTGAAACTGGATGATGAACTGGTTGTAGAAGCACTCGATCGGCAGGAAGTGGGCGGTTACAGCCATCAATTGCTGCAGGGTTATCCTGAACTAGCACCCAAAGAGAGTCGGCCGGAGAAGACCCCGCCTCAAAAATTAGAAGAGGAACCCGAAGATGTGAAGAGTGCAGAACCGGTGAGTCAAGAAAGTGAAGAGCCGGATCAGCCCGAAAGTGAAGAGAACACACCTGAAAAAGCGGCGGCAGCTCCCAAAAAAGAGGCCGAGCCCGGCCAAGCGCCGAATGTTCACAACGTGAACTGGGCGGATATGGGGAAAAAATTCTCTAAACCAAAAAACGGCGCACCGGTTCAGCTGATTGGCATCGGTGTGATCGCCATCTTTATCATTGCCATCGTCTATTTTGTGTTTATCAGTGATGATACTGAGTCGGGTCAAACTGCACAGATGGAAACACCGCCGGTTCCCGAAGAGACGATCCGGGGCGGAGAGAGTAGCGGAATTCCGCTGGACCTGTCCGATGAACCGGAACAGAGCACTGAACCTACAACTCCTGCAGAGTTGGATGATACTCTCTACATCACCATCTATGCTGCGAATGACCGGCTCGACCCTATTCGGGTCTGGAGTGACCTCAAACCGCGTATTGATCCCTATTGGATTGAGCAGGGATTGGCACTCAACTTCGAATTTCAAGACACCCTCCGCTTCCGCGGGCAGTACAGCAGAATGCTTGTTTTTATGAATGGCCACCGGATTGACAACTTCCGCGAGCAGTATTTTAATGCCGGAGAGAATTCTGTGGAACTGACCCGCAGCATTTTTGAAGATGATCCAAAGTGGGCCACCCCCATTCCGTTTGAACTCCCGCCGAACGTAGATGAACCCGACTCTGTTGCAAACAGACCCTCATTTTAATTCAAACGTATTAGTCATCAGGAATGAATAGAAACGAGGCTAAAGCAAGAGCCGAAGAGTTGCGCCGGCTTATTGAAGATGCCAACAAAGCGTACTACCAGGAAGCTCAGCCATTTATCAGTGACCGTGAATTTGATGAAGCTCTTGCCGAGCTGGAAAGAATAGAGGAGAAATTTGACCTTAAATCTGAAGGATCTCCTACGTTGCGTGTGGGCGGTGAACCGAGCAGCGATTTCCCGAATGTTCGTCACCCCCAGCCGATGCTCAGCCTCGACAACACCTATAACGAAGAGGAGCTGCGGGATTTTGACAGGCGCGTGCGCGAAATTCTGGGTAAAATTGATTTCACCTACGCCGTGGAGATGAAATTTGACGGTGCTTCCATCCGTCTCCGATATGAATACGGTAAATTTGTATTGGGTGCCACGCGCGGTGATGGGGAGACCGGAGATGATATTACAAGAAATTTAAAAACCATCAAGGATATTCCGCTCAAGGTTACCGGCGGACCCGATATACTTGAAATTCGCGGTGAAGCCTACATGGAAAAAGAGGCGTTTGTTCGGCTCAATGAATATCGGGATGAGAACGGGCTTCAGCCATTTGCCAATCCACGCAACTCCACAGCCGGATCCCTGAAAATGCAGGACCCCCGTGAAGTGGCACGACGCCCCCTCAAGTTTTTTGCCTTTGATCTGTTGCTCGAAGATCAGAGTGAGTACCCAACACAAGTATCCAAAATGGAGCTTTTAAAAGAGCTCGGGTTTCCCGTCAGCAAACATTTTAAGGTTTGTCGATCGATTGATGATATTTTTGATGTGATCGACGAATGGAATGAGATTCGGCATGAGCTTCCATACGAGATTGACGGTGTAGTGGTTAAGGTGAACGAAGATCGCTACCGGGATGAGCTTGGCAGAACCTCCAAGGCACCGCGCTGGGCCATCGCCTACAAATTTGAGGCGGAACAAGCCTCTACGGTGCTCGAATCGATCACACTTCAGGTTGGGCGGCTTGGGAAAATTACTCCCGTGGCAGAATTAAAACCGGTTCAGCTTGCCGGAACCACAGTAAAGCGTGCCTCGCTTCACAATGAAGATGAAATTCTGAGAAAAGATATCCGCCCCGGCGATACTGTGGTTATCGAAAAAGCCGGAGAAATTATTCCGCAGGTATTGAGCGTTGTAAATCCGGACCGGGAAGGACGTTCAGCCTCTTTTTCTATGCCTGAACAGTGTCCGGCATGCAGCGAAAAACTGGTAAAACTGGATGATGAGGTGGCATGGAGATGTATCAACCCGCAATGCCCGCCGCAGGTACGGGAGAGGATTAAACATTTTGCATCCCGCGATGCCATGGATATCGACGGATTGGGGGAAGCCATCGTTGAGCAGCTCATCAACGCAGAACTGATTGAAACCTACGCCGATCTCTACCGACTGAAAAAGGAAGAACTGATACCGCTGGAGAGAATGGCTGAAAAGAGTGCTCAAAACCTGATTGATGCAATTGAAAAGAGCAAAGAACAGCCTCTTGAGCGGCTTATCTACGCATTGGGTATCCGGTTTGTCGGGAAAACCGTTGCCCGGGATCTGGCATCTCACTTTAAAACCATGGACCAACTGATGGAGGCAGACGAAGAGACGATGACTGAAATTGATTCGATCGGGCCAAAAATTGCTGAATCTGTCGCTCTATTCTTCGGCAATGAAAAAAATATTGAGCTCATCAACCGGTTAAGGGATGCCGGGCTCAACTTTGAGATGAGTGAATCGGAAACCGTTTCAAACCTTCTGGAAGGGAAAAAGTTTGTACTGACAGGCACCCTTCCAACGTTAACCCGAAAAGAGGCGTCTGAGATGATTGAACAACACGGTGGCTCCACATCCTCATCGGTCAGTAAAAATACCGATTTTCTTCTTGCGGGAGAATCGGCCGGAAGCAAACTCGCAAAAGCGGAAAAACTGGGTGTTCCGGTTCTGGATGAAACCTCATTTTTTGAGATGATAGGCAAACAGTAACTGGCAGCCTGTCCATAGAATCAAATTACACAGACAAAAAAATCAATTTTTGATATAACCTCACCTTCACTATACTTTGTTTTGGGTACTCGAAAAATTGTTGAGACTACCTTTTGACTAATAGATCATTATGAGCATTCTTGAAAAGTTGGGACTGGGCCAGAAGAGTCGTGAAGGTTCACCCAATATTGGAAAAAAGAAAAAGAAAAAGCAGAAGGAAGCGGAAAAGAAGAAGATTAAATATCTTCGCATACTCATCTTTTCCGTATTTATCATCTCCATTCTGATTACCCTGCCGCAGACCACATTCCAGCCGGTAGCCAGCCATTCGATAAACGAACCCTGGAGAGCAGATGACCTGACGGCCCCATTCACCTTTTCAATTAAGAAGAGTTCAGCCGAACTTGAAGAGGAGCGCCGGGAGATCCGTGAAGCCACACCGCCGGTTTATCACTCCGATCAAAATGCAGCCATGGCTGTAGAAGCACGAATCGATTCGGTTTACAGAAAGCTGCAGCCGGTTCTCGATACCTATTTACAGTGGCAGCGGGCCAAAGAGAACAACGACAGTTCAGCTCAGAATGACAGTATCCGCTTTCTGCAGGAGAGAAATTTTCTGGACCTTGAAATATCTGACTCAGCCTGGGAGATCATCCTGGCTGACTATGAAGACATTCAGAACACAACAACAAACCGGCAGCTGGTGATAGATGCTGTGCGGTCGAATGTTTCAAGTGTTACTGCTGACATCTTTGATCGAGGCCTGGTTGACCGCCCCAAAGATGACATCGTTCAAGATGAAATCATTATCCGCAACCTGATCGACCGAACCGAGCGTACCGTTAATATTTCGCGAGTGTTCGATATGAATGAAGCTAAAGAGTTTGCCTCTGTTCAGTTTAATCGCGCTCTCAACAGCCGTTCCGCAGAAATTGCTTTTGAACTTTTTTCCGGGGTTATTCAGCCCAACCTTCTATACAATGAGGAGGATACCGAAGCGATTTTAAATGAACGCCTCGAGAATATTTCTACAACCAAAGGAACCGTAGACCAGGGCGAAATTATCATTCGAAAGGGAGATATCGTTACGGAAGAGCGAGCTATTAAGCTTGAGAGCCTTGCTGAGGCGAGAGCTGCGTCCGCATCCGACTACGAACGGTTCATGCGCGCTTTTGGAGAGTCGATCATCATCATTGCCGCGGCACTGGTCTTTCTGTTTTATCTCTACCTCTACAGGCTGAATATTTTCAACCAGCCGCCAATGTTTCTGCTTGTCTTTATTGTGATGGGTGTGATGATCCTGGCAACAGCGGCAACCTATCAGCTCGACGGTGTAAACGGTTATATTGTACCGATTGCTGTGGCGCCGATTATCCTGACCATTATTTTCGACTCCAGGGTTGGATTGATGGCTACCATCTCTATCGCCATGATTACCGGCGTTATTAACGACAACAGTTTTGAGTTTGTCATTGCCACCATCGTAGCGTGTAGTCTGGGTGTTTTTTCCGTACGGGATATAAAAAACCGTTCACAATTCTTCTTTACCACTCCGGGCGTGGTCATGTTAAGCTACATTGTAATTCTGGCCGGATTTGGTCTGTCGCGGTTTGCCGGATGGGATACATTTACATCCAACCTGGTGTTCGTAATCATCAACTCGGTCTTCATTCTGTTTACCTATCCGCTCATATTGCTGATCGAAAAACTTTTTAAAATCACCACAGATTTCACCCTTCTGGAGCTGGGCGATACAAATCTGCCCCTGATGAAAAAATTGATGAATGAAGCTCCGGGCACTTTTCACCACAGTTTACAGGTTGCCAACCTTGCAGAATCTGCCGCATCCGATATCGGGGCAAACGCCCTGCTCTGTCGTGTCGGTGCAATGTATCACGACATCGGTAAAATTGATAAGCCGGCCTACTTCATTGAGAATCAGAGCAAGTCGAACGATCATGACAAACTGAAACCCAAAATGAGTGCCCTGGTTATTAAGAATCATGTCAGTGAAGGTGTAAAATTAGCCAAAGAGTATGGTTTGCCAAGTCTCATCATCGAATTCATCAAAACACATCACGGTACATCACTGATCAAATATTTCTACGGAAAGGCTCAAAATGAGAAGGAGTCCATTCCGGAAGAGGATTTCAGATATGACGGACCCACGCCCTACACCCGTGAACAGGGTATTTTGATGCTGGCCGATGGCGTGGAGGCGGCATCTCGCTCCATGAAAGATCCAAACTACAGCAAACTTGAAAACCTGATTAACCGCTTGGTTGACGATCATATCAACGACGGTCAATTAAGTAACTGCCCTCTTACGTTTAAGCAGATTCAGATCATTAAAAAATCGTTTCTGAACATTCTGGTTGGTGTTTATCACAGCCGGGTGGAATATCCGGAGGATAAAGATAAAAAAGATTCCGGCATGAGAAGCGGTCATCGCCAAACCGAAAAAGAGTCCAATGAACCTGCTGAACAGAAAAGTGATGAGAGCTCTGCTTCTGCCGAGACAAAATCTGAGGAGTAAAGATGGCCGGATTCGAGTTTGAGCTGAAACAGTACCTGCAATTCATCAAACTTGAAAAAGGACTCTCCAAAAACTCCGCCCTATCCTATGAGAATGATCTGAAACGCTACCTCCACTTTGTTTCACATACACTGAAAGTTTCGGGATTGGATGGAATCACCCTGCAACACATAGAGCAGTACCTGGAAGAGCTGACAGAGATGGAACTTGCCGTCAGCTCCATCGCCCGGAACATCTCAAGCATTCGAAGTTTTCACGAGTTTGCGGTGGTTGAAAAGCTTGCGGAAGCCAACCCTGCGGAACTGATTGAGCTCCCCAAAAAAGCGAAAAACCTGCCTGAGGTGCTTACATCGCATGAGGTGGAGGCAATCATCGATGAGGCGGACAGAACCACAATGGCCGGAATCCGCGATGCCGCCATCCTGGAAACACTCTATGCAAGCGGCATGAGGGTGAGTGAACTGACCGATTTGGAGATGGATCGTCTCTTTTTTGAAATCGGATTCATCAGGGTTGTGGGGAAGGGAAATAAAGAGCGTCTGGTTCCGGTTGGAGAAATCGCCCAGTTGGCACTTGAGCACTATATCGAGACTGCCCGGAAAGAGTTCATCAACCCGAAGAAACCCGGCAAGTCTGAGAACAAGTTATTTCTGAATCAGCGCGGCGGACCGCTAACCCGCATGAGCATCTGGAATATTGTAAATAAGTATGCTCAAAAAGCAGGAATCGAAAAGAATGTCTATCCGCACATATTCCGGCACTCCTTTGCCACACATCTTCTGGAAGGAGGAGCTGACCTCCGGGCCGTCCAGGAGATGCTCGGACACACTTCCATTGTAACGACTGAAATTTATACCCATGTAGACCGTTCTCTGCTCCATCAGGTTCATAAAGAGTTTCATCCGCGGGCCTAATTACTATCCAACATTTGCAAACTTTGCTCAATCCTATGTTTAAATCTCTATTTACATCCCTCTCACTTCTCCTGATTTTTCTTTTCCAACCGTTTCAGCAGATCATTGCTCAGGTATCCTACCCTTCGGTTTATGAAAACGGTGTGGTTACCTCTGCCGAAAAACACGCCTCTGAAGCGGGGCTAAAAATACTCCGAGAGGGCGGAAACGCCATTGATGCCGCCGTTGCGGTTCAGTTTGCACTGGCCGTTACCCTGCCCCGAGCCGGGAATATTGGAGGAGGAGGTTTTATGGTACTGCATACTGCTGATGGAGAGATCAACACACTCGATTTCCGGGAGAAAGCACCCTCCAGGGCAACCCGGGATATGTATCTGGATGAGGATGGTGAGTACATCAGCGAAATGAGCAAGATTGGGGGATTGGCATCTGGTGTGCCCGGAACGGTTGACGGAATGGTGACAGCTCTTGAACGATACGGCACGCTTGCGCTTGAAATAGTTCTCGAACCGGCAATACAGCTTGCGGAAAAAGGGTATCAACTCTCCCATTCACAAGCCCGTTCGCTGAACAGTGCCGCCAACCGGCTTCGTGAATTTGAGGGATCCCGTCAAGTGTTCATCAAACCTGACGGAACGGAGTGGCAAGCCGGAGATCTGTTTGTTCAAAAAGATCTGGCCGATACGTTGAGAAGAATTGCATCCATGGGACGAAGAGGATTCTATTCAGGAGTTACCGCCCGAATGATTGTAGACGAAATGCAGCGAACCGGGGGGATTATATCCCTGAGAGACCTCCGGGATTATAAGAGCGTGTGGCGTGATCCGGTTAAAGCCAACTTCAAAGAGTTTGAACTCTATATGATGCCTCCTCCAAGCAGCGGAGGGGTGGTTATTAAACAGGTACTCGCCATGCTTGATGAGTTGGAAATTGATCAGTTTAAGTTCAACTCTGCAGACTACATCCACCGAATGGCAGAAGCTTTACGCAGATCGTTTGCAGACAGAAACTACTGGCTCGGCGATCCCGATTTTGCCGGCATCCCGATGGAAAGACTGACAAGTGAGGAGTATCTGTTTCAGAGAATTTCGAACTTTGACCCGGAACAGGCCACACCAAGCATCGATGTTTCGCAGGGAGAGTTTCATGCATTTCAGGAAAGCGACCAAACCACGCACTTTAATGTTGCCGACCGCTTCGGGAATGTTGTGGCAGTAAACACCACACTAAACGGATCTTTCGGCAGTTTTGTCACGGTTTCCGGTGCCGGATTTTTACTGAACAACGAAATGGATGACTTTTCCGCAAAACCGGGTGAACCCAATATGTTTGGGCTGATCGGAGCCGAGGCCAACGCCATCGAACCGGGTAAACGAATGCTCAGCAGTATGAGTCCCACCATTGCTCTCAAAAACGGTGAGCCGTTCTTTGCGGGAGGCGGAGCCGGTGGCCCCAGGATTATCACCGCAACGCTGCAGAATTTTTTAAATGCAGCCCTTTTCGGTATGAATGCAAATCAAGCAATAACCGCACCGCGAATTCATCACCAGTGGCTGCCCGATAAACTCTATGTGGAACGACTCTACTTCTCATCAGACACCCTTCAAAAACTGGAGGGTTTTGGGCATGATGTGGATCAAATTGGAAATATCGCCCTCACTCATTTTATTCTGTTTGAACCGGAGAACAGAATGCAGGGAGCCGCCGACAGCCGTGGAGATGGACATGTTGCCGGCTACTGATCTGACAATATAGATCCTAAGCTTCGGTCTGAAGCTCGATATTTTTCTGCTCTTCAGGCCGAATGGGGAAAAGAATCGCAATGGAGTTTTTCTCGTCATCAAGGATCATCTCTCCTTTAATCTGTTTGGTGAGTGAACTTACCAGGCGCATTCCCAGCTCCGATTTATTCTCCCAATGAAACAGGTGAGCAGGTAGCTGACCGTTCTCCCGAACCACAATATAGAACTGTTCATCATCGGCGTAGAGATCAATACTCACAACGCCCGCCACCTCCTCCGTATATAGACTTTCGTAGACGCGACTTAAAATCTCATTCACCACCATACAGACCGGCACGGCCCTTTCCAGGTCCATCAACAGGTCACCGGCGTAGAGTGAGATATCCGCCTTGGAGCTGTGGTGACGATAATCCTGTTCCAGACGGTTCGATAGTTTGATTACATACGCTTTCAGATTCAATGAGCTATGATCCCCCGACTGTTGTAAAAGTTCATGGAGAAGAGAGATCGCACGAATTCTGGATTTTGAACCTCGCAGTGTTTCCACCATTGATTCATCACCCGTACGTTTAAGCTGAAGCTCAAACAGAGCGAGGATAATTCCCAGGTTATTCTGAACTCTGCCGTGAATCTCATTTAAAAGCAGATCCCGTTCACTCAACGCTTTTTCAAGTTCAGCTCCTTTCTTTATCAGCTTGGATGTCTTTTTGTCCACCTCCTCTTTAAGTGAGTTGTTCCATGATGAAACAAGGTAGATTCCCGTTAAACCCACAGTCAGAATAATTCCAATCGAAATCCAAAAAATGAGCTGGTAGGATTCCGTTGCCTGAAAAACTCGTGAAATACTTAAAATTTCAGCCTCCATAACCGCTTCAGAAATCGCCTGATTTCCCATAATCCTGCCGCTCACCACAAACATCAAAACCACCACCACTACCGAAGAGATCGCACCGTAAATCCAGCCGAGCGTAACCGGGGGTCTGGACTCCGTACGAATCATCCTTTCCCGCTGATGTAAAACGGCCGGAGTGAACAGAGCAAGAAGCGGCCCGACAATCAGAATGGATTGAAAAAAAGCACCTGTCCACCAACCGTTCCATATTTTCACAGTCATGATGGCATTCAATCCCTGATCCAGACTCCACACAAAAGACCCGAGCGAACTTGCCATCGCAGCTACAAGTGAAACAACCGTAAAGAAAGCCACGCTCTTGATACTTCTCAAATCCGTGGATATCGGCACACAGTAGTAGGCAAGTGCGTAAATACCCAACCCGAGAATGAATGAAAATGCAAATAGAAGCGACCATTGAATGGGCATTTCAGCCGAAAATGCGATCACAAAAGAGGAGAGAAATACCGGAATAAAACCCCACTCAAATCCCATCCAGAAAAGCAGTAGCACACCGATAATAAGCGGCGGATAGATCAGAAAGAAAGTTGCTACATTGATCTGTTCAACCTGTACGGCTACCCAGCTGTCCGGTATCATCATCAATACTGAATAGATCGATAAACCAATCAACACAACCCACCCGATGATGGCTGCTGTAACCTTTAACGGTTCGTTTTTTAATATCCCCAGAAGCTCATCCAACGCAACCGGATTCCAAATTCTGCCCGACCCCTCAAATCTTTCTTCACTCATCATCCCCTTTTGATTTAATTCCATGAATGTTAGAATAATCTAATATAAAAAGAACTTTCCGATACCGGATCAGGCGGTCTGAAATTCTAATTTTTAGAAAATGAATTTCGCTGATTTACAGCAGTTTCCAGATCATGGAGAAGGCAATTGCGATAACCAAAATGGAAAACCCGAGCTGAACTCTGCTTGCAGATGCTCTTTTATTCAGCTTTACTCCGTAAAAACCACCGATAAATGCCCCTATCACAAGCGGAAGACTTGTCCCAAAATCCACAAAACCCAGCGTAAATTCTGTTATGCCTGCCGGAGCATTCTGTACCAATGCAAACTGCAGCCAGCCGGACAGAGAGATCAGAACAATGGCCATCGAGGAAATACTCACCGCTTTCGCAATGGAGAGTCGGTAGGCCAGATTAAGCATGGGCACAAGCACTACGCCTCCGCCTACCCCTGCCAGGGATGATACCAGCCCGCCAAACCCGCCCGCGATGAACTGTTTAGAAAGTCCGGGCATTTCAGCTTTCACCTGAAGAGTGACGTTCGACTTACTGCGCCGATAGAAAAGAAGTGCTACAAACAGGAGCAGAATTACAAAAAAGGAGACAAATACATCTTCCGTGTAATACTCGCTCGTAACAATGGTCTTCCCCACATACACGCCTAAAGAACCGAGCAATCCGATTACAATCCCTTCACGCCAAAATGAATTTTTGTGATTTTTTTGCTGTATGGAACTGCTCAGCGAAGCCGTAAAGGTACAGAATAGAGATGAGGCAATCGTCCAGGAGACGGCTGACTCTACTCCCATCGATGTGAACAGAAAAAAAAGAATGGGAGTAAAAAGAAGTCCGCCACCCACTCCAAAAAAACCGGCCATCACGCCGGCTATCAATCCAAGCAGTATGAGGAGAAAAAACATCAAATCCCGAGAGTTCCGGTCATATAGGTGACGGCAGAGCCACCGATCTCTACCCTTTCGTTAAGATTTTTACAGTGAATAACCCCTCCCCGTTTAGAGAGCTGCCGTGCAGTCAGTTGATCCTTACCGAGTTTTTTTGCCCAAAAAGGCGTCAATACGGTATGGGCAGAACCGGTTACAGGATCCTCCGGAACCCCCACTTTCGGAGCAAAAAACCGGCTTACAAAATCTTCATTATTTCCACGTGCTGTTATAATCACACCGCGAGCTTCCATTCTCTCAAGGAGCTGTAAGTCGGGTTTCATCCCTGCAACCGTCTCTTCATCGCTCACTAAAACCATCAGATCCACATTCATCCCTGTATAAATGGGTATTGTACCGATCGCATCCGGAATTAATTTTGGAACCGGAATCTGGTCGGGTGGCTGCGCCGGGAAATTCATCCAATAGAGATCATCCCTTTTTTCAACCGTCAGTTCTCCGCTGTTTGATTGAAACCGAATGGTCTTTTCCCCAAACTTTTTATGAGAAAATAGTACATGGGCAGTGGCAAGCGTTGCGTGCCCGCATAAGTCCACTTCTGTTGTAGGTGTAAACCATCGAATTCGAAATGAGCCATCTTTTTGGGGAACGTAAAAAGCTGTTTCAGAAAGGTTGTTCTCCGATGCAATCATCTGCAGGATATCCTCAGACGGCCACTCATTCATGGGTACAACCGCTGCGGGATTTCCGGAAAAGATATGTTGAGTAAAAGCGTCTACCTGAAATATATCCATCTGTAATCTTTTTCCCGAAATGTACAAAATAGAGAGGACTGATACACTTCACACCCTTTGGGTAGTCTGTTAACCCCGAATCTCTTTGAGCCTGTCCCTTGCGCGGCTCTTCGTTTCCCGAGATGAATCACTCTCTACAACACGTTGGTAGTAATCTGCAGCCTGTTCAGGTAAATTCATCCGTTCACTCGACCTTCCGGCATAGTAGGCAGAAAGTGAATATATCGGCCTTTTGGAGCTATTTGGAAGATTGATCCCGGTTTGATGTGCCGTTTGAAAAGCTTCAAGTGCCTCATCAACTTCTCCCGATCTATAGTGTGCGATCCCTTTCTGATAATAGATCTCCTCTTTCAAAACAGGGTTTTGTTCCAGCTCGCCATCCTGTTCAAGTTGATCCGAAAAGACAATTACATCTCTGTACCGGTTTAACTGAGACAGAGTACGAATGTAGAGCCTCTTGTAGTAGCTGTTGGCCGGATAACGTTCAGTTAAAGAGAGAAAATAGCTGAGTGCCTCCTCATATCTCTTTTCGTAATTGAGCAGAATGTTTCCTAAAAAATAGGTCGACTCGGGACGAGCAAATACGCCCTTCTCTGATGCTGACTTTAACATCTCAAGTCCATGCTGCTTATCGCCGTCCGGCAGAAACCATGAAACAGCCCGTACCGCCGCGTAACTCTCGGGGATGTATGCCGCGTAGTAGCTTTTCATTCCTTCGGCAAAATCATTATCCGGAAGATTGGGAACCACCTCCATCAGCCTTGAGTAAGCCTGATAGGCTCTCCGGCCGATATTTGCAGCCGTCAGCCACTCTTCGCGGTTGGAGTGATGACGTGCGGTATAGCCGGTAGCAATTGCCCTGATGATGAGTGCATCGGGATGATCGGGGTGTTGTTTCAAAAGCTGGCCGGCCTCGTAATCTGCTCTTTTCATCACATTGAAGAAGTGTTCATCATACTCGGTGTTGTGCAGGTCGTTAAGTATGTTCCACCAAAGCTCCATCCCATCCCATAAAATCCAAAGCGGGTGCTCGGGGTACTGCTCAATCCACCCTGATAACAGATCACGGGCCGCGTCCGGATTACGGTTATAAAGAGAGTCTATCGCCTGTTTGGCATCTTCTTCAAACGTCTCATCCTGGATCAGAACGGGAATCTGTGCGGCTGCAGGGTCGATCCCCAAAAAGAGAACCGAACCGATGAAGAGAAGAAGAATTTTTATCGAACATTTTGGCATAAAATACTATTTCAATGTCTCAATCAGCCAGCCTTCGGTGTGGTCCAGTACCTCTTCAAACACCGGCGGGAATTTCTCCTCTTCAAACGGGTGAGAAACATTAAACGTATGCCCTGCTCCTTCAATAATCCGAACCTCTTTCTCATCGGCCGGGCAAGCCCGATACAGTTTTTCTGAATCGCTATAGGGAACAGCCTCATCCTCTTTCCCGGCAAGAAACAGAGAAGGAATGTGCAGTTCACGCACTCGCTGAATCGCCATCAATCGATCTGCATTCGCGAGTGCGTCATCATATACAACCTTTCCAATCTTCATAGTTTGATGGGTTCGGGAGTTTAAGATCTCAGTAAACCCCTTCTCTTCCCAATCCTGCTTCATCTGTTCGCTCCACCTGGCATTATAATCGGCAACGGCACTCCAAGTAATCAGGCTCATGATTTCGCTATACTCTGCTGCTGCCGCTACGGCGGTGTGTCCGCCCCGGGAATGACCA
This sequence comes from Rhodohalobacter halophilus, assembly GCF_001715195.1. Taxonomy (GTDB): domain Bacteria; phylum Bacteroidota; class Rhodothermia; order Balneolales; family Balneolaceae; genus Rhodohalobacter; species Rhodohalobacter halophilus. Next base: position 21,134 of record NZ_MDWE01000041.1, read on the forward strand.
ATAATTCCAATACGATCGGAGTCAAGAAGCACCCTGTCCGAAGCGATCTCCTTCTGCTTAATCGCTTCTATCACCTTTCCCACATCGTCCAGATCCTGGCTCAGCGTCTCCCGTTCAAACAGCTCAAGCTGATCAAACTCTGTCATATTTTTCCCAATTCCATTCAGCGAAAAGTTGAATGCGACCACCGCAAAACCGGCCCGAGCCAATTCTTCACAAGCATCGGGGAAAGCTCCCCAATCCTTAAAACCTTTGAAGCCGTGCAAAAAAAGGACAACCGGCACCACTGTTGACGGTGCTGCCGACGGCGAGTAGAGATCGTAATAGATCGGCAGATCCTCATTCGACCTGATCACTCCGCTCTCTTTATTTACACTGTTTGATTTCATGCCCCTTCCTTATTAAAGTCGAGTGTATCCAGTTTCACGAGTTTTCTCAGATCATTGATCTCTTTCTGCTTCAAATATCTCCACCGGCCAACCCGCATATCTTTATCATTCAAACCGGCATACCGAATGCGCTTGAGGCGTTTCACATCTGCACCAAAATAAGCGATCATTCTGCGAATAAGATGGTTCCGGCCCTCAAAAACTGTGATAATAACAATATTTGGTTTATAACCGCTGCGGCTAATTTTGGTCGGCTGAATGGGGCCGTCTTCCAGCGTTATTCCCTGAACCATTTCTGATAACTCCTCATCCGTTAAAATCCGGTCAGTCTCCACCTCATAGGTTTTTTTCACCTTGTAGCTGGGATGCATCAACCTGTGAGCCAGGTCTCCGTCATTGGTAAGCAAAAGCAGCCCCATCGTATTTCTGTCGAGTCGCCCAACCGGGTAAACCCGATAGCCGGTGGCATCTTCGATGGCATCCATCACGGTATTTCTATCCTTCTCATCATCCGTTGTGCTAATGGTATCTTTCCCTTTATTGAGCAGAATGTAAACAAACGGCTCCAGTGAAACCCGCTGCCCGTCAACTTCTACCTTGTCATCCGTGGTCACTTTAGTCCCCAGCTCAGTTACAACTTCACCGTTAATCTTCACCTTACCCGCCTCAATATACTCATCCGCATCCCGACGTGAACAGAATCCGGCATGGGCAATAAATTTATTCAGCCGAATTTCTTCGCGAAGGTATTTCTCCTGTTTTGCCCGATTGGAGAAGTTCGGCCCCTTTCTGGCTCGCTTCGCCTTTCGGGGCTTACTGCTGCTTTTCTTTTGGCTGAATGGTTTGTCTGAGTTTCTTTTTCTGTCGGGTCGTTGTCGTCGTTCTGAGCTTTGTGGGCGTTCTGAGCGTTGTTGCCGCTCTGAGTTTTGGGAGCGTTCTGAGCGTTGTTGTCGTTCTGAGCTCTGGGAGCGTTCCGGGCGTTTTTTCTTCATTTTAATAAACTAAAAAGTTAAATCTATTTTTTCCATGTTGCTGAATCTGCATAAAGATAACAATCATATTGCACCTGATTAACAATTCCAATAGTGTGCTAAAACCCGAAACGTTTTAAGGCTAAATGTATTTATCTCCCCTTACTACTTTTACAGGGTTTGCATATACTATAACTGCATAATTTTCGAAGTAATGTTCAGCAACTTCATCGATTATGTTATTTCCTACTTCTCGACTTACCACAGCCTCAATTTTGACATTTTTGCCTTCAAAATCACTTACCCTTGTCCCTCTTGACCCCTCCCCTTCAACATCGGTAATTGTATGCCCTTTACCACCATTTTTCTTGATCAGATCTACCAAATCATCCCTTAAAATTCTCTCAGATATAATGGTTACCAAAAACAGTTCTGTTAACTTCATACTAACCTCCAAACCAAGTTGCAATTAAGTAGTATAACGGAATACCCAACGTAATGTTAAAAGGAAAAGTTATTCCAAGTGATGCTGTAAGGTAAAGTGTAGGACTTGCTTTTGGTAATGCAATTCTAACTGCCGCAGGAGCAGCAATGTAACTCCCACTAGACACCATTGCAGCAAACACAGAGCTGCCCGCTACACTTAGACCTGACCAGAGCCCTACTAAAACTGCCATAAACCCAAAGAGGATAGGTACAATTATTCCAAATCCCAATAAGAAAAAACCCGCTCTTTTTAAATCACCGAGTCTGCGTGCGGTAATCATTCCAAGTTCCAATAGAAAAAGCACTAATGCCCCCTGGAAACCATTTACAAAAAATGGGGCTACCGGTTCAAAACTTTTAGGACCTGCCAAATATCCAATCATCAATCCTCCAAGCAACAAAATTATACTGCTGCCAGTTACAACTTCGTGAAGTGCTTTTTTAACAGAACCTGATCCTGAATTGATAATTTGAGGTATCATCAAAGCAACAATAATTCCCGGCACCTCCAGCAGGGCAACAAGGGCAGGAAGAAAACCCTCCGGAGAATCTCCCAAGCTTTCAGCATAGCTGATAGCAGCTATAAATGTTACTGCCGAAACAGAACCGTAATGCGCAGCAATACCCGCAGCGTTTGACACATCAAACTTACCCATATACCTCAATACTGCATATGCAATGAGTGGGGTTAAAATACCTAAGGCAATTGTAGCTACAACCGGCCAAATGAAATCAGAAAATGCTGTTGTGCTTAGTTCAACACCTCCCTTTAATCCAATTGCCAACAGTAAATAAATGGACAAGGCTTTATAGATGGGTTGCGGAAATTCTAGATCGCTCTTTACAACTTTGGCAATAATTCCCAAGACAAATGCCATCACAATAGGTGATGTAAAATTTGATAGAAGAGATTCCATTTACAATATTATGCTTTTTAGTTTAAACCCATCGAAACTAAATAAAAAAACAGGAAAATATAAGAGTGATATGTACTTATTCATCAAAATGGCTGACGAATAAACTTCAATTTATGATTGCGGGGATATTATTATTCTTTGCGAACTCAATAAAATTTCTTGCAACAGGGCTTAACTTTTTACCTTTCGGATAAACCAATTTCCAGTTATTCACATAGGGTAAGCCCTTGACATCCAACACAGAAATTTTGCCCATTTTTTCTTCGTTTAGTAAGCTGTATCGCGATACTAATGAGATTCCAATGCCTGCCATAATTGCTTGTTTAACAGCTTCGTTTGTACTCAACTCCATTACAATTTCTGGATTTATCTTTTCCCGGCTTAACAAATTTTCCATCACGAGCCTGGTTCCTGATCCTGTCTCTCGAATCAAAAAGTCGAACTCTTCAAGATCTTTCCATTGGATATTCTTTTTACTGGCAAGGTCATGGTTGGGCGAAGCCGCCAATACCAATGGATTTGACAAAAATTCGATCTGCTCCAAAGCCATTCCTTCAGGAAGTTGGGAAAAAACAGCCAGGTCACATGCATTTTCTTTTAATAGAGATGTAACTTCAATTCGGTCGGTCACTTTTAAAGATATCTGTACCTGAGGCGACTCATTTCTGAATTTCCCCAGAATGTAAGGCATGAAATATTTTGCAGTCGACACCACCACAATACTTAGCTTGCCTTTCATCACCCCTTTTAATTCATCAAGAGCCATCTCTAATAACTTAAGTTCGCTCTTTATTTTCTTTTGTGAGTTATAGAGCTCAGCTCCTGCATCAGTCAAGTAAAGCTGTTTACCTATAACCTCAATAAGGTCAATATCGAAGTGCTCCTGTAATTTCTTAACCTGTATTGAAACAGCAGGCTGGCTCATAAATAGCTCTTTTGCTGCCTTGGTAATGCTTTTGTTTTTGGCTACTGATGCAAAAACATCTAATTGATGTAGCGTATAAGACATATATAATTGTTTATGATTATGATCATTTATGTTAATTATTATTTATATAAAAAGCACCCTATTTTTTCGCCGCACATTTAACATTTAAACATATAGATAATGAGCTCTACGAAAACAATTACTGTGGCGCACGGAGACGGAATTGGGCCTGAGATAATGGATTCTACCCTAAAAATTCTGGATGCGGCTAATTCTAATCTCTTATATGAGGAAATTGAAGTCGGTGAGAAAGTTTATAATAAAGGTATCAAAGCAGGGATCGAGGATAAAAACTGGGACATCATCTCAAAGAATAATATCCTCCTCAAAGCTCCCATAACTACTCCTCAGGGAGGGGGTGTAAAAAGCTTAAATGTGACATTGCGAAAGACTCTTGGCCTTTTTGCTAATGTGAGACCATGCAGGGCTTACTATCCGTTTGTCAAAACCAAGCATCCGGATATGGATGTAGTTGTAATCCGCGAAAATGAAGAAGATACCTATGGAGGTATCGAGCACAGGCAAACCTTTGAAGTATACCAATGCCTCAAGTTAATCACCCTTCCCGGTACTGAACGGATCGTTCGCTACGCTTTTGAGTATGCAAAATCGAATGGCCGCCGTAAAGTCACCTGTTTTACAAAAGACAACATAATGAAATTGACAGATGGCCTTTTTCACGATGTGTTTAAAACAGTCTCCAAAGAGTATCCTCACATCGAATCAGAAAATTTAATCGTAGATATTGGAACAGCCAGACTTGCAGACACTCCTGAACGGTTTGATGTGGTAGTTATGCCAAATTTATATGGAGATATTGTTTCAGATATTACAGCTCAGATTTCAGGATCAGTGGGTATGGTGGGCTCAGCAAATATTGGATTAAAAACAGCTATGTTTGAAGCAATTCATGGATCAGCTCCGGATATTGCCGGCCGTAACATTGCAAATCCTTCGGCTCTTATTCAGGCTTCTGTAATGATGCTAAGGCATCTTGGCCGATTTGCTCAAGCGGATAATATTCAAAATGCCTGGCTTAAAACTCTTGAAGATGGAATTCACACTCCCGATATATTTAGTACTGATAGCAAAATCAAAGCTTCCACTCAAGATTTCACCCGAGCTGTTATCGACAGATTAGGGCAGAAACCGGTAACACTTTCAAAAGTTTCAACATCGGGTGCCGTTAAAGTTCAGATCCCAGAATTAAAAATTAGCCGGTCAGAAAACAAACCTTCTGCAACTCAAAAAAGGAGACTTGCCGGAGTGGACCTATTTGTCTATTGGGAACCACAAAATGTAAATCTACTTGCTCAAAGACTTAACGACGTAGTCGGTGAGGAGTTTGAACTGACAATGATTACAAATCGAGGCACAAAAGTATGGCCAAATGGCAATTCAGAAACTTTTTGTACAGATCATTGGCGATGCAGATTTAAATCCATGAACGGAAAAACTACCCAGTTACAAGTAGTAGATCTTCAAAAAAGGTTAACCAAACATGCTTTAGATATCATTAAAACAGAAAATCTTTATCTATTCGACAATGAACCCGCCTTTTCGTCCGGCCAAGGTGAATAAAATCGATTTAAAAGTTAGACTATCATCTATTTATCAACAGGCTTGCTATTCAGTTCAATGAAACTGACCTAGCTTTTCTTTAAATTAAGATGCTTTTTCTAACTAATTAGTAAAGATGATAGAAAACTATTTCCCAAGCGCATTACCCATTCCCAAACTCAAAGAATTTGTATCAGAAAAACTATCCGAAAAAAACCTAAACCAAAAAAATACACTATGGGCAACTTCGGTATGCAGTGATGAGGTTAATCAGAGCCTACATCAGTTAGATGAATATTTTGAAACATTTGGGCCTTTTATCCTAGGGGGTATTTCAGGAATTCCTTTCGCGGGTAAAACTGGTTTCAAGGCATTTGCCAGCCATATTCCGGATCATGGAGGTGCTTTTATTATCTATGGACCTCATGTTGGAATTACTCAAGAAGGTGAAATCGGAAAAGTACATAGGGCCGGGCAAAAACTTAACACTTCAAGTTGCGGTTCGGTTATAGGAGCACTCAATACTTTAAAGAGTGATGAGAATTCAGAAAAACCAACGTATGATTATCAGCAGGAGGAGGTGAAAAATCTTCTGCGAAATAATTGGGCCAAACTTTCCAGTTCTGATGATCAAATCATCACTGCTACAGAAATTACATATACAGAGATTAAACACGAAATCAGGGAAATTATCACGTCCTGTATTTCCTATTTAGAAGATAAGCCACTGTTGGCCGTTGGTGGAATATTGATCAATACCCACCCCTCTGATGAAGATTTATTTGATATCAGAGATATTGACTGGTATTAGAATGCTTTTTATTGATTTTAAAATATAAACTGCGACAAAGCTACATTTCTTAAAAGCGTTGGATTATAAACTTTTGTCATGATCATTCTTTTTTTTCGGAACCGGATCATAACCGGATGTGCCCCAGGGGTGGCAGCGCAGAATGCGTTTTAATCCAAGCCACGATCCCTTCAATGCCCCCCACTCTCGAATGGCCTCAATCGTGTAGTTGGAGCAGGTGGGTACATGTCGGCAGCTCGGACCCAGAAATGGCGACAGTACATCCTGATAGACTTTTACCAAGCCGATCAAAATGGCCTGAAACCCTTTGCCAATCAGGTCAAGCATCAATCTCGTAGGTTGTCTGCCCGCTTTTATCATCTTTCAGCCGGATTCCGATCTTCATCAGATCATCCCGGATTTTATCGGATGTTGCGAAATCCTTCCGTTCTCTTGCTTCCGCTCTGATTTCAATTAAGAGCTGAACCAGTTCATCCGTTTTGCCACTGTCCTTTTCTGACAAACTTTCAAGGCCCATGATATCGAAAACAAAGTCATTCACGGTTTTTGCCAATGTTGTAAATGCAGAAAGTGAGACGGAATCTTTGTCCAACTGCCCGTTATGAAGCGCATTGATTTTGCTGCTAAGATCAAACAGCGCCGCCAGAGAGAGAGCGGTATTAAAATCGTCATCCATTGCACCCCTGCAACGTTCACACGCCTCCACAATTTCATCGTCGGCATCGCCGCCTGTTCCGTTTATGGGCGGCTCCATCTTATTCAGTAGGTCCACAGCGTTCATCAAGCGATGGTACCCTTTTTCTGCAGCCAGAAGGGCTTCATTCGAAAAATCGATCTTACTGCGGTAGTGGCTCTGTAACATTAAAAAGCGAACCACCATGGGATCATACGCTTTATCCAGTTTCTCGTGATCACCTGAAAAGAGCTCCTCCAGGTTGATGAAATTACCGGCACTCTTGCTCATCTTGGCACCGTCAATTGTCACCATATTGTTGTGCATCCAATAGTTGACCGGATCGTGGCCGTGAGCGCCCCGGCACTGCGCAATCTCTGCTTCGTGATGTGGAAACTGCAGATCAAGCCCTCCGCCGTGAATATCAAACTTCTCTCCCAGATATTTGGTACTCATGGTTGTACACTCCAGGTGCCACCCGGGAAAACCCACACTCCAGGGTGATCGCCACCGCATGATGTGTTCGGGGTTCGCTTTTTTCCAGAGCGCAAAATCGTGCGGACTCTTTTTTTCGTCCATTCCTTCCGTATCGCGGCTGCCTGACTGCAGATCTTCAAGCACTTTTCCGGAGAGTGTACCGTAGTCGTTGCTCTCCCGATATTTCATCAGATCAAAATAGACGCTGCCGTTTACCACGTAGGCAAAACCGTTTTCCAGTATCTTTTCAATCAGCTCAATCTGTTCAAGAATATGTCCGGAGGCTGTCGGTTCAATACTCGGCCGAATGCAGTTCAGGGCATCCATTCCCTCATGATATTTAATCGTATAGGTCTGAACCACTTCCATCGGTTCAATCTCTTCCAAACGAGCTTTTTTGGCAATTTTATCCTCACCCTGCTCGGCCTCCTCATTTTCGAGATGCCCCACATCGGTGATGTTGCGAACATAGCGGACTTTATAACCCAGATATTTCAGATATCTGTACACAATATCAAACGTGATGGCCGCACGTGCATGGCCCAGATGCGGATCCCCGTAAACCGTTGGCCCGCAAACATACAAGCCCACAAATGGAGGATTGATCGGTTCAAACAGTTCTTTCTTTCTGCTTAAACTGTTGTAAAGGTGAAGAGAAGATTTCTGCTTTTCAGCCATCCTTATATGGGTAAATTTATTCGTAAATGTTCAACAATCCGACCTAACAGAGGTTTAAACCATATCGGTTTGAGCTTTGATATAGTCGATGAATCTCTGTTGCGTCAACTCATCCTTGAACTTGCCGCGGTACTCTGTCGTTACCGTACTGCTCTCGCGATCCTGAATTCCGCGTGTTGATACGCAAAAATGTTTACTCTCAATAAATACGGCTACATCCTTCGATTCCAGTGCAGTTTCCAGCTCATCTGCAATCTGAAGCGTCAATCGCTCCTGAACCTGAGGGCGACGCGAGTAGTAATCTACAATCCGGTTAATTTTAGACAGGCCGATCACTTTACCTGTGCTGTAGTAGGCAACGTGAGCTTTTCCAATAAACGGCAGGAAGTGGTGTTCGCAAAATGATGTCACATTGATATTCTTCACCACAACCATATCGCTGTAGTCGTACTTGTTGCCAAATTTTTTGGCATCAGGCTTATTCTTTGGGTTGAGCCCCTGAAATACCTCTTTTACAAACATTTTTGCAACTCGGTGTGGCGTTCCGCTCAAGCTCTCATCCGTCAGATCCAGCCCCAGCGTTTCCATAATTTTCGCAAAGTGCTTCTCAATCTCTTCAATTTTTTCGCCGTCAGAAAGCTCAAAAGCATCGTCTCTTAAGGGAGTTTTTACCGATGTAGAGATGTGATCGTCACCAATTTCTTCTGCATTTGTATGATTCAGTTCAAGTGAATCAACTGCACTTTTTTCTTTACTCATTGATTATAAATCTGTGTATAAATAGTAATTTTCAGAGCCTTAAAGTTACGGGTTCCTGCTTCAATATCATAATAGATGAATTGAGGGGAATCCATAGTTAAAAGTGATCTGAACCACATTTTTAAGAACTCTTCTCCTTCTTAAATGTGTTGATGACTCCGCCATCCAGCAGGGATTTCAACTGTCGCCCGCTCAAGGTATGACGCACTGTAAATTCAGCTCCTTTTGTTACGTTTTTTACAGTGATCTCATCCCCGGATTTCAGCTGTCCGCGGATGTCATCAATTTTGATGCTATCGCCCTTGTCGATCGATTTATAATCTTCATCCTTTATAAATTCGAGCGGGGCGATACCGAAATTAGCCAGATTCTGCCAACCGATTCTCGCATAGCTTTTTGCAATGACTGCGCGCTGTCCGAGAAACCTGGGGGCAATGGCTGCGTGCTCCCGGCTCGAACCCTGTGCATAGTTCTCACCGGCGATCACAATATGGCCTCCGTGATTCTCTTTCGCCTCAACCGCTCGGTCATAAAAGCTCTCATCCACAACCATAAACGAAAATTTACTGATCTCCGGAATATTGCTGCGATACGGCAACACCTCTGCGCCCGCTTTCAGAATCTCATCCGTTGATATGTCGTCTCCCATTTTCAGCAGAACCGGAACTTCAAAGTCTGAGAGCTCATCAAAATCGGGCATTGTGGAGATATTTGGCCCTTTTTTGAGCTCTTTATCTTTCCCGTTCTTAGTAGGCGCAATCAGCATCTCTTTATTGATTATGTAATCTTCCGGGTCGCTGTATTCCGGCCACTTCATATCAAAGAGTTCCTCCAGGCGTCGCGGGTCGGTAATCTCTCCCGTCAGAGCTGAGGCCGCTGCCGTTTCCGGGCTCACTAAAAAAACCGAATCCTCCTTGGTTCCTGACCGATCCGGGAAATTACGGGGCACGGTTCTCAGACTGTTCTGTCCGCTTGCAGGTGCCTGCCCCATCCCAATGCAGCCATTACAACCCGCCTGATGGATTCGGGCACCGGACTGCACAAGGTGAAGCATCACACCGGTTTTAACCATATTTTCGATAATTTGTCGCGAAGTTGGATTTACATCCAGGCTCACATCATCGTGTATTCGTCTGCCTTTCACAATCTCCGATGTGATCCAGAAATCACGGTAACCGGGATTGGCAGACGAGCCCACATACGATTGATAAATCGGTTTTCCTTCCACTTCCGAAACAGGAACCACATTGCCCGGACTGCTTGGAAGGGCGATCATCGGTACAAGTTCATCCAGCACAACTTCTTCGTATTTATCGTACTTTGCACCATCATCCGCTTTCAGTTCAGTCCACTCATCTTCACGGTTATTCTGCTTCATAAACCGGCGAACCTCCTCATCTGATGGAAACACTGACGTAGTTGCCCCCATCTCTGTACCCATGTTGGCAATCACGTGGCGGTCCATTGTACTCAGCTCTTTCAAGCCCTCTCCAAAATATTCAATCACGTAGCCTCTGGCTCCTTTTACATCATATCTACGAAGCATTTCGAGTACCAGATCTTTTGCACTGACCCAGTCGGGCATGTTTCCTTTTAGCTCAACACCCAGCACTTTTGGCATTTTCAAGTACATCGGTTCACCCGCTATGGCAAACGCCACATCAAGTCCGCCTGCGCCGAGGGCAAACATACCCATGCATCCTGAGGCGGGTGTGTGGCTGTCTGAGCCGGCCAGTGTTTTGCCGGGTGTAGCGAAATGCTCCGTATGAACCGGGTGACTCACACCATTGCCCGGACGTGAATACCAGATTCCAAACCGATCCGCTGCAGACTTTAAAAAGACGTGGTCATCCGGATTCTTATTATCGGTTTGAAGCAGATTGTGATCTACATACTGACAGGAGAGCTCCGTTTTGGCTTCATCAAGCCCCATTGCTTCCAGCTCCAGCATGACAAGTGTGCCGGTTGCGTCCTGGGTGAGAGTCTGATCAATTTTCAATCCGATTTCCGAACCGGGTTCCAGTTCTCCTTCTACGAGATGAGACTTAATGAGCTTTTGTGTAACATTCAGTGGTTCCGACATAGAAGCGTGCATTTTATTAAGCGTTTGCATACTATAAGGTTATCACAGAAAATTTCGTTCAATGCTCTATTCGGGACTGCCTTCAAATGCTTTAGGGAGCTGATAATGCTCATTATGTGAGTTTGTTAGGAATTTTCGGCAATTTTTCCGTTTATTGAATAAACAGATCATCTACAGGTATGACTTATCGTGAACTCATAGATAAACTTGCCAAAGCTACAGGGCGGTCTAAAACCGAAACCAAAGAGCTTCTTGATGATACTGTCTCTACTCTTTCCGGTCAGCTTTCCCGCGGAAAGGGAGTTTCCATCCCCGAACTTGGAACCTTCAATACAAAGGTGAAAGAGGTTCAGAAAGTTTACAATCCGCACTATAAGAAGTATATGCTCGTACCACCCAAGCGTGTGGTGGAGTTTAGCCCGTCGTCGGTTCTTAAAGATGAACTAAAGTTCGCGGGAAAAGACGATGAGTGAAAAAATCACCTTCCGGGAGTTGGTTGAACTGATTGCTAAACAGTCGGAACAGAGCCAATCTTCCACAAACAGTTTTATCGGAGAACTTGTCAAGATTATTGAATCCGGCCTGAGGGATAGCGGATCGGTGAGTATTTCGGGATTTGGAAAGTTTGAACTTCGATGGATGAAGGAGCGTCCGGGTGTTAATCCCCAAACCGGGGAAGAGATTACCATTCCCGGCCAGAATAAAGTTGTGTTCAAACCTTTTAAGGCACTCCGCGAAGATGTAAATCGCCCATATGCTAAAATGGAGGCCCGGGTACTGGATGAGAAACCCGGAGATTCTGAAAATGATGCCAACAAAGGTAGTAAACATGATCTGACCGAAACAAACCCTCCACTTTCTAAAAGCGGGGTATCCGATTCCCGTGAAGATGACGGTGAAGACTTCCTGGTGGAGCGGCCCAACCCTGTTAAAAAAGAACCCGCCAAACCGGAAGAAAAAAAGAAGGAAAAACCGGTTACCGCACCTGCCTCCAAAAAAAGTGAGGTTGAGAAAATTTCCGGTGAACATCCTGCTAATGAAAAGCGGCCTGCTTTAACCCCCGAAAAAGAGACTGAACTGGTTGAAGAAGTTCAGAAGAGAAGCGGCATGAATTGGTCGTATGCAGCAGCCGCAGTTTTGGTTGCATTGGTCATATTTTTAATTTTTCTGATGAGTCGGCAGACCGACAACGGTTCTGAAAATGAACTGGCCTCGCAATCCGATCAATTAACAGAGCAGGTTGCTCCCAATCAATCAGGCCAAGAATTTGCCGAAAGTGAGCCTGATGTAGAGCCGGGCCCCGAACCGCCGCCCCAAGAACCTGATTCTCCTCCGGCGGGTGAAGAGAGTGACATTCCAACGAATGTGCATACGATAGAACAGGGAGAATCTCTTTGGAGTATTGCAGAAAGCACGCTGGGGAATCCCTACTTGTGGCCGGCCATCTACAATTTGAATCAGAATGAGTTTGAAAACCCAAATATGATACAGGCATCGGCTGAGCTGGATGTCCCTGTATTTTCAGATCCAGACAACCTGACGGAGCAGCAGCGGTATCAGGTTGCAGAAGGATATCTCGCGGTCTATCAATGGACCCGTACCAACAACCCGGATGATGCAAAGCACTTTCTCTGGGCAGTTGGAGTCTTTTCTCCGGATCTGCTCGATCAAGCAGCTTCAAGCGTAGATCAGGCAGATCTCGCGTTTGCCAAAACGCGATAAACACCCAATTAACAATCCTAAATCAGAGGAAATATGATACGTCATATCGTAATGTGGAAACTACAAGATGAAGCCGCAGGCGCTTCAAAACAGAAGAATGCTGAAAAAATGAAGTTGATCCTTGAGGGCCTTCGAACAAATATTGAGGAGATCAAGGATGTGGAGGTCGGAATTCAAATTACCGAGGACGATCCTGACGGACTGGATGTGGTTCTGATCTGTGATTTTGAGACCGATCTCGATTTCAAAATGTACACGAGAAATCCGCATCACAAAAAGGCCGTTGATTTCATCAAAAAAGTTGCCGAGAAACGCTATTCTGTGGATTATAAAATGGATTTATAGAATCATGTAATATCACTCGTGGCACGACTCAAAGTTGTGCCACGAGTATTTATTTTTCTTCCCTGAATGAATGAAGATGAACCCCATAAAATCCCCATCAATGGGGTGCTTGACCTCCACTATTTTGCCCCGGAGGATCTCTCCACGTTGATTGACGAGTATATTCACGCCTGCCTCGAAAAGGAGATCTATCAAGTACGGTTTATTCACGGGAAAGGGATCGGGAATATCAGGCGAAGTGTACACGCCCTTCTTGAGCGGAATCCACATGTTACCGGCTATCAGCTTGCGGATGAATCGGGTGGGGGCTGGGGGGCCACCATTGCTAATCTGAGGCCTTAATTTTCAGCAATCCTCTGCATGGGTGTCGTCCCTGCGGAACTTACAGAGCTTTTCTTTTCCATTTTTCTACCCCTTTGATTTGTCTCATCCGGTGCAAATCGCGCAGGAATTTATTGACACATTGCGTACCTACGGCACGCGGATATTTTCATTTCGATTGATTCTACCCATATGACGTCTCTGACGAGACGTTGGATATGATGGATAAATCGGTACAGTGGTCTCTTTTTATTTAAACAGGATGAATCGTGTAGCTTCTGTTGCATTATAGCCATTTCTGGAGATTACATTCCCGGTTCCATTTTTCTCCCCATCTGTTGTCCCTGACGGGACAATGGATTGCAATACCAATGAACGTTCGGTATCAGAATTTTGAGTCGGAGATTCCCCTCCTTCGCAAGGAGGGGGCGGGGGTGGTTCAACACATTCATGTATGTTCAGGGCTTGGATATGAATTGCCAATCTGATTTTAATCGGCAATTAATCCCTCATCTAACAAAGCCGAACTCCACTGTTTTTTTAGGATGATTATTATGCCAAAACCCAAGATTCAACGTCCCCCTGGAGACGTAACATGGGTAGAAAAGAAAAGCCCCCCACCCCTTCAGTGCCGTAAGGCACGACACACCCTGCCGGATGTAATTAATTACACAAAACAAAAAAAGAGGCCCGAAGGCCTCTTTTTAAAAATCAGATATTTGCCCTAAACAGTTAGTTCAGGAATTGGTCGAATGTCAGTGAGATATAGTAGATCGCACCCAGATTCGGTCCGCCATAGTTGAGGAAGTGACGGTTGTTAAAGATATTCGATCCGCCCGCCTTAACGACCGTCTTCATATCAGGAATTCTGTAGGAAACCTGAGCATCAAATGTACTCACGTCCGGCACACGTCCGCTGGCAAATGATGATGTCCAGTCAAACGCTTCCTGCCATCTGTAGGTCAGGTTAAAGCCCAGCTGCTCTGTGAGGCGACGATTACCGAATGATACATTCACCTTATGTTCCGGTGTGTTATAATCGAAAATGTACTGATCTTCACGCTCGGTGATCAACTCATTCCAGTTGTAGTTGGCGCTGATCAGGAACCCTCTCGGCAGGTTATAATCAACTCCAAGAACTGCACCCTGAGATTTTACTGTTTCATCTACGTTGGTGTAGAGCTGGAATGTATTGCTGGCATCACCTGAAAGTAGTGAAGGAGCATAAATCTGATTATCCGGATTCATCGGATTTTGCAGATCGATCGGTCCTGCAGCTCTTCTTACTCGGAACTGAGCAATAAAATCATCATAAACATTGTAGTAATAGGCTACGTCAATCAGGAGTCTGTTTCCAATCAAACCTTTATATCCAATCTCATAAGCCTGGATCTGTTCCGGTTTTACAGGATTGAATGTAGTAAACGGCTCTAATTCCAGAAGCGCAGCCTGGTTACCGGACAGAAGTCCTTCGGTAAATCTTTCAACCGACTCAAGCGTGAATGCATTTTCCGTCACATTGTACTTATCAGCCAGGTATGGAAGTCCTCCAAGCAATCGGGCGGTCAGTACATTCAAATCAATATACTGTCCCTGTGTGGTTGGGTTTCGGAAACCAGTCTGGTAGGAAGCACGCACATTGTGGCCGTCTGCCACTTTAATAACGGAAGAGATACGAGGGTTAAACTGTCCGTCGAAGTTCTCATTCTTGTCATAACGCACGGATCCGGTCAATCTCACGCGATCATCCAGAATGGATTTTGCCGCCTGAAGATATCCGCCATACTCATTGATATTCACCCCGCCGTCGCCATCATCAAAGATGGTTCCGTTTGATCGGAGCTGATACTGGCGGAAACTCAATCCAACCTGAAGGTCCACAAAGTCGATCTCATTTTTGAAGTCATACTGTCCTTCGGTATGGAGGAACCGGGATTTGTCATTGAAGCGTGCACCGTTCGGCACAGTACCTTCAAGAGCTGCGTCGCGTGCTGCGTTGAAAGCAGATGTTCCCGGCTGGAATCTATTGGCATCTGATGAAGCACGAGCCGCATTGTGTAAGTTTGAAACCGTGCCTGGATTCGACAACAGTGCTTGAACTATCGCAGGATCGTAATTTGTATTCCCCTGAGTTGCAAAGTATGCTTGGGCTAATCCGCCGACAAATGTTCCGCCATAATTCGCATACCAATCGGTTGTACCCAGATATGCATCATTCACGGCAAACCCTACAAAATCAGCAATGTAGGAGTCGCCGGAATCTTCAAAAGTTCCGTATGCGCGAACCATAAAGTTATCTCCTTCGAGCTGGAGCTTATGTTGCTGGATACTAAAGTTCTTCAAACTGTAACGCTGTGCACCACTATAGATCGATGTCCCGAAACCGTAGTTCATGGCATAGCTCGCCTCCACATTGTCTGTAAGCCGGTAGTGCAGCGAAGTATTAAATTTGAGGTTTTTCGCATTGTGGTCTACCAGATACTCTTCACGATATCCTGTCCTGGCAACCGGCTGAGAAGGCAAACTCTGCGCAAATTGAATAGCATCTTGCTGACTAATCGGAAGCTGAGATGCAACCAGTTGAGCTGCAACACCCTGTACAAAGTCCGGATTAAGACTCAGTAATCCCATGTTGAACGTTCCATCATCTCCATAAAGATGGACTCCGTCAAAAGCAGGGTTTTGTCCGGGGTTGTTTGCAAAATCCAACCCTGAGTTCTTATCGGAGTAGTTAATTCCTCTCCAATCATCGGCCTGGCTGTAGGAGAAGTTCAGCTTATAGGCAAAACGATCGCCCACGGTATCTGCCCAACGGATGGACGATTCAAACATATGGCGCGGATTGTTCGGCTCACCGATATCTCCGTCACTGTCTATATGGTTTACACCATTTCTTATAAACACACTCAAGCCCGGATACCGGAACGGACTCTTGCTATTCACCAGAAGAATTCCGTTAAACGCATTTGGCCCGTAGAGTGCTGAAGATGCGCCGGGAATAAATTCCAGGTTCTCCACATCCAGTTCGGAAGGACCGTTCAGGTTACCGATCGGGAAGTTCAGCGCCGGAGCCTGCGTATCCATACCGTCTGTAAGCTGAACCATTCGGGTGTTACCGGTAGAGTTAAAACCCCTTGCGTTAATAATCTGAAAGTTGATACTGCTGGTGGTTACGTCAACTCCTTTCAGGTTTCCAATCCCTTTATAGTAATTATCAGAAGCTGTCTGATTTATCGCCAGAATATCCATTCGTTCAATGGATACCGGAGCCTCCATAATACTCTCCTCCACTCGGGAAGCAGAAACTACAACGTCGGAACCAAGAAAGGTCTGTTCTTCCAGCTCAATCCGAAGTCCGGATACGTTCGACTCAGTAATTTGAATCTCCCGAGTTTGGTATCCAACAATAGAAACAACAAGTGTAATGGGCGGGTTCTCATTCACACGGAGCGTAAATTCACCGTTAGGATCTGTAGCAACACCAACGACCCGGCCTCTTACGGCTATGTTCACACCTGCCAGCTCTTCGCCGGTGCGGGCATCCACAACCTGACCGGAAACTGTAATTTGTTGTTGTGATTCTATTTCAGTGTCTGAAATGTTTGATGCATTTGAATGCTCAACAGTGGCCAATCCGGCGAACAGCAAAAGAGAGAGCAGTTGAAATGCACAATTCCGTATCCAATCTTTCATAAATAGCAGATTAAGTTAATGATTAAGGGGTTGCAAAATGCGTGCATCGAAGGTAAACCGTTTCCCGATGTTTTGTCAACTATAAATAAAACTCAATTTTTGGCATTTGCAAGCGCTTCCACAATAATTTTTATCTATCGGATTTCGTATATACATCACTGAGCTTTAATTAGTTATACATCGTCCTAAAAATTGTTCAACTTAAAATTAAACAAACTCATCATGATGAACCGCCTTCTTACTATCACGATACCGGTAATCCTTCTGCTGCTTAGTGGCTGCAATTCAGCATCAACTCTGACGGCACAGGATGCAAAAACCATTACCATAGACGCTTCAGGTGAAGTTTTAGCTCCAGCTGATGAGATTATTTTCAACATTGTTATTAACCGGTTTGATGCGGAAGCCTCAGTTGCATTTGCAAGCCACAAAGAACAAGAACGTTTCCTTACACAGTTGATTATCGACCAGCAGATTGACGAAGAATACATCAATGCATACCCAATTAATATTTCTCCACGGCGCCATACCCAAAACCCCGGTTTTGAAACGCGTCAGAGTGTAACCCTGCGCCTTCAGGACCTGGATCAGTTCGAATCGATGCAGATCACACTTATTGAAAACGGTTTTGATAACTTTTCAGCAAATTTCTCTACATCTTCTGTTGAGGAGTATCGAAAAAAAGCCCTCGAATCGGCTATTGAGGATGCCCGGGATAAAGCCGGTTTACTGGCAAACGCATCAGGTGCAGAGCTGGGGCAGGTACTCTCTATCGACTATACTTCCTCACAGCCTGTAGCACGACGAGAAATGGCGCTGATGAGTGCAGATTCATACGGCGGCTCCCTCATTGAAATGCAGCAGTCCATTCCGGTTCGGGAGAATGTGCGAATCAGATTTCTCATTCAATAAAATGAACTGATTTGATTCGATTTTAGGCGGAAAGATTCCGAACTTTCCGCCTATGTCGAATCACATGCAACTTTTCCCAGATAACAGCTCTCAAAAAATTGGTTTTGAGAGTATCCGATCAGCAACTCTCCGCAAAAGTTATACCCCTTACGGGCAGGAGGAGATTTTGCGCCTCACTCCCTCTTCCGCCAAAACCGTTGTTGAGAAGAGACTAGCCCGATCTGCCGAATGGATGAAAATCTTGCAGAGCGGAGCCGGCCAGCCGCTCACCGTGATCGACGATATCCGAGATATTTTAAAAGACAGCCGCCTGAAGGGAACCATTCTCCCCTTGGATGATTTTCCGGTTATTTACCAAAATGCGCGCCTCTCGCGGTTACTGATCAGTTTTTTTAAAAGGCTCGAATTTGACACCCCTGCCCTGGACGAGGTAACTGATCGCCTGGTGAACCTGAAACCGCTGGAAGAAGCCATACAGCGAGTAGTGACCGAACGCGGCGAGCTTCGGGATGATGCCAGCCGGGAGCTTCAAAGAGTTCGGGGTAAATTGAACCGGGAGCGCAGTAAACTTCGCAGCACGGTTCAGCAGGTCATGAAGCGTTTGGCAAAGGACGGAATGACCTCTGATGAAGGGGCAACCATCCGAAGCGGACGAATGGTAATTCCCGTCCAGGCTGAATATAAACGCAAAGTGGATGGATTTATTCATGATGTCTCCTCCACCGGGCAAACCGTCTATATTGAACCGGTTCAGGCACTTCAGATCAACAACGAAATCCGACAGCTTGAGGCTGAAGAGAAGCGGGAAATTGAACGGATTCTCCGCTCCCTCACAGACGAAGTGCGAAAATACAGTGAAGAGCTGGAGCTGAACTGTACCTATATCGGAGAACTGGATGCGATCCACAGTATGGTGTCTTTGGGGCTGGACCTGGATGGAGCCATTCCCGAACTCTCCGACAATCGCCGCATCAACCTGATTCGTGGCAAAAACCCGAACCTGATGCTGAAAAACTTCTCGCTGAAAGAGCCGGAACCGGTAGTACCTCTGGATCTCACCCTTGAAGAAAATGAACTTGGCCTGGTCATTACCGGACCCAATGCAGGAGGTAAATCGGTAGCCATGAAAACGACCGGGCTTCTCTGCATGATGCTCCAGTCCGGCTTCCCGATTCCTGTTCAGCCCGATTCTCAGCTTCCGGTTCTGAGCGGGCTTTTCGTAGATATCGGGGATGATCAATCCATTGAAAATGATCTGAGTACATTTTCGTCCCGACTGAACTGGATGAAAATAACCCTCAGCAGAATGGAAATAGGTTCACTGGTTCTGATTGATGAGGCGGGCGCCGGGACTGATCCTGAGGAAGGCGGAGCTCTCTTTCAGGCTTTTGTGGAAGAGGTGATTGAGCGCGGTTCACGCGTGATCGTTACAACGCATCACGGATCGCTGAAAGTTTTTGCCCACGAACATGATCAGGTGGTCAACGGTGCCATGGAGTTCAATCAGGAGAGCCTCTCTCCTACCTACCGTTTCAAGAAAGGCGTACCCGGAAGCAGTTATGCCTTTGAAATTGCCGACAGAATGGACCTGCCGGTCAAATTGATGAAACGAGCACGCGCTCTGCTGGGTGAACAGAAAGATTCAATGGGTGATCTGCTGATCAATCTGGAAAGACAAACCCAGGAAGCAGAAGAGCTTCGTCTCAGCTATCTGAAAAATCAGCGGGAAGCGGAAAAACAGGAGCGGGTTTACAGGGAAAAGTCGGAACAGATTGACCGTAAGCGGAAGGGCATTATTGAGAAAGCGTACAAAGATGCCGAGGAGATTATGAAAGATGCCAACCGAAGGATTGAGGAGGCGGTTGAGAAAGTGGTGAGTGAAGGCCGGGACGATAAAGAGAAAATCCGTGAGGCTCGATCTGAGATCGAAAAAGCAAAAAAGGAGATTCGCACATTCAAAGATGAGTATGAACAAGAAACTGAAAAACCGGTCAAGCGTAATGAAAAGCCTGACATTGGAGATCACGTTCTGATTGGTGACGGAAACACCACGGGCGAACTGGTGGAACTCTCGGGAAAACAGGCCACTGTTTTAGTCAATGGGATGAAAATAAAATCGAAACTGAACAAGCTCACAAAAACCGAACCTCCTGCCAAGAAAAAACAGAAGAGCCGATCCCGATCGTATGGCGGTTCCCAGGAGATAGATTTATCCGTTAAACCAAGGCTCGATTTACGCGGCAAACGGGGTGACGAGGCTATTAAAGAGCTCACTCTCTATCTCGATAAGGCCATTGCACGCAACTTGCAGCAGGTGGAAATTGTGCACGGTAAAGGAGAAGGTATTCTGCACAAACTCGTTCACGAATACCTCGAAAAACGTGATGGAGTAAAATCGTTCGACATCGCGCCGTGGGAGAGCGGCGGCAGCGGGTGCACGATTGTTGATTTAAAGTAGAGAAAGTCAGTACGAACTTGTAAAACGATCCACATTATCATTTCGCAGTTTCCGGTGTTTCGTTGACCTTCCGGACACCCGTTTTCTCCACATCTTAAAACTGGATGTCTTCAGTTCTTTTCTCATCAATTCGATCACCTCTTTTTCACTGAGGCCAAATTGAAATTTTATGGCATCGAACGGGGTCCGGTCTTCCCACGCCATCTCAATAATTCTGCTGATTTTTTCTTCAGATAGATCCATTTGTGCTGTTTCGGGAAAGAAATGCTTTTCCGGTGAAAAACATTCAAACCTTAGTACCGCAGATGAAGAAGTCTGCTCTCTCCCTCGTTATCAATGGTGATGATCAACAGATTTCCGTAGTCAGATTCGTCAAACTTGTCCTTAAAATGCTCTCTGCCCAACAGTTCATTTGCAAAGAACGGCGTTGTATTTGAATGGCCGCTAACAAGAACCGTTTTTCCTCTGTTTGATTGGAGCAGCCGTGCCACCTCCGCTTCGGGCTCATGAGGTTCATACAAAAGAATCTCCAGACTGTGCTGTTCGGCAATCGGACGGACCGTTTCCCGGGTTCGGATTCTGTCTGAGGAGTAAACCGCATCAAATGAAATACGCTCCAGCATCTCCGTCAGCCGTTCTGCCCGTTCATAGCCCGCCTCAGAGAGATCCGGATCAGCAGAGTCATCCACCTTTTCAGCGTGACGAACCAGAATAAATGTGGTGGTATCTGACTGGGCCTGAACCTCCAAGCTACCAAACAAGGCTGTAAATAAAACGATGAGCGGAAGAATTTTCTTTATGATCATGATTTGTTGATTAATTGTAGATTCACGATATATTGACACTCCATTAACTTAACTTTCCGATGTTCAAGATAAACAGAAATTACCATGCGTACCTTCTTTGCCACGCTAATTTTATTCACCCTAATCTCCTGCACCATGGAACAGAGTGAACCTTTTGACCTGCAGGGACATCGCGGAGCCCGAGGCTTAATGCCAGAGAACACCATACCCGCCATGCTGAAAGGGGTTGAACTGGATGTGACAACCGTTGAATTTGATGTGGTTGTCACCAAAGACGAGCAGCTGCTTGTTTCTCATGAACCGTGGTTCAATCATCTATTCAGCACAAAACCGGATGGCTCTCCCGTTACGGAAAGTGAGGAGAAAAGTTTGAATATATTTGAAATGACCTTTGAAGAGACACAGCAGTTTGATGTGGGACAGCGCCAAAATCCAAACTTCCCTGAACAGCAAACGATGGAAGTGACCAAACCGCTGATGGCCGATGCAATCCGGGCTGTGGAAGAGTATGCCGAGGAGAAAAACCTTCCGCCACTTCGCTACAATATTGAAACCAAAAGCAGGCCGGAGTGGTATGGGGAGTATGTACCCGGCCCCGAGAAGTTCGCCTCGCTTATGTACGATGTATTGAACGAACTGGGCGTTCTGGACCGCGTCATCATTCAATCATTTGATCCGTCAACACTGATTGCTATCCGTCAGATTGACTCATCTGTACAACTGGCCATGCTCGTTCAGGAACGGGTTCCTGCAGATATGTACATTAATATCCTGGGCTTTACCCCCGATATCTGGAGCCCGAACTATGAGCTGCTTACACCGGAGAGTGTTTCAGAGCTCAAAGCGCGGGGAATGAAAGTGATTCCATGGACGGTCAACTCAACAGAAGAGATGAACCGGGTTTTTGAGATGGGAGTGGATGGCTTGATCACCGATTTTCCAAACCGGGCGCAAGAACTGAATTTCAACCAATCAAATTAATCTTTACTCTATCTCACTCAGCACTTTTGCCATAGAAGCCCAGGACCCTTTGGCCAGGTAGTCCGGTTTGAGGCCGTCTTCTTCCAGCATTTCGGTAAGCCCGAGGCTTCCGGCAATCAACGTTGAATTGTTGAGATCCAGTTCCGGGAATGCTGTCTTCACCCGGATGTAGGCCGACCGATTATGCAGAATCACCCCATCAATCTGATTTAACTTTAGCTCTTTTTGAAACGCTGAAAGCTCACTCTCATCAAGGGTAACCTCTTTGCAAACCGTAAATTCTGCAACCGGCATCTCAAGCTCTTTCAGCAGTCCGGGCATCTCTTCGGTTTTATTTTCGGTTGTTGGATAGAGCACATATCCCTCCTTTGATATGCGAAGCATAAACTCCAGTATGTCGATCGGTTTTGCCGGTTGACGCGGCTGAATAGCCGGAATTCCGTGTGTCTCCAGATAAATGGCCGTAGGTTTATCCAGCACAATATTTACGCAGTTGATCACCTCACTCTGCAGATCGTTCTCCTTCACCCACTCTACAAAAAACCGGGCATTCCGAAGGTTTCCGTGGATGATAAATGAAAACTCAGAAAGCCGATGTTTTAGCTCATCAGACTCTTCCCGGTTCGGGCTGTATGTAAACTTCTCGAGCGGAAGGTGTAAAAAATCTATGTTTTGAACCGACTCCATCTCCAAAAACGGGGCCGCAATATCTTTATCTGCTGTCAGTAAAATCATCGGAATTTCTACTTTACTTCTTTATTAAATAATCAATTCGGGTATTAGAATATGTAACCTACACCGGCATAGATTCGGACAGCCTCAGAAGAGAACCCAAGATCTCCCCTGACAATAAAATCCGGGTTAAAGAGTGAAATTGCCCCGCCCACACCCCATGAGTGCTTCCAGTTATCAAATAGTCCGTTGCTGTCAAATTCAGAAAATACTCGTCCGCTGTCCCAGAATAGTTGTCCGCCGAATTTAACTTCATCATCCAGAATAGAGAAGAGCCAGGTTCGGGCTTCCAGAACATGTAGTATTGAACTCTTGCCCAGAAATCGGTCATAATGGTAGCCGCGAAGTCCGTACTTATCACCCAGTGAAGCCCGCTTCCAGAAGGGAGCCTCTCCCAGAATATGAACTCCCGTGATTTTCTGTGCAATCACCACATCCGGAAGAATTTCAACATAGTGTCTTAACTCTGCATGAAGCCGGGTAAAATCAAATTCACTAAAGGTAAAAGAGCCGCTCGACTCCAGGCCAGCCTCATACCGGTACCCTTCCGTTGGGTTAAACTCGCTGTCCCGATCTTCAGTGATCACTCCAAAACCAAGCGTAATAACCCTGTGATCCTGATCTCCCAGCGGATTATCCTGAGCGAACAGCGTATTTTGATCGCGCTCTGTGGCATCCATCAAAGAGAGGCCCATATCGGCGTAGAGGTCAAATGTACCCTCAAATCCAAAATCAGCAACCGTTTTTCTGGCGCGATATGAGAGATCGAGGATCTGCTTTTCATACATGAAATACTTCTCATCATAAAGCTGATCCGAAAACTCTGTTTTGTTACCAATTCCAAAATAGTGAGCCTGCCGATACCACTCCCCGATGATTGAAATTTCACTTCGGATGTCCGTTCCAAAGGAGCGCGTTCGCTGGTAGTTAATTTCACTGAGAATATCTCCCTTGGTTGAAATAACTGCATCCATTTTCAGGTTGCTCAAAAATGGAGAGATACCGTCCCCGTAGTTAAAACGTTGCATCAGCCCGCCACCGATAAAACCGGAGTCCGAGCTGTACCCCAGTACCGGCACAATTGAGTAGTGGACTCCGCCTTCGCGATCTTCTTCATCGGGGATATTCAAAATCTGGGCGTTGGATCCTTCAGCGAATAGTAAAACAACCCAAATCGAGATAAAGAGCTTTAAATACAGTTTTAGGAAGGTTTGGTTTTTCAATGTTTTAAGTAGCTACTTCTGAATTATCTTACATGGGGTGCCTTCTATGGGAATGCCTTAGTTGTAAAGACATTCAAATATAAGCATCATTCTACTCTCAAAAGAATCGAAAAATCGAGTGGCGATTCAGGCTATTTCCAGCGGATGGGATCCAGCCGGTAAAACTTCTCGAGCAGTGTATAGAGCTTCTTATTTTCCTGAAGAAGCCTTTCGGGTCGCTCAAAAAACAACTCCGTAGCCACTGAAAAAAATTCAGCCGGATTCTCCGCTCCGTATCGGTCCAGAAAAGAGCTCTTCCGGGTGAACCTCAAATCCCGATATGCTTTTGCAATGATGTTTGTCCACTCATCATCTCTCAATGTTTTTCCGTCAAGATCGATCCCCGCGGTTAAACCGTATCTGTCGTCCAGAAAGTGCGAAAACTCATGAATGATCAGGTTCAGTCCGCTGCCCCGTTCTTCACCGAATAGCTGAGACTCAATATCCTGCCAGGAGAGCACAATCACTCCTGCCTGCCAATACTCTCCTTTTCGATTCTCAAACCCCTCCTCAATAAAACCGCCCTCGGTCTCCTGGTTAACCGGTGCAACGTAGTCATCGGGGTAGATCAAGATGGATTGAAGATCACCGTAATAGTCTGCGGTTTCTTCCAGAATCAACACAGAAGCGTAGGCCCCCACTATCACTTTCATATCTTCGGTGAGCTGAAGTCCGCCACACCCTTCAAAATACTTTTCATGCAGCAGTATTTTGAGATGCTCCTGAAGCCGCTCTTTATAGTGACCCGGCAGCTTGCGGAACAGAGGCACTTTCTGCTGAAGTATTCGTTGGCGTTCAGCTGAAAGCGGCTGACTCTTCACCCATTTCCTGATAAAATATCGAATGACCGGCATGATGATTATGAATTGTGGTTCAACAGGATATCAAAACAGATTGGGTTTTCAAATCGTGCGTCTAATCTGAAAAATGATTGGAGAGTAAGGATCAAATATCCTACATTAAGGAATCAAGAAGACGGGATGAATAGAACCACACAAACATATCAGATCATCAGCTACAGCTTAATTGCTGAGGATATTGTGATCAGTCCCCACGCCTACCCGTCTGTATAGTTTCTTTCCTTTAAACTGCCCGTGATCCGGGCAGACTCGTTCTACCTACATACAATTTAAACACAAATCATATTACCGACATGAGTAACAAGAAGAAAAGATCATGGGCAGAACCCTATAAAATCAAGATGGTTGAACCGGTTAAAATGACAACCCGCGAGGAGCGTCAACAAGCGATTGATGAGGCCGGTTATAATACCTTTTTGTTAAGATCAGAAGACGTTTACATCGACCTTTTGACGGACAGCGGCACCTCTGCGATGAGCGACAGGCAGTGGGCCGGAATGATGCTGGGCGATGAAGCTTACGCCGGAAGCCGTAACTTCTACCATCTCGAAGACGCCGTCAGAAAATATTACGGATACAAACACATCGTACCCACTCACCAGGGCCGTGCAGCTGAACATATCATCTCTCAACTGATGATTAATGAGGGAGATTTTATACCCGGCAATATGTATTTCACCACCACCAAACTGCACCAGGAGCTGGCCGGCGGAACCTTTGTGGATGTTATTATTGATGAGGCCCACGATCCGGAAAATGAGCATCCGTTTAAGGCAGACATCGACCTGAATAAACTGGAAGATCTGATTAAAGAGAAAGGAGCTGACAAAATTCCATACGTATCCATTGCCACGACGGTAAATATGGCCGGAGGTCAGCCAATCTCTCTCGGAAATTTGAAAGAGGTGCGTAAACTCACTCAGAAGTACGACATTCCCATTGTTCACGATATGACCCGCGTGGCCGAAAATGCCTACCTGATTCAGCAGCGTGAACCCGGTTATGAAAATAAATCCATTCAGGAGATCGTACTGGAAATCTGTTCTCTGACGGATGCGGCCACAATGAGCTCTAAAAAAGATGCCCTTGTGAATATAGGAGGTTTCCTGGCCGTGAATGATGATGAGCTTTTTGATAAAGCCCGAAACATGGTGGTAATTTATGAAGGACTTCACACTTACGGCGGTATGGCCGGACGTGATATGGAAGCCCTGGCTATCGGCATCTCTGAGTCCGTCGATTATGATCATATCCGCGCGCGTGTTGGGCAGGTGATCTACCTCGGCGAGAAGCTGGTTGAAATGGGAGTTCCCGTTGTAAAGCCAATCGGGAGCCACGGTGTGTTCCTCGATGCGAAAAAGATTCTGCCTCATTTATCACAGGATCAGCTCCCGGCACAGTCACTTGCAGCAGCTCTCTACCTCGATTCTGGAGTCCGGGCAATGGAACGGGGGGTTGTCTCTGCGGGACGTAACCCGGAGACCGGAGAGCACAACTATCCAAAACTGGAATTAGTACGGCTCACCATTCCGCGGCGGGTTTATACACAGGCTCACATGGATGTAGTTGCTGAATCTGTGGAAGCTGTGTACCAGAATGCGAAGGAGATTAAAGGGCTGAAATTTGTCTATGAACCGGAATATTTACGGTTCTTCCAGTCCAGGTTTGAGGTTCTATAAACCGATAGTTCTCTTGATCAAACCCTCCGAGGGTTC
>NZ_MDWE01000042.1 GCF_001715195.1 Rhodohalobacter halophilus
AAATTAAAAATACCATCGGGAGGTAGATTCAAAATAACGAAGTCAATTCATTCTATGAGCTGGCTGTGCAGGATTTAATCTCACAAAATAAAATTAAGCTGAAAATGGTGGATTTCTCAGCATCCTGGTGGGATGAAATTGACACACCTGAAGACCTATCCATGGCGAGTAACTCTCATCGGCAAGTTCACTATTTGAATGAAAATGCCTGAGCGAAGCTCATATATCAGGCAGCTTTTTTGGTTTTCTATCTCTATTTGCTCCTTTTTTACAAGAAAACAAAAATCACTGGTTGTATTAACCTCTTTTCACGGCGATGGATTTAGGGGAAATACGAAAGAGATATTTGAAAAGTTAGCAGACCATCCATTCTTAAAACCGATTTGGCTGAGCCGTAATAAAGCCCTTGTTCATTCCATTCAAAGCAAGCACGGATCGGAATCTGCACTTCTCACCTACTCTATAAAAGGACTTTCAACGCTCGCATCGGCCGGTGTCATTTTATTAACGCACGTTACCAGCGATTATCCATTTATGTTTCTTCCGCGAAGAGCCGTCATAATACAAAGTTATCATGGGTTACCAACCAAAACGGGGTGAGTACCTAAGGCCACATTCAGATAAGAAACCGAACGTTTTCCATCGGCTAATGTTAAAGTATCGATTTTCGCCTATCGATTATTTCCTCTCATCATCAGAAATAGTAACGGAAATTTTTTCGAAGAGATTTAACCTCACACATGACCAATTTATTCATACCGGCTATCCAATGTACGACAGCCTTAAAAACAATATTATTCCTCCGAACTTCTCTGATGTTCTGCCCAAACCCCGGTGTGAATACAATTGTATACTCCTTTATGCACCAACTTTCAGAAAGAAAAACAAAACGAAGTGGTTCCCTTTTAGTGATTTCACTGAAAAGAAGCTTGAACAGGTTCTACAAAAATATGAGGCTCTATTAATTCTAAGACCGCATCCTAATGAAAAGCTCGATTCAACTCTTTTCAAAGCGAAAAATGACCGGATTGTAGTTATGGATCATCATACAGTAGAAGACACAACAGAATTACTAAAAATCGCTGACTGCATCATTACCGATTACAGCGGTATCTATATTGAAGGTTTATTGGTGGATCTTCCCCCCATATTGATACCGTATGACCTGGCTCAATATGAGCGTTGGCTTCCGCTCCCCTACCACGAAATTACACCCGGACCAAAAGTCTCTTCATTTAAGGAGTTTACAGAGTCACTTAAGCAGTCTGTAAACAACAAAGAAAAGTATCAGGCAGACAGAGAACGTGTGCGAAAAATATACTTCTCAAATTTTAAAAGGGGCGCAACCAAACGTGTTATCAATTTTTTAGAGACATTATGACAATTACCCTAAAGGAATTACTCCTCTTTCAGCTTTATGTTCTCTGAAGCTTCCCTCTGAATCTCACGGATCTCTTTATTTTTATCGCTGTAGGAGATCCACAGAAACAGTACCAGACTGGTGATTTTTCGCAGTACGCTGGAAACCAATAACATTCCGGCTACAGATGCCGTTGCCATATTCAGCATTTTAGACAGCTCAATTCCAGCCCACATGAAAACCAGGTCTTTACTCGGAATGAAGGGAATCCGATTTACTACAATAATAATTGCCAGAAATGCGAACCAAACGGAAATGGGTGTATTTGGAATAACTACTGCCCACTGAACAACAAGAAGCCCGTGGTGTATCAAAAAGCGCGTGATATAGATCACAAAAACAATCGCAGATTTTTTCAATGAAAGCGAAAAAAGGTACTTGCGAAACTGTACGAACAGAACAATAAACACAACGGTAATCACCACGCCAAGAATCACATAGAACGTATTGACATCAGCGATCAGATCTTCGATGTCAATGATTCCGGTAAATACCAAAATACCTACCAGCGTAAATGCCACCAGGTTGGATGTAACCGCGGAGAGTATGTTGTTGTCGCGAATGTTTTTGAGGATCTCTTTATCCTCCTTATCCAGGTGTTTGCGTCCCCAGGCAAACAGGTAGAACTCCCCCGAATAGCCCATCACTTCATCGTTAAATACCTTTTTTGTGATAAATCCCTTGAACAATTCCCATTTTTTTGTCCGCCAGACCTGCCCATAGATAAAAACTTCTGCAAAGGGAAGAGATACATAGAGCAGTCCGAAAATGATGTAAAAGAGCGGATGCGTGGGGAGTGAACGGATAACTTCACGCCACCCGATTTCATAGAGTTGGTAGAGAATAATCCCAACAATAAAGATGATCATCAACCGCCGCAGATTCCTCTTAAGCATCTCTGCCCGGGGGCTCTCCGAAAACTCGTTCCATTTTTTTTTCAACAACTCTAAACGTTTCACTATGCGGCTTCATTTTTTGGCTGTGGAAAGGTACCAATCATTTACAGTGAAAAGAAACCGGGTTTTTGGGTAACGTGAAACTTTTCCGTCCCCATTTGATTTAACATCACATACATACTTTGTTCACAACCTTTTCATTACTTTCACGTTGTGCTATAACTATTTAGAAAAGAAAGACGCGTTCGGCTATTATCTGAAAGAAATCCATTATCATGATCTCACAAGTAAAGTTTGCAGCCCTACTGTTTTTCATCACCCTGCTGATGGTACCCCGTCCGGGCAGTACACAGGTTTCAAATCCAAACGGAGACCTTACACCGCTGGACGCCGATATGATCTGGGCTCAAACTCTGGAAGGCAGTCATTTTAACGAGTTCTGGAACTATCAGTTCTATTTTAATGATGGAATTAAACTGCACGTCACTTTTTCTGCCGCAAATTTTGGCAACCTGAAAGACCCTGTAACCGGGGTTCGGCTCTCAGTCTTTAACCATGGAGGAGATACCTATCAGCTCTCTCGTGAATATCCTCTGCCTTATTTAGTTCAGGATACAGAGAACTATCGTTTTCAGCTTCGTGAGGATCGTCAGCTATTTTTTGAGGGGAAACTTCCTGAAAAACATCGGGTGGTCATTAATACATCCAAAGATGGGGTTGAGTACGATATAGATATCCGCCTGACAGATATTCAAAATGGATTTAAACTGGGTGACGGCGCATACCGAATTGGAAATGAACGGGTGGGAATCGTTACCCACATTCCGTACGCAAAAGCATCAGGCCATGTAACCATAAACGGTGACCGAAAACGGGTTCAAGGTTCAGCTTATATGGATCATACGTGGCAGAATCAAACCACAACCAAGCTTATGCATAGCGGTTACCGGTTTGTTTATCATCAAGATAAAAACAACTGGGACCTGATTTACACCATGCAGCCGGATGATTCTCGCAACAATACGATGATCGGTCATCGAATTACTCGGGAAGACGGTGAGAAGAGATACTCCGCTGTTGCCAACATGGACGTTGTCTCATCTCAAAAAGCGTTCGGAAACACCATTCCCAGAATCATAGATTTAAATCTGGAAAACAGCAGCAGTGTCCGGTTAACACGCACTGAAGACCAGGAGCGCTTCACAGTATTGGGTGAACTGAGCTGGGTGGCAAGACGTGCTGCCCGTGCGTTTCTTGGCGGCGAAGTTATCGATTACAGAGGTGAAGCCGTGCTCATGGAATCATCCAAACGCCCCAAGCACGGTGAGTATAACTTCTTCTTTGTGGACTGAATATAAGGCATGAATCACGAGAAATAAGATGTGAGATGTCTGCGGTTTTTCGATCTTCCCCTGCCTTTTCTACCCCCCCCCCGATTATTTCCATAAAAAAAGCTCCGGAAGGATCAGTTCCGGAGCTCTATGCTTTAGGTTCAGCATAAATAGGAGTGACTAGTTGACTAACCAGAGATAAGATTAGTTCTTATGCTGTTACTTACAAGAGAATCGACCTTACCTTTTGTTACAAATTTTTTTTCAAAAAATCTTTTTTCCCATTTTTGGATGCGTTTGATAAAGATTTTTACGAATCTGTTTCTATTGAAATCGTACATTCCATTCAATTTGATAACCAATAACTCTACTATGAAATTTATCTACACCTTACTGTTCACTCTCCTATTCACACCCGCAATAATGGCTCAAATGCCGGATGCACCGGATCGAGCGGATGGAGATGGGCCGTACGACAGGTTGATTATTCGGGGTGCTACCATGATTGATGGAACAGGTTCTCCTGCTGTTGGCCCTGTAGATATTGTGATTGAAGGAAATCGTATCGCTCAAATTCGCAATGTAGGGTATCCCGGTGTACCGATTGATGAACGTCGCCGCCCACAGGCTGAAGAGGGTGACCGTGAAATTGATGCGGAAGGAATGTATATTCTTCCCGGTTTTGTTGATATGCACGCACACATCGGAGGTAATGCCCAGGGAACCGTTCCCGAGTATGTTTTTAAATTGTGGCTGGCCCACGGAATAACCGGAATTCGTGAACCCGGATCCTTTAACGGAGCAGACTGGACACTGCGTCATGCCGAAAGAAGTCGTAATAATGAAATTACCGCTCCCCGAATTTATCCATATTTCGGTTTTGGCATGGGCTATCCCGGCGGTGTTCAAACACCTGAACAGGCACGCGAATGGGTACAATCCATTCATGAACGGGGAGCTATGGGTATCAAATTCTTCGGTGCCCATCCGGATGTTCTGGAGGCAGCATTTGATGAAGCCAACAAATTGGGTCTTGGTTCAATGGCTCACCATGCCCAAACGCATGTTGTTTACGCCAATGCATTGGAAACGGCAAAAATGGGTCTTCAGGGTATGACGCACTGGTATGGTCTCCCCGAAGCGATGTTTGAAGATCAAGTTATTCAAAACTATCCACTCGACTACAACTACAGTAACGAACAGCATCGGTTTGAGGAGGCCGGAAAACTCTGGGATCAAGCTGCAGCCCCGGGAAGTGATCGATGGAACAGTGTTATGCAACAGATGCTCGATCTGAATTATGACCTAAACCCAACGTTCACCATCTATGAAGCCAGCCGCGACCTGATGCGAGGGCGCCGGGCCGAATGGCATGATAAATACACCCTTCCCTCACTCTGGAGGTTCTACCAGCCCGACCGCCGTGCACACGGCTCCTACTGGTTTGATTGGGGAACCGAACAGGAAGTTGCATGGAAACGCAATTACACTCTCTGGATGCAATTTGTAAATGAGTTCAATAATAGAGGCGGAACGGTAACGCTCGGCTCAGATGCAGGATATATCTTCAAACTCTACGGTTTTGCCTACATCCGGGAAATGGAACTGATGCGCGAAGCCGGCTTCCATCCGCTTGAGATCTTCCAGTCTGCCTCACTGAAAGCAGCCGAAGTGCTCGGCAATGACCACGAACTTGGCACTATCGAAGTTGGCAAACTGGCCGACCTGGTTATCGTGGAGGAGAATCCACAGCAGAATATAAAAGTGCTCTATGGAACCGGAGCTATTCGGGTAGATGACAATAACGAGTTAAAACGAGTTGGTGGCGTAAAATACACCATCAAGGATGGAATTGTTTTTGACGCAAAACAGCTACTTGACGATGTAGCCCGAATGGTAGATCAGAAAAAAGCTGAAGAGGAGTTTGAAATCACCCAGCCGGGATTGAACTGGTAATAATTTTCAATCAAATTGAATCTTTTTAAACAAATTATGGTATGAGTTGTTGATTCATAAATCCAAAAAAAATCAAAAGGTGACACTCATGAAAAGTAAACTTACAGCTGCATTTGTCATACTTTCACTCAGCCTGATGCTCTCCACCGTACAGGCACAAGACAATTCAACAAATGGATCATTTGGAATTGGAGCTCAGGTAACGAACCCTGCCGGTATCGCACTAAAGGGATGGATTTCCGATAATGCTGCCATTGCTTCGGTCATCAGTTTTAACCTGTCTGAAAATGCCTCAACTTTCTACATTCATGGAGATTATTTAATGCACAAGCGCTACAACACACCCGGCTGGGATGTTGGCTTCTTAAGCTATTACTATGGAGTAGGTGGACGCTACCTCTGGCGTGATGCCGGGTTTGATAACAACTTTTTTGGAATTCGTCTGCCCGGAGGGCTGAACTTCACCTTCACTGACGTCCCGTTCGACTTTTATGTTGAAATGGCTCCCGTCGTTGACGTTTCACCTGATTTCAACTTCGGATTTACAGGCGGTCTTGGTTTTCGCTACTTCCTGAATTAGCCCCCATAATCAACAGATGACAGTCGTACTAATTTCACAAAGGTCAGTTCAATAGCTGGCCTTTGTTTTTTTATGGTTTGATGACTAAACTGCCCCTGCCAAATTCAGACTGACATTCTCAACACATTTCCAATGCTCCAAAATCTACCCGATCATTCAGCAATTGAAGACGCTCATAAACGAATTCAACCTTTTGCGCACCGCACACCTGTACTCACATCATCTTATTTCAACCATAAAACAGGCGCGTCAATCTTTTTTAAATGTGAAAATTTTCAAAAAATAGGGGCTTTTAAATTCCGGGGTGCTTTTAATGCCATTTCACAACTACCCGAAGAGGATGGAAAAAAAGGAATTGTTACTCACTCTTCCGGAAATCATGCCCAGGCTGTGGCTCTCGCATCCAAGTTAAACGGCTATAAGGCAACCATTGTAATGCCCGATAATGCCCCGAAGGTAAAAGTGCAAGCCGTTCGGGAATATGGAGCGGAGGTCGTTTTTTGTGAGAATACAACAGATGCTCGTGAGAGATCTGCACGAAAAGTCATCGAAGAGACCGGAGCGGTGTTTATCCATCCGTACAACCATCCCGATGTCATTGCCGGACAAGGCACATCGGCGAAGGAGTTATTGGAAGAGTATCCCGATTTAGATGTAATCATGGCACCGATCGGTGGCGGCGGACTCATCAGCGGTACGGCCATCTGGTCAAAATACATCAACCCGGAAATCAGAGTGATCGGAGCTGAGCCCAAATGGGCAGATGACGCCTACCGATCCTTTAAGTCCGAAGTTATTGAACCGGTGTTGCGAACCGATACTGTTGCCGACGGCCTTCGTACCTCATTAGGTGAGTTGACGTTTCAGGCTATTCGGCTTCACGTTGATGACATACTGACCGTTTCCGAAGAGTCCATTATCCAAACCATGAGAGACCTTTGGGAACGGATGAAAATTATTATTGAACCATCATGTGCAGTTCCATTAGCCGCAATCCTGGAAAATGATCTTAACCTGGAAGGCAAAAATATCGGGATCATCCTAACAGGCGGAAATGTTGATCTGGATAATCTGCCTTTCGCATAAATAGAAAAGGCACGGCTAAACAACCGTGCCTCATCGTGTTAAGTTTGCAGAAACCGTTTTTTACTGATTAACTCTCACATCTGTTACCGTCATTAGCATGGTCATCCCCTCATCACTCTCCAACATACGCTCGAACTGTTCCATTTGCGGTTTGATTTGACGTTCGATCGCTTGACGCTGAGCTTCTGGCATCTGGCTGAGCTGCTGCTCCATCTCTCTCATCGCCTGCCGGGCTTCGGCAATCTCTTCCTCACTGAATTGCGATGCAATGCCATCAATTTTCATCGTCATTTTCATCGGCACCGGATAACCCGAATACGATTCATAACCGTCCATATTCATCGTCATTTTCATCTCCTGGTCTGTATTTACCGTCTGCTCCATCACTACCTGACGGATGTGCAAGCTTCCCGATTCCATCCAAATGGTTGCGCGATCAAAAACAATCTCCATATCCTCCATCTCCATCTCACTCTGATCCAAAGATTGAAGAAGCTCCCGGTCATTTACAAATACCCTGTATGTTTCTACACCGTTTAGGTTCTCCCGGGTGATGCTATCCGCCCCGCGGATCAGTTTCACCATTTGATCGGCTGATCCAGCCATTGCGCTAAAATCCATCTCCATAGCGTCTTTATTCTCAATTTCAAGATATGGAGTACCATTTTCACCGGTCTTCTTAACATATCGAGTAGTCATCTCCGGAATGAGGCTACCCTCATTCAGTTGCATGGTCATCGTCATTGTTTCCACCTGAGACAACCACTGGGCATTTTTATTCAGCATCTCGTCAGCCAGTTGATTAGCCGAAGGCTGTGCAAAGACAGGGCCTGAAATCAGAGATAAAATTACTGCCGCCAGAATTGCATTCACTTGAACTAGTTTATTATTCATAACTCTACTCATTTATTCTTTTTTTTGTGGTTGTGATATGTTACATATTTGTATTCAATAATCGAAACCGGGGTTTTGTTAAGCCCTTGAAATACCAACTACAATACTATGCGTGAAGACGATGTATTTACTGCCATGATCCGTGAGGAGCTTGAGCAACATGAACGCTTTTTCCTTTTTCAGGAAAGAGAACTGCTTCGCAGAAAGGAGTACAAAAAACTGGCCACGCAATCCCTCAGACAAACCCGTAATTTTGCCGTGATCGTTTTTTTGACTATTGTCGCCTTCTCACTGATCAGCATTATGCATTTTGTTGAATTTGGACAGCAAGGTGGGCTTTCACGGTTCACACTGGGTATGCTCTCTTGGGCTTTTGCACTCGCTTCCGTCTTCTTTTACACCAAAAACATACTCGAAAAGAAAAAATGTATGGAGCGTGTGCTAAAACTACTTGAAGCAAGGGAGCAATTTCGCGATACTGCAGGCAACCCTTAACCTATTGATGGACAGTTTTATGCAAAAAATGATCTCAGCAGCACTTCTCGTAGGTGGATTAATCCTCCTCTATTTCGGCTATCAGGAGATGCAATCCTTTAGCAATGAAGTCAACGAATTTGTAACCGGTTCTCCGGACGACCGTTCCATGTGGATGATTGGCGGAGGTGCCGCAATTGCCATTGCCGGGCTTGTTGGGCTGGTCCGTGGCAAAATTTTTAAGTAACAACTCAACTCTAAAATCTGATCAGACCGGACGTTAACCTTGTTGAAGTCCGGTTTTTCACCCGCTTCCCTACAATTTATTCAAGGCTCACCTCCCCACGTTAAAACCTCTTGATTTTTCTACAGTAAAATACTGCAATCCATACTGGCAAGTCAGGTCCTGTTCATCCCGGCATCTCCGCCCCTATCCAGTTCATTTTTGCAAATGAAGAGATTAAAGCCTCCGTTAAATGATGTAAACATCATGTAAAACGTGAATTATTTGATACTTACATAAGTTGTTAAGTTGATCAGAAATTAAAAGAACTCACGCCTGCATGGAAAATAGATACACCTTACTTGGAGTCCTTACCCTTTGCCTTTTCTTTTTCTATGAAAATGCATATTCCCAAACGGATAATCTATCCGTAATCAAAGGTACAGTGCTTAATTCAAATGGTGAGGGTGTCCCAAACGCGACTGTTGCCCTCCTCCCCTCCGACCCTGAATCGGATGAAATACTCGAAGGGACTGCAACAACACCCGATGGCAATTTTGAAATTACTGTAGAACCGGGTGAGTACCGTTTGAGAATCACCTTTGTGTCGTTGAGCCCATATATCACCGAAGTAGAGATTACAGCAGGTGAAACAGTAGATTTAGGTCAGATTGAAATGCAGGATAGTCAGGAGGAACTGGACGAAGTAGTCGTTCGGGGTGAGCGATCCTACGTTGAGATGAATTTTGACAGCCGCCGATTTAATGTCGGTGAAGATGTTACCAGCATGGGAGGATCAGCGCTGGATGTACTGGATAATGTTCCATCCATCACAACAGATTTTGAAGGTAATGTGAGTCTTCGAGGAAATCAGGGAGTACAGATATTGATTAATGGCCGGCCATCAAATCTTGTACGAGGCGGTACAGACGGATTAAGCAGTATTCCGGCAAGTTTGATTCAGTCTGTTGAGGTAATTACAAACCCATCAGCCCGGTATGAGGCACAAGGAACAGCGGGAATTATTGATATTATCCTCGTTGATAACGCACAGCTTGGTTTTAATGGAAACGTACGGGTAACCTCAGGTTATCCTCACGACCATAGCATCAGCACGAATCTGAATTATCAGAAAAATAGTATCAACTGGTTTTTAAACCTCGATTTTGAATATGAAAATCAACCGGAAACCGGTTCTGCCTTTCAGAGTTTCAGCGCCGACACCACCTATATTTTTAGTGAACAGAACGATGTAAGAGAGAAAGAGCGTGAAGGTGATATTTTCTTTGGAGCCGATTTTTTCCTGCCAAGCGAACAAGTCTTCACCGTTTCATCCCGGATCAGCTTGGAGCGAGGTGATGAAGATGGAGATCTGTTATATACCGACTACAACCCGCCTGCTTCTCAGATTTACCGATCCGTTGATAGCAACTGGGATATTCTCCGCCGTATAGATCGTGAAAATATTGAAGATACACGTGAACGGGATCTTGATATACGTCTGCAGTATGAAAATAAGTTTGAAGGTGATGACCATCGTCTCACGGCAGATTTCGATTTTGAGTGGGGAAGTGAAAGTGAGGATTTTCTACAAACCGGAGAAGCAGTGATCGGTGATTCAAATTTTAACGACAGACGAACATTTTCGGATGAATCCTATCGCGAAATTCGTTTTGATACAGATTACGAGCGTCCCATTGGGGAGAACGGTCGTTTTGAAACAGGAATGAGAATTAACTATGAATGGGAAGATAACGACTTCATATCTGAAGAGTTTATCGATGGGGTTTGGACTGAACCACAGGAAGAATTTACTCTCAGTGACAATTTCACATACATCGAAAATGTAAACGCCCTTTATGCCATCTACTCCGGACAAGCCGGCGATTTTACCTACCAGGCAGGTTTGCGCGCAGAAAATACAAATATAGAAACCAAGCTCGATCTGGCCGGAACTGAAAGCAGTCAAAATTATACAAACCTGTTTCCAAGTCTCTTTCTCTCCTACACCATCAGTGAGCAAAATTCCCTTCAGGTCAGCTACAGCAGACGTATTTCCCGCCCATGGTCACGCTATATTTTACCATTCACCCAAATTCGGGATTCACGAAACCGACGAGTGGGGAATCCGGACCTCGACCCGGAAATTGGTAATTCTTATGAGTTAGGCTGGTTGCGTCGTTGGGAAACAGGCTCGGTACTGACCAGTTTCTACTACCGATACCGAACAGGGGTGATAGAAAATGTGTTTTCTATTGATGGTGATGGAATAACCACCCGGTTCCCAATTAACCTTGCTACAGAAGATGCCTGGGGAGTAGAAATTTCAGCCGATCAGGATCTTTTTGAAGGCTTTCAGTTGTCAGGTAGCATGAACCTGTTTCAGTCCGAATCTGAGGGAGAGTTTGAAGGTGAACTTTATGAAAGCAGCTCCGAGTCTTTCACAAGTCGATTGCGTATCAGATATCAATTCCTGGAGAGCTGGAATTTCCAATCCTATATGTTTTACCGGGGGCCGCGCGAAACAACTCAAGGCCGGCGAGGTGGATCAGCATTCTTTGGAGCCGGACTGTCCAAACAGCTTTGGGACCGAAAAGCCCGAATATCTCTGAATGTGCGCGATCTGTTTAACTCCAGGAACAGCGACAGGGAAGTGATTCGTGACAATTCCTACACACTCAATAACTACAGCTGGTCGTCCCGCTCTTTCAGAATCACGTTTCAGTACAATTTTAACTCCCAAGGAGGTCGATAAACCGACATAATCGTAAAGGCTTTATCTGAAAAGTGATATCCCTAAGCCTTCCTGAAAAAGATCAGTAAGGTTAGTCACTCTTCTTATTGTTTAAACGCTGAACAGCTTCATCCATATCCCGAAAAAGTTCCCATTTGTACATTCCGGAGTTGTGGCCATCATCCCAATGAATTTTCAGAGCGTGATTCCCAATCGGTTCAGCTTTTGTAATTTTGTACTCCCTGGGAGGGTCTATCTTGAATAGCTCCGGCTCATACTTGCCCATATTTGAATGACCGCCACGGCACGTTACACAAGGGCAATTTTTTCTTAATCCAAACAGTGGCAGTTCTGTTTTATGACCGTCAGCCCACTCAATGCTAAACATCTGATCCGAATTACTTACATCTACCGATACCGGTTTGTATCTTGGGTCCATTCCTTGATGAGTTCTGCTTACAAATTGAAATTTTCTGATACGTTTGTAAATCTTCTACAGACCAAATATACGCACGATTTATGTGGATTTTAAGCATCGTTTTACTTTTGATTTTTTCAGGTTCTGCATGGCTTGGCAGCAGGCGTTCTTTCCATTTAGATCAGCTTACTCCGCCCCTGGTGCTAAACTCTCTTTTATCAGTCCTTGTATTCTTTACATTTCTGATCATTGCCAATTCGTTTGGATATTTTCCACAATCGGTCGCCGCTCCATTTATGATGGGGCTGTACATTGCAATCGGAGGGTTTTTCTTTGGATATGCATTTCGGCTGTATCAGCACCGAAGCAGTTCCGGTTTGATACTCTATCAGAACCGCTCCTTCTGGGTCGATCACGCTCCGAACCTGCTCGCAGTAGCCATTATCATTTTTGGACTCTATCGAACATCCATCCTGACCGACCTTTCGGTAACTGGAATCCGAATCACATCGGGTCTCTCGCTTGTTGGTTTTGGCCTGTTTACCTGGACACTCAAACCTGTTCCTGAATTCCGAAAAGAAGGAGTATTGATACTCGATCGACGAATTCCCTGGCCTGATGTCGTTTCCTGGCACTGGCAGAGCGAAACGATACTCGTAATCGAATTTCTGGCAGGACACAATAAGGATGATCAGAGAATCAAACAGTTCACCACGTCCATCCCGGAAATGGAGCGAAAGGAGATTGAAACCGTACTCAAATCAAAAATGGAAGAGTTTGCGGATGAGCGGCGAAAAAGGATGTTCGAACAGGATGAGGCTTAAATCGATCGGTGATCTACCATAATACATCGATTTTTGATGTATGTTAACCCACTCTCCTCTGCCCTCTTTTTTGCCGATTCGGTACTCACATCAAGCTGTGTCCAGATGACAGGTTTTTGATTTCGGTCGTTACTCCACGTTAAAATATCGTCAACTACCTTATCCGTGTACATTTTATTCCGAAAAACATTCATCACATCAACGCTTTTATCCTGCGGGATGTCGAAAATAGAAGGGTAGCTTTTCAATCCAAGAACATTCGATTCATTCGGGTTTACGGGAATCACCTCAAAGCCCTGATCCACCAGATATTTTGTGATGTGATTACTGGTTCTGTAAGGGTTCGATGAGGCGCCAATCACGGCAATTGTCTCAATCGATCCAAACAGCTCTTTCAGGTTAATGTTGGCGGGGCCGAATAGTACGCTCAAATTCTTTATTCTGCTTTAAAATCGTTATCTTTGGAACACTTAACACAATAATTTAAAATAAATACAAAACATTTTGTCAAAAGTAAAAGACGGAGATACCGTAAAAGTTCATTACACCGGCACATTGACTGACGGTACGGTATTTGACACTTCAGCAGAACGAGAACCATTAGAATTTACATTGGGTCAGGGCCAGCTGATTCCCGGTTTTGAAAAAGCCGTTGTTGGAATGAGCGTTGGCGACTCAACAGAAGTAGACATCCCAAGTGATGATGCCTACGGTGAAGCAAGAGAAGATTTGGTTATTTCAGTACCGAAAAATCAGCTCCCGGATGATGTAGAACCACAAGTTGGAATGCAGCTTCAGGTAAACCAGCAGGATGGACAACCTATTCCTGTTCGTATTACTGAAGTTGGAGAAGAGAATCTG
Organism: Rhodohalobacter halophilus; assembly: GCF_001715195.1. GTDB lineage: Bacteria > Bacteroidota > Rhodothermia > Balneolales > Balneolaceae > Rhodohalobacter > Rhodohalobacter halophilus. The sequence continues at coordinate 13,698 of NZ_MDWE01000042.1, forward strand.
ACTCTGGATGCCAACCATCCGCTTGCAGGGAAAGATCTTAAATTTGAGATTGAACTGGTAGACATTGCCAATTAATCTCTTTTAGAAGCGAATCTTACAAACCCGATCCGATTGCATTTGTGCATTGGATCGGGTTTTTTATTGGATGAAACCACCGACTTCTCAAATAGTGATTTCTATAAACCGACAAACGATTTTAACTCTTTCATTTTAATGGCCGATTTCAACAAAAAGAGTACCGTCAGTATCACTTGTCCACTGGGGCTTGCCCCACTTCTTGAAAAGGAAGTACGGGTTTTGGGTTTTGAACCCAAGACAAAACGCAAAACCGGAGTAGAAATTGAAGCGACACTGAACGACTGTATACTGCTCAATTTTTGGCTCCGAACTGCCCACCGGGTTCACTATATGATCGATGAAAAACCGATTAAATCCCCGGATCAGCTCAGAAACTGGCTCAAAAAAATGCCTTGGGAAGAGTGGATTTCAGAAAATGGATATTTCTCCGTTACATCCAGAGTAGACCATCCAACGATTGATAACGACCAGTTTGCCAATCTGGTGGTAAAAGATGCGGTTGTTGATCGTATCCGGTTTAAAAAGTCGGACCGGCCAGACAGCGGTTCAAACCTTAACGACACTGTGCTCTTTCTCTTTTGGAACCGGCGGAACGCTCGAATATTTATCGACACTTCCGGAGAATCACTATCACGACGTAATTATCGCTCATCATCAGTTGCAGCTCCCATGCAGGAGACGCTGGCGTCTGCCATCGTTCAATCTACACGCTGGAAGCCGGGACAAGAACATTTCATCAACCCAATGACCGGAAGCGGCACCATTGCCATTGAAGCGGTTATGATCGCCTTGAATCGTGCACCGGCCTCGCTTCGGAATAACTTTGGGTTCATGCATGTTATCGGCTATGATGAGTCCTACTACCAGCAAGTGAGGGATGAAGCCAAGAAGAAAGCTACAAAAGATGTACACGGTAAATTTATTGCCACCGATAATAACCCTCAGGCGATTATAGCCGCCAAGAAAAATGCGAAAACTGCCGGGGTAGATCATCTGATCGACTTTCAAACGTGTGAATATGATCAAACCCCCATCCCGGACGGTGACGGCGTAGTTGTATTCAACCCGCCTTATGGCATGAGACTGGAAGATAACACCGATTTGAGACCACTGTATAAGGGGATCGGCGATTTTATGAAGAAAGATTGTCCCGGTAAAACCGGTTATGTTTTTACCGCCAACATGGCTCTGGCTAAAAAAGTGGGCCTGCGTGCCAAATCCAGAACCACGCTGTTCAACTCTACCCTGGAGTGTAAACTGTTTGAGTATGAATTGTACAAGGGAAGTAAGTAATAGACTCAACTCTATCTGAATAGAATGCGAATCACCATCACAGCTCTGACCCTTCCATTTTTATTTGCATGCAGCTCTCAATCAAACAACCCAAAAAAATTCCTCGAAAACTACTCCCAATATTGTGGGTATGCGTACGAGGGATCAACAAATTTTGTGGACCTGAGCAGCGGAGATCTGTTCGAACATGCCCGGTTGATCATCAATTTAACGGACTGTGAAGATGATGAAATCAGGATTCCCTTTCATATTGATGAGGACACCTCCCGCACCTGGATTGTAAAGATGACGTCTCAGGGTCTGCATTTAAGCCACGATCACCGTTATCCGGATGGAAAAGAGTACGACAACAATTTCTATGGCGGATATGCAGATCATGAAGGGAGTTCATCGATTCAATATTTTCCCGCAGACCAGAGAACAGTAGATGAGCGTCCGGCAAGAGCGGCAAACCGATGGGCTAAAGAGATTGATACTGTAAATCATAAATATTACTACCGGCTCTACCTGAACGGTGAACTCAGGCTCGAAACTGAGTTTGATCTGTCTCAGCCAATTGAACTGTAAGCTGTTAGCTCTTTACTTTCACAATCATAACTCCATCACGAAGTGGCAGCATTAACTGCTCTGCTTCATGATCATCGCGAATAATCTCATTCATTTTATGGATGGCTTCAGCCTTTCGATTATTCTGATTCAATACATCTCCGCCCCATAAAACGTTATCTACTACAATGAGTCCCCCCGGTTTGATTTTCTCTTTTGCCAACCGATAGTAAGCGGGGTAGTTCACTTTATCGGCATCGAGAAAAATGAGATCAAATGTGCCATCCAGTTTTGGAATAATTTCAAGTGCATTGCCCATCTTCTGTCGAATTTTTGAACAATAGGGTTCTCTCTCAAAAAAAGGTTCCGAAATTTTGCGGTAACGCTCGTTCATCTCACAGGTGATCAACTCACCATCATCAGGCAGAGCATCGGCCATCATCATTGCCGAATACCCGGTAAATGTACCCACTTCCAATATTCGACGTGCCCCTGAAATTGCGACCAGCAGCTTCAGCAGCATACCGGTCTGCCGGCCGCTAAGCATATCGATATACTCCAGATCTTCATCCGACGCCTTCACCAGCTCCTTGATGATATCCGGCTCTTCTGTTGTGAACGATTCCGTGTAATCTGCAATTTGTTTGTTCGTAATCTCCATATAACGTAAACTCTTTACTGAACCTTAAATTTATTTAGTGTATAGAAAGATGTACACCCCTCGTCCCGGCGAAATACCGCCGGGTCACTCCCCTCGAGGGGAGAATTTCTTACTACATACTCATCAAACTCTTCCACTATTTTTATCGTGAGTAAATCATCAACAGATTTCATACCTGCTAACGAGTCGAAATGGTTTATCTCCATTTTTGATCTCTACGTTCGAAATCTTTTTTGGCGACGATTCAAACATATAGCGATTGATCAACAGTACCAACCCGGCCCCGAAAGTAAAACTATCTATTATCTAAATCACACCTCCTGGTGGGATGGGCTTATCCCCCTCCTTCTAAATCAAAAAATTTTTAAACAGAAAGCAAGAGCTTTGATGGAAGATAAGCAGATGCTCCGGCACAAGTTTTTCCGCAAAATCGGCGCTTTTTCCGTCAACCTTGATGAGCCTCGCGCAGCCATAAAGTCTCTTCGATATGCCGTAGATTCTATGGATCGTCCGAACTCAAGTCTGTTTATCTACCCGGAGGGTGAAATTGTCCCTTTTTCAACCCAAAAACCTACTTTCCGCAAGGGATTGCCCTGGATTGCCGATCGTGTTCCCGATTCTGAAATAGTACCGATAGCGATTTACATCCATACGGCTCGTTACGACAAACCTGAACTTCACATCAAAGTGGGGCAGCCGGTTCTTTTTCAGTCGAATCAATCCACTGAGGAGTTGAACAGCTTGTTTGAAAAGAGAATGCAGCAGTTACTATCGGAACTACAGCGGGATGCTCTCAAAAACCCATCTCTGTTTCGGAAGGTTTAAAAAGTTGCTCTCAAAAACGATTACCGATCAGTGTAAAAAAGCCTTAACTTTTTCTGTTTTAGTTTACAGTTAAACGATTTTGATGCATCTTAGTGGTTGCACAAGACCTAATATTTAGAAAATATTGATTCACTATGAGTGAAATTCAACCGAGTGTCAGTTACAGTTTTACCATGCGGCTTGCCATTGAAAACAAGCCGGGAATGCTCGCCAAAGTATTAAATGAAATTGCGAATCATCGCGGAGATCCAGGCGGTGTGGATGTTGTAGCCGTGGAGGGAAAATTTAAAATTCGTGATATAACTGTAAGTGCTCGTGACGCAAAACACTCTCGGGAAATCGTTGAAGCCGTCAAACAGATTGATGGTATTGGTGTAAAATATGTTTCGGATCGTGTGTTTCTGCTCCATATTGGCGGCAAAATCAGTATTAAAAACAAAGTACCCGTTGATACCCGGGACACACTTTCGATGGCTTACACACCCGGTGTGGCTCGAATTTGCAAAGCTATTGCAAGGGATAAAAAGAATGCCCACTCTCTTACGATCAAACAGAATTCTGTGGCTGTTGTAACGGATGGAACCGCTGTGTTGGGCCTTGGAGATATTGGGCCGGAGGCTGCCATGCCGGTTATGGAAGGAAAAGCGATGCTTTTTAAAGAGTTCGCGGATATAGATGCCTATCCGATCTGCCTGAGTACCAAAGATGCTGATGAAATTGTCAGAACGGTTAAGAATATTGCCCCCGGTTTTGGAGGAATCAACCTGGAGGATATCGGAGCACCTAAATGTTTTGAAATTGAGCACCGTCTTAAAGAAGAGCTCGATATCCCCGTGTTTCATGATGACCAGCACGGAACAGCCATCGTAGCACTGGCCGCCACCATCAATGCTTTGAAAGTTGTGGGGAAGAAGCTGGAAAATATTCGGGTTGTGGTAGTTGGAATCGGTGCAGCAGGAAGCGCCATCAGCCGCATACTGATTGAAGCCGGAGTGAAAGAGCTCCTACCGGTAGATATTGATGGAATTTTAAATCGAGATAATACTGATCATCTCGATGAAAACAAACGGTGGGTAGCCGAAAACGCGAATCAAAATAAAATTACCGGTGGGTTGATGGATGCTACCAAAGGCGCCGACCTCATCATTGGGGTGAGCGGCCCTGATACCATTCCGGTTGAAGCTGTAGAGCAGATGGCAAACGATGCCGTTGTATTTGCGATGGCCAATCCCGATCCCGAAATTCGACCCGAAAAAATTCAGGGTAAAGCGCGGATTATCGCCACCGGCCGCAGCGACTACCCAAATCAAATCAATAACGTACTTGCATTTCCCGGAATTTTCAGGGGAGCTCTCGACGCCAAAGCATCAGACATTAACGAGGAGATGAAACTGGCAGCTGCCTACGCAATTGCCAACTGTATCGGTGAGGATGAAGTGGGAGAAGAGTATATCATCCCAAGTGTGTTCAATAAAAAAGTTGTCAGAGAAGTTGCCAAAGCCGTAAAACAGGCAGCTTATGACAGCGGTGCGGCAAAAGAAGTGTCAGATGTATAAAAAAAGGTGCAGAACCTCTCAGCTCTGCACCTTTATGGGGTCATCTAATAATTCTTACAGCATATCTCGAAGCCGTTCATTTAACTTCTCCATTTTATTGGAGACCGAATTTTGAATATCCTTAGCTTTATTTTTGATCGCTTCCCAGGAATCTTTTGATGCGTTTTCTACTTCATCAATTGCTTGTTCAAGTTCTGATCTATCATCTTTAAGCTCATCCAGTACCTTTTCAACTCCTTCGCCAAACTCCTCCCCGGCATCAGAAACCCGGTCACTTAAATCCTCAATTTGTTCGTTTAGATCACCCCGAAGGTTCTCAAGATCAGTTACAATCTCCTGACGCTCCTGTTCAAAGTTTTGAGTTTGATCTTCAGATGAATCAGCACACTGAATAAACGTTGCTAAAACAAAGAAACCTGACATTAAAAGTGACAAAGTTCGTAACATATTTACAATTCTTGGTTCGAATTTTCTATTCATTCAACTCCTTCTATCGTAAAGATTTAAAAATGTTTCAAAGCTTTTTTGAAGTCGCTATAATCCTTTACAAGAAGTCATTGAAACATTTTTACCTGAAGCTGCTTTATCCATAACAACATCACTTCACTTTATATTAAATTATGCGATCACTAAAACTTCTCTTCAACCTCACTTTTGCAATTCTGATATGGTTTGGTTGCAGCTCCGAAGATCAGATTAGAAATTCATCTCTCCAGGGAGTTGATTGGTCATTAATCGAGGTAAACGGTAAAGTCTATGAATTTGAAGAAGATGATAGTAATCGGCCTTTCATTCACTTTGACAATTCTGAGAAAAGGGTTTTTGGGTCTACAAGCTGTAATAGAATTGGCGGAATGTACAGTGTTGACAATGAGTCTAAGGAGCTCAGTTTTCATCAGCTTGCCTCTACCAAAATGGCCTGTCCGGATATGACCATTGAAAATGAATTTACAGCAATGCTTGATGAGGTAGAACAATATGAAATCAGTTCGAACAACTTGAAATTTTATAACTCTGCAGGAGAGTTAATTGCAATTTTTGAGATTGCAGAACAGTAAGGATCGAGTTAATTCTGAACTTTACAAATCCATCTGACTGCTATAAGCGGTCAGACGATTCTTATTCCTTATACTTAACACAGGCTACCGCACATTTCTCCCCATCCATCGCAGCAGAAATAATTCCACCGGCGTAACCGGCTCCCTCTCCGCAGGGATAGAGCCCCTTCACTCGAACATGCTGGAATGTTTTCCAGTCGCGCGGAATACGAACCGGTGAGGATGTCCGTGACTCGGGAGCATGAACCACAGCTTCATTTGTGAGATAACCTTTCATAGATCGATCAAACTGTTTGAAACCCCGGACCAGCGCATTGTGAATAAAATCCGGAAGTACATTACTCAACTCTACAGATTTTATTCCCGGAGCATAGGATGTATTTGGCAGATCGGCCGAGAGTTTTCCGTCCACAAAATCGACCAGTCGCTGTGCCGGTGCGGTCTGTGTTTTTCCTCCCATCTCCCACGCCCGCTGTTCTATCAATTTTTGGAACTCCATGGCAGCTAATGGACCATGCTTGGCAAACGGTTCAAAATCCTCCTCCCGAAGTTCTACTACAATTCCTGAATTTGCGGTGGCCCGCGCCCGTCTGGATGAAGACCAGCCGTTGGTTACGATCTCCCCCGGTTTGGTGGCACAAGGGGCAATCACTCCACCCGGACACATACAGAATGAGTACACGCCACGATCGTCCACCTGCTTGGCGATACTGTAGGGTGATGGCGGCAGATAGTCACTGCGCACATCACAGCTGTACTGAATGGAGTCGATCAGGGACTGCTGATGCTCCACCCTCACGCCAATTGCCAGCGGCTTGAGCTCAATCTCAACGCCTTTCCGATGAAGCAGCTCAAAAATATCTCGTGCAGAGTGGCCGGTTGCCAATATCACCTGATCAGCCTTAAATGTATCTCCCGACAGCGTCTTAACGCCTGTCATCTGGTCACCCTCGATAATGAAATCCGTCACTCGGGTATTGAAGTGAATTTCTCCTCCATGATTCAGAATACACTCCCGCATCTTTGCGATGATGGGTGGAAGTTTATTCGTGCCAATATGCGGATGAGCTTCCACCATGATATCCCTCACAGCACCAAAACCGACCAGAAGACGCAGAATCCGATCTACATCTCCCCGTTTTTTGGAACGGGTATATAGTTTTCCGTCCGAATACGTTCCGGCCCCACCCTCACCAAAACAGTAGTTGGAATCCTCATTTACAATATGCTTCACGTTGATTCCCTTCAAATCCTGAATGCGCTCTTTTACATCCTTGCCACGCTCCAGAATGATCGGCTTCATGCCCAGCTCAATGAGTTTCAGTGCCGCAAAGAGTCCGGCCGGACCCATCCCCACAATGATCACCTCCTCTTCATTGCCAACATGTGGATAGTCCGGCAGGGATATCGGCTCCTCTCGGTACTCCTCACCAACGTATACATTCACCTTCAAGTTGATAATCACGTCTTTCTGTCTGGCATCGATCGATCGCTTCAGGATCTCAATGTGGTTGATCTCATCCATGGGAATGTTCTTCTGCTGAGAGAGATATCTCTCCAATAAATCAGGCTTTGCGGCGGTCTCCGGATCGACCCGTAACTGGTACTCTTTAATCATTGAAATGGATTTTTGCGGTTTGAGCGTAGAAAATAGGAATAAATCTGTATCATCCCGATGATTGAATTTGAATTTACGTTCCCGTCTGACCGCGGTAAGCGGTCTGACGGGGATCATCGAATGTAAATCATCTGTTTCATCTCCCGGTAATTTCCGGCCTGTATTTCATAAAAATAGACTCCGCTGGCCAGGCCGGTTGGTGTCCAGTTCACTTCGTGTTCTCCCGCTTCGGTCATCTCATCATAAATTCGATCGACTCTCTCACCGTTAACGTTGTAAATATCGATACTTACCCTTAAATCTTCATCAAGTGATAAAGAGATTGTCGTTTCATTTGAAAATGGATTCGGATAGTTCTGATTCAGTTCAAACGGAAAATCCACTATTTCCTCCGGTGGTTCAGACTCGCCGGTTTCCACCTGAGATCGAATATCCGGCAGAAGCTGATATAGATTCTCTCCCGGACAAGCCGTGGCCGAAACATCCCTGTGCCCTGAAATGACCGGGAGGAGATTTCCGGCAAGATATCCGCTGCTTTGGGAATCAATCCCTTTTTGCGTGAAACGCCAGCCAATTGTCTTCACCAATGCATCCAGGGCGAGTACCTGCGGCTGCCCCGGAGTTGGCTGTGCGCCTGGCTCAAACTGTCCCAGCAATGCAATTCCAACGCTTCGGCTGTTGGCAGTTCCCGCATGTGCTCCCTGAACATCTGTCTCTTCCAGGTTGGGATTGTACCGTCCCTGGTAGATTGTCCCTTCGTGATCGATCAAAAAGTTATAGCCAATATCGAGCCAGCCGTTGTCATTTACATGCCAGTCCCAGATTTGCCGCACAACCTGCACCGGATTTGCCGGTTCATTAGCAGTGACAGTATGATGCACCAGTGAGTGAGAAATATCAATCGGTGTGGGCGAGTAACTTGGTTCAAGTTCCGATGGCGGCAGATCACCCCACCAGCCCGATCGATCTACAATCTCCGGCATATCATAGCTTTTCGAAGCCATTTTTGAATTCTGCACATTTTCAAAATCGTCTCCCTCAACCAACCTGGCATCAGCTCCCGTAACTTTAACTTCCTGTAGCGTAATAGAGGTCGGCATCTCAATTTGTACTTCAAACTGATCATGTGTCTCACCGGATTGCGTCACATAGAGCATTGCCCAATAGTAACCGCTTGGAGATTCTTGAGGAGAGAGATATCCGTACGATGAGGTCCAATCACCAAAATTTTCGCCCTGAGGAGTACTTCGAATTTGTAACCTAAACTCATTCAGGTTGATGGATTGATCTTCAATTTTCCACCCAACGGCCAGACCTGTAAATGGCTGTTCCGTTTCTCCACTCAGTTTGATGATGTTTCGATTCGAAGATTTAGATCTCAAATTATTACTGACCGTATGCTCAGTCCAGCTCCATACCGTTCTTGGCAGTTGATCCGGTTCAGATTGAACATTCTTTTCATCAGACTGGACAAAGATAGTTGTATCCTGTGCCCAGACCGACGGAATAGTAGTACAAAAGAGTATCAAGAAAATAAAGCCCTTTCTAAACTCAGAAGTCATAACTGCTAATTAAGATAAATTTTTACGAATGAGTGAAAGAAATTTTTCTACATTCATAGCCATAAATTGTTTCGAATAAGAACCTAAACAAACGCATGGGATATATGAAGAAAGCACTACAACTTTTTGCATTTCTGTTTCTGGTTTCATCCTCGTTGGCCATAGCACAGAGCCAGGAAGAGATTGTCAACCAAATTGTAACAGAAGCCAATGAAAATTCACAACTCGAAGAGCTGGCACATCACCTTCTGGACGTTATCGGACCAAGACTTGTAGGGACGCCTCAACAGCAAAAAGCACACGACTGGGCTGTAGAGCTGTTTGAAAGCTGGGGTATCGATGCCCGTAATGAACAGTATGGAACCTGGCGAGGATGGGAAAGAGGCGTTACTCATGTTGATATGATTGAGCCACGTGTTGTAACGCTTGAAGCGATGCAGCTGGCCTGGAGCCCGACAACACCCGAGGGCGGAATTGAAGCGGAAGTTGTCTCTTTACCCTGGGTAGACAGTGCCGGAGAATTTGAAGAGTGGCTTTCTAAAATCGAGGGGAAGTTTGTACTTGTTTCCATGCCACAAATCACCGGCAGACCGGACTATAACTGGGAAGAGTGGGCTACGGAAGAGTCGTTAGAAAAAATGCGTCAGGATCGTGAAGAACAGATGCGCGCATGGAGAGCTAATATTGAGAACACCGGATACAATCAGAGATCTCTGCCGGCTGCACTTGAAGACGCCGGAGCTGCGGGTCTGTTGATGTCGAACTGGAGTCGCGGCTTTGGTACCAATAAAGTTTTTGGCGCCGCTACGGATAATATCCCTCACATTGATGTACTTCTTGAGGATTACGGTATGCTCTGGAGATTGGCTGAAAACGGGTCGAATCCTGTGATTCGGGTAAATGCTCAATCAAAAGATATGGGAGAAGTTCCAACGTTCAATACAATTGCTGAAATTCGAGGAACAGAGAAGCCGGATGAGTATATCATCCTTTCGGCTCACTACGACTCCTGGGATGGCGGAACCGGAGCAACCGATAACGGTACCGGATCGATTACGATGATGGAAGTTGCCCGAATTCTGAAGAAAGTCTATCCAAATCCAAAACGTACGATTCTGGTTGGCCTCTGGGGAGGTGAAGAGCAAGGGTTGAACGGCTCAAGCGCTTTTGTTGAAGATAATCCGGAAATCGTTGACGGTTTGCAGGCTCTCTTCAATCAGGATAACGGAACCGGGCGTGTGGCAAATATCAGCGGACAGGGATTCCTGCACTCTTATGATTATTTGACACGCTGGCTCTCCGCAGTTCCTCGTGATATTACACAGCATATCGAAACCAACTTTCCCGGGCTGCCGAGCGGCGGCGGAAGCGATCACTCCTCTTTTGTAACAGTGGGTGCACCGGGTTTTATGACAAGCTCGTTAAGCTGGGACTATTACAGCTATACCTGGCACACCAACCGCGACACGTACGATAAAATCGTGTTTGATGATGTTCGAAATAACGTGGTTCTGATTGCTACACTGGCTTACATGGCAAGTGAAGATCCTGAAAAAACATCTCGCGAGCGTCGCGTGCTCCCGATCAACCCAAGAACAGGTGAGCAGATGACCTGGCCGAATCCAAGAACTCCGAACCGTCAGGGCGGACTGGATTAAATAATTAATACCCTCGTGGCACGTCTCCAAGCCGTGCCACGAATTTTACATCAACGTTTTATTATCACCCGGTCATTTAATTTATGGCCGGGCTTTTTTGTAGCGTACCTACGGCACGTAAATATGATGGAGGGATCCTATTCCCACTTCTACCCATGTTTTGTCCCTAACGGGACAATTCAATTATCGATTTTTTTAGTTAAAAAAACTGACTAAAATTTTTTCTGAAATCAAATAGTATGACCACTCACAACCCTCCGTCCCATAGGGACGAAACATGGGTAGAGATTTGCAACCCTAAAACAACAACAGTACCGTCAGGTACGGAACAAAAAGTTTTAAAACGCCTCTTCATCCCGTAGCACGATTTTTTAAAAAAATCCCCATCCCGTAATTTTTTTATTGCCTGGACGCTTTCAGGTGCCGCCTATCCAGAAACTCTTTGATATTCGCATAAACCCCATCAATCAACTCGGTTCGGGCTTCCACACTCGACCAAGTGATATGTGGTGTTAGGAGCAATCTCTCACTGTTTTTAACCCGGAGCAGCGGATTCTCTTTTTCCATAGGTTCATTTTCAAAAACATCCAGTGCTGCTCCCGCTATTAATCCCTCATCTATCGCTTTGGCCAGGTCTGCTTCATTCACAATACGTCCCCTTCCGGTATTGATCAAAATCGCCGAGCTCTTCATTTTTTTGATCTGCTCGTAGGCAATCAAATTGTCTGTATTCTCATTGAACGGGGCATGGATGGAAACCACATCCGATGTTTCCATCATTTCATCCAATTCCAGTCGCTTGTAAGGCTGATCTGTATTTTTTCCGGAGGTTGAATAGTAAACCACTTCAGCATCAAATGCCTCTGCGATTTGCGCCACCTTTTGTCCGATCGTCCCCAGACCGATAATTCCAAACAGTTTCCCCCTCAGTTCATGAAACGTGATGTCCGTATTCGTAAAGATCTCACTTTCGGTATAATCTCCACTCTTGATAAACACATCATAATAGTCCAAATCCTGCATCAGCCTGAATAACATTGCAAACGTAGATTGGGCAACACTATGAGTTGCATAACCAGCAACATTTTTTACAGCCACTCCGTATTTCTCAGCTGCATCCATGTCCACATTGTTCATGCCTGTTGCAGCAATGGCAATCATCTTTAATTGATCGGAATACTTTGATAGCATTTCGTCATTCAGAACAACTTTGTTTGTGATGACAATATCCGCATCCTTAATCCGCTCTTCGGTTTGATCCGGCCGCGTGGACGGGTAAAATGTAACTTCACCAAGCTTTTTCAATTGATCCAGGTTTGGCGGTGTTCCTACTGTTTTGGTATCTAAAAAGACGATTTTCATTATCAATCGGTTTTATTTCAATGTTTATTTTTCTCTTCAATCCACTTCGACATATACTTGGTCCCCTGCTGATAGTGGTGCATCAGCATAGAGCCGGTAAAATTCTTTTTTCTTTGATTCTGCAGATTTTCATGTAGATCAGCCACACGATTTAGAAAATTATCTGCGAACTTTGCTTTATCAAAATTCTGTTTCAGTAGCTTGAAGCCTGTCTGCTGAGACGTCTTCCACTTCTCCCTGTTTTCGTGAAGATCTACTGCACATTTTGCAAACTCAACCGCATCATCTGCAACAGCTCCCGGCCACTTTTTTGGCTCAGCAATTCCTTCGGCTCCGATGGTTGTGGTTACACTCGGCGTTCCGAATCGCATGGCATCAGCCAGTTTTCCTTTCAAACCGGCACCGAAGCGTAAGGGCGCCAATAGAACTCTTGCCTTACTGATTACCTCTTCGGCTGACTCAGCCCATCCATGGACCAAAAATCCCTCTTTCGGGTTGTGCAGCTGATGTACCTTCTGCGAGGGATAAGCACCGTAGATATTCAGTTTTGCACTCGGTAATTCTTTGCGGATTAGTGGCCAGATCTCCTCCTTTAGCCAAAGTACAGCATTCCAATTGGGTTCGTGCAGGAAATTTCCGATTGAAACAAAATCACTTCGTTCATCAAACGAAACCGCAGATTTGGACGGTACGTCATCCATCAAAAATGGCAGATAGTAAAGCAGGTTCTCTGGTATCTTGAATTGATTTTGCAGTAACTCAATCTCAAATTCGGAGATTATCAGAGAAAGATCACACCGGTAGATACTCGCTATTTCCCGCTTGGCGACTTCTTCATCCGGGAGCATCTCCGGGGTAAAATTTTGTCCGCTTTTCCATGCATGTTGCCGGGCCGATCGCAGACAGTGCAGATCTTCGGTATCCAAAATTCTCACCGCGTCCGGACACTCCTCTGCCACCCTCCATCCAAACTGCTCCTCCGTCATAAAACGGTCGAACATGACAACATCCGGCTGCAGATCTCTTATAAACTTGTTGAAGGAAGAGTTATTCATGCATATAGAACTCTTATGCACCCCTATGCTGTTCAAATCTATCGCAAATTCACTGTCTGATGCAGCACTGGCAAATGTTATTTTATAGCTATCTTGCTGAAAAATATCGATCAGCTCCATCATTCTGCTGCCGGCAGCAGATGAGTTTGGCTCCGGCCACACCTTACCGATAATCAACATTTTCTTTGATTTCTTCATGGCCAAAAACTATCCAATTCTTCCATCTTTAGCAGAAATTTTTGGCGGATCACCAACAATTACAAAGTCTATTTTTGATAAGTTCGAGTTCTTGATACCTTTCGCCTGACATTTCACAATAATAATTTATGAGTATACGCTATATCGACAAGGATGAAGAGCTCAGCTCTGTCGTCCGCCATCTCGAATCTACCGACCAAATCGCAATCGATCTTGAATTTGACAGAAACCGGTATCGCTACGGATTTAATCTCTGCCTGATTCAACTATTTGACGGTGAAGACTGTCACCTGATTGATCCGTTAAGCGACGAGATTCAAACTGAAATGCTCTTTCCCGTACTCGAAAATTCAGGAATTGAAAAAGTTGCCTTTGCTTTTCAGGAAGATCATCGGCTGCTCCATTATATCGGCTGCCGGCCCAAAAATATTTTTGACCTTCGAATTGCTTCTCAACTCCTAAATCATCCACCGGCATCGTTGACCAATATCGTTGAAGATGTGTTGGACGTTCACATGGGTAAATCGTCTCAGGATAGCAATTGGTTTAAACGTCCGCTTAAGCAGAATCAAATTCAATATGCGGCCAAAGATGTTTTACACCTATTTGATTTAAAAGAGAGTCTGCTCAACTCCATGAATGGCTCGGAAATAATGAAATGGATAAGGGAAGAGAATGGTGCCTGGGACCAAATACAATACGATGGATCAGACATTAACAACTACATTAAAGAGAAAGATAAGCGAGGACTTTCAGAAACTGAGTGGCACGTTTTTAAAGCTTTGATGACCTTTCGTGAAGAGATAGCCGAGAGTTCCAACCGCCCCTCTTACCAGATTTTCAGTAAAAAATTGATTTACAAAATAATTGAAGACCCAAGCAGTGTCCAAAACTGGACAGAACAGAAAGGTGTTTTCAGGCGAATTAAAAACCGGCACTATCAGAACAAAATTCAGAAGCTGATAAAACAGGTATTGAAAGAGGCAGAAAACCTTGGGCTCTCTCCCTCCGCACCGGCCAGAAAATCTCCCACATCAGAAGAGATGAACCAAATAAACCTCAGAAAGCAGAAAATTCAGCGGGCCAAAAATGAATTTTTCGGGCCTATAAAAGAGAAAATATCCGAGGATTATGGGAATGAAGTGAGTACCTACCTGTTTAGCAACCGTACCATATCAGAAATTGTTATGGGCAATAACGGCTCTCTCGAAAAGTATAAACGGGATTTACTTAACCGTTATGCTTCAGAGTTGAATCTGAATCCTGAACATTACCTGAGCTGATTTTTTACATAAACTGTGTATAGATAATCAGGGCCAGACCTGCCAAAAGAGTGAGCCAGATAATGATGGCATAGCGGCTGAGCTCTTCTCCTTCACGTCGTTCCCGAAAGCTTTTGGGTTTTATTCCCTGAAGAAGAAATGTAACAACCCCGGCAAGATTTACACAGATCACATAGGTGATAGTAAGAACTCCGGCCCCAAATGCGAGATCATACCTTCCGCTGCCTATTAGCAAACCGGTAGCAACCATTGGAGGTAGCAGCGCCACTGCAACCATTACACCGATTACCGCAGCAGAAATTCCTCTTGTGAAAGAGAGGCAGCCGGCAATACCCGCAGCAAGTCCAAGCGCGATATCGGCAAAGCTCACAACCGTACGAGATGAGATTTCATACACATCCGGATCAAACTGAATCAAAAATCCCATCAAAATAGAGAGCGCCATTCCGAGTGAGAATCCATACATAATCGATTTCATGGATCGAATCATCAGGGCTTTATCACCCAATGTTGTAGCAAGTGAAAGCCCGACATTCGGTCCTAAAATAGGTGCTATAACCATGGCTCCGATCACCATGGCGCCACTATCTCGAATCAAGCCGTTTGCGGCAACCACGCATGAGAGGGCAATCAATACAAAATAGACCCAGGAGCTGTCTACAACGGCTTTAACTTCCTCATAAAGTTCATCCCTGGAAATTCGTTTTACACGCTTCTCCTCCTGATCTTTCTCTTTCTGCTTCTGTTCTGCTGAATCTCCCTTCTCTTCTTTTGGCTCCTGTTTTGGAATGGTGGCAGAAACCGGCAACAGAATTACACGATAGTCATCCCTGTGTCCAATTTTTTTATCAATGTCTTCCAGGATCTTTTCGGTGAGCTCCACATCGGCCAAAATATGGATCGTTGTTCTGCCTGAGACGGAGTCGTCCACCCACTGCTCAATCACATCCTCCTGGGCGATAAACTCTTCATTGGCATCGTAATTCTCCGGGGTAATAATCTGTATCAGTCTGAGAGCCATGGCAGAATATGATCTATAATTTCAAGTAAATCAAGCACTCCTAATATTGTACGACCGGTCTACATTTTTAAAGAATATGGAGCTTTATTCTGAAGAAATTGAAACAAAAAAGAAGAGCCGGCTTTCAGTCAGAAAGCCGGCTCCTAACCTATCTCGACAGATATGATCGCAGACTTTTAAGCCTGCATCATTGTGTAAGCAATTGTCAATCAAACAATAATCAATTAGCTCTCTCAATATTGGGTTTGGTAGTCTCTAATTTTAATAACTGATAAATCGGGCAGAACGATGCTGTTCCCGAAAAAACGAGGATTAACCCCAAAAATCCCCAGAAATTATCAAAATAGAGTCCAGCCCCTACAATCAGGGCTCCGATTAAAACCCGTATAACCGAATCGATGTAACCTACATTTTTCTTTAAAATCATAATGTCAACCTCTCAAAGTTTAATTAACAGATTGACGAAATTTCAAACCTTTCGATTTTTGCTTCATCATCTCTTCTTGTTTCTGTTACTATGATAAGCAACTCAATGAAAACCCTACCACATGCAGATCCCGATCTGATGATGATATCTCCCATTATCGGACCATAGGGGAATTCCCTATACCTGCTATCTTCACTGAAGGGTTCGACCTATAAGGGATGATGCTGCCTTTTCATTATATTTGAATTGCACCTCCAATTAATAAAACAGTTCAACAATCATTATGGATTTTAAACCGCCATTTCAATCCATTGTCTGGAATGGAGATCATGTAACAATTATTGATCAGACATATCTGCCTGAACGGGAAGTCTATCTGAATTTATCATCGGCCGGACAGGTTTGGGATGCAATTAAAAAACTGAAAGTCAGGGGGGCACCGGCTATCGGCATTGCGGGTGCATATGGCCTCTACCTTGGATTAAAAACCGTCACAGAAACCTCATTCGAATCGTTTTACAGCGAGGCCGATCGAATAGCGGAGTACCTAAATTCTGCGCGTCCCACAGCCGTTAACTTATCGTGGGCGTTAAAACGCCTGATGGCAACGATCTATGCGGTGAAAGATCAGCCAATTACCGATATAAAACAGACCATACTCGAAACTGCCGTTACCATTCACAACGAAGACCGCAGACTTTGCAAATCAATCGGTGAAGTGGGGCTTGAAGTGATTCCGGACAATGCCAGAATTCTCACCCATTGCAATACCGGAGGGTTGGCAACCGGAGAGTACGGAACAGCCTTTTCGGTTATTTTGCACGCTCATCATGCAAAAAAACTGAAACAGGTTTGGGTTGATGAAACTCGTCCACTGCTTCAGGGATCGCGCCTTACAGCCTGGGAACTGCAGAAAGCTGACATTCCATTTAAGTTGAATGTGGATTCTGCAGCTGCTTATCTAATGCAGCAGGGTGAGATGGATTTGGTTATTTTGGGTGCAGATAGAATCACCAAAAACGGTGACACGGCAAACAAAATTGGAACCTACTCCCTCGCCGTACTGGCTGACGCTCACAATATTCCGTTTTATGTAGCTGCGCCCTACTCTACGATAGACATGGACCTGGAAACAGGCAAAGAGATTGAAATAGAACAGCGTGATGCCGAAGAGGTAACCCATTTTGGGAGTAAACGGACGGCTCCCAAAAAAACGGATGTATTTAACCCTGCTTTTGATGTAACGCCAAACGAATTAATCACGGCAATCATCACCGAAAAAGGAGTGATCAAACCTAACTTTAAAACCAACTTTGAGAAGCTCTTTGGCTAAACTACAACTGTTGAGTTGAATACCGTACCACTTTTTTGAAACCGTCATGATCCTGTTCAACAGCATAAACACTGCCATTTTTTACAGTTTGAATCATGCTCTCTCTTGGCCAGTTAAAAATAGCTTCCACAGGGCTCGTTTCATGAACAGGGTTTAAAATCCACCACTCAAATACATTTTCATTTTCGGGGATCATTGCCACCCAGATATTACCTGAATCATCCGTCAACATGGTGTAGATTGCCGGCCAGGTTTGCGGGTAAATTGCACTCTCACGAGTAAGTTGTAACTGACGGTTATGGCTGAACTGTTCGCTGACCAATCTTTCTGCATCCAACGTTGCACGGGCAAATGGGTATGTAATTTTTCTGATGATTTCTCCGCTCAAATCTCGCTCCACTATTTCAAACTCTGTAGTTCGGGCGGTAAAGAAAACACCGTTTACTGTCTCTGTTATTAACGACCTTTCCGGATAAGGTAGCTGAAATGCTGAAGGCCGACCGGCATGATCACCAATAAGAAAATGATCTTCTTTCAGCGAAAAAAGGTTCAGTTTCTGTATTTCCCCATCGTGGTTACCTCTTCGATAAAATCGTGACCTACCGTAAAATATAGCCGGATCTCTGTCGTCTCGATACTCAATTAAATAGTTTCCGTCCTGCATAAGCTGAATGGGTGCAGGGAAATATACCACCGAATCATCTTCAACTTGATACAATGCTGAATGGAACTCAGTACTCCCCAAAGTTTGATTATGCTCCAAATCAAACCTAGTAACTCTGCGAAGCTGATCATCGAAAACATGCAGTGTATCTCCATTTACACGGACATTTCTGATGCTCTCAAATTCTCCGGCCTGATTTCCATATCGGCCTAACGTATCAAGTAGCTCACCCTTCGGTGAGAACTGATAAACCGCTCTTACACGATGCCTTTCTGCAGAAATATACACCACACCATTTGGGGCCACATCAATTGAAGGAATGTGTTCGATGAACAGCGAGTCGTGATATTCACCCTCATATGTCAGGGTAAATGCACTCTTTTTGATGGTTTGAACATCTGCTGATTCCAAGGAGAGAATCGGCACGTCACTCATATTATCTGTTTCACTGTTGCATGCTAAAACAAGTATAAATAGACAAAACAGAACGACACATCTGTCAAATCTCAAACTCTTCCGAAGTTTTCTATAATTAGGCACAGCCCCTCATGGTGTTAAGAATCCAGAAAACCGTGCTCCTTCATCCACTCATCATTGTAGATTTTTGAGGTATATCGGGTGCCGCTGTCAGGTAAAATCACCACCATCAGATCGTTCTCACCAAGGTTATTTTCTCGGGCATACTGTAATGCTCCGTGAACGGCCGCGCCGCACGAACCGCCAATAAAAAGCCCTTCCTCTTTGGCCAAGCGCCGCGTCATTTGAAATGCATCTTTATCACACACCTGAACGACTGCATCCAGAAGATTTATATCCACATTTTTGGGAATGATATCTTCACCGATTCCTTCTGTTAGATAGGGTTTTACTTCACTTTTATCAAACTCGCCGGTTTCAAAATATTTTTTATATACAGATCCCACACTATCCACACCAACCACTTTCACATCGGGATTCTGCTCTTTCAGATATTTTGCAGTACCGGTAATGGTTCCCCCGGTTCCCATCCCTGCCACGTAGTGGGTTATTTTTCCTTCGGTCTGCTCCCATATCTCCGGACCGGTGGTTTCATAGTGAGCCTGTTTATTACTCAGATTGTCATACTGATTTGGGTAGTATGAATTTGGTATCTCTTCGCTTAACCGTTTAGCTACCGAATAGTAGCTGCGTGGATCGTCCGGCTCTACATTGGTTGGGCATACTCTAACTTCGGCACCCAACGCCCGCAGAAGATCAATTTTCTCCTGGCTCTGCTTATCGGTAGTGGTAAAAATACATTTATATCCGCGTACTGCAGCAACTAAAGCCAATCCCATTCCGGTATTCCCTGAGGTTCCCTCAATAATGGTTCCGCCGGGCTTGATCAATCCTTTCTCCTCAGCATCATCAATCATCTTCAGGGCAATCCGATCTTTGATACTCTGACCCGGGTTCAGATATTCAACTTTTGCCGCAACCGTAAGTTTAAGGCCATCGGTTACTTTATTTAGCCGAACCAGCGGCGTGTTTCCAATCGTATCAATTATTGAGTTGTGAATCATAATACATTCTCTTTGAGCGATAAACTTTTGCGCTGAATATAGGGATTTTTAAACGCGATTTTCTAATCAAACCTTTTCAAAACAGCTGTTGACGAAAGAGGTTTTATCTCTTTTTCTTTAGTAATGGAAAAATTGTAGATTTGAGCATCATAAAAGAACAAATTGATTCCTTTCTAAATTGACTATGTTTCTCGAACAAGATAAACCGAAAGACTACGACTGCGGCTACAATCTGGATTTGATGATTGCCGCCATCCCAAGAATTGACGACCATCAGGAGCGGGTACGCTACGCAAAACGTGTTGTTGGACTGATTAAGCAGAGCCATCCAAACTGGGTTGATAACAACGGTCAGAGTCGCCTGGCATGGGAGTACTACTTTGAACTGGCAGATTACAATCCGAGAGATTATGGAATTCAGAACCCGTTTGAAACCGGCCAGAAAGACGACGCAGAGTAGCAGAACCTCAATCAGAGCTACAGACTTTACGCCTGATTGATCTCAGTAAATCTTTGATTATCACAGCTCTCTCACTCTTTTGTGTTCCAACAGGATAGCACTAACTTTTCTGTTTTGGAATGATAAACTTTCAATTTATATTGAAAGTATTGAAAGATGACGGACTGAAACATACACATGGATATAGATTTTTCAGATCACATTACTCCCACCGAGTTTATTGAAGCTCTTGACTCGCCTTCATTTACCGGGTTTTTGAAAGAGATAAAAGAATCCAAAAAGCCCATACTTTCAGTTACGCTGCCCATTGCAGCAATTGATCCATTAGCCGCTTTGGAGCTGAACAGTGAATACCGTCAGCAGTACTACTGGGACCATCCTGAAAACGACATTGCCATAGCAGCCGCGGGATGTATCAGAGAGTTAAAATCGACGGGAAAAGATCGGTTTGGTGAAATTTCTGCGCAGACACGCTCCATGAAAAATCAAATTGAAGCCTACACAGCCATTAAACACTCCATGGCCGGCCCACTCTTTTTAGGGGGCTACTCATTTTCCGATCACAATATTGGAAAAGTTTGGAAAAAATTTGGCGGGGCTCGTTTCGTCCTTCCCGAGTGGCTTATTGTAAAAAATGGCCAGCTACACCTGCTTACTCTTACTATAGATCGAAGAAATTGCTCTCCGGATGAAATTTATCAGGTTATCATCAGCCGTATCACAGATTTCCTAAACCTATCAGGCCGATTACAGGATAAACCACTCAAGGAACCTAAATCATCGTCCATTCTGTGTACACTTCAATCTCCGGAGGATAAACAGAAGTGGGTAAAAAAGGTTGATCGTGCCCGAAAGATGATCTCGGCAGAGAAGTTTGAAAAAATTGTACTGGCACGATCGGTGGATGTCGAATCCAAGCATAAGCCGGTGTTTACTCTATTGACTCATAAGCTTCGGCAAAAATATCCGGAGTGCTTCAATTTTATGATTCAGAAAGATGAAGAGACTGCATTTATAGGCGCTACTCCGGAACGGCTTGCATCGTTCAGAAATCAGGTCTTTATGACGGAAGGCCTGGCAGGAAGTACATCCAGAGGTAAAAGTGCCATAGAAGATGAAGTTCTTGCCAAAGATCTTCTTCAAAGCCGAAAAGACCGGGAAGAGCACCAGTTTGTAGTGAAAGCGATCCAGGAAAACCTGGAGCCTCTCAGTGAGAAAATTGAAAACCCGGAAATGCCTCAAATTAAAAAGCTGAAGAATGTTCAACACCTCTTCACACCTATTTCTGCATCCATCAAAAAGGGAGTGCAGATTCATGATCTGATTCGCGAACTTCACCCAACTCCGGCGGTTGGCGGATTTCCACGGGAGGAGGCCGTTTCATACATTCACGAAATTGAACAGATCGACAGAGGGTGGTACGCGGCACCGGTTGGCTGGTTTAACCTGAATGGATGCGGAGAATTTGCTGTTGCCATCCGAAGTGCACTGCTTCACCAAAACCGTGCAACACTCTATGCAGGATGTGGAATCGTAGCAGATTCCGACCCCGATAAAGAGTGGAATGAAACCCTTTTAAAGTTCCGGCCCATGATGGAATCCCTAACAGGTTCACACGACTACCATGAATAGTCACCTTCGATGGACAAGTGAATTTATCCACTCACTTTATCAGTCCGGAGTACGCCATGCAGTGATCTCTCCGGGATCTCGCTCCACTCCCCTCACCTTTGCTGCCGCCATACACGATGGGATTGAACAACAGATAGTGTTGGATGAACGCAGTGCCGCCTTTATTGCACTCGGCATTGGCAAGTCTACCGGTACCCCGGCAGTTCTGATCTGCACTTCTGGTACCGCTGCTGTGAACTATATGCCGGCCATCACAGAGGCGAAGGAATCGGGTGTACCATTGATCGTTTTAACTGCCGACCGCCCTCCGAACTTACGGGGCATCGGCAGCTCACAAACAGTAGATCAGATAAAACTTTATGGCAATCAGACAGTCTTTTTTCATGAAGCCGGTGAACCCCGTTTTGAGGTGCCGGATCTTAGAAGACTTCGGTATTTGGCAAAGCAGGCCGTGAGTCATGCAACTGAACAAGGCGGTGCAGTTCACATCAATTTCCCTTTTCGTAAACCGCTGGAACCGACAGTAGATGAAATTGAGACTGAAAAAACCCGCTTGGATAAACACCTCTCATCAAAAACTGATCTCCAATTTCAGAAGGCACAACGAACCGTTTATCCGGGAGATAGTTTAAAAACGTTACTGTCAGAGTCGGTTCGCCCGTTAATCATTGCAGGACCGGCAGATCCGGCATACCGATTGTCTCAACAGCTTTCTGAGGTTGCTCAGCTAACGAATGCTCCCGTCATTGCTGAACCGGGAAGTGGAGTTAACGCAGGCAACCAGCAAATTCATCGATATGAACAGTTTCTGAGGTCATCTGAAATTAGAAATGATCTAAAACCTGACATCATACTCCGCTTCAGCGATCAGCCTTACACTAAATCGGTGCTGACGGCTTTGGAGGAGTGGAATGAGATTCCAACTTTTCACTTTACAGCACGAAATTCAGACCAGGATCATACCCTGTCTGTGACTGATAAAATTATCCTCTCCCCGGTCGATCGGCTACATTTTGAGTCAACGGAACTCAACCCTGAAAAGAACTGGCTGAATCTATGGAAATCGTACGATCAGAAATCACAGAAAGAGTTAGAAAAGTCCATTAAAGCGGAAGGTAAACTAACCGATGGCCATCTTTTTCAAAAAATTGACCGGTCACTGCCGAAAGCATGGAATATCATGCTCTCCAACTCATTCATACCCAGAGATATGGCGATGTTTGGTTCATCCGGGGAATTTCAGTTTGTCAACCGAGGGGCTGCCGGTATAGATGGGATCATCTCCACAGCCATCGGCATTTCGGCTTCAACAGAAAAACCGACCTGCTGCATAACCGGTGATCTAGCATTTTTACACGATTCCAACGCCCTGTTAAGTATCAGGCAAGCTTCAGAGCCTTTTCTACTTGTTGTAGTGAACAACGGAGGCGGTAATATTTTTAACATGCTTCCGGTTTCTGACAACAGAGAGTATTTTGAAGAATGTTTTCTCACACCGCAAGCCGTTGATTTAGAACATCTGGCCAATGCGTATGGCATCCCCTATTCACTCATTGATTCTGTTCATCAACTGGACCGGTTCACACCAATTCGTGTGACAAAGCACAAAATTGTTGAGGTGCGAACTGACTCCAAAGCATCGATGAGAATGAGAAAAACTCTCTGGGGAGTTTGAGATGAAACTTTATGCTGAGGGAGTGGTTTACCACGCCGAAATACATCAAAATAATTCCAAGCTGCCTCATCTGATTTTATTTCACGGTTTCATGGGATCGGGTCGAGCGTTTAGCAATATTCTTTCCGAGCTTAAGGCTTTTTGTAATCCTGTTACGATCGATCTGATTGGTCATGGCAAAACGATAACACCCGATGATGTGAATCTTTTTTCCGCCGAACGTCAAACAGAACAGAGCAAGTCAATATTAGATCGTTTTCAGTTTAAAAATCTGTATGTGTACGGTTACAGTATGGGCGGACGGTTACTATTTCAGTTGCTGACCTCGATCCCCAGTTACTTTCGCGGTGCACTTATAGAAAGTTCACATTGCGGAATTGATGATGAATCAACTCGAAAAGAGCGAGTGGAGGTTGACCAAAAACGGGCTTTAGAAATTGAACGTGATTTCGAAACATTCCTGGATAGATGGATGGGTATGCCACTATTTCAATCCGAGGATCAAACCTCATCACTTCTGTATAGAAACATCATGGAAGATCAATCACCCCGGAATCTGGCCTACTCTCTGAAAGGATTCGGGGCCGGCGTGATGCCTCCGGTGTGTGAAAAGTTGCATCAACTGCGAGTACCTCTCTATCTTATGGCCGGTTCAAACGACCAGAAATACGTGGATCGGATGACTGAAATATCAAAACTGAGTAGCCACTTTGAACTAATTGTTGCCGAAAATGCCGGACACCGGGTTCACGCCGATCGTCCCGACTTACTCATAAAATCTCTAAAAAAACTTATATCAACTCATGTCTGACTGGAAAACTGTAAAAGAGTACGAAGATATTACGTATCGAAAACGAGACGGTGTGGCCCGAATCGCATTCAATCGGCCGGAAGTTCGCAATGCATTTCGCCCACAAACCCTTTTTGAACTGGAAGAGGCGCTGATTGATGCCCGGGAAGATACTTCGATCGGAGTCATTCTGCTATCGGGCGAAGGCCCTTCAAAAAAAGATGGCGGCTGGGCTTTCTGTTCAGGCGGAGATCAGAAAGTGCGTGGCAAGCGTGGCTATCAAGGTGGTGACGGTGTGCAAAGACTCAATGTCCTCGATATTCAGCGCATCATCCGATTCATGAGTAAAGTCGTTATTTGTGTGGTACCCGGCTGGGCTGTGGGCGGCGGACACAGTCTTCATGTGGTTTGTGATCTGACACTCGCCAGTAAAGAGCATGCCGTTTTTAAACAGACCGATGCCGATGTTGCCAGTTTTGACGGTGGATTTGGTTCGGCACTGCTTGCACGTCAGGTGGGTCAAAAACGCGCGCGCGAAATTTTCTTCCTTGGCCGTGACTACTCCGCTCAGGAAGCGTATGAAATGGGTATGGTAAACGAAGTTGTTCCGCATGAAAAACTAGAAGAGACCGCATTTGAATGGGCTCAGGAGATCTTAGGGAAAAGCCCGACTGCCATTCGTATGATTAAATTTGCCTTCAACCTGGTGGATGACGGTATGGTTGGCCAGCAGGTATTTTCGGGTGAAGCCACACGCCTGGCCTACATGACCGACGAGGCTGAAGAGGGACGAAATGCTTTTCTTGAAAAGCGAAAACCTAATTTTAAGAAATTCCCCTGGTTGAGTTTATAGCTTGGATTTTCTTAAAGTCGTCAGACGAGGGGATTACCGAAATCTTCGCATAATTTCATCCATCGACATGTAGATGAGTGTCGGCTTTTGCAGCGGATCCTGGTAGGGCTCTTCACACGCAAAAAGCTGATCAATCAGCATCTCCATCTCCTCCTGAGTGAGGCGTTTTCCTCGCGGAATTGCGGTACGCGATGCAAAAGCGATCGCTACTTTTTCTCTGGCTTCCAGCTTCAATTGCTTGTCCAGATCGCGATATTGATGAAGCATATCTCTCAGAACTTGCCGTTCATCCCCGATATCAATATCGGCCGGTACACCATTGATCATGGCTGTGTTTCCGCTGAGCAGATCAATACTAAATCCCATTCGCTGTATAATTGGCAATAACTCCTTCAATAAGGAAAACTCCGTGGCACTCAGCTCTATCGTTCGAGCAAACAGAAGCTGCTGAGTGAACGGCAATGATTCTTCGGTTGCACTCAAGGTATTTTCGTAAATAATTCGTTTGTGTGCCGCATGCTGATCAATTACCGTCAAACCGGTACGGGTTTGGGTGAGGATATAGCGGTTATGTAGCTGCCAGAATGTTTTATCCCGGCTGTTCTCATTCTGCTTTGTTCTCTCTGATTGATCATCAGCTTGATCGCTTTGTGCCGATGCGTCGCCGTAGAGCTGTTCTGCACTTTCATTGCCATCCAATCCGGCTCTCTCCCTAAAGTTGATCCTTGACGGGAACTGAACCGGTTCCGATTGACTGCTTCGATTCTGAAACTGACCGCCTGAAGAACCGCCCGGACTCACCTGATCAAAACTGAGGTCAAAATCGGAATTCATGAAGTCTGAATTACCAACATCCGGCACTACAAAGTGTTCATTAAGTGCCTTTTTTACGACCGATCGAGCCAGCTGAATAATACTTCGCTCATCATCAAATTTTACCTCCATCTTTGCAGGATGAACATTTACATCAACCTGACCGGGGTCTATCTCAAGAAATATTGCGTAAAACGGATACTCATTCTGCTTTGTCCACGCATCATACAAACTTAATATTACATAACTTAGATAGCGATGCTGGAATGGCCGACCGTTCACAAAAAGAAACTGTTCTCCCCGAGATTTTTTAGCCAATTTTGGATCTGCAAGTACACCACGAATTTTCACGTAGCTGGTCTCTTCACTGAACGGAATAAGACTGGCTCGATACTGCTTTCCAAAAATATCGGCCACCCGCTGCTCGAGCTCCTGTTTGGGCAGATGGTAAATTCTATCCCCATCGGCATGCAGTTCAAACTCAATCTCTGTGTTTGCCAGTGCAATATTCTGGAAGGTTCTGATTATGTGTTTCAGTTCCGTGGCATCCGTTTTTAAAAACTGACGGCGGGCAGGCACATTGTAAAACAAGTTTCGGATAGCTACAGATGTCCCGTCATCGGTGGCAACGGGTTCAAAACGTTTCTCCTCTCCTCCCCAGATTTCAAGCAGAATACCGGAATCATCTTCTACCCGTTTGGTTTTCATCTCAACCTGCGAGATGGATGCTATGGATGCCATCGCTTCACCTCGAAAACCCATAGTCCGAATTCGAAACAGATCATCTACCGACTGAATTTTTGATGTGGCATGGCGTTCAAAACAAAGCCTTGCATCTTCAGCCGACATTCCACAGCCGTTATCTATCACTTGAATGAGAGTTCGCCCGGCCTGCATAACGATCAGCTTTATTCGGTCGGCTCCGGCATCAACGGCGTTATCGAGAAGTTCTTTGGCTACGGAAGCGGGTCTTTGAATTACCTCACCCGCGGCAATTTTGTTGGAAAGCTCGGGGGGCATGGTTCGAATAATAGATTGCCCCGTTTCTCCGGTTTGATTCAACAGCTTATTCTTGAGTAGTTAGTTTTCTATTTCAGAGAATTGACATCAGGAAAATTACAGCGGCCAGCGCCACAGCATAAATCACAATGCGAAGATTCTGGCTCTTTTCGCGCCGTTGTCGGCTCAGGCTACGGGTTTTTATCTGAATCCGTTTTTTGCGTTTCTCTTCCTCTTCCGGATTGTAGTACCGAAGCGGAATTTCAAATTTTTTGGGCTTTACTCTGCGCCCCATCATGGGTCTGATCATAGGTATACTCCATTCTTTAGCCTGTTAACGATCAAAATCGCGCTGTCGTGTAAAGATACAATTTGAAGGGAGAAATGTGCAGTTTTTTCTTGTCTATCCCGATTTTTTCAATCTGGCATTTTCAGTCCATCAAAGGACTCTGCGGGTTCCTATATACCGCCCGGCCCAATACGGTTCAGCCAAATTAGAGATCATGACGCCGTTTGAGACCGAAGCGTGCAAAAAATTCCCCTCTTCCATTGCAATGCCAACATGCAGCACATTTCGACCGGTTCTGAAAAAAATCAGGTCACCGGGGCGAATGCTTTCCCGGCGTACTCCGGATCCGGTGCCCAGTTGCTCCCTCGTATTTCTTGGGAGATCTTCACCAAAAAAGTCGCGGTAAACAACTTGTGTAAATGCAGAGCAGTCAATTCCGTTGATGCCCGTTCCCCCTAATCTGTAGGGTGTCCCCTCCCACTCTCTGTGAGCACTGTGAAGTTGATTCACAACACGATCGAACGATGAAACAGAAGCTGTTATCGGCCTTGAAGCCGGGGGCTCTTCATCCGGTGCAGATGTAAGAGCACCGTCGCGGGGAACCACACCACAGGCGTTCAGCATCAGAAACAGGAGTAACAAAAGAGGCAATCGATTTGATGACATGTTGGCTTTCCGGTTCACAATTGGTAATGGGATGTTGTATCTTTGAGCAAAACGAAAGTAACATACAAAACCATGAAATTACTTGTAAATATCGATCATGTGGCAACACTTCGCAATGCCCGCGGTGAAGGTTATCCCGATCCGGTCGATGCTGCAACAGTTTGTGAAAATGCCGGAGCTGCGGGAATCGTTTTTCACCTGAGGGGTGATCGCCGCCACATTCGCGATGAGGATGTCTACCGATTAAAAAACTCCGTGAAAGGTCTGCTCGATTTCGAGATGGCTGCCACAGACGAGATGATTAAAATTTGCAAAGAGATCCAACCGGAACTCTGCACGCTTGTTCCCGAAGGCCGCGAAGAGCTCACGACCGAGGGCGGACTGAACATGAAAAAAGTATATGATGACTTTGAAAACCGGGTATTTCCGAAGTTTGAAGGAACCGGTATCAAGATGAGTCTCTTTCTGGATCCAAACCCGGAAGATATCAAACTGGCACACAAACTGGGTGCCGATGTCATTGAGCTTCATACCGGCGTTTATGCAAATGCCGTAACGGTCACCGAACGAGAAAAAGAGTTATCCCGACTGAAGAAAGGCGCTGAACTGATTCATGAACTTGGCATGACCGTGAACGCGGGACATGGATTAAACCTCAATAATTTGGGTGAATTGATCCGGGAAGTCCCCTATTTGCAGGATATCAGTATTGGCCACGCGCTCATCTCAAAATCTGTTTTCTGGGGATTGGATCGCACGGTGAAAGAGTATCTGAAAATCATGGATGAAGCCAATGAGAAATAACTTCAATGTAACTGCAGTATAAATTTTTCAACACCCCCAATTCCCTCTCAAGAGGGGACTTTTTTTACAATTACTAAATAGATTAATTTGACTGATCAACCACATAAGTCGGGCTATGTAGCCATCATCGGAAAACCAAATGCCGGAAAATCGACCTTGATGAACCGGATTTTGGGCACAAAAATCTCCATCACCACTCACAAACCACAAACCACCAGGCACCAGGTTGTGGGAATATTTTCAGATGATGATACACAGATCATATTTCTGGACACTCCGGGAGTTATTTCTCCAAAATATGAACTCCAGCGGGCGATGATGAACACGGTAGAACGAGCCCGAGCCGATGCCGATGTAATCCTTTTTCTGTTTGATCCGACCGATCGGTTTCCTACCGATGAGGTGATCGAGCTTCTAAAAACCATCAACAAGCCGATTTTTCTGGTTGTGAACAAAATGGATCAAGCCGACAAAAAACGAGCCGAAGGGAAAGTCCGTGAACTTGAAGAGAAACTGCGGTTCAAGGAAATTCACTACGTTTCTGCACTGCAGGGTGAAGGCGTGGATGAGTTATTACAAGCTGTTCGAACCTACCTGGTTCCCGGCCCTCCCTACTATCCGAAAGAGGATTTAAGTGAACATCCGGTACGATTTTTTGTATCTGAACTGATCCGTGAGCAGCTATTCCTGCAATTTGATGAAGAGATACCCTACTCCTGCACCATCGATGTGGTAAATTACGATGCAGACACAGATATAGACCGAATCAGCGCCGATATCATCGTAAACCGAAAATCACAGAAAGGAATTTTGATTGGAAAAAAAGGTGCGGCCATCAAAGAGCTGGGAATAAAATCAAGAGAAGCGATCGAAGGATTTATCGGTAAAAAAGTATTTCTGGACCTGCACGTGAAAGTGCGTGAAAAGTGGCGCGAAAAAGAGAACTGGGTACGAAATTTTGGGTATTGATCGTTTACCGACTGTTTATCATCTTCCCAGAGATTTACAACCCGTTACAATCTTTTGATCTACATTTCAGACAAACCTCAACCCAAGATTTTACCTTCCATGAAAAAATTGGCTGCCGCACTGTTTCATTTTTATTTTTTCATTGTATTCGTCACATCATCGTCAATCGCTCAATCGTCCTCAATCACCGTTCCTGTAATTGAAGACGGCCAGGCACAGGTGATAGAAGCATTTAACAATCCGGAAGAGTGGATCCGCCATGATCTATGGGTTGAAACCGATTTTGATACCGACGGTGATGGAAAACCGGACCGAATGTATGTATCGGTAACACGACCTGCCCAAACCGAAAACGGTGACCTTCAACTTCCTGTAATCTATGAAACCAGTCCCTATTACGCCGGCACGGCACGCCCGCCATACGATTTCTTCTGGGATGTAAAACAGGAACTGGGCGAGGAGCCACCTACTCGAAAACCGGGACCGGATGTGCAGCGACGCGGAGAACGCCCGATCATATCCAACTCGCATATCGCTACCTGGGTTCCAAGAGGCTTTATCGTCGTTCACTCAACATCACCCGGAACAGGATTGTCGGACGGATCCCCTTCTGTTGGCGGTGAAAATGAAGCCCTGGCACCAAAAGCAGTGATTGATTGGTTAAACGGACGCGCAAACGGATACTCTACACGCGATGGAGATGAGATCGTTGAGGCGTACTGGACCAATGGAAATGTAGGTATGACCGGCACCTCCTACAACGGATTTTTACCATTTGCTGCCGCAACAACCGGTGTAGATGGTTTGAAGGCGATAATTCCTGTTGCTCCTGTGACTTCGTTTTATATGTACTACCGATCTAACGGATTGGTACGTTCGCCGGGCGGTTACCTTGGTGAAGACGTTGATGTACTTTATGATTTTGTGCACAGCGGTGACGAATCGAAACGGGAGTATAACAACCGCACCATGCGGGATGGAATTATGGCAGAGGGCTTGGACCGCAAAACCGGCGACTACAACGATTTCTGGGAAGAGCGCGACTACCTGAAACAAATGGATGGCTACAAAGCCGCTACGCTTTTTGCACACGCCTTTAATGACTGGAACGTTATGCCTGAGCACACCTATCATGCGTATGAAAAACTGAAAGAGATGGGTGTACCATCGATGGTGTACTATCACCAGGGCGGGCACGGCGGAGAACCTCCGCATGAACTGATGAACCAGTGGTTTACACGGTATCTTTTTGGGGTTGAAAACGGAGTTGAAGATCTGCCCCGCTCGTGGATTGTCCGGGAACGCGATGAGCGTGACGAACCCACTCCGTATGATGACTTCCCTCACCCCGCAGCCTCTGACGTTACCTTCTATCTGTCGCCCGGAGCCCCTGAACGCGGTGGTCTGACGCTGAGCAGGCCTGCCAAACAGGGCACCGAAACGCTGACCGACAACTTTTCCTTTACCGGTTCATCACTGGCCCGGGCTGAGTGGACCGGTCACCGGCTGATCTACCTGACGCCCGAACTTGCCGATTCGGTGCACATCTCGGGAGCTGCATCGGTATCGATAACCCTGGCCAGCAGCAAGCCGGCTGCCAACCTCACGGTCTGGATGGTCTCCCTGCCGTGGAATGACGGGCGGAACTCTCAAATTACCGACAATATCATCACCAAAGGGTGGGCGAGTCCACAGAATCACAGCTCCATCCACCAGAGTGAACCGCTCGAACCCGGAACGTTTTACACCGTTGAGTTTGACCTTCAGCCTAACGATCAGATCATTCCCGCCGGGCAGCAGATCGGACTGATGATCTTTTCAAGCGATAAAGAGTATACCCTTTGGCCGCAACCGGGTACGGAGTTAACGGTCGACCTCGGACGCACCACGCTGACGCTTCCGGTTCTCTATGGTGAGGAGGCATTTTCAGGGATTGACTGGAACGGCAACTGACCCGCTGAACGGTGAAGCGGAAACCGGATTTCACAAAATTGAAAAATAAATTTGCATTTTCTTTGCAGACAGCAATATCTTAAAGCCAATGAAAAATTCTACCCGACATAGCGGCATTTTTGCAATCTGTACCATGTGTATGTGTATGCATAGCTACATATCGTACAGAGGGTAACTTTTCATGAAATAATTTATTTGATGGCCCTCTGGAAACAGCAGGGCCTTTTTTGTTCAGTTTAACTGAACATCGTTCTTTATCAAAACTGAGTCTTATCAAGAAAGGTGGAGGGACAGGCCCTGTGAAACCTTAGCAACCGCCCCGGTTTATCCGGGGGCCAGGTGCTAAATCCTGCCCGTCACGGTTTGAATGAACCGCGACAGGGAAAGATAAGAAGTCTGGCTCCCCTGTAGTTCACAGGTTCTGTATAAAGCCTCTTCTGAAAATCTTTCCCGCAGGATTTTCGGAAGAGGCTTTTTTTGTTTGAATCCAATTTAATTCCAAACTGCAGGACCCTTGAAAAGCACATTTAACAACTGGTATGAAACAAAGATGCGGGCAACTCCGGAGTTGTCGGATGAGACCGACCGGATTGAGCAGCACCTCGACCGGATCCGGACTGTCGCGATCGTCGGGCTTTCACGCAACCGGCACAAAGACAGCCATTTTGTGGGCCGGTACCTTCAAAAGGCCGGATATACCATCTACCCCGTCAACCCCGGGGCCGACGAGATACTGGGCGTCAAAGCTTACCCCGACCTGAAATCAATTCCCGAAGCGGTGGATGCAGTCGACATTTTTGTGAAACCCGAGTCGGTACCCGCAGTTGTTGAGGCATCCATCGCCATCCGCCCAAATATTATCTGGCTTCAGCTGGGCACCGGGAATCACCCGGATCAAAAAGCGATCGCTGAGCAAAATGGGATCACCCTGGTGCAAAACCGGTGCATGAAAGTGGATCACCAGTTCCTGATTCGCGACCGGGACAACGTCTGATATCCAAAACCATTTTAAAAAAACATAACACCAACTGAATAAACATTTAGAACCATGAGCACGAACGGACAAGATAAAACCTATCATTTCGAAACCCTGCAGCTTCACGCCGGACAGGAACCTGACCCTGTAACCGGCTCCAGGGCCGTACCGATCTATCAGACCAGCTCGTATCAGTTCAATGATACCGAACACGCAGCCACCCTTTTTGCACTGAAAGATTTCGGCAACATCTACACGCGGATCATGAACCCGACCACCGATGTTTTTGAAAAACGGATTGCTGCCCTTGAAGGGGGTGCAGCCGCCGTGGCCACAGCGTCGGGCCAGGCCGCACAGTTTCTGGCAATCACCACACTGGCCCAAGCGGGAGACAACATCGTCTCCACACCCAACCTCTACGGCGGGACATACAACCAGTTCAAGGTGACCCTTCCCCGGCTGGGAATCCATGTAAATTTTGTAGGCGGAGATGACGCCCCTGAAGATTTTGAGGCCGCCATCGATGACAATACCAAGGCAATCTATGTGGAGAGCATCGGAAATCCACGGGGCAATGTGCCTGACTTTGACGGCATCGCAGCCGTTGCCAGGAAGCATGGCGTGGCACTAATTGTCGACAACACCTTCGGAGCTGCGGGAGCCATTGCGCGTCCCATAGACCATGGTGCCAATGTGGTGGTACAGTCAGCAACGAAGTGGATTGGCGGACACGGCACCAGCATTGGCGGTGTGATCGTTGATGCCGGAAACTTTGACTGGGGCAACGGACGCTACCCTCTGTTCACCGACCCTGCTCCCGGCTACCACGGGCTGAACTTCTGGGAGGTCTTCGGTGAAGGCGGACCCTTCGGCAATATCGCATTCGCCATTCGTGCACGCGTGGAAGGACTGCGCGATGTCGGACCCGCAATCTCACCCTTCAACAGCTTCCTGTTGCTGCAAGGCCTTGAAACTCTCTCATTGCGCGCCGAACGGCACGCGGAAAACGCACAGAAACTGGCCGAATGGCTGAAAGAGCAGAGTGCGGTTTCCTGGGTGAACTATACCGGCCTTCCCGATCATCCGCACCACGAGAACGGAAAAAAATATCTCCGCGAGGGACGATTCGGTGCCGTTCTCACTTTTGGTGTCAAGGGAGGATATGAGCCCGCCCGTGAATTTATCGAGGGCGTGGAACTGGCCAGCCACCTGGCCAATGTGGGCGATGCCAAAACACTGGTGATTCATCCGTCATCCACAACGCACCAGCAGCTCTCTGATGAAGAGCAGGCTTCGAGCGGCGTCAAGGAGGACCTGATCCGGGTATCTGTCGGTATCGAGCATATCGACGACATCATCGCCGATTTTGAACAGGCATTCAGCAAAATTAAAGTAACTGCATAGCACGATACTGCAGCATAACAAAAAAACCCGGCTCCGAAAATCGGAACCGGGTTCAAAACCATAACGCCGGAAGGCACTTTTTAGCGGAAGACCAACCGGCATCATGACAAACCAAATATACAAATGAGTCACGTAAAATTCGCATACTGGGTTCCCAATGTCAGCGGCGGGCTTGTGGTTTCAACGTTGCCGCAACAGACCGACTGGACATTTGAGGCCAACAAACGATACGCACAAACAGCAGAACAGAACGGCTTTGATTACGCACTGCTTCAAACCCGCTTTATTGCCAGCTATGGCGCCGACAAACAGCTTGAAGCAGCTGCACTGGGATCGGCACTGGCTGCCGTTACCGATAAAATCAACCTGATTTCAGCGGTTCATCCGGGTTTATGGCATCCGGCCGTCTACGCCAAAATACTCTCTACAATAGACCGGGTAAGCGGCGGACGCGCAGCCGTAAATGTGGTCAGCGGATGGTTCAAGGGCGAGTTCACCTCCTTTGGCGAACCCTGGCTGGAACATGATGAGCGCTACAGGCGATCGGAAGAGTTTATTAAAGTTCTGCGACAGCTCTGGAGTGAGGAGAAAGCCAATTTCAGAGGCGACTTCTACCAAATCAGTGATGCCCCCCATAAACCCAAACCGGTTCGCGAAGAGGGTATTCCCATCTTCCAGGGCGGCAACTCCAAGGCAGCCCGGCAGATGGCTGCCAAAGTCTCCGATTGGTATTTCATGAACGGCAATACCAACCAGGGAATACGGGATCAGATCGATGATGTAAAACAGCTCGCTCAAAAAGAGGGCCGGGAAGTCAAGTTTGCACTCAACGGTTTTGTGATTGTACGCGATACCGAAGAGGAGGCAATCGCACAGCTGGAACAGATCATCACCCATGCCAACGATGACGCCGTTGAAGGGTTTCGAAAAGCCGTTCAGCAAGCCGGTGCCTCATCAAAAGAGGGCGAAGGAATGTGGGCCAACTCTTCCTTCGAAGACCTGGTGCAGTACAACGACGGATTTAAAACCGGGTTGATCGGCACCCCTGAACAGGTGGCCGACCGAATCATCGAATTGAAAGAGCTGGGGGTAGACCTGGTGCTAACCGCATTTCTCAATTACGATACGGAACTCGAGGAGTTTGGAAAAAAAGTGATCCCGCTGGTCAGGGAAAAGGAACAGGAACGCCAAAAGGGAGCCGCGGCCTGACACCTGCCGAAAACTGAATACTCACTCTGCTTAAAAACATTTAAAAACGAAAGAACCCATGAGTACAACAATCAAAACCACCCCCAAGCACGATCCGGAACTGGAAAAATCACTTTTAAACCTGATTGAAGGGATTCGGAGCGACCCCAAACAGGCCGGTGCAACCTTTAAGGCTCGTTCAGAGCTTACCGAGGGATTCCTGGCCGATATCAATGTCCGGGATTTCACGTTCCACTCTGATGAACCCAAAGACCTGGGCGGCACCGACAAGGGGCCCAACCCGGTTGAATATGTACTCGGCGCCTTTGCCGCGTGCCAGGAAATTGTCATCAAAGCGTACGCCACCGTACTGGGCATCCGGGTATCGTCGGTACGTGTCGATGTACAGGGCAAACTCGATCTGCACGGATTCCTGAACCTCTCTGACGAGCGGCCGGGCTTTACCGGAGTCACCTACCAGACCGTGATTGAAACGGATGAAACGGATGAAAAAAAGCTGAAACAGCTTGAAGAGTTCTCGGTTAACAGATGCCCGGTGCTCGACATCGTTCGCGATCCGGTGCCCGTTGAAGGCTCCATTCAATTTCAACAACCCTAATTAGATATCTGCAAGCCTCTTCCGGCATAAAGCCGGGAGGGGCCTGCCATCAACCAGAACCCTGAAACCAAACAGAAGGATGCAAACATGAATCAAGGAATTACGCAAACCCGCTTGGAGGATCATTTTATCACTGAATCGGGTGCCCGGCTGGAGTCGCCCGAAGTTGCCTACAAGACGTGGGGAACGCTCAATGGCGGCCGCGACAATGTGGTTCTGATCTGTCATGCTTTGACCGGCCATGCGGCTGCCGATGAGTGGTTTCCCGGCATCTTTGGCAAGGGCAACATCTGCGATCCCGATCAGCATTTCATCATCTGCATCAATGTTCCCGGAAGCTGCTACGGATCGGTGGGCCCGCAGTCGGTCAATCCGCAAACCGGCCGGCCCTATCGCAACGACTTCCCCGAACTGACTATCAGGGATATGGTGCGATTTCAGCAGCAGTTTCTGGATCAGCTGGGTATCAACGGAATTGAACTGGTCATCGGCGGTTCCATGGGCGGCATGCAGGCGCTGGAGTTTATTATCATGGATCGCCGTTCTCGTTCAGCTGTACTGATCGCCATGGGGAAAGCTCATACCCCTTGGGCGATCGGTATCAGCCATGCTCAGAGAACTGCCATCACCAACGATCCCGGCTGGAAAGATGGGAACTACGAACTGAATGAGGGTCCGTTTCGTGGTGTAGCTGCTGCCCGAATGATGGCAATGATCACCTATCGGGCACCGGAGGATTACAACCGAAAATTCGGACGAAAGCTTCAAAATGAAGATGGTCAATTTCAGATTGAGTCCTACCTGAACCACCAGGGTGAAAAGCTGGCCAAACGGATGGATGCTCATACCTACATTACGCTGACAAAAGCAATGGATTCACACGATATCTCCCGTGGCCGCAGTGACTTTGAACAGGTTCTGGACCGGGTAGAAATTCCGGTTCAGGTCATAGGTATCCGTTCAGACCACCTCTACCCCATTGCTGAACAGAAAGAGCTTGCGGACCTGCTCCCCAATGGGCGATATGCTGAGATCGATTCACCTGCAGGCCACGATGGATTCCTGATTGAATTTGATCAACTCAATGAAATCATCATCCCATTTGTAAAACATAAAGAACTTCAATTTATCTGAACCATGTCACATTTACACGCCATTAAAAAATCATCTGCTCCATTCATCAAACCCAAACCCGTGAAAAAAGTCTTTATTGCCGGAGTCGGTGCTGTAGGGTGCACACTCATTCAGCAGCTGGAAAATCACCCATCATTAAATGTCTTGGGATATTGTAATTCACGTCACGTTCAATGGCTTGATGGGGAGAAGGTGCATTACCAGCATAAAGACTTGCAAAAAGCTCCCGCAAAGAACTGGGATGAAATCATCAAAAAACTTACAACCTATAAACGGGGAAGCGTTATTTTTGTAGATGCAACAGGAAGTCCTGAAGTCTCTACACTGTACCCTTCACTGTTTGAACATGGTATTCATATTGTAACACCGAGTAAACTGGCCAACACTCAGAGCCAGGAAACTTTTGACAAACTTCACAGGATTGCCTTGGAAAATGAAGCCGAATTCTATTTTGAAACAAATGTAGGTGCCGGGCTTCCTGTTATCAGTACGGTCAAGAACTTAATTGCATCGGGTGATGAAATCCTTGAAATCAGCGGAGTGGTGTCCGGTACGATGACTTATCTCTTCTCTGAGCTGGAAAAAGGAGCCTCATTCAGCGAAACGGTCAATAAAGCCCGAACTCTCGGTTACGCAGAACCCGATCCCCGGGATGATCTATCCGGAGAAGATGTAGTACGCAAGTTCCTGATTTTAGCCAGAGTTTGTGGTATTAAGATAGAACGGGATGAGGTGGCAGTTGATTCGCTTATTCCTGAACATCTTCAAAACGTGGAGCCGGGTCAATTTCTGGAGGGGCTGAAGGATTCAGACAAGGATTGGGAAAAAAGAATTGCTGAAGAATCTCAAAAGGGAAAAGTATTGCGCTACACAGGTAAACTGACAGGTAGGAAAATCAGTGTAGGCATTGAGGCTGTACCTAAACTCTCTGCATTGGGCAGTTTAACCGGAACCACAAATCTCATTACTCTTCGCACCAAACGATACAACGATCAACCTTTAACCATACAGGGTCCCGGGGCAGGAAAAGAGGTTACCGCTGCCGGCGTTTTGGCAGATCTCCTGAAAATATAGATCTAAAAAAACCTCCTGATCTTTTTCATCAGGAGGTTTTTTAGATGTCAACGGCTAAACTATTTCACACTTCCCACTACAATGGCTGGAATACTAGCAATTTTCATTTCCGGATTGCTCTTTTCCGGCACTGCAAATAGGATGATTGCCAAAGGTGAACCTTTGCTGTTCCGCATTTGGCTTAATGCACGTCTCCCAATGTCAACAGCCATTCGCTCCAAATTTAAAAATGCATCTCCGGGGATGAATGCGTCTCCGGGAATGAATGCATCGCCCGGAATGAATGCGTCTCCGGGGATAAAAGCATCCCCAGGAATGTACCTATCCAAGTCTCCGGCCAGTTGCCGTCCATTCATCATTCTGCTCAGTGATACAGGGCGTTCAGATAAGATCAACTGATGACTTGCCTTACCAATGATTCCATTTTCCCCCACTATGAACGATAACATTTGTCCGCCGGAGTTATCCAGTTCTTGAGTTGACTTTACACTCAGTCTTCCATTTTCAACAATCCAGCGTGCAAGTTCTTCCGGGGCAACCCCTTTCTCTCTACTGTCAGATACTAACATGCTATAGCTCCTCTCATTCAATTCCATCCTAAAAACAGACTCTCCTGAAGTTTGAGCTAATAAATTCGAATTAAAAATTACTGTAAATAATAAGATCCCCGATATTGATAAGATAACTTTTCTCATTGATGTACTCTTTAAATTAAAATTTAGGCCATTTGAATTAATCGAACCACAATTTGACCTTTAACTCTATATGCGTAAAGGATTTGGATTAGCTGTCAAATGCACTTTAAGACTGACCGATGGTTTTTCTGTCTGTAATTTTTCATAAAAAAACCTCCCCGGTATAATGTGAGGAGGTTCTCTTGATGAACTTGTTATTTCATGCTCCCAAAAAATGTTACGGGTTTGCTTTGAACGGGATTTGATCTATCGATCTTTTCGGGTAGCAGCATAAAAACTATAGATAATTCTGAATTCGATTGCCGGAGTGAT
Source organism: Rhodohalobacter halophilus (assembly GCF_001715195.1). GTDB lineage: Bacteria > Bacteroidota > Rhodothermia > Balneolales > Balneolaceae > Rhodohalobacter > Rhodohalobacter halophilus. The sequence continues at coordinate 52,742 of NZ_MDWE01000042.1, forward strand.
CTGTTTGCTACATCGACCGCCATTCGTTCGGCTTCTTGAGTTGAGGTGACAAAGTGATCACCGGGGAAAAAGTGATCTCCCGGAAAAAAATTGTCACCGGGAAAAAAGTGATCACCCGGAAAAGCCAACTTTACAGCTCTTGATAGTTCGGACGGATGAACAGCGCTGCCCATCTGGGTACGCTCACCGTTTAACCGGAGAGGCAAACTATTTTTTTCAGCAATTCCACTCCTGCCAACAATGTAAACCATAAGATGTACTCTCTCGTCTGCAGGCTCACTTTTCACACCTTCAAAATTTTTAAAAATAGTTCCATTATCGGCAACCCATTTCGTTATCTCCTCTGCAGAAACTCCTCTCTCCCCGCTCATAGAAACTAATGTTTTGTAGGCTGACTCATTGAAATTTAACAGGTAAGATTTTTTACCATCCTGAGCATCAGCTTCGTTATTCATTATAATTATCAGGAATAGTACTAAAGATAAAAAGTGTATGATCTTTCTCATTATATATAGGTGAAGTTTGAATTTCGATCAACAGCAATTGAATTCAACTATCGATCATTACTTCAATAAGCGCCAAGTAACTATAAAAAGTGTCACCGCTCTCAAAATTCTTTTGGCATAGGCACAAATCATAACATTCCATACCTCTACCACTCCCTCCCACTTCTTCCCCACAGAAAAACACCTACACAATAAACCGCCAAATCAATCAATTGAGGGCGATTTACAAACTGTTTGCGTGATACTTAAAAAATTTTCATTTGCCAAAGACTTTTTTCTTGACAAGTACAGAGCCTATGAGGTACATTGTGGGGAGAAGTGGGAGATAGTGGGGAATAAATTAGCAATCGTTCCCGTACCCGGTTTTATCCGGCTATCAACAAGTTTTAGCAATCCAGGTTCCTGAAGTAAAGGGGATCAAAATAGAGAATACCCGTGCCAAGTTTTAAAGGGGAATATGAACACAGTGTAGACAACAAAGGCCGTGTTGCTTTTCCGGCTAAGTTGCGTAAGAACCTCGCTCCGGAGGCACAGGAGAAGTTTACCCTTTTGAGAGGCCTGGAACCCTGCTTATACCTCTACCCACAGGATGAGTGGGAACGTGTTGAAGACAAACTCTCCCAAATAAACAGTTTCTCCCGCCAGGGACGTACTGTAAAACGAAACTTCCTTCGATTCGCCGAAGATCTGGCTCTGGACAAGCAAAATCGCATCTCTCTTCCATCCCACTTAATGGACTGGTCCGGAATTCAGGAAAGCGCCATTTTTATTGGCAGCGGTGAAAGAATTGAAATATGGTCACCTGAGAAACTTGATGAAGTCGACTCCGAACTCAGCTTTGAGTCATACCAGGAGCTTTTTGAAAAGGTTATGGGTGGTCAGCACAACGGAGGGGAATTATGACCGATTTTATCGAACATATTCCCGTGTTACTCCAAGAATCTGTTGAATATCTGATTACAGATTCAAACGGTATATATATAGATGCCACACTTGGTGGCGCCGGACACAGCCAGAAAATTCTTCAGCAGTTAGGCCCGAAAGGACATCTGTATGGGATAGATCAGGACCATGAAGCCCTTCGAGCCGCAACCGATCGAGTCGGAAACGACACCAGGTTCACTGCTTTGGAAGGAAATTTTGGTTACCTCCCGACATTGGTTCCTCAGGAATATCATGGAAACATTTCCGGAATCCTGTTTGATTTCGGTGTATCAACACATCAAATAAAAGAGCCGGAACGCGGTTTCAGTTTTCAGCACGAAGGTCCGCTGGATATGCGCATGAGCTCTATGAGTGGTGTTTCAGCCAATCAGGTTGTGAATGAGTACGACTACAAAAAACTGCGCGATGTGATTTTTCACTATGGAGAAGAGCGGTTAAGCCGGCAAATTGCTAAAGAGATTATCAATCGGCGTCCACTCGAAACCACATCCGACCTCCGTGAAGCAGTGGAGAGTGTTGTAAAAGGTCAGCACACCATTAAATCTGTTGCCAGAGTTTTTCAAGGCATCAGAATTGAGGTTAACCGGGAAATGGACGTTTTGAAATTGGCACTCAAGGAGTCGCTTGAGCTTCTTAAAACCGGTGGGCGAATTGTCGCCATCTCCTACCACTCTCTTGAAGACCGTTTGGTGAAAAACTTTTTTAAGAGTGGAAATTTTGAAGGTAAGATCGAAAAAGATTTTTACGGGAACCCGATCACCCCAATTGAACAGGTGAACAAGCAGATTATCACCCCCACAAAAGAGGAAATTGAACGAAACCCTGCATCAAGAAGTGCAAAGATGCGTGTTGCTGAAAAATTAGAGGAGGTGAAGTGATGTACATTCAAACTCCCATCAAAGATAAACTGGATTCCAAATCTCAACCCCGTGGTATATCATACGGCAAACCGGCCGGATGGAAGACAAAAAACGGTTTAGGCAGCAACGGATTTAATGAAAGTTCGGGAACCTATGGTACCCGAAAAAAAGAGCCTAATCAAAAAAAGAAGACATCCCTTCCGGCTTTTACCCCCTGGAAGGTTATTCTCGTAAGCTTTGTGATAGGAGTTTGCGGGATTCTCTATATCGGTCATGTTTTCAGTACACAACAGGCGTTGCAGGAAGTGCGGCAGCTGGAAATTGAATTCAACAAAGCACAGCGCCACTACAATGCAACACGCCTGGAGTATGACCGCCTGGTTGGCCCAAAGGAGATCTATCAGCGTGCTCGTCAGCAAGGATTCATTAATGCCGGACCGGCAGATCAAATCATTCACCTAAAACCTTAAAAACGATAATGAACGTAAGATCGGCTATTATGGGACGTATGTTTTTGCTGCTGGGACTTCTGTTCCTGCTGCCTGCGGCCATTCTTATGCAGATTTTTCGCGTCAATTTACTGGAAGGTGACGGATTGAAGGAGCTCTGGAGTCAGCAGGCCATTGATACAATTCCCATTTCTGCCCAGCGCGGCAATATTTTTGATGCAAATGGCTCACTGCTTGCAACAAACAGTATAAACTATAAAGTTGCTGTAGATCCGCTTGCTCCTACCACAACCCGCGACCAACTCAATAATGTAGCTCAGGTTTTAAGCAGACACACCGGACGATCTGCTTCGTACTATCAAAATGTAATCCGAAACGCCTCAAACCGATCACGTTATATTGTACTGGAGAGAAGTATACCGGTCTCGGCATACGACGACCTGAAAGAACTCGGTTACAGAACTCTCATACTTGAAGAGGAGTACCGTCGGAATTATAATTTCGGTTCTCTTTCGGCGCATACGCTTGGGTTTGTAAATCACAATATAGATGGAATGTCAGGCCTGGAAAGCAGCTACAATTCGCTTTTGAAAGGCACCAACGGATTACAGCAGGTTCGAAAAGACAGGAGCAATAGAATTTTTGCCTATGTCGGTGCCCCGCAAAAGCAACCGGAACAGGGGTTAAATCTCCACACCACCATCGATGCTTACATTCAGGCAATTACTGAAGAGGAGCTGGAAGCCGGCATCAAACGCCACATGGCAAAATATGGCACCGCTATTGTGATGGATCCGAAAACAGGTGCCATTAAAGCATTGGCGAACTACCCGACTTTTAATCCGAATGCTCCATCCTCCATCGACAGTGAAAACCGGCGAAATTACGCTGTTTCTGACATGATTGAACCCGGCTCTACCTTTAAACTAGTGACAGCCATTGCCGCTGTAGAGCAGGGTGTAGTCGATTTTGATGAAATTTTTGAAACACCGGAAAACGGTCGAAAAATGATTCACGGTCAGATGATGCGTGATCACGATCCACTTGGTTCTCTTGATTTTAAAGGCGTTATTGCCAAGTCTTCCAATATTGCCACATCCGAAATTGCTCTGCGGCTGAAACCCGAAACGCTCTACCAATACGCCCGGAATATGGGGTTTGGAACGCTAACCAACATCGACCTGCCAAGTGAAATGCCCGGAAGACTCCAAAAACCATTTGAATGGAGTCGTGTAACGCAGCCCTGGATGTCTATCGGTTATGAAGTACAGGCCACTCCTATCCAGATGGTTCAGGCATACGGTGCTTTCGCCAATGGCGGTAAAATGATGCGCCCTTACGTGGTTGATAGAATTACGGATGAGTTTGGAAATGTAATTCGTCAAAACCGCCCGAACCTTGTTCGAAGAATAGCCAAACCTTCCACAATTGAAAAGCTGCTGCCCATTTTTGAAGAGGTGGTCAGTGACTCCGGAACTGCAGAATGGGCTGAAGTTGAAGGGCTTAGAATTGCCGGAAAAACAGGGACCGCTCAAAAACTTATTGATGGCAGATACCAGGCGGCATACCGGGCATCATTTGCCGGGTTCTTTCCGGCCGATGATCCGCAATACGTGCTATTTGTATTGTTGGATGAGCCCAGAACAAGTATCTATGGCGGATTTACGGCAGGCTCCATCTTTAAAGAAATTGCAACACGCATTGCCGGGCTCGACAACGACATTCACCGAAGCCTGATTGAAGGAAATTATGCAACAGTTCCATCAGACAGCCTCATTACTCCTAAGGTTGAAGGCCTTAGACGGGAGTATGCCAAACTTATTCTAAATAATAAAAATCTTAGGGCAAGCTATTCAGGATCGGGCGATTACGTCATGGAACAGTTTCCACCTGCGGGCGAAAAAATTGCCGGAAACACTTCCCTGAATATAAAGTTGGGAACCATGGAAACGGACTCCATTCCCGACGGTTTTGCACAAATTCCTGATTTGCTAAATATGAATATGAGGCAGGCAACCACCCTGCTGCTATCCAGAGGATTGGATATTGAGATGATCGGTTCAGGAACAATTTATACACAGTTTCCGAGAGCCGGTGATTTGATGAGAAAAGGACGAACAGTTACCGTTCGCGGAAAAGCCCGACCGATGCAACAGGCAACCACAGTAGCTGCCAATAACTAAATGACATTTAAAGAGCTCATATCATTCTGTAAACCGATCTCTATTCAGGGAGATGATCCCGGAACTATGGGCAAACTGCGTCTCGACTCGAGAAAAGTTGAAAAAGGTGACCTCTTTATCGCCATCAAAGGAACTCAAACGGATGGCCATAGATATATTGGGCAGGCCGTGAAACAGGGTGCTTCTGTCATCATTTCAGAAGAGAAGGTATCTCAACTTAACTCAGAGGCGATTTTACAGGTTAAGAGCACCCGCGATCTGTTATCCCCTCTTGCACAGAAATTTGCCGGGGATCCCGCCAAAGAGTTAACCATTATTGGTATTACCGGCACAAATGGAAAAACAACGGTTGCAACGCTTGTCTGGCAACTTTTAAAAGAATTGAATCAGAATCCGGCTCTGTTGGGAACGGTTCATAAAGTGATTGGTGATCGTGTGTATGACAGCCGGCTTACTACCGCAGATCCAACCGAATTGGCAACCGACATGCGCCAGATGGTGGATGAAGGGTGCAACTTTCTGGTGATGGAGGTTTCATCACATGCTCTGCATCAAAAACGCGTGGCCGGTATAGATTTTGAAGTAGCCGCATTTACAAATCTCAGCCTCGACCATCTGGACTATCACAAATCGATGGATGAGTATGCTGATGCCAAGAAAATTCTATTTGATGAGCTTCCAAAATCGAGCTGGGCGATCATCAACGGTGATGATCCGTATGCACAGCACATGGTTGCCGATACAAAAGCAAAAGTGATTGAGTTTTCTTTCAAAGGGCTCGGACAGGTTCAGGCCAGCATAATTAAAATGACGGCCGAACAGACTGTACTCTCCGTAAACGGCACCAAATTTTTCTCTCCGCTGGTTGGAAAATTTAATGCATACAATGTTGTTCAAGCCCTTCTGATCGGCACCTCATTGGGATATGACGGAAAACTTGTTGCCGATCAGCTTCCGTCGTGCCGTGGCGCAGAGGGACGACTCGAAAAAGTAAATCCAAATTATCTATCTGCCAATGAACCCCTGGTATTTGTGGATTATGCTCATACTCCGGATGCACTGGAGAATGTTGCCTCTACCCTTTCAGAGCTTAAAACCAAAGGACAGAAATTACTCATTGTATTTGGCTGTGGTGGCGATCGTGATACATCTAAACGGCCTAAAATGGCAGAAATCGCCGAAACGTACGGGGATAAAATCCTTGTAACCTCTGATAATCCGCGAACTGAAGATCCGCTGAAAATAATCAAGGATATTGAATCCGGTTTCAGTAAAAGTCTCACTTATCAATCTATCCCCTCACGCAGGGAAGCAATTGAAACCGCTGTGTTAAATCACGGATCCGATACAATCATTTTGATTGCCGGTAAGGGGCATGAAACCTACCAGGAGATCAACGGTATCCGTGATCACTTTGATGACCGAGAGGAAGCCAGAAGGGCTCTCATTTCCAGAAAGAAGAATGCAAACCGCCTGGAGGTGAACTGATGTTATACGCACTGCTTGAATGGCTCAACCAGAACTACTCTCCGCCCGGCTTTGGAGCTTTTAACTTCATTACCACACGTACAGCTCTCGCTGCCGTCACCTCTCTGATTATTAGCCTGATTATCGGTAAAAAAATCATCTACTGGCTGAAAAAACTTCAGTTGAAAGAGGTTATTCGGGATGATATCGGATTAGACACACATCTGAGTAAAGCCAACACCCCAACCATGGGAGGTGTCATCATTATTCTGGCCACATTGATTCCCGCCCTGCTCTGGATGGATATGCAAAGTGTGTACACCTGGATGATTATCCTGGTGATGTTCATTCTCGGAATTGTCGGATTTATTGACGACTACATTAAAACGGTTAAAAAAGACAAATCCGGGCTGCACGGCTGGTTTAAAGTGGGCGGGCAGGTATTTGTAGGACTTCTGCTAGGGGCCATGCTCTATTTTTGGCCCGCTTTTGATGAGTTTAATACGCTCTCTACGGTTCCTTTTCTAAAAGATGTGAATATCGACTACGCATTCTTTGGTGAGGAGTACGGCTGGTTGATTTACATCCCTCTTGTGGTATTTATCATAACAGCGGTTAGCAACGCTGCAAATTTAACAGATGGACTGGATGGATTGCTATCCGGCACATCTGCCATTGCAGGGGTTATACTTGGAATTTTTGCCTACGTCTCGGGCCGAACTGACTTTTCCGGTTTTCTGGACATCATGTATCTGCCCGGATCGGGAGAGCTTACAATTTTTGCAGCTTCACTTGTTGGAGGATGCCTCGGATTTTTATGGTATAACACCCATCCCGCTTCCGTTTTTATGGGCGACACGGGTTCACTTGCCATTGGCGGTGCATTGGGTGCACTCGCCCTGATGATTCATAAAGAGCTTCTGCTGCCAATTATATGTGGAATTTTTATGGTGGAAACTCTCTCTGTAATCATTCAAACAACCTATTTCAAATACACAAAACGAAAGTATGGTGAAGGTCGGCGTGTCTTTTTGATGACTCCGATCCACCATCACTACGAAAAGAAAGGGTGGTCGGAACCCAAAATAGTTGTTCGGTTCTGGATTATTGCCATCCTGCTGGGAATTTTGAGTCTGTTAACCCTCAAACTGCGATGATAGATCTGAAGGATCAACATATCACGATTGCAGGTGCTGCCCGAAGCGGAGTGGCTGCGGCTACTCTTCTGAAGAGAAAAGGCGCCATACCCTTTCTATCCGATGCGGGTTCAGTTCAGCCTCATTTTGCAGATAAGCTTCGTGCAGAATCGATTGAGTTTGAGGAGAACAGCCACTCAGAAAGAGCTCTGAGCGGTGATTTTCTTGTGTTGAGCCCCGGTGTTCCAACTCAATCCCCCATTGCACAGCACTATCTTATGAACGGAAAACCTGTCATATCAGAAATTGAGCTGGCAAGCTGGTTTAACCGATCCCCTATTGTGGCTGTTACAGGAAGTAACGGTAAAACAACGGTCGTAAACTGGATGCACCATATGTGGAAAACCGCAGAAAAAGAGTGCATAGTGGCAGGAAACATCGGGTATGCATTCTCTGAGCTGGTTGAAAAGACCGCACCGGAGAAAGATGTATTACTGGAGGTGAGCAGTTTTCAGCTCGATCACATCAACCGTTTTCATCCGTCGGTAGCGGTGATTTTAAACATCACCCCCGATCATTTAGATCGCTATAACAGCAGTTTTAAGGATTATGCAGCTTCCAAGTTCAGAATCGCAGAAAATCAAACTGAGAAGGATTGGTTCATCTACAACTATGATGATTCCACTGTTTCCGGTTTTGCAAAAAAGCTATCCGAACGGGCCAATGCCCCTCAACTGATGGCTTTTTCTACAGAATCAGAAACACCGCAAGGTGCTTTTGTACGAAATGGAAAACTGATTTTTCGACTCGATAACAAAGAGGAGACTCTTATGGACATTGATGATATCGCGCTTCCCGGAAAACACAACCTGAGCAACGGAATGGCTACGGCCCTGGCAGCTCGCGCGTCCGAAATTCGAAATGAACACATTCGCGAGAGCCTGCGAAGTTTTGAGGGCGTTGAACACCGGCTGGAGTATGTAAGAACTTTCAACGGTGTGAAATATATCAACGACAGCAAGGCGACCAACATTAACGCGGTGTGGTTTGCACTGGACAGCTTCAATGTCCCGCTTGTACTGATTTTAGGCGGTCGCGATAAAGGTAATGACTACCGTGAACTGGAGTCTCAGCTCCGCAAAAAAGTTCATACAATTATTGCCATTGGCGAGGCAAAAAACGCCATTAAAGCGCAGATTGGTGATGTTGTGCCAACCTTTGCTGAAGCGGACTCGATGAAAGAAGCCGTAAAGAAAGCTGCGTCGGTTGCCAAGCGGGGTGAAGTCGTTCTACTAAGCCCGGCCTGCGCTTCTTTCGATATGTTTGACAACTACGAACACAGAGGTAAAATCTATAAACAAGCAGTATTAGAACTGTAAACAGAACTGAATTTGTACTATACAACACCAAATAGCAAAGTAGGATCCATCTTCAACACCACGCAGGAAGAGCTCGAAACTCCCGTTCAGGGAAGTGACCGGGTGATCCTAGTCTGTGTATTTATGTTGATGACTGTGGGCGCTATCGCCGTCTACTCCTCAATTGCCTATTTTGCGCAATCGCACGGTACCTCTGCGGCTACGCTGGTTTCGAGCCATATTGTTAAATTGGGGATTGCATTTATCGCCATGATTGTGGCTTCAAAGCTTAATTATCGAGTATTAGCACGATTTAGCCGCATTGCGGTCGTCTTCAGCTGGATTCTCTTAATCGCTGTTATGGTCTATGGCGATATGGTATTTGGCGCCCGCCGTTCGCTCTCAATTGCAGGATTTTCGTTCCAGCCTTCATCGTTTGCAGCAATGGCCCTCATTCTTCACGTAGCCGTTCTGCTCCACGAAAAACAGGAGTATATCAAAGATTTTAAACGGGCTTTTGTACCCATTTTGATCTGGGTAACCATCACCTGTTTCCTTATTGCACTCGAAGACTTTAGCAGTGCGGCACTTCTGATGGGAATTTCTATCTGCATGATGTTTGTAGGACGAATTAGTGCGGTACAGCTTTTCGGCTTAATTCTGATTGGAATTATTGGCGGTAGCACACTTGTCATGAGTTCACCGGAAAGAACAAGCCGTGTGACAAACTACATCACACAAGTAAAAGACATTAATAGCGAAAACCTTGAATCGAGCAGCGGGTACCAGGCACAGCAAGCCCATATTGCCATTGCCCGGGGCGGACTCATAGGTGTTGGTATTGGAAAAAGTACGCAGCGGGATTTTCTACCTGCACCCTACAACGATTTTATTTTTGCCATCATTGCTGAAGAGTACGGTATGATTGGCTCTGCGGCAGTTATGCTCATTTTTATTGTCATTCTATGGCGGGGAGTAGGAGTGATTGCACGCTTCGCTCCCGATTCGCTGGGCACCCTTCTTGCACTCGGTGCTACCTTAATGATTACGCTTTACGGATTTGTGAATGCAGCCGTGGCCACGGGATTGTTTCCGGTTACCGGACTGCCGATGCCGTTCATCAGCTATGGAGGTACCAGCATGCTATTTGCAGGCGTGATGGTTGGAATTTTACTCAATATTTCAAAGCACAACCTGAAAACGCAGAACAGATTTTATAACGGATAATGACCACGGTTCAAAAGAACATATCATCCACAGACACCCGTTCAGTTGCGGCAGAACCCATCAGGGTTCTGCTTGCAGCCGGCGGTACCGGTGGACACGTCTACCCGGCCATTGCCATTGCCGATGCCGTGCGTATGATTCAGCAGCAGGCAGACATTCTGTTTGTAGGCACACGAGACCGTATGGAGTGGCAAGCTGTTCCAAAGTCGGGTTATGATATTAAAAGCGTGTGGATCAGCGGATTTCACCGGAGGCTGACCCCTCAAAATCTACTGTTCCCTTTTAAACTCTTGACCAGCATTATCCAAAGTTACTCCATCATCCGATCATTCAAACCGGATATAATGGTTGCATGCGGAGGGTTTGCTGCAGGCCCGGTTGGCTGGGTTGCCGCAAAACTTGGAGTACCGATAGTTTTACAGGAACAGAATAGCTATCCCGGTGTTACAAACAGACTTTTGGCAAAACATGCCGTTACAATATTCACCGCATTTGAAGGTGCGAAACAGTACCTCCCCGCTGATAAAATCAAATTAAGCGGAAATCCGGTACGCGGTGAACTTACAACCTCAGACCGTCAAGATGCATTAACGTCGTTTGATTTTGATGAATCAGCCCCGGTGCTGTTGATTTTAGGAGGAAGCGGCGGAGCACTGGCTCTCAACAACATCATGAAGGAGAAACTGGATGAGCTTCATGATGGAGCCGGCTTGCAGATTATCTGGCAGTGTGGCAAACGCTACTTCTCCGATCTTAAAAAAGAGATTGATTCCGACGACTATCCCAACCTGCGGCTTATGGAGTACATTGATGATATGCCGGCCGCATACGGTGCTGCCGATCTGGTTGTAACCAGAGCCGGAGCCGGAACCTGCAGCGAATTAATGATACTGGGTCAGCCGGCAATTCTGGTGCCCTCCCCTAACGTTGCGGGAGATCATCAAGCTAAAAATGCCGCGTCCATGGTTGAAGCCGGTGCAGCTGTTCTACTACCGGAAATAGAGCTTGAAAAAAGGTTTACAACTGAGGTTACCGCTCTGATTAATGATAGCGGACAGTTGAAAAAGATGAGTGATGCCATGATCTCTCTGGCTAAACCACATGCAGCAAATACCATCGCAGAAGAAATTTTCAACATTGTTCAGAAACAGGAAGTATGAGTAAGAAGATTCAAACACAACCGGTTTTTGGTCGAACCAAACAGATCCACATGGTGGGGATTGGCGGCATCGGCATGAGTGGTATCGCAGAGATCCTGCTGCTTCGCGGATATGTTGTTACAGGTTCAGACAGTAACCTGAGTGACACCACCCAGCGTTTGGAAGAGCTGGGAGCTAAGATTTTCCAGGGGCACAGCGCTTCAAATATCGAAGGTGCAGATGTAGTGGTCTACACCAGTGCGATCAAAGCTGAAGAGAATGAAGAGACCAAAGCTGCTCTGTCTGCTCAAATTCCGGTTATTAAACGGTCTGAAATGCTCGCCGAACTGATGCGGATGAAGTATGGAATAGGTATTGCAGGAACGCACGGCAAAACCACTACCACCACCCTGGCCGGTCATGTGGTTCAGGATGGAAATTACGACCCGACGATTATTGTGGGTGGGCGCGTGCACAGTTTCGACAAAACCAATGCAGTAGTTGGTAAAGGGGATATTATCATTGTGGAAGCGGATGAGTTCGACAGAACATTTCTTCGTCTATCCCCTTCACTTGCGGTGATCACCAATATCGAAGCCGAGCATCTCGACATTTATGAAGACCTGGACGACGTAAAGGAGGCCTTTATTGAATTTGCCAACAAAGTACCGTTCTATGGAGCGGTAATCGTTTGCCTAGACGATCCAAACGTTCGAAGCATACTGCCTGAAATTGAACGCCGAACCATCACCTACGGATTTACTCCTCAGGCTGAGGTCCGGGCTGTAAGTATCGGGCAAAAAGGATTCAGAAGTACATTTACGGTTCTCTATCAGGATGAACCGATTGGAGAAATTGCGCTGATGGCGCCGGGCGATCATAACATCAAAAATGCATTGGCAGCCGTGGCTATTGGCCTGGAACTGGGAATGGAGTTTGAAGACATCAAAAAAGGGCTGGAGCGCTTCAAAGGTGTGTTCAGAAGATTTCAGCCAAAAATGGATCACGACAATATTTTGGTGATTGACGATTATGCGCACCACCCGACCGAAGTGCAGGCAACAATCAAAGCGGCACGGCGCGGATGGGAAGATCGACGAATTGTGGCTGTATTCCAGCCTCACCTCTACTCTCGCACTCAGGAGATGCACCAGGAATTCGGTCTCTCCTTCTTTGATGCGGAAGTGTTGGTCATCACTGATGTTTACCCATCCAGGGAAGCACCCATTGAGGGCGTTACCGGAAAACTCATCGCTGATGCAGCCAAGACTTATGGGCATAAAGATGTCCACTATGTTCGGGATAAAAGGGATCTCCCGGCCCGGCTGAAAAATATCGTACGTGACGGGGATATCATCATCACTATGGGTGCCGGTGATATTTATAAATACGGTGAACAGTTCACAGAATTAATCAAACAACAAGCGTAAACATTGAGTAAAACTTCATCACATAGCAACAAGTCGAACGGAAATAAGCGTCCGCTCACACTCATCGCCGGAATTGTGCTGATTGCAGGTCTTGCCGTGCTGGGCGGGGTTTATATGGAGCAGAATACCCGAATTGATGATGTCGTATTTAGCGGTCACTACTTTACTTCTGATGAGGAGCTCACTCAGTCCATTGAGGAAGTCACACCGATTGGTATGCTTGCTGACAGCATCGACTTCGGCCGGTTGATGCAAACCATAGAACAGCTTCCCTATGTTGAGAGCGTTGATCTGTCGATGGGTTTTCGCGGAAAGCTTCAAATGAATATCAAAGAGCGTAAGCCACTGGCACTGCTTATTGATGGAAACCGGAGAAGTTACATCTCGAAAGGCGGAGTAAAACTTCCGGTAATTCATGAAAAAACTGAAGATGTACCGCTGCTCTACGGGTTTGATGCAGCTGCACGACAGGATACATTAAACTCAGATGCATATAAAAAAGTGGAAGAGTTTTTAGTTGCTGCCCGGAACAATGAGTTTGGATGGATAACCCTCAGCGAGGTGGCATGGAATGATCGGGAAGGAGTGGTTGCCCTTACGGCTGAAAATGGTGTTAAGTTGTTGTTTGGCCATTCAAACTATGAAAGCTCCCTCAAGCACTGGCAGGCATTTTATCGGGAAGTTGTATCAACAAAAGGTATTGGATCCTTTAATCAAATAGACCTACGGTTCAGAAACCAGGTTGTGACCAAAGAGTTGTAATTCAAATAACACTGATTTAGCAATCAAACAAGACAAGACGGTAGACTTATGGAAATAGAAAACGATAATGAACGAATTGTAGTTGGCCTCGACATTGGCACGACGAAAGTTTGTGCAGTTGTGGCTTCCATCGATGAACGAGACCGCATCCACATTCTGGGTGTGGGTAAAGCTCCCAGTGAGGGGTTGAACCGCGGTGTGGTGGTAAATATCGATAAGACGGTTCAAGCTATTAAAACTGCTGTGGAGCAGGCTCAGCTCGCATCCGGTATTGAAGTCAATTCTGTGAATGTAGGAATTGCAGGCGATCATATCCGAAGTATCAGGAGTAAAGGTGTGATCACCATCAATAATAAAGACAAAGAGATTACAGTGCAGGATGTTGAGCGTCTCTTGGAAGACTGCCAGCGCATTATGCTGCCGCCCGATCAACAGATTCTGCATGTGATACCACAGGAGTTTGTGGTTGACGGACAGGATGGTATCAGCGACCCGGTAGGAATGAGCGGTATCCGTATGGAGGCCGAAGTTCACATTATTACCGGATTGGTTTCTGCAGCAAAAAATCTCTATCGATGTGTGGAACGTGCCGGTTTCCAGGTCGCAGACATCATTCTGGAGCCGTTAGCCAGTTCTTACGCCGTACTTGACGACGAAGAGAAAGAGGCCGGTGTTGTATTGGTTGACATTGGCGGCGGCACAACCGATTTAGCCGTTTTCCAGGACAACACAATCCGTCACACCGCTGTCATTGCCATTGCCGGCAAAAAGGTAACCGACGACATTAAAGTGGGATTGAGTGTACTTGACGACCAGGCCGAAAAGCTGAAACAGCAGCACGGTGAGTGTTTTGTTGACCTAATTGAAGATGATGAATCGATTACCATTCCGGGTATTGCCGGCAGACCACCAAAAGAGATTACAAAGAGTATTCTGGCCAAGATCATTCAGGCCCGAATGGAAGAAATTCTTGAGATCATCGCCATTGAGGTGAAACGAAGCGGATATGCTGATTCTCTCAGCGCCGGGATCGTACTCAGCGGTGGCGGAGCTTTGATCAAGAACATCTGCCCTCTCGCCAATGAGGTGTTGGGCATCGATGCAAAAATCGGGAAGCCGCTCGGCTTGTCAGGCGGACTCATCGAAGAGGTGAACAGCCCGATGTATGCAACCAGCGTGGGCTTAGTGCTTCACGCAATAAAATCCGGCGGACCGGAGAGCCAGGCTATCGTGCCATCGTCCACAAAAGGATCGAGTGTGGAACAGGTGATGAACAAAATCACAGAACGCATGAAGAGCTGGTTCAGAGAACTCTGATTCGCATCAAATCATAAATAATCAAATAGCAATCTACAGACAAACTATTAGCAATCATAAATAAGGAGTAACCATGGAATACAAAAACTCACGCTTTAGCTTCGACGAGAAAGGTCAGGATAATGCGAAAATAAAGGTCATCGGAGTCGGTGGCGGTGGCGGTAACGCCGTAAACAACATGATCCAGAAAGGATTGGATAGTGTTGAATACATTGCCCTGAATACCGATGCGCAGGCATTGAAGAACAATATGGCCGATATCACGGTTCAGGTTGGGTCTAATCTTACATCAGGTCTGGGAGCCGGTGCACGGCCCGAAATTGGTCGTGAAGCGGTTGAAGAGAATCGGCATGAAATTGATGAAGCCGTCGACTCTGCAGATATGGTATTTATTACTGCAGGCATGGGCGGTGGCACCGGTACAGGGGGTGCGCCTGTTGTAGCCGGAATTGCCAAACGAAAGGGAATTTTAACGGTTGGTGTGGTAACCACCCCCTTCCAGGTTGAAGGAAAAGTGCGTATGAAATACGCCCTGGAGGGAATTACCGAATTGAAGAAAAATTGCGATACAGTCATCGTTATTCCTAACGAACGTCTACTCGACATCTCGGATGAAAACACATCGTTGGTGGAAGCGTTTGAGCAGGCCAACCATGTTCTTTATAACGCAACCCGTGGTATTTCAGATCTGATCTTAATGCCAGGCCTGATCAACCTCGACTTTGCCGATGTTCGCACAACAATGATTGACGGTGGAGCCGCTATTATGGGCTCAGCTACCGCAAGCGGCCCCGACAGAGCAGAGATTGCCGCCCGGGAAGCGATCAACTCTCCCCTGCTTGATGGTGTGAGTATTCGCGGTGCCCGTAACGTACTTGTCAATATTTCAGCAGGCGCAAATCTTGGAATGCGCGAAACGACTACCGCAACCAGTATCATCCAGCAGGAGGCCGGAGACGATGCTGAAATTATACTCGGTACCGTTCTGGACGACTCCTTTGAAGATGAACTGAGAGTAACGGTTATTGCAACCGGCTTTGAATTGAGCGAAGATAAAACACAGGCACGTGTTGCTCCAAGCCGAAAGAATGAACCGGTTTCAAACACGAAGAGTGCTAAACTGCCAAAAGCAAGTGATATCGCCCGGCGGCACGACAGCACGTTTGAAGGGGACTTCTACAAAGGAGAAAAGAACCTCAAAAACCTCGACACTCCTGCCATCCACAGGCGAGAGGTAAAACATATGCGTTCTCAGGAAGATGTTCAGGCGGATGATGATATGCAGCACCGCGAATCAATTGAACGCAAGAAGGCGAGTAACGACAATACAACGCTGTCTGATCGAAATGAGCGAATTGACAAGCGCGATACAGATCAGCCCGCTTTCTTAAGAAAAATCATGGACTAATCCACCTCTTTCAATTGGATTTATGATTGCTTTAAAACCATAGATGGGCTTTCTCTGCCTATTCTATAGATTGCTAAATCAAAAAGGAGTTCCTTTGACCGGGGCTCCTTTTCTTTTTTTAATTACGGATCTTGCTACAAATCAACTATTTTCTTTCACAAAGAAAAAAAGGGTACGCTCAAAAAAGCTCAGTTTATGCTTAAATTGTTACTATTGGCATCTCTGATTGGCCTGACATCTTTCTTAACTGCTACTGAAACTGACACCAGTTTTGTTTCAGTTCAACAAGCTGTTACAAAATTTCAGTCAATCTATAGTTACTGTAAACCGGATGATGACCCCGAATTTTCGCTCACATACGAAGACGAGCGCTTTTACTATTACACCGGCTCAAAAGTAATCAGCGGGTTGATCTATCAATACAGTCCCAACGCTCCCATCACATTTGACAGCCGTACAAACCAGGCTTGTCAGTTTGAGCTCACTCAAGGATTTCAGGTAGACTTCAAACAGCTTAACGATGATTTCTCTATCGAAAATGCGTGGCGCAATGCGCCAAAATGTGATCCGGCTGACGGTAAACCTTATCTCTCCGGAATATACGCCCTCACCATAACCGGATTCAAAATCTCAAAATCGTACGTCGACAATTACGATCCTCAGAAAATCCGAAGCAGAATGGAGATGTCTCAGTTTGAGTTTTATGCAGACTACGATGATGTTGTGGAAGTGATTGCTCCGGCTGAAGTGAGATGTCCGATTGTATTGCGATAAATATGAGCTTAATGTTCATAAATCATTTTACGCGTCATCCCGCCATCCATCACAAGATTCTCTCCGTTAATGAAATCATTTTCTGGATCGGTTAAAAACAGACAGGCACGGGCAACATCTTCCGGTTTACCCACTCGTTTTGAGGGATGCTGCTCATGGTCAATATCGCGCAGTTGGTTGTAATCGCCGGTATGAATCCAGCCGGGACTGATACAGTTTACCGTAATGTTCTCTTTTGAGTGGGATACAGCCTGAGCGTGTGTAAGTGCCTGCAACCCTCCTTTTGATGCGGCATAAGCTTCTGAATTCTTCTCAGACATTATTGCACGAGTGGAAGCAATATTAACAACAGATCCTTTCTTCGTTTTCTTCATATGCGGTACTACTTCCCGGGTAAGCAGAAAACTGGCTCTCAAATTGGTATTCAAGATCTGATCCCACTTTTCAACCGACAGTTCATCCGGGCGAATAAACTCTGAAATACCTGCATTGTTGATTAATACATCTATAGTTGAATACCTCTTGAGCGTTTCCTTCACCAGGTTTTGAATCGACTTGGGGTCTGATACATCACATCGGATAAATTGTGCCTGTCTGCCCTCGCTCAGCAGTTCATCCTGCAGCAGAAATCCATTTTCTTCATCCACATCGGCAAGTACAACATTGAAGTAGTTGGAGGCAAAAACCTTGGCAATAGCTTTTCCGATTCCATTTGATGCACCTGTTACAATAACTGTAGGATTCATAACTACGCCAACTTTATAATGAAGGTTTATAAGATCATTTCGAAGTCAGGTTCACAAAACTTTCTCCTCTCTCAACATCTTCCGTTAGTTCAAGAAGCGTTTTATTTTCGAACAGTTCACGGATTTTATTGCGGACGGGCTTATAGTCATTATGTATCGGGCATGGGTGATTGTCATCACATTTTTTAAATCCGATGCCGCATTGGGTAAATACGTCTAATCCGTCAATAGCGTCAATAACTTCGATCAGAGTGAGTTCATCAGCAGGACGGCTCAAACTAAATCCGCCGGTTGGCCCCTTCATAGATCTTAGCAATCCATTTTTAACCAGCATCTGCAAGATTTTACTGAGAAAATGCTTCGGTATCTCCTGCTTTTCTGCAATCTGGCCTAAATCTATATTTTTATTATCCGATGAGTGCAGCGCAATATAAATCATGGCTTGCAACCCGTAGTGGCATGAAGTCGAAAACATCGTACACTAATTAGACGTTAGGTGTTGAATTGAATCCTTGGTTATACCCTTTAAAAGAGAGTCTGACAATTTTTAGACCTGAATATACAAAATTGATTGTCGAAATAATATCGCGCATTCTTAGTCACTGTTTTCTGTTTCATGTCCTGCAAAAAAAATATCTTTCCATTCTCAGTATATACTGAGAATCAACTACTTCCCCATATTCCATAATTGATAATAAATTGTACTTTTAATTACCTCTTCCACATAAATCAATACTTCAGGAGAACGAAGATGTTAACGAAACTGATCAAATTTCTAAAGATGGCCACCATCGTTTTGGGGCTTTTTGTAGCTTTCGTTCTGGTTGCAGCATTTGCAACAGACACCGAATATACCGTAGAGCGATCTATTGTAATTGACAAGTCAACTCCGGTGATTTTTGAACACATTCGGTACCTGAAAAATCAGGATGAGTTTAGCGTCTGGGGAACAATGGATCCGAATATGAAGCAAGAGTACAGGGGCACGGATGGTACCGTCGGAGCCGTCTCGGCCTGGAATGGATACGAAGATGTGGGAAAGGGGTGAACAGGAAATTGTCCGGATTGAAGAGAACAGACGGATCGATTTTGAACTTCGTTTTATTGAACCGTTTGACGTAATCGCTGATTTTCATATCACCGGTAATGAAACCACGAGAGGTTGGGGAGTAAAGTTCCCGGAAATACGCATAATAGATATAGAAGCCATCGAATAACCTATATCAATTGAAATGAACAGTATAATAAAGTACATGACAAAAATTCTCCTCTCTCTTCTCTTTATGATGGTGCCCCTGTATCAGGCACTGGCTCAGGATTACTCTATGCCTGAAATCAATGTTCAAGTAATTATTCAGGAAAATGGGACAGTTTCCATTGAAGAGAGCCGAACCTATAACTACCGAGGCACTTTCAGCTGGGCTGATTACCGCCTTCCTAAACGAGGATTCTCAGAAATACGGGATATCCGTGTATCAGAAGACGATGACTTTTACATCAACGAGAACAGCGAAGAAACCGGCACATTCTCCGTTTCGGAGTCGGATGATCTGATTGTGATTAAGTGGCACTACGATGCCTCGGACGAGATTCGAACGTTTACCATTCACTACGAACTTGAAAACGCAATTTCCATCGGTCCCGAATACAGCGAATTTTACTGGATCTTTATCGGTGATGGCAGGGATAAAGTCGTTGGGAGATCTGAAGTTTCAATTCAGCTGCCCGGTCAAACCTCGGCAGATTCACTCTATAGCTGGAACTACAGTTCTGCCAGCGATTCAGAACTGATTGAATCCGAATCGGGATTTACGCTCACCTCCGGGCGAGTCAACAGAAATCAGAATGTGGCTATCCGTGCGCTCTTCCCGACCAACCTGTTCCAATCCGATTTGATTGAGATCTCCGATCCAAACCTTGATCTCAGTCAAATTATTCAGGAGGAGGCCGAATATGATGAAATGCTTCAAAGGCAGGCGGAGCGGGATGCCTTTTTTGCTGAAATTGCCACTCCGGTGACGATCCTGCTCTCACTCCTCAGCTTTGGTATTTTCTTTTTCTGTTATCAGCGGTTTGGGAAGCGACACTCCACTGCAACGATATCCAATCGAGAAACCGTTGTACTGCCCGACCGCACTCCCCCGGCAATCATCGGAAGATTGATGAGCTCCCGCCATACAACAGGAAATCATCTTGTGGCTACCATTTTTGATCTGGCACGGCGTGGCTGGTTTAATATTGAGGAACAGGAGAAAGAAGCCTCATTCCTCTCTTCAGCAAAGAGTGAGTTCTATATCTCCGTTACCGACAATGAGCCTGACGAGGAACTCCCAAAATGGGAGCAGATGGTTTATTCATTTGTAAAATCACGCACTCATTTAGGAAGCACTTCGTTTGAGAAGCTATTCACCGGCAGCAGTTCAAAAGTGGCAAAATGGTTTCACAAGTGGAAAAAAGAGGTCAAACAGGTTTTTGATGAGAAAGGCTGGATTGATCAAAACAGCTATACAGGAGTGTATATCAATGTTGCCGGACAGATACTCATTGACATTGCGTCTATCATTTTGTTGATACTTGCCGGTCCGATTGCCATCATTTCATTAGTAATCGCGTTTATCTTTTCGGTGGCTTCCATTGCAATTATTCGACACACAAAAGAGGGTGAAGAGAAATTTCAGCGATGGAAAGCCTATCGGGACGGCTTGAAAAATGCGGATGAACGGACGATTCGAATGGAGCTGCTGGATGTCCATTTTGTCTACGCAACGGCACTACACCTTTCCAAAAAACAGCTCGACAACCTGATTCAATCCTCGTACGACACCAACACAGATCACCTGTTTCGCTGGATTAAAACCAATCGAGGCTCATCCCACTCTCCTGCAACGGCAGCGGCTGCTTTAGCAACACTCGCATCTACCAGCAGTTCGTCATTCAGCAGTGCCTCGGGCAGCAGCGGTGGAGCAAGCACGGGTTCGGCCGGAGGCGGTGCGACTGGAGGTGCAGGATAACGCTCAGACTGTAAGCAGGTAAAATTATTTAGCCACGGAAGCGCGGAATCGTTGTCAATGTTCAGTTAAATTCCGTGATTCTGTGGCTAACCGTCCGTCTCAAATGGAATACTCTGTTTTATTGATTAAAGGTCAAAAGATTCGGGTGAGTATCTCCCCTCCTTTTCTAACTTACCCCCCTGCCCCTCTCTATGTCGCAAATGAACTCCACAAATAGGGGAGTTCATTAAATCATTTATAGGACTATTTACCTTTATCTACTTATTGATAAACAGTAATTTAGCTAATGTATCCGGCAGTGTGTAGAATAAATAATCCTCTGAATCATAGAAGAAAAATTCAATGCATTTCCGTGATTCCGTGGCTACAATTTACCTTCTTGCAAAAGAAACGTTTTTGTAATCTCTCAGAAATCTATTCATCAAGCAGGGTAATGAAAACGGACTTTCTTCGGATGGGAGTCAAGTTCCGTGTTTTGTGGCCTTTCCCTGTGGTATCTTCTACGAGCAGAATCTCACCGGCCCCAAATTTTCGTTTTTCACCGAGAGAGGTTTCGATCTCAATTTCTCCATCCAACAAAATGATGTACTGACGCTGAGGAGCATTATGGAAATCGTAATCATAAGAAGGATCGACCTCCCTAAAGATTACTTCTTTAGCCGAAACGGCATCAGAGAGAGCACCGATATCTCCGGCATCATTGAGTGGGATTTCGGTTTCCTCAAATCGGCTGTCGCCGTTTTCGTCACTGTAGAGTCTTGTGATTTTAAACATCTTATCTACTGTACTTCGTTCTTAATTGATAGATTAACTATTCAAAAGAAATATCATTCTATTTCTCGCAGAGTTGCGCTGATTCTTCCGCAGAGATTCGCAGACTTTGAGCAATCAACTTAATGCCTCTTACGTTTTTCTTCTCTCCTAATCCTGATTTGCCGGTTCACGCTTTGCGATCTCCTCGCGTACGACCGGAGCCACCTCGGTTGCAAAAAGCTCGATCGATCGAAGCAGTTTCTCATGCGGCACGCTACCCACGCTCATCTGTAACAGAAAACGGTCGTGACCAAAAATCTTGTGCTGATAGAGAATTTTATCGATGATCTGCTGCGGATTGCCCACGGCATTTGCACCTCTTAATGTGCAGGACGCCTCAAACTGTTGCCGGCTCATTGGCGGCCAACCACGTTCGCGTCCGATTCGATCCATCGTAAGTTTAAACGCTGGAAACGCAATATCATAAGCCTCTTCAGTTGTATCGGCAATGAATCCGTGTGAATTAATGCTAACCGGAAGTCTTCCGTGTCCGTGTTCTTTGGCAGCTTGTTCATGAATCTGGGCCATCTGTTTGAACTGCTCCGGATATCCGCCAATGATCGCGATGGCCATCGGTATTCCCAGCTGACCCGCTCTGTAAGCTGATTTTGGTGTTCCGCCGACGGCTCTCCAAACAGGGATCTTGTCCTGGGCCGGTTGCGGATAAACTCCGCGATCGTCAATGGCGGGTCTGTACTTTCCGCTCCAAGTGATTTTTTCGCTATCACGCAGTTTCAGGAGCAGTTCCAACTTCTCCTCAAAAAGCGGTTCATAGTTGTTCAGTTCATATCCAAACAGCGGAAACGATTCGATAAACGAACCCCGTCCAACCATGATCTCTGCCCTTCCCTTCGAAATCAGGTCGATGGTGGAAAACTGTTGATAGACCCGGACCGGGTCTTCAGAGCCCAGCACAGTTACCGCGCTTGAAAGTTTAATCTGTTCAGTTCTGGCGGCAATTGCGGAGAGAATTGTAGAGGGTGATGACGAAACATACTCTTCACGATGATGTTCGCCAACGGCAAAGACATCAAGCCCGAGCTGATCGGCCAGCTCAGCCTCCTCCAGCAGGTTTTGCATACGCTGCTCATTGCTCAGTTTCCCATCCATCTTTGGATGAGGTGTGTTCTCTACAAAGGTATAAATACCAAATTCCATAAGTTAAAATGACTTGTTGTTTTTGTTTAATATTAAACAATTATTCTATCAACTTCCATTCCATTAAACTCACCCCTCCCTAACTCGCAAAAGCAATCATCATGGAAGGGACTCACAAACTGGTTTACCTTCAGTTTTAAATTTAAAGTAAAAACTCGTTTTGAAGTCATGCTCCCTCTCTTGCCTGCAGTAGTCTTGGCGAATGATGGAAGTGAGTTTACTATCACTTTTCCCAACTATTTTTCTTCAGATATTAAATCTTATCCCCACCGGTAAATCTTTATTTATTTTTGAACCGACCAACATTGGAAAAAAACACCCAAAACGAGATAAACAAAATCGTAAATAATCCCAACGAGACAGGTGAACCAAATGACAGATTAAACTCCGTAATACCTTCGATGACACCGGCTAACAATCCACTCGTAAAACCTGCAGAGATAATGGACACCCCAAAGCGAATCAACCGATCAATAAAATCAGTATCCGGATATTTTTCTGTGGAGAACTTTTCCCATATTGATGAGCCATCCGCTTCAGAACGGTCTTGATTCAAACTTGTACGCTTTTTTCTCTTCTCCGTTCTCATAATTCGTTTCTATTTCACAATTTTCAAATTCAGAGTAATTGTTTTTCCTTACATTAACAATAATGTACCGACCAATTTGCAGGTACGTATCTCTACTATGAATGATTCAAAATTCCAGGAAAATGCTGAAAGTTGCCCTCGCTCAAATGACACCTATTTGGCTAAACAAAGAGAAAACTCTGGAGAAAGTGATCGATCTTCTTCATCAAGCCGGTAAAAAGAACGCTGACCTTGTAGTATTTGGAGAGGGAGTTGTTCCGGGCTATCCCCATTGGATCGGATACACAAACGGCGCCGCATGGGATTCAACCGTTCAGAAGGAAATTCACGCACACTACATCAAAAATTCGATTCAGCTTGAGAAGGGAGATCTGAATGAAGTTTGCAAGGTTACTGAGACGTATAACATGGCTGTGTACCTGGGCATCATCGAGCGTGCGGGTGATCGCGGTAATCATAGCCTCTACTGCTCTTTGGTGTACATCAACCCAAACGGAGAAATCAAGTCTGTTCACAGGAAATTACAACCAACATATGAGGAGCGCCTGACCTGGTCGCCCGGTGATGGAAACGGTTTGTGCGTACATGAGCTGGAAGAGTTCACTGTGGGCGGATTGAACTGCTGGGAGAACTGGATGCCGCTCCCCCGCGCAACACTTTACGGACAGGGCGAAAATCTGCACGTGGCTGTCTGGCCCGGAAGCTACCGAAATACGCATGATATCACCCGGTTCATAGCCAAAGAGTCGCGTTCTTATGTGATCTCATGTTCTGCACTCATGACCAAAAATGATTTCCCAAAAAATACTCCCCATTACGATCTCATAATGGAAAATGTACCGGATGTACTCACCGACGGCGGTTCCTGTATATCAGATCCTCGCGGTGAGTGGGTTGTGGAGCCGGTGATGAACGAGGAAAAGCTCATCACTGCCGAACTCGACATAAACCGGGTTTACGAGGAACGACAAAACTTTGATCCCAGCGGACACTACTCCCGTCCGGATGTTACCAAGCTAACTGTGAACCGGGAACGGCAGAGTATTATTGATTTGAAATAGCCAACAACTAAACAAAATTTTATGAAAAAGTTTAGTTTACTAATCATCTTCCTGGTTTTCATACTCCCGGAGATTGCATTGACTCAGGAGTATCTGATTCCGGGAAACTCTCATGTTTATAATCACTCTTATGCAAATGCACTTCGGACCGTTTTCAGTGATGCATATAAACGGGATGTGAAGTTCAGTGTTCAAATTAGCAGTAAATATGGAATTGAAACCATGGCCGGATTAAAATCTGATTCTACCGGCAACTATCTGTTTCATTTGCAGCCTGAGGAGAGCATCTGGTATTCGAGCTGGATTGAGGTTCCCTGTGAAGATGCGCATTCTGTGGAAAGCCGTCCCAGAACAGGTGGTGAAAGAACGTGCAGCAGACAATCTTTTGAATCCGTGGATACGATTTCTGTAAAGAAACGAACGTTGAAAATTGAAGATTCACTTGCAAAAATTTTGCACGATGTTTGGTCAGAAATGATACTGGCTAGCAGATATTACGTTGACCGAAGGATCAGCACGGGAGGTGTAACCTACAATTTCGAATCTAAAGTTTTCGGGCCGGTTACCGGACATATTCAGAATCCTAATGAAGGTACTCTCCCGTATAAGTTGAGTCGAATTTCCACCAATATGATCCGTTCCGTTCGAAGTGAAAATCGTTCTGAGCAGGATTCTCTTTTAATGGAAATGAATAATCAGGCCCATACACTCATGGCTGATCTCCTGAAAAGCGGTGAGGAAATCCCACGGAGTTTTGTGAGCCATCGTTTTCTGTCTGCATGTACTTCAGACCTTAGCAAGCAGATTGAATTTGATTACTGCTGGCAAACGAATCTCACCCAAAATGACTTTCCAGATTTTATCACTGCAAAACGAAACGGTGATGATTTTGAATTCAACTTCTTGAGCTTTATCGATGAATCCAATTTCAAGAGTGTAAATTTCACACCTGCAGTAGCCCGTTATGAACGTGATCCTGATATATCAAACATTGCCTATTACAGACAGTACTACTATCCGATTGAACCTTGGGAAATTATCGACATCAAAAGTGGAACTTTTGGAGGAAAGCATCGAATATTCGGTCATATTGATGATAAGAGAATAGTCATCTCATTTCAAGGAATTTTAGAAGCTCTAAACACACGTGAAGCGCTGAACATCAAGGATAGCAGCCAGTGGTTTCCGGTCTCTGAATTGTTTAAGGATTATTAGCAGCATCAATGTCAAAAAAAATACTCTATGCTTTTCTATTCCTGATATTTCTGCCGGCCCTGAGCTTTGCCCAGGACTGGCGATTCTCAGCCGGATACACTATTCAAAATTTCGGAATGGAGATCACCCCAAACAGCGACTACTACGGTCAGATTGAACCTACCCGAAAGGGGCTTCTGGAAGTCGAACTGGAACGATATCTGCTCTACCGGCTCTATCTAAGCGGAACCGGATCTGTACTGGTCAATAATGCTGAAAGTGCATTTCACGGCGGGCCAATCAACTTTAACAGAACCACACTTGGTCTGAATCTTGGAGTACAGTGGAATAATTTTGGTGCGTACACAGGTATTCACGGTGGTTATACCTGGAATATCAACTTTAAAAGTTACTCCCCTGATGATTTTGATCCAAATCCCTACTGGATTGAAGAGGAAAACCAGGCAGAAATTTTCAGCGGCGGGTTTACTTTTGGTGCAAAATACTATCTGCTCAACAATTTCCGGATTCAGGCTGAAATCAAGACCCACTCTTTCACGGATCAAGGTTTTCGCCCCTCCAACAATTCAGACAATATCCCTGTTGCTTCAAAGATCGACTTCCGCCCGGTTACATTTTCTATTGGTTTTTCGGTGAGTATCCCATGGAATGATAAAAACCGATTAGAGAGGATCAATTCCTCCGGGCGGCCATCCACTTTAATGAGCGTCAGCGGATTGCAATTTGAATCACCAAAACCAAATGCACTCATCACATCTCCATTTGGCCCTCGCTGGGGACGACCGCATGAGGGCATAGACCTGGACGCAAACCGCGGCGATGACGTCCTGGCAGCAGCAGACGGTGTTATTGAGGAAACCAGTTCCACAGCCAGTTACGGACGAAAAATTGTAATTAGGCACGGCCGGGAATACACGACGGTATATGCGCATTTGAACCGAATTTTGGTAAAAGAGGGTGATCGCGTTAGAAGAGGTCAGGTTATTGGTCAGGCCGGCAATAGCGGAATTGTTACCGGGGTTCACCTTCATTTTGAGGTCAGGCGCGATGGGGAACCGGTGGATCCACAAAATTATATACGATTTTAACTTCCAATTCTGTTATCTGCATATGTGAATTGTAAAATCTGTTCAAACTTACAGATTTGCTTGATATCAGTTCCGGTTTTTGTATAATTAAGTAGAAACATCATCATCCCCATATCTTCAGCTCTATGATCAAAAAAGTTACTACCGCTTCTATTTTCTTATCAGCAATACTTGTTTTTGCATTTACTCTCAATCTAAACGGCCTTCACGGTCAATCCGGACCGGAATTCTCGTTCGTCTCGCATAGTATTGACCCTGAGCGAACAAAAAATCTGAAAGCCCTCGTGGATCAGATGGATCGTAAAGGTTACGATCTGAAAAGTTTACTGGAAGATTCCCGTTTTGAGCTCTATGAAGGAATCACACAACGGTTTACACGATCTGCAGAGCGAAAATCTCCTACTCTGGATGAGTATAAAGTCATTCTGGGATACGACGTCAAAAAAAGCAACATTCGAAATTTTATAGAATCAAACCGGGATCAACTCAATCGAGCTGAACAAGAGTATGGTATTCCAAAATATGTGATAGCAGCAATTATCGGTGTCGAATCCGATTTTGGCAAAAATACCGGCCGTTATAATCCACTGAACGCCTATGTATCGATGATCGCTGAAAACTACCGGTCCGAATTTGCAACTGCTCAGCTTGAAGAGCTTTTAAAATTTACCGCCGAGCGTGAAATGGATGTATTTGAGTTAAAATCGAGCTACGCCGGTGCAATGACTTATGCTCAATTCATCCCCTATTCTCTGAACAGATGGTGGGTTGGCAATGATTTAACAAGCATGGAGAATAATATTCTTTCGGTTGCAAATTACCTTGCTCATTTTAAGAAAATCACCGGAAGTGTAGAACGGGCGGTATACCGTTATAATCCCTCTCAATTGTATACCAACGCTGTTCTTTCACTCGCCTCAGATGCTGAAAAGATGTTTGAGTAATTTTTGTAAGGACTTGTTAATCTATTGATATCAGACCTGTCAGGTTTCCAAAACCTGACAGGTCTTTCCATTTGAAACTTCGAGTTTTTCTATCTGACAACTCTTACAGGTCCCCACCAAGTTTCAAAAACATCATATATCAGAAATAATTTCTTAATCAATTTTCTTCTTTTTAAGTGAACCGCCATTAGCGGATCCAATGAATTAGCCTCGACTGAAAGTCGGGGAAACAGCGTCAATATCCAATCAAGAACCCCGAACGGGGTTCAATACTGCTGCTTCGTGATAGCCTGAGTTCGATTGTTGAAAATTGAATGCAAAAGCCCGCCTAATTAAAGGGGGGATTTAGGTGGATATTTATCAGAATGTGTAAAAATTCGTTGGACATCCCTCTAAATATCGCTTCGCGTTCATAAAATGACCCCCTTTTTGGGGGGTTTCTTGCTTGGGTTATTTAAAA
>NZ_MDWE01000043.1 GCF_001715195.1 Rhodohalobacter halophilus
CAACAACAGCAGGTACAGATTTAAATGATGCCACAGCAGCAAACGCATTTACAAGCGAAGATAGTGTTGTATTGCTAAACGATGGATCAGGAACTGGTACTATCAGACTATTTGTTGGTGGTACACTTTATCAGGCAAGTGATAATACTGGAACTCTCACAACTCCTGGAAATTATAGCGGGTCCGGTACGATCAGCATAAGCTACACCAGCTTTTAATTCTTAAGTAAATGAATTTAAAACCCCCACTATTTCGTGGGGGTTTTTTTATTTGTAAATTCAGCCATATTTGCTGAATAAATAGATTAGCTCATGAAAATTCGTCTGCTTACACTTCCATTTGTCCTGCTGTTACTTTTTGCCGTCTCTGTTCAGGCTCAGGTAACGATCTCTCCAACAGCTGTATTTTTAGATAAAAACAGTAAGGTTGGCTCCTTTTATGTCTCTAATCCATCTAACAGTGCAGTAGAAGTACGGCTTGGGTTTGAATTTGCCTACCCTGCCACGGATGAAGACGGACGCGTTTTTCTTAATTACGAAGACGAAGAAGCAGAAGAGAAATTCTCATTAGTCCCACATTTACGGGCTTTTCCAACCACCTTTGTTTTACAGCCGGGTGAACGTCAGACTGTTCGGCTTGTCGGAAGAATTCCACAAAGTTCTGATCCGGGAATGTATTGGACCCGAATGCGAGTATCGTCCAATCAACTAACACCTCCGATTGGTGAAGTTGCGGAAGGACAGGTTGCAGCCCAGGTTTCATTTCAGATAGATCAGGTAACAGCTGTATTGGTTCAACATGGTGATGCAAGAACAGGCCTTGATATTCACAGTTCACAAGCCTCTGTTGAAGATGGCAGGCTTGTTATACTTACCAACGTAGAACGAACCGGGAACTCACCTTTTATCGGGAGTGTTGAAACCAGAGTACTTAATTCCAGCGGAGAACAAATTGATTCCCGCCGCTCATCCACGTCTGTCTATTTCCAAAATAATCAGCGTGTCGAGTTTGATGTTTCTAATTGGCCGGCAGGTGAATATACCGTCGAAACAACTTTTGAATCGCAACGAAATGATATTTCATCGCAAAACTTGCTGCAGATTTCTGAAGTAAGTGAGCGAACAACATTTTCCATTGAGTGATTAAAAAATGCCTTCTGATAGCACATCTTACCCTTCTGTCGCTGAGCTTTTCGATTTATGATTCGGCAGAGGCTCAAAGTGCAGACCAGGAGGTATTCCTTCAATTCCGCCACCAGGGCGTAGTTAACACATACGTCTCTGCAATTTACGATCAGGACAAATTTTACCTTTCTGTTTCTGATCTCTTTGAGTCTCTTCGCATCGATTTTAGCATTGATCAGGGTTCACTGACGGTGTCCGGCAATTACCTGGGAAAAGGCAGATATGTGATTAACCTCGATTCCCGACAAGCACGATTTTTGGATCAGGAAATACTGTTAACCGCCGATGATTACATCATCACGGATTTTGGGTACTACCTTGTGCCGGATATCTATTATGAACTGTTTGACATGGAGTTCATTGTAGATTTTAGCAATCTGGCTATTTCTCTTGAGTCTCCCGATACAATGCCTATAGTAGCTCAGCAAGAGCGAGAGCAGCGGCGTGAAAGACTTCTTCGCACACAAAGAGAGTTACGCAGAGACTTTTATCCACTTCGGTTCGATCGCAACAAGAGTGTTGTCAATGGCGGCTTTGTAGATTACAATCTTACCGCGAATATCAACCAAACAACCAACAGTTATCTATATAGTACAAATATTGGAGCTGAAATCATTGGCGGTGATCTGCAGGGGACAATTTTTGGCAGTTATTCCCAAAACGCTTCATCTTTGCGCTCCAGTGGTCTTCGCTGGCGGTATGGTGTTCGTAATAATGATTGGGTGAGTTCGGTTATCGCGGGTCAAACAACTGCGGAAGGACTTGCACCGGTGGCCTATACCGGAATTCGCTTGACCAATGAACCCATCGAACCGCGTTACCTTTATGATGAAACCGTATTTACCGGAAATGTAGATCCCGACTCAGAGGTTGAGCTCTATCGAAACAATACTCTTATTGATTTCACTCAAGCTGATGGAAGTGGCTCATACCGTTTTACCATACCTCTCACGTATGGTACATCTAACTACACAATCAGGGCTTACAGTCCCACCGGCCAACTTACTGTACGAGATGCCCGGCTTCAGATACCGTTTAATTTTTTACCACCCGGAGAGGTTAATTACACCATTAATGCCGGACGTATTGATAATCCGATTGCAGGATCAACAGAACGCGGACTTGTTTCTAAAGCAAATGTAAGCGCCGGTCTCACAGATCGATTTACAGCGACGGGAGGTGTAGAATATTTCGAAGATTTTCATGATGACCTGCCGACCTTTACAGGACGAATCTCATCTAGGGTTTCCGACAGCTACCTTCTTTCATTTGAAGCAGCAAATAATGCTTTTTATCGGGCAAGTGGAAGCGTCATCTACCCAAATAATACCAGCCTAAACCTTGATTACACATACTACAATACACAAGGCGGAATTTATAACAGCAGTCGAAACCAATCTTCTATCCGGGCCAATCTCTTCACTCCATTCAGTATTGGAGACTGGCCACTGTTTTTACGTTGGTCTGTGACCAATGAACAGCGCGAAACCGGAGCTGTCACGCGCTATAGAGTAGATTTCAATACCCGTATTGGAAGAGCTAATCTGCGCTTTGGTTACCGGGACACTCAACTCGGCAGGCTCTCATTTGATACGACACCTGTTGCACGTTTGAATTCTTCGGTTACCTATAATTTCTCACGAAGCAGGGACATTCCCTCTCCTTTACGAAGTCTTTTTATAAGAGCCCAAACAAACTTTATTCCGTCAATTTCACGGTTTGAAGATGCGGAAATACAGTTTAGCAGAAATATTACAAGAAGAGGTCGTCTCCAATTTTCAGCTGGACGTAATTTTATCGGTGACTTTAATCTCTTCCGCTTCTCTTTAACATTCGATTTCAATTCTATTCGATCTAACACTACTGTTCGTTCTACCCGTAACAGCACTACGCTTACACAGAGCCTGAGAGGATCCGTAGGTTACGACTCAAACCATAACAATTTTCATTTCACAAACCGACAGCAGGTTGGCCGCTCGGGTGTAGCCGTACGTATGTATGTAGACAGTAACAATAGCGGCCGTTATGATGAAGGGGATGAACTAATCCCTGATAATGCAATTCGTATTGACCGTGCCGGAGGTAATAGCTTTTCGAAGGAGAATGTACACTACATATCCCAGCTTCAGCCTTACAGGCAGTACAACATGACGGTAAATAAGGGATCAATATCTAATCCTCTGCTGGTGCCGGAACTGGAGCAATTTTCCATTGTTACAGATCCCAATCAATATAAGCTGATTGAGATACCTCTTTACATGTCAGGTATTGTTGAAGGGAAAATTGAACGTCAGATGCCAAATGGCGAAATGAGTGGTCTGGGCGGACTTCGACTTTATCTGAGACAAATCAATGTTCCAGAAGGAGCAGAACCTCATACCGAGGAAATTCGAACTTTTTCTGATGGAAGCTTCTACACTTACGAAGTTCCTCCAGGTGACTACGTTATAGAACCCGATCCAACACAACTCAATTTTCTGGACGTAACACCTGACGTTGCTACCCTGGAATTTGAAGTACGACCGCTTGCAGAGGGTGATTTTGTTGAAGGTTTAGCTATGACTCTTTTACCGTCCGATGATCCGGTTCGAAAAGAGTCCGTACCTGATACACCTGTAATAGCACTGACAATTCTTGGTCTTAATGGAAGTGACATATCTGTACCTCAAAATGAAAACTGTAGCTATTCGATTCATTTATCATCATTCAAAAGTTTTAGCGAGGCAATCGATTTTGCGTCACATTCAGAACAGTTTACAAACCTTGAACTTGATATAAAGTTTAATTCCAATACAGGACTCTATAGTGTACAAACTCCGGATTTGTCTGACAACGACAGCCTTAACCGCACCATTGCAGACTTCAGGGCCGGTGGGCTTACTCAGGTAGCAATACTTCACAATTGTGAATATGATGAAGACGAAGCTGAATTCAATATAAATCTGGCTTCCTTTGATAACAGAAGCCGGGCAATATCTTTCAGGGATCAGCTACAGTCAGAGCTTGGATTCCAGAATCTGTACATTTATCCAGACAGAAATACCGATCGTTTCAAAGTTTTGGTAGGTCCTTTTCCTACACAAAATGAACTTATTCGATTTGCTCACAATACTTTCTTTGATGAACGATACAACGATCTGCTTGCATCCATCCAAGCAGAAACTACTGCTCCTGTATCGACTGATCTTACTTATTTGATCAGAATTCAGTCATTCGATGATGAAGAAAGCGCACAGTCGTTCGTTGATCAAAATAGAGACAGACTGGATCAGGAGCTTCAGGTAATTGAAGGTAATGACGGACAGTTTGAAGTTGTCACACAACAGCGTGCTCAAACCCTGGATGAGATCAGAGATATTAATGAATCTATTACTGCAGCCACAGGCATAAGACCACGTGGAATCATGATGTACGAACTTCATGAACAGGATCCAGATACATCAAAAGCTGCAGCACAGCCGGAAGTCATAGAGATACTTGAAGAGGAGGAGTTTGTTACTGAAGCTGATACTGCCGAAACAGATCAATTACCTGTTGAAATTTCAATTCCTACGATAGAAGAATCAATTTCATGCTTTTACCCTATTCAGGTAGGAAGTTTTGGCAATATGTATGAAGCTCAGAAAAACGCAGATAATATTGGTGAGCGTATAGATGAAGAAGTCAAGTTAATATACAATGCCGATACAGATCTATTTGCGCTTCGTACAGATCCAATTGAAACAGTAGAAAATGCATTGCTTCAACTTCTTTTCTTCCGCGATCGTGATTCCTATAACCAATATGCTATCGTAGGACAGTGCGATATAGATATTGAATCTATTGAGAATCAATATGCACGATTCGTCATACCCATTGATACAACTGCAGAGCAAAATCAATCGGTTCAAATCAGAGAGGAATTGAACTTAAAATCAGGAGTTGAATTCTTTGCAAAAAGTGACACCTCTCAAGAAATTTTCACTATATACGCAGGACCTTTTAATCATTTAGACAGGGCAGATGAAGTTCGTAATATTCTCTTAGATATGAAGATTATCAGTGAAGATGTGCCTGTCATGTTAGATCCTGAAAAAGAAAATTCACTCGATCTCACTTTCAAGATTTATTTAGGAAACGCAGATAACCTCTCTGAATATCAAAACACTGCATCAAAATATTCGCAAGATACTGATAGGAGATTGACTCTTGAAATCCTGGATGATCAAATACAGCTGTATGATCAAGAATTTTTCCGTTCCTGGTTAGAGTTCCTTCAAAAATTCGAAGAGATAAAAAATCGTACAGATCTGCGTCCTCTTGAAATTTTTATTCTTGAGTAGCAGATCTGTACGTTACCTTGCGCAAATTAGAGGTAATGTATAGTTGCCATCTGGGTACCGTGATAAGTACCAGAACGATTAACACTCTTACTATTTCGGGTTACAAATCTTAGATGAATTTCTCCGTCTTCCCCTCTCTCAATTATCATCTCAGCATCTAATTTCCAATCTTCTTGTCCATTGGTCAACTCTACGTTATCACCGGCTTCAGTAAGAATTTCAGCCCCTTCAGGAATGTTCATCGTAAAATCACCATATACAGTCTCACCGTTTCGAATAGAAGTATCTTCCGCTTCATAATTTCTGGTGATTTGACTGCCATTAACAACTTCAACCCGAACCTGCATGGTTGCAGTTGAACTGGCTTGTGATAATGCATCTACAGCAGTTAAAGTAAATGCTGTGATGATCAGGGCCAATATGTTAATTCCCTTTTTCATGATTGCCTCTCTAAAGCATTCTTGTTTCAACAGTAATATATTAGAATTTATTAATATTATAAAAATCTAATTTTTGATGAGCTAAGAAGACTCTCTCAAAAACGGCTTTAGGTGTTAAGAGACTTTGATTTTTACACTTATTAGACTTTCAGATGAGCGGATTGGTAGCTGTGAAATCAGTATTAGGAAAGGCGTGGAATACAAGATGGAAAGAAAATAGTTACTGTTTAAGTGGCTTGTAGTCGATATTTAAAACAAAAAAGGCCGGATGACAAAAATCACCCGGCCTTCATTAAACTAGCTTTGAAATTATTCTCAGAGCATCATAGCTAATGGATTCTCCATCATTGTTCGCAATGTATTGAGGAATTGTGCGGCTTTTGCACCGTCTACAATTCTGTGATCACTGGAAAGTGTCACCTTCATTCTCTTACCGGGCACAACCTGACCGTCTTTCACTACCGGTACATCACGAATAGCACCAACCGCGAGTATACATGCATTTGGCGGATTAATAATCGCAGTAAACTCTTCAATTCCAAACATTCCAAGATTACTGATCGTAAATGTACTTCCTTCCATCTGCTCTGGTTGTAATTTACGGTCGCGGGCCAACCCTGCCAATTCTCTTGTTTCAGAGGAGATCTGCTGCAGCGTTTTCTTATCGGTATGATTTAAAACAGGTGTCATCAGTCCTTCATCGATTGCCACTGCTACAGCTACATTCACATCACCATGTTTACGAATAGTATCACCAAGCCATGATGAGTTAATTTCAGGATGCTTGCGGAGAGCCATCGCAGAAGCTTTCACAACAATATCATTAAAGCTGATCTTCACATCACTGATTTCATTTAGTGCTGACCGGGCCTCAATCGCTTTTTCCATGTCGATGTCAATCGTCTCATAGAAGTGCGGATTGTTAAACTTGCTCTCGCTGAGTCGTCGGGCAATTGCTTTACGCATTTGCGAAATTTTGATCTCTTCATCTTCCTCAGATGCAAAATCAGGTGCCTGAACAACTGATTCTTCTTTCGCTGCGGAAGGCTCATAACTTTCAATATCACGCTTAATAATTCGTCCATCCGGACCTGAACCGTCAACATCAGAAAGTTTTATTCCTTTCTCCTCTGCCATTTTTCTGGCTAACGGAGAGGCTTTAATTCTGCCATCATCATCGGCCTGGCCTGATTTTTCTTTTTTATCCTCTTTGGAGTCAACATCTTCCAGTATCGGATCAAATTCTTTTTTGTCGGATGATTTCTTCTCTTTTTTCTCAGACTTATCGTCTTCCTTATCGTCCGAGGCAGATCCACTACCGTTAGCTGATTCAGCTTCCTTAAGAAGATCACTGATATCCTCTCCTTCTTCACCCACAATGGCCATAATTCCGCCAAGGGGAACAGCGTCGCCTTCATCAACTAAAATTTTGAGTACTGTTCCCGGGTCAAAAGCTTCCACTTCCATGGTAGCTTTGTCCGTTTCAACTTCGGCTATTACATCGCCGGATTCTACCTTGTCCCCTTCACTGATATTCCATTTAGCGATAACCCCTTCTTCCATGGTATCGCTTAACTTTGGCATCTCAATTTTTATCGCCATAATTATTTATCCTAATTCTGTTTAAATAGTTTTCAGCAGATTAAACATCAGAAAATATTTCATGAAATTTCTGATGAATTACAACAATTAATTTCTGTAAGTAACTGTATTAACAGCATCAATCACCTGCTTCGCATCCGGCAGCCACAGATCAAACAGTGGTTTGGAAAACGGTGCATTTACATCCGGCAGTGTTACTCTTCGAACCGGAGCATCCAGATAATCAAATGCTTCCCGTTGAATTAAAAATCCAACCTCTGAAGCCAGACCGCCAAACGGATGAGATTCATCCACAATTACGCATCGGTTAGTCTTTTTGATCGACTCAACAATCAATTCAATATCAAGCGGCTTGATAGTCCGTGGATCTATAATTTCTACTTCCACCCCATCTTTAGCAAGCTGATTCGCCGCCTGCTTTGCAATATGATACATTTTTCCGGTAGCCACAACGGTTACGTCGTCACCCTCCCGTTTAATCTTACCTTTACCTATCGGGATGATGTAGTCTTCCTCATCGGAGACCTCACCCTTCATACCATACATCTGCTCCGACTCCATAAACAGAACCGCATCATCATTCCGGATAGCAGATTTCAGCAGTCCTTTCGCATCATCGGGTTCAGATGGATAGATAACAGACAGACCGGGAAACTGAGCGTACATGGAATCGTATGCAACAGAGTGAGTAGCGCCAAGCTGACCGGCAGATGCATTCGGGCCTCTAAATACGATTGGAGTATTTAACTGCCCGCCAAGCATGTACCTGGCTTTTGATGCGTGGTTAATAATTTGATCAGCTGCAAGCACAGCAAAGTTAAACGTCATAAACTCCACAATGGGGCGAAGTCCGTTCATAGCTGCCCCCACACCAATTCCGGCAAATCCAAGCTCAGAAATTGGAGTATCAATAACACGCTTAAAACCATACTTATCGAGTAGCCCTTCCGATACCTTGTACGCGCCGTTGTATTCAGCAACTTCCTCGCCCATCAAAAAGACTTTCTCATCACGCGCCATCTCCTCGTCCATCGCGTCGCGAATTGCTTCTCTAAATTGTAATTCAGCCATTTTTCTTAATTCGTTGTATTTAAAATTTCTTTTAGAATCGTTTTACTTTCTGTCATGAAAGTGAGGGGTATCGGCAAACATATCTTCGTAGAGTGCCTCATCGCCTGGAAAATCTGACTCTTCTGCAAAATCAATTGCCTCAAGCACTTCATCCTCTATTCGTTCCTGGATTTTTTCAATATCTTTCTTCTTCGCTATTTTGTTGTCCAGCAGGTATGTCTTCATGCGCTCAACAGGATCTACTTTTTGATACTGCTCCAACTCTTCCTTTGTCCGATACTTCTGAGGATCTGACATGGAGTGTCCGCGATAACGATAGGTTCGAATTTCAACAAACCATGGCATACTGTCTTTTCGCACTTCGTCTGCGATTTCCTTCATGTTTTCATAAACGGTAAGTGCATCCATTCCATTAAACACAGCACTTTTCATACCGTACCCTTTCGCCCGCTCATGGATCTCATTCACGGTGTGACGTCGGGCGGCAGTTCCCATAGAGTAACCGTTATTCTCGACAACGTAAATACAAGGTAGCTTCCAAAGCTGACTCATATTCAATGTTTCGTGCAGAGCACCCTGGTCAACAGCGCCATCACCAAAGAATGTGGCCGTAACACGGTTATTCTCCTGGTACTTGTTTGCAAAAGCTAAACCGCCGCCAATGGGTATGTGCCCCCCCACAATTCCATAACCGCCCCAAAAGTGCTGCTCAACATTTGCGAAGTGCATGGAGCCGCCTTTTCCTTTTGAGCATCCTGTGGCTTTACCGTAAAGCTCAGCCATTCCCTCTTTTGCTGAAACACCCCTCATTAATCCCCAGCCATGGTCACGATATGCAGTGATGATATCGTCGTCATCATTTAGTGCATGAACGGTTCCGGTTGAAACTGCCTCCTGGCCTATATACAGGTGAAGGAATCCACCAAATTTTCCTTTTTGGTACATCTGCATCGCACGTTCTTCAAAGCGACGCTGAAGGAACATCTGTTCAAACATATTAATAACATCATCGTCTGACAGACCTAAATCTTTATGTGATTTATCTGTTGGATCAGGCAGATCTACTGATTTTTCAACTTGGCCATTTTTGCCATTTTCAATTCCTATGGGAGTAAAAATAGCCTCTTTTTCTTTTTTCTTCGCCATACTTACAGTTAACCGTTATTCATTTTCAAATTTGTGTTAAATATACCCATTATTTGAGAAGTTTACAGATACCCAAATCTCAAATTAAAGTTGAGTCCGGATTAGCTCCTCAGCTTTTTGGAAAGCTTCATCTATCTTTTCAGGGAAACGTCCACCGGCTGTAGCCAAATTAGGCTGTCCTCCGCCGCCGCCACCAACAATTTTACCAAGCTGTGACACCATAGCTCCCGCCTTGAGACCACTCTCAATCAGGTCATCGGTTACCGCAGCCATTAAATAAACTTTTCCTTCTTCAATGTTTTCTGCCGCCAAAACGACAACGCTATTCACCTTTGTCTTGGCAAGTGCGTCGTAACCGAGTTGTTTCAGCGTGTCCATATTGGCACCTGCAACATTCCCTGTATAGAGGTTAACACCGGAAATCTCCTTTCCGTTTTGCAGTATCTGTTCAAGAGAGTTACCGGCTTGGGCCTGGCGCAGTTTGTCCAGTTCTTTTTCAAGCTCTTTATTCTTCTCAATCAGAGATTCAATGCCTGTCAAAATCTCTTTCTGATTTCCAAGCAGAGCCTGCACTTTCTTCAGCACTTTGTGTTCAGATCGCAGTTTTTGATCCGCTGCTTTCCCGGTTACCGCTTCCACCCTGCGCACTCCGGCAGCGGCAGAAGATTCATCTGTAAATCTAAAATACCCGATTTTTCCGGATGCATCTACATGCGTACCGCCGCAAAGTTCAACAGAGTAGTTGGGATCAAAAGTGATAACACGAACCTTATCGCCATATTTTTCCCCAAACAGCATCATTGCACCACGCTCTCTGGCTGTATCAATCGGAACGTTTCGCTCTTCAAGAAGAGGAATGTTTTCCTGAATCTTCTCATTTACTTCCGCCTCTATTCGGTCGAGTTCATCTCGGGTCAGCGCCTCGAAGTGTGAAAAGTCAAATCGCAATCGATCCGGAGCCACCAAAGATCCTTTCTGAGCCACATGATCCCCTAAAACATTTCTCAGCGCGGCGTGCATGATGTGAGTTGCAGAGTGATGTTTTTCAATCTCTTTTCTGCGCAATACATCAATTTCTGCAGTCCAGCTTCCGGAAGGATTGGCCGGGAGCTTATCCACGTAGTGCAGATGTCCGTCATCCGATTTTTGAACATCTTGCACCTGAATTGTTTCGGAATCATTTTTGATCATTCCAATATCAGCAACCTGACCGCCTGATTCTGCATAAAACGGGGTTTTTTCCAGGAGGATAATTTTCTGCTTCTCACTTTGCGCGGTTGCAAGTATCTCAGTTTGAACATGTACTTCATCATATCCCACAAACTCAGATTGACCCTCTTTGATGGTTTTCCAGTTCAGATCACTCTTTTGTGATACAGCAAATTTACCGGCAGAACGTGCTCGCTCACGCTGCTCCTTCATCAATTCATCAAACCGGTCCGTATCCACTTCTACACCTTTCTCACGAGCCATCAGCTCAGTCAAGTCAATCGGAAAACCGTAGGTATCATGAAGCTTAAATGCATCATCACCCGAGATCTTCTTTGTCCCGTCAACCATGTTGTTGAACAGCTCAATCCCCTGCCCCAGTGTCTTAAGAAAACTTTTCTCTTCAGATAGGATTACGTTCTGAATAAATTCAACTTGCCCGTCCAGTTCAGGAAAAACATCCGCAAATTGATCTGCAAGAACGGGAACAAGCTGACTCAGAAACGGTTTTTTGAAATCGAGACGATCCCAGCCGTAACGGATAGCCCGTCGTAAAATCCTCCGGATAACATATCCTCGTCCCTCATTCGAAGGCGATGCTCCATCCATAATTGAAAAGCTAACCGCACGAATATGATCCGCAATCACCCTCATGGCGATATCGGTCTCCTCAACTGATCCATATTTTTTACCGGCCAGTTCAGCAATTTTTTGGATGATTGGCTGAAAAACATCTGTATCGTAGTTGGATGTTTTCCCCTGAAGCACAGCACAAATCCTTTCGAAACCCATTCCGGTATCTACATGTTGTGCCGGCAGCTTAACGAGAGAACCGTCCTCCTGCCGATTGAACTGAATAAATACAAGGTTCCAGATCTCCATCACGCGGGGATCATCCATATTAACCAGTTCAGCTCCCGGCTTCTTTTTACGCTCCTCATCAGATCGTAAATCGATATGAACTTCTGAGCAGGGACCGCACGGGCCGGTTTCTCCCATTTCCCAAAAATTGTCCTTTTTATCAAACTTCAGAACATGGTCGGGGTTGATGGAGGTCTTCTCTTTCCAGAGGTTTGCAGATTCATCATCGGCCGGTAGTCCGTCGGATTCATCGCCTTCAAAAACCGTAGCGTAAAGCCTGTCGGGGTCGAGCCCCCATTGGTCCACCATCAGCTCCCACGCCCACTCGATGGCTTGCTCTTTAAAATAATCTCCAAACGACCAGTTTCCGAGCATTTCGAACAGCGTGTGGTGGTATGTGTCGTGCCCCACCTCCTCCAGATCATTGTGCTTACCGCTCACTCGGATACAGCGCTGGGTATCGGCCGCTCGTTTCCATACTTTCCCATCGGCTTTTAGCCCGTCCTGTTCACCTAAAAAGATCGGTTTGAACTGATTCATCCCGGCGTTGGTGAAAAGTAGCGACGGGTCATTTTTGGGTACAACAGGAGCGCTGTCTACAATCAGATGTTCTTTCTCCCTAAAAAATTCCAAGAACTCATTTCGAATTTGAGCAGCCGTTTTCAATGACATAAAAAATTCTTCAAAAAATTAGATCGATACATTTTGTCTTAAGCTTCTTAAAATAGCAATTTTTCATCATAACCTCATTCAAAGTTTCGGACGTGGCAGCTTGCCGATTCATTGCTATATTGATTCATTTAAAAACCGAATCAATGCATGATGAAAACACTGCTTAACTATTTCCTGAGAGGACTTCTGTTTATTTTCCCCCTCTATGCTACCATTTTTGTGATTGTGGTATTAATTAACTGGCTCGATTCCGCCGTAAATCCCATTCTATTCGGGTGGCTACCCTTCCAGATTCCCGGGCTTGGATTTCTCACATCGCTGATAGTGATCGCCCTGCTCGGCTTCATTATCTCCACAGCACTTACCCGCCCCATTGTTACTTTTTTTGAGAACCTGATGTCTAGAATTCCGTTTATCAAAATCATCTACACGGCATTTAAAGACTTCAGTGAGGCATTTCTCGGCGATAAAAAGAAATTCAATAAACCGGTCATTGTTACACTTACAGAAGGAGTTGACCGAATCGGGTTCATCACAGAACGTGATTTAACTATTCTGAACATTCAAGACCGCGTTGCTGTTTACTGTCCTCACTCATACAACTTTTCAGGTAATTTATTCCTGGTTGAACCAAGCCGGGTACAAATCCTGAAGATAGAACCTTCGGAAGCCATGAAATTTGCCGTAAGCGCCGGTGTCACACAAATCGAATCACCAAAGAAGTAAGAACATGAAAAAATCTGCATTTGAACCTCAGGAGGTTGACCGAATTCGCAACAACTTCCCCCACCTGCAAACGGGACATATTTATCTGAACCATGCGGCTATCAGCCCAATTTCTGCGAAAGTAAGAAGGGCCATAGACCACTTTCTGGATAACCGCAGTTCAGGAAAGATTGACAACATAGAGTTTGGAATGAGTGTAGTTGCAGAAACCCGGGAACTACTGGCCGACTACATCAATGCTGAATCTCCCGATCAAATTAGCTTTATGGGGAACACTTCAGATGGAATTTCGGCGGTTGCTGAAGGAGTGAACTGGGAATCGGGCGACGAAATTCTGCTCAATCGAATGGAGTTTCCATCCAATGTACAGCCATATCGAATTCTTGAGCGCCGTGGAGTTAATATTCGATACATCGAACCTCGCAACAATGTGGTGACCCCGGAAATGGTTAAGGAGAACATCACCCCAAAGACAAAACTGTTATCCATCAGTGCTGTTCAATACCTCACAGGTTTTAAAGCCAACCTGGAAGCAATTGGAAAAATATGCTCCGAAAATAACATTATTTTTGTTGTGGATGCCATTCAGTATCTGGGAGCCGGTAAAATTGATGTTCAGCTGTGCA
The DNA here is from genome assembly GCF_001715195.1 of Rhodohalobacter halophilus. Lineage (GTDB taxonomy): Bacteria > Bacteroidota > Rhodothermia > Balneolales > Balneolaceae > Rhodohalobacter > Rhodohalobacter halophilus. Next base: position 13,860 of record NZ_MDWE01000043.1, read on the forward strand.
ATATTGACGCACTGGCAACCGGCGGCCATAAATGGCTGATGAGCCCTATGGGGTCCGGTTTTCTCTACCTCTCTGAACAGCTTGCCCAACACCTTCGGCCGGCCAAAACCGGATGGTTGTCCGTTGAGGAGCCATGGGCACTCTCCAGCTTTGAACAGAATTGGCTGCCGGTTTCGCAGCATCTGGAAACAGGAACTCCCAATATGATTGGGCTGGTTGGGATGAATGCATCTCTTAAAAATCTGATTGAAATCGGTCCTGAACGAATTACCCGACAGATCACAAATCTAACCGAATACTTAACAGAAAATCTCAGCTCAAATAATAAAGTAGTGCTCATCAGTCCGGTAAACAGAACGCAGAGAGCAGGGATTGTTACCTTTAGCCATAAAGATATAAAAGACAGTGATGCGTTTGTAGAATCTCTCAAAAAGCGGAATATTACAATATCTTCTCGGGAAGGGATGCTGCGCGTTGCCCCGCATTATTACAATTCATTTGAAGAGGTTGAAACTGTTCTGAATGCCATTGCCAAATAGAGTAAAAACGTTACTTAGAGAGCTGCAAGTACTGCTCCTGCGCACCTTTAAAAAGGCAGCTGATGATGAGATTATGACAAGAGGGGCCGCAATTGCTTTCTACACCATTTTCTCCATCACACCTCTAATTATACTGGTTGTATATTTTGGAGGCATATTCTTGAGTGAAGAGATCGTTTCCGGACAACTTACAGAATATCTCGGTGACTACCTGGACGAAGCACTTCTTGATAATTTGATTGGATACATCACTACACAGCAGCAGCAACATACCGGATTTATCACCACGATTATAGCTGCCGGTACTGTGATATTCGGTGCAACTACGGTAATCAGCCAGATTAAAACAACACTGAATAAAATCTGGAACGTGGATGAGATTAAGATCAACTCTGCGTGGCACTTTCTTCTGAATCGGCTCTTATCATTTGGAATGATAATCGTGCTCAGTCTTCTTCTGCTCACCTCACTCGTTGCTGAGCTGCTACTGGCAATCGCAGCATCTTATTTTCAGGAATTATTTCCGGCGTTTGAAATTGATATGTATGGTGTGATTGCACAAATTATTACGATCCTTTTTGCTGTCAGTTTTTTCACACTCATTTTTAGAATACTGCCGGATGTGCATGCACGGTGGATAGATGTTATGGTAGGTGCACTGGTTACCACAATACTCTTCTTGATCGGCAAATATTTGATCGGTCTGTTTTTTACTACAACAGGTATCGAGGCAACCTATCGCGCGGCAGGGTCACTTGTTGTTTTCATTATATGGGTTTACTACAACATCCAGACCATTCTTCTTGGTGCGGTGTTTACACAAGTTTATACTGATCTGTTTGGCGGAAGAATCAGACCCTATAAATTTGTATCTTTAAAGAACTTTGAGATTCGTAAATAAGATTTGAAACATTTTAAGGGATAAATACTCTTACAAGGGAGAGCCTCAAACAGATAATGTGTTCGTAAATTTTAGTTCTCAACAGATAACATGCAATCAACCTTTAACCGACAGGTTTCTCCTGGCAGAGGTATTTCACCTTCCATTCAGGAAGAGATCTTTACTATGAAAAAATCCTTTGTCCCGGTCAATGAATTAAAAGGGCCAACAACGGATCTATTCTATCACGAGCTTGAAAATCGAAGTGTTTCATTAAAGAGAACAACGGAAAAGTTTGCCGGGATTCTTTTATATACAAGCTACTTACTGCTTTATCCATTTATCTGGCTTTTTTTAAAGATAACCGGAGTTCAAAACCCCTTATTAAAGCATCGAATCAATGGACTAAACGGAGGAGTTATAGAAATCACCCTGATTAATATCGGGCTGAGTCAGGAGAACTGTACAGGTTCGTCTGCACCAAATAGAGTTCAATCCCTGCTTTACAAAACCGGCCTGTATAAACTGCCCCTGTCAAAACACCTGATCACCGGTCAGTTTAAGTTAAAAGGACCTCAACCGGTAGGTGAACGTTCTGCTGTGAAATACATTCAGCGTTATTCAGATTTCTACAAGCGATATTCCGTTCATCCGGGGTTTATCAACCCCTCATCCTACTACACCACTGATACAGAAACCGCGTTCGAAAAAGAGCTGAAATTTCTGATCAAGCAGAAATCAAAAAGAAGCGGTCAATAGACCTCTTCAAAAGTTCGATCAGACGGTTTGATGAATCTCTTAATTTTATCTCGGGGAATTTCATTCAGATCCTCAGGAAGCTTCTTGCGAATGTCCAGATACTCTTCCAACCCAAGACGCAGCAATTCGATATAGATCCCTGTTTCCATTCCCTTGAGTCCGCATATATAGATCAGCGTATTTTCTTTCTTCAGAATTGGGAAAAGCAGCTCTTCCTCATCCGTCAGTTTTGTTTGAACATAATGTTTGGAGCCGTCTTTGCGTCGATTCTCTCTTGAAATACTCTTCAGATAGTGAAAATTACTGTGTTCGGATGCCATCTGTTCAAAATAGTCTGAATAGAGTAAATCCGTTCGATAAGGACATCCAAAAATCAGTGCACAGTCGTTTTGATAGTCTCCTTTCTCAAATAGCTCCATAATCATTCCCCGAAACGGGGCAATCCCGGTTCCTGTGGCAAAAAAGAGATAATTGAACTCTTTTGCATTTTCAGGCAGAAGAAATCGTTTCCCGCTCGGCCCGGTCATTTTTACTTTATCACCCGGTTGCAGATCGGCCAGATAATTTGAGGCAACTCCAACATAGAGTTTATTATCAATCTCCTCAATTGTACGCTTTACAGTAGTTGAGATTAAATGACGCTGCCCGTTCTCCCCGGCCGTTGGTGATGAGACTGAGTAGAGACGAAGCTTATGATCTCTTCCCTTTTCATTTTTGCCGGGTGGAAGAATTCCTATGGATTGCCCAACCTGTACACGCCCCTCAAGATCTGTTCCTGAAATATCAAAAGTAATGTGCCTCACAAAGTTTGGGCTGGACTCTTTTGTTACAACATAATTTTCAACAACCGTAACTTCTACGGGATCTTTGGGTCCGTAAATATTTAGTTCAACTTCGGGGAGGGTCAATTCTGCCATTCGTTTTGTTTAATAATTTTTAGTTTAAAATGATAGACGTCGATTGGATTTTCAGTGGGTATAAACTAAAGAGGAAATTGAATCATTTCATCAAATAATAAACTCTCTTCATCCATGTAGTGAGAAGACATTAAAATTGTTGTATTCTCAGCTTTTGCCTCTTTCAGTAACTCCATAACCACTTCCCGGGTATCTTTATCCAGCCCGCGCAGCGGCTCATCCATAATTAAGATCTGAGGAGCTGCGATAAGTGCAGCTGCAATTTGAGTTTTTTTCTTCATCCCGGTCGAAAACGTTCCAATCTGTTCATCCCGGGCATCCAGTGCAAGACGATCAAACATATCTCTTATGTCTGTTGAAGAGTGCTCACTCCACTTTTTTCGATTTCTCAGGATCCATTCAAGCAGTTCGGATGCCGTAAGATGGTGTGGCAAAGTCTCTTCATCATGTACAAGACCTACATGCTGCAGGTAATCTGCCGGATGTTTGTGAATATTCACTCCATCATACAAAACAGTGCCGCTGGTTGGAAATGAGTTCACAGATAAAATCCTCAGAAAAGTTGTTTTACCTGAACCGTTCGGACCAACAACTCCAATGGCTTTACCCTCTTCAATTCGATTTGAATAATCTGAAAAAATTGGGCGCCCCGGTTTATACTGTTTTGTCAGTTTTTCGATCTCTAACATAGTTTATGTCATACTTTTTTTAAGCCTGAAAACTCCTGCGGCTGAAACGGCTAAAGCTGTAATTAGGTAAATAGACAACACAATTCCCTGATATCTCCAACCGGGAACACCAAAAATAAAGAGCTGTGCGTTCATACTGACTGTGAGAGGAAGCAGCCACCGCATCTGCATCCAAAACCAGCTAAACAGCCAAACCATAGGAGAGCTCATCCACCGCAATAACCACATAGGCGAGAATGACGTTTGCACGGCTTGCAGTATAAATAGATGGTGTGTCACTGCGAACAGTGCCCAGACTCCTATCATAAACTGATCATCCGGCCTTTGATATGCAACCAGCCAGACTAAAATATGTCCGGCAGCAACAACTCTGCCGGCAGGGAGCTTACGATCTGTCTGCTGCAAAAACTGCCATACGTTGGCCCGTAATTTTGATGGCACCCACCACAGTTGTTCAACTTTGCGGCGAGCAGTAATTGAATCTTCGCCGGCTGATTCTCCAAAAAACTCGCTAAAGAAGCTGTTTGTGTGATAATATCTTTTTTCCGGGTGTTTACTGCCCCGGAAGAATTTGTATCTGCCAAATGCAATCAACAAAAAACCAATCGTTAACTCAGCAAAATGTCCAAATGAATTACCCAGTAATGTTGCAATCACAAGCAGTGACATACCTAATGCGGCGAGTAACACCGTATTCAACAAGCTGGGGATGGCACCCGGATCAATTGGGTATTTTGCATATTCAGCAACTTTTCTTCTCAGCTCCTGCCCTTTTTGGCTCTCCTGCCAGAACTGTGATTGAGGACCCACTTTCAGATAGAGAAACAGTGCCGTGTAGTGAAGCCCCGCAACCATAAGCATGGCGTAGAGTGAATAAACCAGCTTTATCACCAGGCTGCCTGCCGGAGAACTAACATCGGCAAACATCATCACAAAGATAAAGAGATAGAAAAATTTATAGATTTTTGATGTTTTGCCGGAGAGATAGTTCAGTAATTCTGAATCGCTGATATTTCCCAACTGTATCAATTTTGAATTGGAATCGGGGAACAGAAGGTAAGGAGTTACAAATGAAATAAATCCGGCAGATGCAAGAATCAGGTACCGAACCGCAATAACACGCTCTTCGATCTGTAGATCGTAAATCCAGCTGGTGCCAACCACAATGGTAATGATAACCAGCAGACTATCTCGCAGTAGTGAAGTTTTTTTTATCAGTGCCAAAATTTATTCGATTAACCATCCTCCGGAAAATTGAGAAAGAATATAATGCTTAATCGAGCAGAAATCGACCAATCAGATAATTGATTTTAAATCTTCCATGCGAAGCGGTTTGATGAGGTAAGCTTCATACCCGGTTTTTTCGGCACGTTCCCGATAGGCCTGATCTGTATTACCGGTTACATAAATAACCCGGATATTATTCATTCTATTCAAAATTTCTTGTGTGGCCTCTATACCGTCCATACTCCCGTTTAATCTAATATCCATCAGAATAACGTCGGGCTGATTTTCCTGAGCTGCCCGTACAGCCTCTTCACCTGATGTAACTGAACCAACTACCTGATACCCGAGTTTTTCAACCATTTTTTCGGTGGTCAGAGAAATAATCAGATCATCTTCAACTATGAGAACTCGCTTCAATGTTCACTCCTATTATTATGAGCATTTCGAAATTTACCCGTACGTACACGTAAACAAGAGTAATGAGTCTCTAATTTGTTACAAACTTTTCCCGGCTATCTGAAATTGGGCCAAAATTATTCTCTTTCCTGAGCTTATCTACCAAAAGAATTCTGCCATCAATTTTATCACCAAAAACGGCCCAACCGCCAAATGGCACCTGATTGCTTGGCACTTCAATTCTCCAGCCGGCACGCAGTTCAAGGTTTCCGTTTTCGCTGTTTTCGAATGGAATGATCGTTTTTTCAGTAGGGATGTTGAGAGAATCTGCCAAAATTGTATGCTCAAAGAGTTCACCATCCTCTATCCACTCAATGGTCTGACCGTCCAGCTTTTCTACGATCTCGTCGGGTAGGTAATTTGCCCTTGATGGGATATATGGATCATTGTACCAGTTCCCCCAAATTCTGTTCACACCCAAGCCATCCACAATTACGGTGATAGAGGAATCATGAACATCCAACTCATTAATCTGCTGCGAATTAAACACGAATTTCCACTCAATAATACGGCTATCAATATTTGGCCCTTCACAGATGATACAACCTCGGAGCGGTTCCATTTCACTCAGCTCCAGCTTATCCGGATCAGTAACCCCGGTAAAACCCTCATTCATTACAAGTGTCTCAACAGCCAGTGATAGTAGAGTATCCGGTTCTGTCAACTCAATTCGTACCGGTTCTCGATTCAGGCATGGACTGCTCTGCCCTTCAAAAAGCACATCACTAAACCCGGTCAATCCATATCGGTTAAGTGTTGAACAAATATGATCATTGGAGGCTTGAAATTGTTCATTGAGTTCCGTTAGCTGCTCCATCTCGTAAGGCTCCAGCTGTGTGGGGTAAATCAGCGCCTCCTCATCGAAATTGAATACATCGCATCCGGCGATAAAAGTGAGCAGAAATATGTAGATGAAATTTTTGTTGGGCATAGTCAAGTTCCTTCAAACTTGTTAGATGATAGGTAAGCTGAAAGATTCTTCCAACTTCGATTTTGAAGGCGGGCAGAATGGAATCCGATGCAGTTTTTTAATACACGTTTTGTATATTAAAAAAACGCTAAAAAAGCGGTTTCATACGCTAACCGAAAAATAAACCATCAAGCATGAAATTCTACGTTTGTATTAAGCAAGTACCCGATGTGAACGCTCCCCTGCAAATAAAAGACGGCCAACTAATTCAAGATGCAGACCGAAATATACTGAACGCTTATGACGCTTCAGCCGTAGAAGAGGCACTGGTATTAAGTGAAAAACATGGCGGCGAAGTTGAAGTAGTGTTAGCGGGTCCCGAAAAAGCTAAAGAGACCCTCCGAAAAGCACTGGCAATGGGCGCCGATAAAGGAACTCACATTGTAACCAACGGAGATGAGGAGTTTGACTCCTACTCCTATGCGAAAATTTTAGCCAAATTCTTTTCTGACAAAGAATACGATTTTATCTCCTGTGGTAAGCAGAGCCAGGACACCGACGCAGGACTGACCGGGCCGATGCTTGCGGAGCTTCTAAATCTTCCGTACGCAACCAATGCTGTTGGGCTTGAATATAGCGATGGTTCAATTCTTGTAAAGCGCCAGGGAGATGCCGGCCAAGAGATGATTGAACTTCCTTCTCCCGGTCTGGTCACCTGCTCAAATGATATGAACGATCCGCGAATTCCGAGTCTGAAAGGAATCATGCAGTCCAAAAGAAAGCCGGTTGATACAATTTCTCTCGATGATTTTGCAGCAGATGCTGCATCCGAGGAGGTTAAAACCAAAGTGCTTGGGTTTGAAGAGAAGCCTAAACGCGAGCCCGGTAAAAAATATGAAGGGGAACCTGAGGAAATTGCTCGTGAGGTTGCCAAACTGCTCGATTCCGAAGAAAACGTTATTTAACTAAAAAGAAATTATTCCATGAGTACTCTACTAACTGTTATCTCAGTAAATGACGGGAAAATTAAACGTTCATCTCTTGAAGTGTTATCCCGATGTAATGAACTTGCCGAAGCCAACGGATTGACATCTGCCGCATTGGTTGTTGATGCAAATGCAGGTGAAATTGCCGAACAGCTTAAAAGTTACGGCCCGGATGCCATCTACACTATTGAAAATCCGATTTTCAAAAATCACCTGAACACACCTGTGTTGAAGGCACTTTCTATTGCTGTGGATCATATTAATCCGCAATTGGTTGCATTCGCTTCCACCGAGAGCTCTAAAGATATTCTTGGCGCACTGGCTGCAAACAAAGAAGCCGGCGCCCTCAGCGATATGTCTGAATTTGAACTGACCGAGAACGGCGTGAAGGGAAAGCGTCCGGTCATGGCTTCAAAAATTATCTCCTCTGTTGAAGCAACCGGAACTCCTGTGATTATTTCCGTTCGATCCGGATCATATGACGTAGTGGAAAAGTCAAGTGACGCTTCTGTTGAAGCGATCGACTTTAGTTTTAACGAAGAAGAACTTCGAATTACCCTGAAAGAGATTATCAGCTCTTCTTCTGATAGGGTTGATCTCTCTGAAGCGGAAGTTGTGGTTGCCGCCGGTCGCGGTGTGAAAGATGAAGAGGGACGTAACATGATCTCAGAACTTGCTTCTGTTCTGAACGCCGGAATTGGCGCTTCTCGGGCATTAACAGAAGCCGGTGATTACGATCCAAGTCTTCAGATCGGACAAACCGGTAAAGTGGTTTCTCCTCAGCTTTATATCGGCGTTGCCATTTCAGGTGCTATTCAGCACGTTGCCGGTATGGCAAACAGTAAAGTAATTGTAGCCATCAACAAAGACCCTGACGCCCCTATCTTCGATATAGCAGACTATGGACTCGTTGGAGACCTTTACAAAATTCTGCCTCCATTCATCGAAGAGCTCAAAAAAATCAAACAGAATTAGATTTGAGACACGAGTCTTGAGTTGAAAGGATTCTACTCCCTCATCTCAAGACTCACCTCTCATGACCCACGACTAAATCACTATGGACGAAAAATTTGACTGTATCATCGTAGGTGCCGGTGTGGCCGGACTTGCCGCTGCCATGACACTCGCCAAAAACAACATGAAATTCCTTCTGATTGAAAAGGGTGAATTTCCCGGATCCAAAAATGTATCCGGCGGGGTTTTATGGGGAAGTGACCTGAACAAGCTGGTTCCAAACTATTGGGAGGAAGAAGATGGCGGTTGGGACCGATTCATAAACCACCGAAGGCTCACCTTCATGGATGAGCAGTCCTCATTCTCCGTTGACTTTAAATCCTCGCATTTCAACGAACCGCCCTATACCGGAGTCGTTGTTCTTCGATCTAAATTTGACAAATGGCTGGCCGGTAAAGTAGAGGAGGCGATTGCAGAGAGTGACTTTGCCATGGATTCCTTCGTGGCTCCCAACATTCTCGTTGAGGAAGTACTGGAAGAGGATGGAAAAGTAGTGGGAATCCGAACCGGTGAAGACAAATTTTATGCAGATTCGGTCATTCTGGCTGAAGGTGTCAATAACCTGCTCACACGCCAGGTTGGCCTTCAGGATAAATATGTTCCGGCCGATCACATGCTGACCGGAGTAAAGGAGATCATCCGCTTTGATCAGGATGTTCTCGAAAACCGATTTCAGTTATATGGCCGAAGCGGAATGAGTAATGAGTTTGTCGGCCACGCTACCAACGGCGTAGAAGGCGGTGGATTTCTCTATACCAATAAAGATACCGTCTCCATAGGATTGGTATTGGGATTGAAAGACCTGCGTGAAAAGGAGCAAACACCATACGATATTTTGAACCATTTCAAAAAACATCCGGCTGTTGCTGATATGATTCGCGGCGGTGAGGTTGTGGAGTATTCAGCGCATGTGGTTTCCTCCGGAGACAAGCGGGTGATGCCTGAAAAGCTCTACAAAGCTGGATTGATGGTTTGCGGTGAAGCTGCCAATTTGTTGATGAACGCAGGAAAAGCGATCCAGGGAATGGATTATGCGATGCGATCCGGAATTCTTGCGGCTGAAGCGATTACAAAAGCGAAGGAGAAAGAAGACTACAGCGAAGCGTCTATGAAGAGCTATCAGGATGCACTGGAAGACAGCTATGTGATGAAGGATATCAACAATTTCCAGGATGCCGTTCATCTGCTGCACGATCCGTTTATGGTAGATAAAATGCCGAACCTGATCTGTGACTTCGGACGGAATTTCTTCAGCATCAAAAACGAGCCTACAAAGAAAGCGAGAAATATGTTTAGTGATTCAGTTAAAAAACACGCTTCATACTGGGATCTCGTTAAGATAGGAGCGAAAGGAGCGAAAGCGCTCTAGCAAAAGTGAAAACTGAAAACGCAAAAGATTAAAGCTATTTTGCCATTGCTGATAGCATAGCGAATACTTCGTTTGCCAGTTCTTCAAGGTTTGAAATTTGAGTTTTATTCAGATATCCAAGATTTATCGAAATACCGATTTGTGTATCAAGTTCAACGAGTAATGATCTTGAGATTTCGTAAAATCGTTTTCTTTATTTTTCTGTTTTTCTTGATGCACCTTCAGCAATATTGGAGGGAATTGAAATCGCAGATCTACGAATCTGGCTTATTAAACCATATTTCTCATGTGAAGGAAATTTTTGAGTCAAAGCATAAATGTCAGACACTAACTCAATACTTTTTTGATAAACATTTAAGTCTTTATGATTAAGTGATAACATGATTTAATAGGTTTGTTCAAGGTTATTATTAATATGAACCACAATTCACCAAATCCTTACAATAAAATAATCTTGACTCCTTTTTCACTTTTACCTTTTGCGTTTTCACTCAATATCGAAGAATATCAATTAACTCAACGTACATTCAAATGAAACTCCTGACTTTACCTGAACGCCTTGGATTGGTAAGCTATCGTAACCAGGCAAAATCTGAGATTAAGCCACACATCAAAGTTGATACAGATATTTGTAACTCTACCTGTCCGCACCACTGTACAACCTATGTTTGTCCTGCAAAGTGCTACACCAAGGATGAACAAGGAAAAGTACACTTTCAGGTGGAAGACTGTATAGAGTGTGGAACATGCATGTATGCTTGTGATCAGGGAGCGGTAAGCTGGGAGTTTCCTGATCCGGAAATTGGACGGGGTGTGACCTGGAATTTTGGCTAAATATTATGCTATAAAAAAGCTCTCTTTCATACCAAAGAGAGCTTTTTTGTTGAATCGATTTTATTTGTCAATCCAAAACAATTTCAAGCCGGGTGCCACCATTTGTTACTTCTACAGTTTTTGTAAATGAACCCTGCCCTTCAGTTGAAATGTTTACTTCGTGAGATCCTACGCTTACTTCCCTGAGTGTAAAAGTACCGTCAGTAGAAGTTGTAGTTCTCAAATCGTCACCGGAAAAATAAACTTCCGCATTAGCCACTCTATCGTAACCGTCAGTCACTACAACACCGGCTACATCTGTAATCTCATCTGAGGCCAAACTTCCGGGTGAGGCACAGCCTACTCCAATGAAAAAGGTAAGTGCGATCAAAAGTGATGAATATTTTCTTAACATGATTAATCTATCGGTTTATTATTCTTTGAGGTTCATGCTTTCTAATGGATTCCGGGAGATTATGTTCCATGATATTTTAAACCGATTCGGATCTAAACGTTATGTTCACTTAGAACGTCCGGCATCCAGGCAACTTTGCCACGAATATCCAATACCCCTTCAAATTTTTCCCTTAAAGCAAATGATAACAAGCAAAAAATCGTTACCTTTTGGAAGCGTTATCAAAAATAAAACTACATTATAATGACTATTGACGCACTTGAAAAGAACATACTATCATTTGACCTGACTGACGATCAGGCAATGATTCGCGACTCAGTTCGGGACTTTGCCAATCGATACATCGCACCGAATGTAATTGAACGAGATACGAGTAAAAAATTCCCTCACGACATTGTAAAAAAACTTGCTGAACAGGGTCTGCTCGGCATCTATCATGAAGAGAAATTTGGCGGTGCAGGATTTGACACTGTAAGTTTCTGCCTTGCATTAGAAGAAATTGCACGCTGGGATGCTTCCCTTGCATTGACGGTAGCTTCTCACACATCATTGGGAAGCGGACACATTGCACTTGCAGGAAATGACGCTCAAAAGAAAAAGTACCTCACTCCTCTTGCACAAGGTAAAAAGTTGGGAGCTTGGTGTCTGACAGAACCCGGCTCTGGAAGCGACTCCTCTGATATGAAAACTGTGGCTGTTAAAGAGGGGGATGAATGGGTTATTAACGGTGCAAAAACATTTATTACGCAGGCTACCGTGGGTGATACTTATGTAGTGCTTGCTAAAACTGATCCCACAAAAGGAACCAAAGGAATCAGTGCATTTATTGTTGAGCGAGATATGGAGGGTGTGAAACCCGGTGAACCAATGCATAAACTTGGAATGAACTCATCAGATACAGCAGAGGTCATCCTTGAAAATGTCAGAGTACCTGAAGAGAATCTACTCGGCGAATTAGGAAGAGGATTTATCGACACAATGAAGGTCCTTGATGGCGGCCGGATTGGCATCGGTGCACTCTCGGTAGGTATTGCTCGCGGTGCGCTTGAAGAGTCTATGAAATACGCCAAGCAAAGGAAGCAGTTTGGACGATCCATCGGTGACTTTCAGGCCATTGAGCACAAGATGGTCAACATGGCTGTGGAGATTGATGCTGCCCGCCTTTTAGTGCACAGAGCTGCTTGGCTGAAAGATCAGGGACGCCCCTACACCAAAGAGGCTTCGATGGCAAAACTGTTTGCTTCCGAACTATCTGAACGTGCTTCACTCGACGCCATTCAAATTCACGGCGGATACGGGTATACCAAAGAGTACCACGTTGAACGATTTTTGAGAGACTCCAAGCTGATGACTATCGGTGAGGGAACCTCAGAAATTCAGCGATTGATCCTGGCCCGCGAAATTAAAAAAGAGCTGGGATACGACAGTTAATTCATTTAGTAATTTCAGATAGAGTAAAGTCACACTTTGTAACGAGGTGTGACTTTTTTTTATGGACCCACTCAATAAAGTTTTTATAAAAATCAGCTTATTTCATCCTGCAAAGATGACTTGCGAAGTTGAATTTGTTACATTAAAGGATATGAAATTTTAAAATTTTAGCTCTTAATCATCTACCAACATGGCAAATTCTCAATTTAACATAGACGACGCGTACCTCTTCGAATCTGAGTTAAACGAAGATGACAAAATGATCATGGAAACCGCTCGCGAATATGCTCAAACTAAACTTGAACCGCGCGCATTGAAAGGTAATCAAGAAGAAGTTTTTGATATGGAGATCGCCAAAGAGATGGGCGATCTTGGTTTGCTCGGGGCAACCACTGATCCAAAATATGGCGGCGTTGGTGCAAGTCAGACGGCCTATGGTCTGGTAGCACGTGAAGTGGAGCGAGTCGATTCCGGTTACCGATCGTTTATGTCCGTTCAATCCTCTCTTGTTATGTACCCAATCTCACAGTTTGGTACTGAAGAGCAGAAAGAGCGTTTCCTTCCGCGTCTCGCTTCCGGAGAGATTATCGGCTGCTTCGGACTGACCGAGCCGGATCACGGATCTGATCCCGGATCGATGGTAACCACTGCCGTAAAAACGGACGGCGGCTGGATTCTGAACGGAGCTAAAATGTGGATTACCAACTCCCCCATTTCAGACGTGGGAATTGTTTGGGCAAAAGCCAAAGAGCACAAAGATGACAAGCCGGTTATTCGTGGCTTTATCGTTGAAAAAGGTATGGACGGTTACTCCTGCCCGGCTACCAAACATAAAATGAGTCTGCGTGCTTCATCAACCGGAGAGATGGTTTTTGAAGATGTGTTTGTACCGGACGAAAATGTATTCCCTGACATTCGTGGACTGAAAGGTCCCTTTATGTGTCTGAATAGTGCCCGATACGGAATTGCATGGGGAGCCATCGGCGCTGCAGAGTTTTGCTATCAAAAAGCTCGTCAGTATGTACTTGACAGGAAACAGTTTGGACTACCCATCGCAGCAAACCAGCTGCCTCAAACAAAATTGGCAAACATGCTGACGGAAATAACATCCATGCAGCTTCTGGCACTTCGTCTCGGAAAACTGAAAGATGAAGGCCGCGATCACCATGCCATGACTTCTCTCGCAAAACGAAACAATGTCGGCAAAGCGCTCGATATTGCCCGCGTAGCGCGTGATATGCACGGTGGTAACGGCATCACAGGTGAGTATCGTGTAATCCATCACATGGTCAACCTCGAGTCCGTGAACACCTACGAAGGTACTTACGACATTCACGGTCTGATTCTCGGAAGAGAAATTACAGGAATTCAGTCGTTCACTCCGAAAGGTAACAATTGATTTAAAAGAATTTCACCTGATAGCGTCTGTCAACTGACAGACCTGTCAGCGTGATGTGTTTACTACGATATTGCTACAGGAACGCTGTCAGGTCCATTGGACGCTGGCAGGTTCTAATTCACATTTCTCCAAACCAGGATACATGATCTACGAATTTAACGGATATAAACCGGTAATACATGAATCTGCTTATGTGCATCCACAGGCAGCCGTGACCGGAAACGTGATCATTGGGAAAGATGTGTACATTGGCCCCGGTGCTGCTATTCGCGGTGATTGGGGAAAAATTGTGATTAAGGATGGAAGCAATGTTCAGGAAAATTGTACCATTCATATGTTTCCCGGTGTAACCGTAACCCTTCACAAAGCTTCACACATTGGCCACGGTGCAATCATTCATGGTGCCACTATCGGTGAAAACACGCTTGTTGGAATGAATGCCGTTGTGATGGATAACGTGAAGATTGGAAAAGAGTGTATCATAGGAGCTCTCTCATTCATCAAAGAGGGAGTGGATATTCCGGACCGAAAAGTTGTAGTGGGTAACCCCGCAAAAATTGTGAAGGATGTTACCGATGTGATGGCTAAATGGAAAACAGAAGGCACAGGATGGTATCAGCGACTACCGCAGCAACTGCACGATTCACTTCACGAATGTGAGCCTCTCAGAGAAGTACCTGAAAACCGGGAAGATCAAACCGGAGAGTATCAAACCTGGGGTAAACAGAAGAAATAATTTATGTCTCTAACCAAATCTGACATCGAAGAAAGCAGAACATTTAACCCACAGTTTGAGAAACGAGGAGGACTGCTTCCGGTTGTGGTTCAGGAATCATCAACCGGGGAGATTTTGATGATCGCATCCGTTAATCAGAAAGCTCTAAACCAATCAGTCAAAACAAAAAAAGCCACGTTCTGGAGTACCAGCCGAAATGAGATCTGGGTTAAAGGAGAAACTTCGGGAAACACCATATGGATTGATGAAATACTTACTGATTGCGATCAGGATGCTTTTATATATAAAGTACGACTGGAAGGTGACGGTGTTTGCCACACTAAAAATGAATCGGGGTTAAACCGCAAATCATGCTTTTACAGAAAGCTCGATATAGAAAAAGTTGAATTAGCATTTATTGAAAAGTAGATGGAACAGTCAGCCCGAAATATATTTGGTCAGCCCCTGAAAGAGTGTAGCAGCGATCCCGTTACCGGATTTTATCGTGATGGCTGCTGTAAAACCGGTAAACAGGATTATGGCCGGCATCTGGTGTGCGCAGTTATGACCGAAACTTTTCTAAATTTTTCCATGAAAGCAGGTAATCCTCTCAAAACTCCTATGCCTCAATACAACTTTCCCGGGTTAAAGCCGGGAGACAAATGGTGCCTTTGTGCTTTGCGCTGGAAAGAGGCTCAGCAAGCCGGTGTAGCTCCCAAAGTAGATCTTGAAGCTACAAATGAAAGAGTTTTGGAACTGATAGAAATGGACATGCTTCTTCAATATGCTCTCAAAAGTCAACCTGACCCCGAGTAGGCTACCCTTCTCAACTTTCTTTTCTTTCGATCTGTTTACGAATCCATGAAAGATACCTTCAACAACAAATCCGGATACACTCAACTCTCTATCCCCGGCTGCATTCTTTGTAAAAGTGAGTCTACAGAATCTTTATTTGATGCAAATAATTTCAGTTATATACACTGTAAAAATTGTGATTTAAAATTTGTGAAACCGGGCCAACGACTCGACCCTGATGTAGAAAAAAGCCGGTACGATCTACACGAAAATGACCCGGAGGATAGTCGCTATCGCGAATTTCTAAATCAACTCTACTCCCCGCTCAGTGATAAACTTTCACCGGCAAGTTTTGGCCTCGATTTTGGTTCAGGCCCCGGACCTACTCTCAGTGTAATGTTTGAAGAGGACGGTCATACCGTGAATCTTTATGATCCATTTTACGCTCCCGACCGATCCGTCTTCAATCACACATATGACTTCATTACTACCACCGAAACTGCAGAGCACCTGTTCAATCCAAGAAAAGAGTTTGATCTGTTATGGTCTTGTTTGAAGAGTGGAGGATTCCTTGGTATTATGACGAAACTGGCTCCAAAAGTCGAGCAGTTTAAAGATTGGCATTACCGTAAGGATGATACACATGTGACGTTCTATTCAGAGAAAACATTCCAATGGATGGCCGATCATTACGGGGCAGATCTTGAGATTATGGGAGAACGGACTGTAATCCTTACAAAGCATTAAACAAACTGACAATCACTATGGAACAAGCTGTACTTTACGAACTGATTGGTTACCTGGCATCTCTTCTTGTGGCGATTTCGCTGATGATGAGCGCCATCGTCAAACTCAGAATTATCAATCTGATCGGGTCATTGACTTTTACCATCTACGGAGTATTGATTGATGCATGGCCGGTTGCCCTGATGAATGCTCTGATTGTTTTTGTAAACATATACTACCTTATAAAAATCTATCGGGATGATCAATATTTTCAGCTTCTTAAGACATCGGAAGAGAGTACCTATTTGAAAAAATTTCTGGATTTTTATAATGATCACATCAAGACTTACCAGCCACAATTCTCTAAAGAAAAAAGCTTCAATTACTCCATGTTTGTGCTAAGTGACATGGTTCCGGCCGGTTTGATACTGGGTAATATCCGAGAGGATGGTACGCTTGAGATGGATCTCGACTTTGTGATTCCCAGCTACCGGGATTTTAAAATCGGACGATTTCTGTTTGAAAAAAATGCTGATGAACTGAAGAGAGATGGCATTGAGAAAATTGTAACCCCTTCAGGAAACAGCGAACACAATGAGTATCTCCGAAAAGTGGGTTTCGAAAAAATAAATTCATCGTTTGTCAAAACCTTGTAAACAAAAAGAGCCCTGCGGTTATGCAGAGCTCTCTTATAGATTTGAAACCGGTTATTAAATTAGCTCTCCAGCGCTTTATCAATCACGGTTTTTATGTGAGCAGCGTGAGCACGGGTTTCTGCATTTACACTTCCTTTGCTATCCATCATATTTCGGATGTTCTGCAGATTGTACAAAGCCGTCGATTTTGAAATATGATCGTAAGAATCACTGTCCAGTATAGCAATCAATCGGTTCACATAATCAACCTGTAGGTTCTGGCGGAACGTATTTACATTACCTCTCGCATCGGCATCAAATATAGATGACGTGAGATCCCCAACAACATCAGCCAGTGAATAGCTGTTACCATACGTTCGGGAGTCTGTGATTCTCTTTGCGGTATTTGGGTGTAGTAGGTGATTCAGCACGTTGCCCTGCATCGACAGTACCATGTCATGAATTTTTGGATCCTCAGACATGCTGAAGAAGTTAAATCCTCTTCTCTGAATCTGAAGGTAGTTATACACTTCGTGAGACCTACTAAAAGCATCCGGTGCAAAGAGGTATTGATTCAGATAGGTCATCGCCTCTTTCTGTTTTTCAGCCGGAACCGGGCGGAATGGAACATCTCCCCCCTCCTGCCCGATAAATGCCCGGTCGCGATACACACCACCAATCTGACGGGATATGACACCTGTCTGAGTTCTTTGTTGCCCCATCAAACTCATAAACGCATTTCTGAGCTCCTGATACGATTGCCCTTCACGCGTTCCAAACTTCTCTAAAAGTCCGTTCATCAGTTCACGAGACATTTCGATCCTTTCAACTCCGTATGCAACGGGGTCAGATGACATATCGCCAACCATAATTCTCGGATCAATCGCCTTACCCGGACTTCTCATATCGTCTGCGTCATTCCCAAATGCCAACTCAGGTTCGGTGGATCGATTAAGATGTGTTTTTCTCTCAGCCTCATCATCCAGTTCCGGCTTGTATCCGAACTCAATCGCCCAGATATCGTAAGGACCGGGTTTGATGTCGTAATATCTTCCCTGATTGTCACGGTCTCTGTTGACGTTCACGGAAGAGTAGTCCATAACGGAGCCGGTCAACCCAATCGTATTGGCCAGCTCTTCATTGTGAATATCCTCGGGCGAATGCAGTGTACTGGCCTGCATATTGTGGTTCAGCCCAAACGTATGGCCCAGCTCGTGAAGAATCAACATGGTCATCGCCTCTTTCTGGAATCCCTCCAGTTCTTCATCAGGAGCATCCAGAAGACTCAATGCACTCATCCCAAACTGATTGTTCTGAGTGAAGTGAGTTCCGAATGAACAGAACTTTTCATCCATTGCCTCATATACGTTTACATCAGAAATTCGTCCTGAAGTCAGTACGTCTTCCTCAAATGACCTGTTTCTGAAGAATCCCCATTCGAGCATGATATCCGCACCAAGAATCTGCCCTGTTCTCGGGTTTACGAAACTTGGGCCGTATCCACCAAATGGAGGAATGGGAGATGATGTCCATCGAAGGACATTGTATCGAATATCACCCGCATCCCAATCCGCATCATCGGGCTGAACTTTCACCTCAATGGCATTTCTGAATCCTGCGGCTTCAAACGCTTCATTCCACGCAAGTGTGGCCTCTTTTATGGTCTCACGAAATTCGTAGGGTGTGGTGTTTTCAATCCACCAAACGATCGGTTCAACCGGTTCTGAAATTTCAGCGTCCGGATCTTTTTTCACCAAATTCCAGCGATGCACCAGATCCCGATATGGTGTGGCACTTGTACTCACCTGGTCGTCCATTTGGGTTGTAAAATATCCCACTCGTGGATCAGCATATCTCGGCTGAAAGTCATTTTCAGGCATCTCGATAAAGGAGTGCTGAAACGTAATTTTTACCGATCGTCCGTCAGTTACAGCTTCGCTTGTGGAACCGGTGGGATATGGAGTTTCATAGACATACTCCACAATTACATCAAAGTTCTTCGGGTAGTTTTTGATAGCCGTGTACTTACTCTTATCCCTGCTCAGGTTGCCAATGGAGAATTGGCCGGGGCCACCAAATGGGCTTGGGCTCGGTTTAATCTGATGTAAACTTTCCGTTAAAAAGAGTGGATCTGTATCAATTAACAACATTCCTGACGAATCGTCTTCCGCAGAAATTTTTCCGCTAAAAAGAAGTGCATCAGAAATATTCGCATTTGATGCCCGACTAAGCGGACTCTCTTCATCAAACCAATAGCGATTATTGACGTGCACAAACTCAACCTTGTCAAAGTAGCGTCGAACTTTTACGATTTTATTATCACGGAAGCTCCCTCTGAAATGCCCCGCTTCCAGAACCCCATCTTGAGACATCCCAAAATAGATATACTCTTTACCGAGTTGATCTTTATGAATTGCCATTTTGGTGGAGCCATCTGTGGTATCCTGATAAATGGTAAAAAGCCCCTCGTATGCCATGCTTTTTTCAATGGCTTTATCAAAATCTGAGGCAGACTCTTGCTGTGCGCCATTTGATGATGCCGGTGCAGTGGGCTGAGTAGTTGCACAACCAATAGCTATAAATAGCATGACCGGCAAAATGGTAATTTTTAAAAAATTCAATGACCTCATACGCTTGGAAATGTTAATTAAAGTTGACCGTTCGAGTATATCGCTAAAGAGAGTAATTTCAAATTGCTACAAGAAATAATCTAATTACCGTTCTAAAAAGCTTTTCACGAAATAAATCTCTGGCAGTTTCAAAACATTCCTTTTTAAGGAATTATTTTTCAGTTTTAACTTCAAATAATTCACGCTCAATCCACTGTAAAACAAAAAACCCCGACCGGTTTTCACCAATCGGGGCTTGTAAATTCAGTTTACTATAAGAAGTTACTGAGCAATATTCAGCTTATTCTGTGCAATAGCCAGATCTTTTTCTGCTTTATCGCGATCGTTCTTCACATCTCTTAATCGCTCCTTAGCATCGTCGCGAAGCTTCTTTGCGGCTTCTACATCTATTTCTGATGCCTCTTCGGCTTTCTCGGCAAGCAGAGTCATTTTGTTGTCATTCATCTCAACAAACCCACCGCTTACCGCATAGTTAGTTTCGCTGCCATCAGTTTTTTTGATGACAATTCGCCCTACGCCCAATGTTGAGACGATAGGTGCGTGATTATAAAGCACCAGAAAGTTTCCATTGCTGCCGGGCACCTGCACACCTTCAACATCTCCGTCATAAAGAGATCCTTCCGGTGTGAGTATTTGTGCATGAAATGTCTTAGACACGATATTCTCCGGTTTGTGGATTAAGCTTCTTCTGCTTCAGCGAGGAGTTTTTCACCTTTCTCCTGTGCCTGTTCAATCGTACCCACCAGGTGGAAGGAGTTTTCAGGAAGGTGATCCAATTCACCTTCAAGGATCATCTTAAAGCCCTTGATGGTATCTTCAATCTTCACATACTCACCGCTCTGACCGGTAAATTGTTCCGCTACAAAGAACGGCTGACTCAGGAACCGCTGAACACGACGTGCACGGCTCACAACCGTTTTATCCTCATCGGAAAGTTCATCCATACCCAGAATGGCAATAATATCCTGCAGGTCTTTGTACTTCTGCAAAATCTCTTTCACTTCCTGTGCGGTATCGTAGTGATCATCACCAACAACTTTTGGATCCAGAATTCGTGATGTAGAATCGAGCGGATCCACAGCCGGATAGATACCGATCTGTGTTAATGCACGACTCAATACGGTTGTCGCATCCAGGTGAGAGAACGTGGTAGCCGGAGCAGGGTCAGTCAAGTCATCGGCAGGTACGTAAATCGCCTGAACAGATGTAATTGAACCGTCTTTGGTAGAAGTAATACGTTCCTGAAGATCCCCCATCTCACTGGCCAGAGTTGGCTGGTAACCTACCGCTGAAGGCATACGTCCCAGAAGTGCTGACACCTCAGAACCGGCCTGGGTAAACCGGAAAATATTATCAATAAAGAGAAGAATGTCTTTGGAAACCTCATCACGGAAGTACTCAGCAACGGTTAGCCCGGAAAGTGCTACTCGAGCACGAGCTCCCGGTGGTTCGTTCATCTGGCCGAATACCAATGTAGCCTGAGACTCTTTGAGTTTATCTTTGTCTACTTTGGAAAGATCCCATTCGCCTTTCTCCATCGATTCGATAAATTCATCGCCGTACTTGATAACTCCGGATTCGAGAAATTCTCGAAGAAGGTCATTTCCTTCACGTGTTCGTTCACCCACTCCGGCAAATACGGAAAGTCCACCGTGCTGCTTCGCAATATTGTTAATCAGCTCCTGAATCAATACGGTTTTACCTACACCGGCACCTCCGAAAAGTCCAATCTTACCACCTTTGGCATACGGACAGAGGAGGTCAATGACCTTAATTCCGGTTTCAAGCATCTCGGTACTTGTTGCCAGGTCTTCAAACTTAGGAGCCTCTCGGTGAATCGGGTAGCTTCTCTTGCCTTCAGGCTGTTCAATTCCGTCAATTGCTTCGCCCACAACGTTGAATAGACGACCGCGAATATCCTCTCCGACAGGCATCGAAAGAGGTGCGCCGGTATCCACTACCTCTGTATTACGAATCAGGCCGTCTGTTGAGTCCATCGCAATGGTTCGCACCCGATTTTCTCCCAGGTGCTGTGCAACCTCCAGATACAATTTTGTGTTGTCTTCTCGTTCAATGTAGAGTGCGCTCATCACTTTTGGCAGTTCACTTTTGCCAAAATCGACGTCAACTACGGGGCCAATAACTTGTGCTACAGTTCCTTTATTCATTCGATTATAATCGTTTTTTGTGTCTTTACGCGTATTGTAAACTGTTTTCTGTTCCTTTCAACGTTGCCGGCAGGCACCCCGGATTTCCCGGATTATTACCTCCTCATTGAAAGCTTAAAAAGTTAGCCACTTCTTGCTCAAAAATCAAAGAAGAATCAAACAGTTTTCACCCTGTTCAAAATATAATGCAAGTGTTAGCTTCAATACGTTTAAACCAAATTTTAATCATGATTCAGATTGGACTCAATAATGGCTCTCATCCCAAAAACAATCATCCGGCAGGATTGAGTCACTACCCGGTTTAGCATCAATAAAAAGGTAACCTCAACTTTTTTAAAATCCGGAGTAGCAACTGCTTTTGAACACATCTGTATAAACTCTTTATCACTCACCTCAATCTGCTCATAGAGATCTTCCACTTCATCCAGCACAGCTTGGCAGTCTATTTCTAATTCAGGGTCAACCAGCTTATTTGTAGTTTTTACCACAAGATCAACCCGATCCTTCAGCATCTGCTTTCCGGCTTGATGAATTTCATCGTACTCCCCTTCCAAAACCTTTAACTCATCGACCGATTCATAAAGGTTTTTTGTGCTGTTCATAAAATTACGACTCGCTCGTAACAGCTTATCAAGCTGTTCACTCATACCCGGCTGCAGATTTTCGTTGTGAAGCTCGGTGTAGTACGCAAAAATTTCCCCGTTGTACCTTTCCAGATCAGAATAGCTCAGATCTGTTCTCTCCCCTCCAAGTTTAAATATCGGCTTCAAAAAGTTTACAGTGTGACGGAGCTGACACTGAATCTCTTTTCTGAAGGCAACGAGCCCGGCTTCCGGCACATTGGGATCGGTTTTATGTATATAACTGCTGAGTGAAACAAATTTCTCCGGAATCCACCCTTCTACCTTGTTTGCCAGCCGGCCGATAAACGGATAGTACAACAACACGCCACCAATATTGAAGATAGAGTGAAAAAGCGCTAACCCTAAAACCAGGTTGTCATTAAAGGAGAACAGATCGAGAACCAGCCAGGTGAGCAGCGGCAGAGCTAACAGGGCTGCAATTGCAGTACCCGAGGTAAACAGAAGTTGACTTAAAGCTGCCTGTTTTTTGGTATGAATTCCTCCGAGTGCTCCCAGAACCACCGTAACAGTCGTTCCCACATTCGCGCCAATAATCATGGCTGCTCCGGATGAGAAATTTATGACACCACTGAACAGCATAGTAAGGACGATGGCAATTGTGGCAGAACTGCTCTGCATGATGGCGGTTAAAACTAACCCGGTCAACGCGTAAACCAGTACACCATATCCGGCAAACATAGCCGGATCCAAAACAGTTGAGATCTCATCAACACTGGTTTTCATGTAGTCGAGGCCCATAAAGAGGAAACCAAAAGCAACCAGAAATTTACTGATATTCACATACTTGGCCGACTTTGCTAGAACAATCATTCCAAGACCGCCAATTCCGATCATTGGCAGGGAAAAAGCCTCGATGTTAAATTTAAACCCGAATACCGCTACAATCCAAGCGGTTGCGGTTGTCCCGATTTTAGCTCCCATCATTACAGATATGGCCTGAATCAGGTTCATGATTCCCGCACCTACAAATGCAAGTACCATCAACGAAACAGCGGAGCTGCTTTGCAGAATAGCCGTGCTGAACATCCCGCTAAGTATCGCTTTGATTTTGGTGCCGGTCCATCTTCGTATCAATGATTTAAATGCAGCACCGCTCAGGATACGAATGGATTCTTCCATCATATGCATCCCGAAAAGGAAAATCCCCAGACCGGCAAAAAATGTCCAGATTTCAAACTGAGAAAATAGCTCCATACAACCGATTAATTAACCTATCACCTGATTCAAAATTACGAAGATTGGCTCGATATCAAAGGAATAGAATTTGATGAGATTTGGCAAATCAACTATTAGCAAAAAGTATCTCAATCTACTATCTTTAAGACTCTTTAAAATTCGACCTTATGCCGACCCCTATCGGCTTCGGATTGCTGAAATTTGAATTTATAAAACCGGGAAAAACCATTGGATACGGAACTTACAGCGCGATCAGCCAGCATTGAACTACTCGAAACATTTGATGAAACAAACAATCTCGACTATTCAGTGGCCAATGAGCTCGAACCCAGAGAGCGGGCACAGGTTCGGGAGTATGTTCAAAATATTTTACGAAAGCGCAGTTATCTGGATTTTATCATCGGTGAGTATTCGAGCATTACTCTGGATGAGATGAAATCATCTCTGAAGAACATTTTAAGACTCAGCCTTTATGAAATGCTCTTTATGGATGGCACGCCCGATTATGCCGCCATCAACGAAGCTGTTGAAATTGCTAAGCTAAAATTGGGATCCAAGGCCGGAGATCTGGTCAACGCAATTTTGCGTAACATTCAGCGAGACATCGACAACCTCCCTAAACCTGCGTTCAAAGACCGCACCAAGCTGATTGCCACAACATTCTCTCATCCTGAATGGATGGTAAAGCGATGGGTAAAACGATTTGGCGAGCGGGAAGCTTTTCAGTTGATGCAGGCGAACAACCAGCGGCCAAACTACTATGTTCGGGCAAATAATCTCCGCACCAAGACCGAGAACTTTAAGCTCCGAATGGAGAAACTCGACATTCAGTTCGAAGAAAGCGACTGGCTGCCCGGTTACTTTCGGGTGGACAGTGTGGCCCCGTTTATTTCAAAAGATCTGCTTAAAAAAGGTATTTGCCTTGTTCAGGATATTGCCGCCGGATTTGCACCTACCATAGTAGAACCTGAACCCGGTGAAACTATTTATGATCTCTGCGCCGCACCGGGCACCAAAAGTATTGTGATGTCTGACATGATGAACGCTGAAGGCAGTATTGTTGCGGTAGACATTAACCCGAACAGGCTCGAACTGCTGGCAGAGAGCGCCCTGAACTATCGGGCAGAAAATATCAAAATTCGTCAGGATGATGTCCGTGAACTAAACCTGAAACTTGCAGACGGTGTTCTGCTGGATGCGCCCTGTACCGGAACCGGTGTGCTAAGCAAGCGGGCTGACCTACGATGGAAGCGAACTGAAGAGGAGCTGGAAAATTCTGTTAAGTTGCAGGAAGAACTGCTGGATGAAGCTGCCAACCATGTGAAGCGAGGCGGACGGCTTGTTTACAGCACCTGCTCACTGGAACCGGAAGAGAATTGGGAGCAAATTCAGAAATTCCTTGAAAAATACGACAACTTCGAATTGGAAAAACTGGATGAATTTCTGCCGGAAGAAGTTCTCATTGAGGATGGATATGCATACCAAACGTTCCCTCATAAACACGGCTGCGACGGACATTTCGGTGTTCGCCTGAAACGAGTAAAATAATTTAAATCTGAGTATTAAAGAGTGCAGAGTTAGTAGCTCTGCACTCTTTTTATATCATCTCCTTTTTTTACCTGAATGATAATCTTCTATGAGTTCAACTGACAATCTTCAAGACATCCCAAAACATTACGATCCATCCGAAACGGAAGATAAATGGTACTCTTACTGGGAAGAGAACAACTACTTCCACTCTGAACCTGATGATAGAGAATCATTTACTGTAGTTATACCCCCGCCAAACGTAACCGGCGTTCTTCATATGGGCCACATGCTCAACAACACTATTCAGGATGTATTGGTGCGCCGTGCCCGCATGAAAGGATTTAACACCTGTTGGGTTCCCGGAACGGATCACGCCTCCATCGCTACCGAAGCAAAGGTTGTTCAGAAGCTTCGAAACAAAGGGATCAAGAAGAGTGATCTTTCGCGTGATGAATTTCTAAAGCACGCCTGGGAGTGGACGGATGAACACGGCGGAATCATTCTCCAGCAGCTCCGCAAATTAGGAGCATCCTGCGACTGGCAGCGCACCCGCTTTACCCTGGAAGATGAACTCTATGAGTCGGTGATTGACTGCTTTATTGAACTGTACGATCGGGGGTATATTTATCGCGGTCAGCGTATGGTAAACTGGGATCCGGCCGCTCAGACCGCGCTCAGTGACGAAGAGGTCATTCACAAAGAGGTACAGTCTAAACTCTACCACGTTCGCTACAAAATCAAAGATTCAGATGAGTATATCACCATTGCAACAACTCGTCCCGAAACGATTCTGGCCGATACAGCCGTCTGTGTGAACCCGGACGATGAGCGCTACACACATTTGATTGGGAAAACTGCCATCATACCGATGGTAAACCGTGAAGTGAAGATTATTGCGGATGATTATGTTGACAAAGAGTACGGAACGGGTTGTCTGAAAATCACTCCTGCACACGATCAGAATGATTATGAAATCGGTGTAAAACATGGACTTGAGATTATTGATATGCTCAATGCCGATGGAACCGTTGCAGAGGTTGCCGGACACTATATCGGTAAAGATCGATTTGAAGCTCGTAAGCTCATTGTTAAAGATCTTGAAAAACAAGAGTCGCTTGTAAAGGTTGAAGAGATGGCCAACAAGGTTGGTTACTCCGAACGAACGGATGCGGTCATTGAACCGAGACTCTCCCTTCAGTGGTTCTGCAAAATGGATGAGCTGAGCAAGCCGGCACTGGATAACGTGATGAACGACGAAATTCAGTTTCATCCCGCCAAGTTCAAAAACAGCTACAAGCACTGGATGGAGAATATCCGCGACTGGTGCATTTCGCGCCAGCTCTGGTGGGGACATCGAATCCCGGCCTGGTACTACGGTGACGGTGAAGAGGAGTATGTAATTGCCAGAACGGCTGAGGAAGCTCTTGAAAAAGCAAAAGAGAAATCGGGTCGCAGCGATCTGAAAGAGTCCGAAATTCATCAGGATGAAGACGTACTCGATACCTGGTTCAGTTCCTGGCTCTGGCCGATGTCCGTTTTTGATCCCGATTTCATCAAGAACAAAAAAGGAAATAAGGAACTAGAGTACTACTATCCTACACAGGATCTGGTAACCGCGCCCGAAATCATGTTTTTCTGGGTTGCCCGGATGATTATGGCCGGCTACGCCTTTACCGATGAGAAGCCGTTCAGCAACGTTTACTACCACGGAATTGTGCGGGATGAGAAGCGACGGAAGATGTCCAAATCTCTCGGTAACTCACCCGATCCTCTGAAGCTGATTGAAAAGTACGGAGCCGACGGAACACGCGTGGGAATGCTCTTCGCCTCCCCCGCCGGGAATGATCTTCTGTTTGATGAAGCACTCTGCGAACAGGGTCGCAACTTCTCCAACAAGATCTGGAATGCCTACCGATTCCTTACCATGAATATGGAGAAGGGTGTTGATTATAATCCAACCACTATAATAGACCCCAAAAATGTAGCTGATAAGTGGATGATGGGACGCATCCAGACCACGCTGCGGGAGATGGAAGATGACTTTTCGAAGTATCGACTGAACGAAGCTCTGAAAAAGATCTACTCTCTGGTTTGGGATGATTTTTGCGACTGGTACATCGAAGTTTGCAAAGCGGATCAGTATGGCGAGAACATGCCAAAAGAGAACCTGGAACGGGCACTCGGTTTCTTTGAAATGCTGATGAAGATGCTGCACCCGTTTATGCCGTTCATCACTGAAGAGATCTGGCAGCGAATTCAGGAGCGCTCAACGGAAGAAGCCCTGACCATCAGCTCCTGGCCGGAGATGCAGGATGAACTCCACCGTGATTCAGTATCTATCTTTCAAACGGTTCAAACTCAGATCTCATCCATTCGGAATATCCAGGCAGAGATGAATCTATCTCCGAAAGCGGAGCTGAACATCATCATTAAACCGAAAAATGGAGAGCTTTCCGAACAACTTGAATCTGCTGAATGGGTGTTCAGGAAACTTCTGCCGGTTGAATCCATTTCGTTTGATGTAAATGCTGACAAACCCAAAGCGTCGGCTGCATCTGTTGTTGACGGATCAGAAATTTACGTACCTCTGGAAGGCTTGATCGATCTTGAAATAGAACGGGATCGGATTCAGAAAGAGATCGACCGGCTGACAGGATTTCTGAAAGGAGTGGAGAAAAAGCTATCCAATGCCGGATTTGTGAATAACGCGCCGGAAGAGGTTGTTGAGAAAGAGCGGCAGAAAAAAGAAGATGCCGAAATGAATCTCGAGAAACTCACCAAACAGCTGGAGGAGTTTCAGGCCTAGTGTTTTTTTGAACTTAGTATCCACTAAGTTGCAATTTCAGGATAACAGATTTTTTCTACATCTTGTATAACTGACTGAAAAACTGTCAACGTTAACACGTTTATTTACTTACAGGGGATTCTATGATCAGCTCAAGCACGTTTTGGCGCACCGTTATTTCGGGTTTTATTGCCACCTTTATCATGGCAATGGTATCATTTCTTCAGGGAGGAATAGGGCTTCCAACCATTGATATCGCCTATATTATAGACCAAAGTTTGAATCACGTTCACGGCAAGGAAGTTTACTCCATGGCTTGGGCAAATGTAGCCTATGTAATTGGCGGTATCTTGATGGCGCTCTTCTGGGTTGTTTTCCTTCAAAAAAGAATGCCCGGCAACTGGATTCTACACGGAATTGCATTTGGATTACTGATCTCCATCTTTTCCGGATTGATTGTCGGTCCGCTGGTGTCCGCTGCCGCAGGGGATTCATTTGGTTTGTTCTACTCAGACACCTGGATTCCGGGAAAAATTCTGCTGGCCGGTGTCATCATGCATCTCAGCTATGGTCTTACCCTCACACTCAGCCTGAATATTGCCGGAGTACATGGTATTGATGAGCAACATTAGACTCATCTTGCGGATTTAGATATCGTCCACTTTTTGAACTTTGAACCCACTATTTCTGTTCTGAATATTGAATAAATCGGAAAATTGACTAAACGGTGGACACTATGAAACTCAAGGAGATGACAAGAGAAGAACTGGAACGGTTCATTGAAGAGAAAGGAATTGGAGCCGAGAAGCTGGAAAAAGCCAAACGAGCTCAGAGAAATCTTAATATTGCCCTGCTGTTAGGTTCTGCATCACTCTTGGTTGGCCTCTCTGCCATTGCAGTGTACAAGGCAATGAGCGATTAAATTAAATGTCAGAAACGGCACTGATTACCGGGGCTTCAAGCGGAATTGGAAAGGAGCTGGCAAAAGTATTTGCCCGAAATCAATATAATCTGATCTTAACCGCACGAAGGGAACATCTCCTGAATGATCTTAAAAAAGAGATTTCAGATCAGTATGCGGCAGATGTACATATTTTTCCGGCTGATTTAGCGCATTCGCAAACCGTAAACTCCCTCTTCCGTTACTGTAAAGAAAACAACTTACAGGTTGATGTTCTGGTGAACAACGCAGGAATTGGAGATTACGGTTTATTTCAAGATAGTGTTTGGTGGAAAACGGAAACGATGATTGACCTGAATATGAAATCACTTACTCATCTCACCCATCTTTTCCTGCCGCAAATGCTTGAACGCAGACATGGTAAAATTATGAATGTGGCATCAACTGCGGCGTTTCAGCCCGGTCCTCTGATGAGTGTTTACTACGCTACCAAACACTATGTTCTCGCCTTCAGCGAAGCTCTGGCCAATGAGGTTGCCGACCAAGGTGTAATAGTTACGGCTCTCTGCCCCGGCCCAACCCAGTCAGAATTTCAGGCAACGGCAAATATGGAAAAGTCCAAGCTTATGGACCGGTTTCCCCTCCCGTCTTCCAAGGAAGTTGCTGAGTTCGGATTTAAAAAAATGATGAGCGGAAAGCGTATAGCCATTTATGGATGGATGAATAAAGTCACATCTTTTGTTGTGAAATTCTTCCCCCGCAGATGGGTAACAGCCATGGTCAGAAAAATTCAGGAGAGAAAATAGATCTGTTATTCCACTTCTACTTTTGATATAATATTGCCGGAACATCATCGTATATAAATCAAAGGGCCATAAATAGTTCCGTATTATGAACATTCCATACAGCATTCTGATATCACTTACAGTTTCATTCATTTTCTTATTTACAACCGCCTGCGATGAAATTACTTCCGGCGAACTCAACGAACTCTCAATTGATGAGGTTGCCAAATTAATTGAAATGGAAGTTGGTGATGCAAAAGCGAATGAACTTAGTAGCTGCAGCACTATGGCTATCGGTGCAAAACCATGCGGTGGCCCCTGGGGATATATTGTTTACTCTACAGAACAATCTGACACCAACAAACTTCAGCGACTTGTAGATCGGTATAACGAACTGGATGATATCCGAAACAGAGAGAAAGGATTAGGTTCAATGTGTGATTTTGCAACAAAACCTGAGCTCGAGCTTATCGGCGGTCAATGTCACGGGGATGGTCATTATGCATGGAATGCCGGAGAAATCAGTAATCGCACTCAATAAACTACTATATGGACTTCACATCATTAGCCGTACTTCTGTTCAGTTCAGCCATACTCCTTTTCTCCTGCGCTTCAAACGGTACGGAGAAAACGATAGAAGAGATTGCCAAAGATATTGACAAACTGATTGGAGATGGAGCTGCAGACTCAGTTGAGCAGTGTGCTATAATGCCCATCGGCGTAAAACCGGCAGGCGGCCCCTGGGGATTTCTGATCTACTCTACGAAAAAAACTGATCGTGAAAAACTGGAAAGTCTGGTAAACAGATACAACGAACTGGATGCTGCAAGAAATGAAGAGGGGGATACCTTTTCTTCAGCTGACGTTGCAACGGAGCCTGCGCTAAAACTAGTGGATGGACATTGTTTTGGTGAAGGACGGTACGCCTGGAACCCCGGTGAGGTGCAGGAAAATACCTGATTAACTTTTCGATTGAGCCATCGCACCTTTCTCGCCTTCTCTATTTGATGAGGGGATCATCCCCAGTTTGTTGCACTCATCCACGATCATCTCGGTTAAGTCGCTCTTGAACAAAAATTCAAACCGAATGTCTACCACATAGGCTTTCACCCGAAGTTTATAGACGAAATGCCGGTTCTCCAGTTCATTTAAAACAATTATTGAAACCGGTTTATTCAGGTACGTATAGGATGAAGCATACACCGCTTTATACGCAATTTGTTTCACTTTTTGTATATCCACCGATGCAGGCAAATAGATCTCGGCAACTACCTGACAGTCGAGTGCACTGGAGTTGGTATTGGATACTGCGGTGTTCATTAATTCGGCATTTGGAATAGATACAACGGAATCGTCCGGAGTGACTACTCTGCAGGAACGAAGTCCAATATTGATTACCTCACCATAATGATTTCCCACCTCAATTTTGTCTCCCACCTGAAACGGACGGTCCAGAATGATGATGATCCCACCGAAAATATTTTTCAATATATCCTGAGAGGCAAAACCTACGGCTATGCCCACAGATGCCCCTATGGCAATGATGGTTTCAAAAGGCGGGGATATGATACCTACAATAACAATGTAAATTGCAAAGGACCAAATGACAATGCGACTGATCGGTGCAAGCCGTTTGATAAAAAGCCGGTAATTCGTAGCCTTTTCTGACAGATTATCGAGTATGATCGTCAGGTACTTGTTGATGAAATAGGTCACCACAAGAATAAAAATGATGTAGAAAACCTTACTGAGAGATATCAATTCACGAATCTTAGCAATTTCGCTGTACTCTTCAGGCAGTTCATCCACAGCTCCCGGCTCTGCGCTACTCGCTTGATCCTGCTCCATTGCCCACTCAGTGACAGGGTACTCCGCCGCTAATTCTGCCTGTACATGTTCCGCTGCAAAAAAACTCAGCATAAAGACGAGGAAGAGCGGTTTGATGCTCATTCGTATCCGATTTGATAATCTTGATCTACTCATTATTACTCCCGTCAATGTATCACATTTCTACGTTTCAGAAGCCGGACAACCTGCCGGTATACCAAATGATTTAACTTATAACCGTCTTCACCATTCTGTACAATACCCTTGCTTTTCAGTCGTGCAAGCATCAGTCGGCTTTCGGAAATATCCTGATGCAGAGCCATCGCTAATTCAGCTTCATTCAGGTTTTCGTGAAGTACCAGAGCTGCCAGGGTAAACAAAACTTCCCGAGCCGGAACTTCCAGTTTATCCAGGTCGGCAATTTCAGTTGGAAGCTGTTTCACTGATCGGTCATCAAACTCTTTAATAGACTGCATCCAGAAAATCATTGCAATCGACAGGTTACCCTCCGCAATTTTATCCAATCGGTTAAAATACTGCTCATGCAGATACTTCTGTTTCTCCCCTTCATCCGACATTATTTTTTTAAACGTTCTGCTCTTTTGTGTTGCCGTTCCCGGCTCAAAGATCAGTTCATACCCGGTTGCCTTATGGCGGGTTAATATGGAGTCTTCAAGCATCTCCCGGTCAAGGTTATCTGACCGGACAATATGGGAGAAATATTGATCTGCCCCGAATACCTTTTCAAAATAGTTCCATGCAAATGCGGAGCAGGTTACCAACCAGAATAGTTTATCTCGGGTAGACGCCATGATAACCCAAAAGCTCTCGATTGCCTCAAAACCATGGATATTTCTGATAAAAATGTTGTGGATATTTTCTACAACCAGGATTTTTCTGCTTCTGAGCTTCTGAATTTTCTGAATAAGTTCATCCCGACTTTCAATATTTTTAAATCCAAATGCTCCGGCAATCACATCGATCAGATCTTTCTCCTTATGAATCGTCTTTCTGAAATTGACTGTGACAATTTTTTCGCTTTCCAGAAAACGTTTTTCTAAAAATTTTAGAGCTAAACTCTTACCGCTTCCTCTCTCTCCAACAATCAGAAAGTTCGTTTCGATGGATAGATTCCAATCCTCAAAAGATTGCTCAAAATGTGAAAACAACCCCTTAGGGTGAATATAGAATCGATCATCAATTTCAAAGTCGTAGCTGAAGAGCCTTTTATAGACAAATGGAAATTTGTGGTGTACATCTACTTTAGCCAGGTATTCGGCAAGATTTCGTTTTTCAGTAGTGCTAACGGCCCCTTCATCATCAAAGCCGAGAAAGCGTGCAGTAACTCCCTTTACTTCTTTAAACTTTTTGACAAAATACCGTCTGAACAGTTCAAACTTTTCAAGGGCTCGGTAGTAAACCTTTACGATTTTATCTTGCCAGTTTTGAGCGGTAGCCTTCACCTGAAGTGCTTTATCCTGCATTTCCAGTTCATTGTAGGAGCGGGAAAGCATACTTTCGGATAAAGACTGAATACTAACCGGAAAATCCTCCTTTACTACCTTCTCGTAAGAGTTTTGGCGCTCTCTGACCCGTTTTATCGCCGCTTCAAGCTGACTCACCGCACGGTCGGTTCCCGAAATAGCAATCTCCAGCACCGACTGCTCTTCATCCTTCTCTTTTTCAGACTCTTTTGCTGTCAATAGATTAACATCCACTACCTGAATGATCTCCTCCGCCTCCGCGGCCAGTTCATTCAAAAAAGCGCTCCACTCCCGTTTTTCGGGATCCATCTCCCGGAGGGCTTTCTCCTGCACATAGCGTGTGGCAAGCTTTTTCCAGTTTACCGTATCAGTCGTAACCTGTGGCCTGCCATTTTCAATGGATCTCTTTTCAGCCAGGGTAAATGTGTCTGTGAAGTTGTAGAATCCAAGCTGGAGATCAGTGATCGATTTTTGTATCTGACTGATCAGATGTTGCTGACCTTCAACATTTCCCATCCCTTCAGCCATTTCTCTCGAAAGCTTTTCCGAAATCTCTTCTCTTAGCTCCTGTACTAATTTGGCCGGCAATCTGTCCGATTTTTGCTCTTTTAGTGTTTTGGAAACCTCCTTAATCCGCTTCACAGAATTTTCAAGCGGCAGGTAGCAAAAATCCCGAAAAAAGCGATGGGTAAATCCAAGTATTTCTTCCTTAGCTCGGTCTGCCAGAAATGCAAAACGGGCAATTTCTATCTGAATGGCAAAGTCTGAATATTGAGAGTTTAGAAATGCCTGCCACTCCTTCTGCCGGTTTATCAGAATGCTCTTTTTTTCAGAAATGATCGCCTCTAACCGGTCATCCTCCAGCAGTTTCTTGTTCTCTTCAACGGTGCCGCTGACAACGGCGGCTTGATAACAAGCTTCATAGACCTTTTCAGAAAGTGATGCTTTTGAAACTGAATCCTTCAGCATCAGAATCGACTCCTGTAGATGGGTTTCAATTTGATCGATAACACGGAATTTACTTCCGGCATGCTGTTCTTCCGGTTTCGTTTTGCTCTCCTTATCGCTGTGCTCTTTATCTTCCGCACCGTTATTTACAGATTCATCTGCACTCTCAACATCTTCTTTCAGCGGCTCCTGTTCCAGTAACTTGCCCACAGCCCGGCTCAACAGTTCAAACTCTTCTGCCAACAAATTATTCGGCAGGTCCGAAGTTCCGCAAAGCTGTAACTTTACGGTACGTCTCAGCTGAACAACCTGCTTCCACCCGCTCTTATCCTTTTTAAAGGGCATACTTACCCGCCGGGCAAATCTCTTTAACTTCTTTTGAAATCTTAGTTTAAATGAATCCTCTTCACCAATTGCAAAACGCTCTTCCGATTGATACTCAACCACAGTTTCCGGCAGTGATCTGGTCAGATCTTCAATCAGTTGATTCCACTTTTCAGACCAAAGATTTTCATTATATCCCTCTATGATCTGTCTGAGATCAGAAATATTTTTATTCAGAGTATCGACAACCCGCTTATTTCTGAGCTCATCACTCTTCTTTATTCCGAGAATCTCCTTATACGTTTTTTGGAACCACTCCAGCAGTGCCAGCCGGAATTCAGATCTCATATCTGCATAAGCCTGATCAAATTTTTCCCCAATCTGCTCTCTGAGATGTTCCCTTACGGAAGGATAATTTTTATTCATGTTTAAGTATACTGAAGTATTTCGCAGCCCGTTTCACCTAACATAGTACAAAACTTTTTAAATATAATTGGACTCGGCTCCACGGCTAATTTCCATTAATAATTCGGAGACTTTTAAAATCGGTGCAGAGGAAAATGGAAAACCTGAAATAAGATATACGGACCATTATATGGTTTTTTAAAGCCTCTATACATAACACAAAAATTTGATTACCTTTAGTTATCATCTAACGGACTTCTGAAAATATGAATGCTTTAGTCTAATGAAGCGGAAAATCATCACTCTACTCTTACTGTGTGGTTCGATTCTGCTTACTCTTCAAGCCGAATCTTTGTATGCTCAAAATGAGCTCAACAGAATTTCTATCGCCGAGAGAAGTGATGGCAAAGGCTATGTGGTGCGCAATCACCTTTCAAGTATGGTTGATTCCGTTAAAATTGAGCAGCCCTCACCTGACCGAATTCAAATGCTCCTTTTTGCTCAGGAGCTTGACACCTTGAATTTTCGCTACCCTCCTCAAACCGGAACATTCAATCATTTTGATCTTTTTCCGGTCGATAACGGCATGGGGGTTGAAATTTCACTCAGTGCAGGCAACTATTTTAAGACCAGAACCTACCCCGACCAGAATGGAAGAGATCTGCTGCTGGCCATGGAGCGCGTCTCCTCAACAGAAATTGAGCAGATTGCAGCAAATTCTACCGAAATCGACTTTACAGACTACATAGCAGATATTCACGGATTTGCGGAAGATGAGGAGATAGACAATTCATTTCTAAGAATCAGAGATAATCAGGAGTTTAATGTAATTGTGCTGGATGCCGGTCATGGAGGAAAAGATCCCGGAACTGAAAACAGATCCATGAGATTGCAGGAGAAGGATATCGCCCTTGCAGTAACGCTTAAAGTGGGTGAATATATCAAAGAGCACATTCCTGATGTTGAAGTAGTCTATACCCGAACGGATGATACGTTTGTTCCCCTTAGTGAACGCGGATTGACTGCTACCCGAAACAAGGGAGACCTCTTTGTTTCCATTCACGTAAATGCCGCCCCAAATTCACCGTCTGCTCACGGTACCGAAACATTCTTTTTGGGACTTGCACGAAGCAAATCCGCACTTGAGGTAATGAAACGAGAGAACAGTGTTGTAGATCTCGAAAACGGGCCCGGTTCACTGGAATTGAGTGAAGAGGAACTGCTGGTGTATGAATTAACGAACACCGGAAATCTGGCCATCAGCGAACGTATTGCATCCATGGTGGAAGATCAGTTTAAAAATCGTGCCCAGCGGAGATCTCGCGGTGTAAAACAGGCCGGTCTGGAAGCCCTCTGGCACGCATCCACTCCAGCCGTATTGATAGAGCTCGGGTTTTTATCCAACCCGTCTGAAGCAAGATTTTTGAACAGTGATTATGGGCAGACAATCATGGCCTCTGCCATTTTCAGAGCCATTCGGGATTTTAAATTAGAGTATGACAGAAGTATCAGAGGAAACGGTGAAAGGCAAGCAAGTAATGAGTGATAAACCGTTGATCATCGGGGTTGCCGGCGGCAGCGGGTCCGGCAAAACGACTGTGGTTAAGAATATTATTGAAGCAATTGGGGAAAAACGGGTGCTGCTGATACAGCACGATTCCTACTATCGGGATCTCAGCCACCTCCCATTTGAAGAGCGAACGAAACAAAATTTTGACCATCCCGCTTCTCTCGAAACTGAACTGATGATCCGGCACCTCGATGCACTTCGAAATGGTTATCAGGTTGATATACCGGTTTATGATTTTGTGGCACATACCCGTTCGGATGAGACCTTTACCGCCCTACCGCAAAGAATCATACTGGTTGATGGAATACTCATATTCAGTGAACCCAAACTTCGAAAACTAATGGATATCAAAATCTTTGTGGATACGGATGGAGATGTTCGTCTGCTGAGACGTCTGCAGAGAGATATCAGTGAACGAGGGCGCGATCTGGATGGCGTACTGAACCAATACGAAAAATTTGTACGTCCAATGCATCTCGAATTTGTTGAGCCAAGTAAACGATATGCGGATATTATCATTCCCCGCGGTGGCGAAAATTTAGTTGCTCTTGAAATGGTCATTGCCCTTGTTAATGGCAAGCTCGCTGATTAACACAATATTCTCGTTTTGATGAACGGATTGTCATTTCAGATTTTCTAAGTCTTCCCAGAATTTTTCCATACCGTCGAAGTGAAGATAAGGACGATGAACCGGTTTTAGTTCTGTGTTCAAATTTTGGGAAAGGTATAAAGAATCCCCTCCGGTAATAAAAAGCTCCGTTTCACCCGCTATCCCATCCAGATATTTTCGAATAAATCCATCGATAGCCATTAAAAAACTGCCACTCGTCCCCCACTCTAAACTCTTAACCGTCGACCTGCCCGGCCACTGGTCCGGAATGTTATACTCAACTGCCGGTAACTCCGGCAAATAGGCCTCTATCGACTTGTGAAAGAGAGTTAATCCCGGCATGATAACACCGCCCCGGTACACTCCCTCGGCGGTCATCCAGTCTACAGTGCAGGCAGTGCCTGCATCCACACAGATCACATCCTTATTTGTTGCGGATACAGCTCCGTAGCAGGTTAAAAAACGATCCATCCCGAGAGTATCCGGTGTTTCATAATCGAGGTTATCCGGGTCAACCAGCGAAGTGGTAAGTACTTTTATATCGAATTCGACTAAACTTTTCAGAGCCCTGGTTAAAACATCTTCTCGAACAGAACTGATTACAATGAACTCCGCACCGCCCTGCTCCGCTACAATCTTTTGTAATTGTTCAACGTTTCCATTTGTGGTTCTGTAGAGTACCTTCCAGGCCACACCACGCTTCTCGGCCAGTTTAATGTGTGAGTTTCCTATGTCGAGAAAGAGTACTGACATCTTTTCGTATTTTGGAATGATTGATGGATCGGATGTTTTATATTATCAAACAACAAGTTAAACGAAAAATTGATCCCAAAGAATGGAATTATTAAATAAGGTAGCAATTGTAACCGGAGCCAGCAGCGGAATCGGCACTGCATTTTCAAAGAAACTGATCGATAAAGGCGCAACGGTGTACGGTTTGGCGCGTCGCCTAAATAAACTGGAAGATATTCAAAGCAAGCTTGGTGAAAAGTTTATTCCTGTACAAATGGATGTAACCAAGCACAAAGACATTGAAGAGTGGGTAAATAATCAATTCGATGAGGATCACCTGCCTGATATTCTGGTAAACAATGCGGGATTGGCCAGGTTTGGCAATGTTGACGATCTTACCGTTGATGACTGGGATACAATGGTTCAGACCAATCTGAATGGTATATTTTACCTTACCCGGGTGATTGTTCCTCTTATGAAGCAGAATCCTCAACATTGCCATATCATCAACATTGCATCTGTGGCTGGTCTCTTGGGAAATCCTCAGCTGACCGGATATAACGCAACCAAATTTGGTGTTCGAGGCTTTAGTGAAGCCCTTTTTAAAGAGTTGCGTTATGATAAAATTAAGGTCTCGGCAATGTTTCCCGGATCCATTGCTACCGATTTCTTTAACAAAGTTGGCAGCGAAACACACGCCAATATGATGCAGCCCGGTGATGTTGCCGATACCCTGATTCACCTGCTCGAGACTCCGGATAATCTCCTGATCAATGAAGTTACGATGCGACCGCTTAATCCAAAAAATCCGGACAGTAAATAGTGAAACGTACTGCAAATATAATTCTACTCTCCATTGCCCTTCTCACGGCTCTCGGTTGTGAGAAGGAGCCGGAAATTATGGATGAAGAGCTCTACAAAACCGTGCTTACAGAGCTCTCTATCGTAAATCAAATGGATGAAGAACTGTTTGGGGAGAAGAGTCGCCTGGAAAAACGGGAAGACATATTCTCCCACTACGGGATCAGTGAAGAGCTGTTTGAACTTTCTCACGAAATTTACCAACGAGATATTGACGCACAGATGGAGAGAATTCGAGATGTACAGGATCGGTTACGAACGGAGCGTGATTCTGTCCAGGCAGCCGAACGAAGGTACCGAGATGCAAATCGACCCGATGCCGATTCAATTCGCCGGCAAATCAGAGACCGAAGAGATTTAGAAGATATCGACTAACTGTCAAGTTTAAACTTAAATCGGATTCGGAAACCGTTTTCTGAATCTACTTTGTAATTGGAGCCGAGCTGGTTAATCAGTGTTTTGATGATGGTAATTCCCATACCGGTACTGTTTTCAAACATGGATTTATCAAAGCCCTTTCCATCATCCTGGTATGTTACCTCCACAAAATCGCCTTTCTGAAAAATATGGATTTTTACAATCCCTTTTTCACGTTCTTTAAATGCGTGTTTAAATGAGTTGGTAACCAGTTCACTCATAAGCAAGCCAAGAGGTATGGCCTGATTTATACTCATCGACTTCACCGTACAGTTGACCTGGATATCAATATCTTTACCCTGAATCAGATAAACGGCAAGATGTTTATTGATTAACTGTTGCAGATACTGATCAAATGGTATTTCAGAGAAGGTATCAGAACGGTAGAGTAGTTCATGAACCCCGGCAATCGACTGTATTCGATTTTGAGTTTTGATTAACGTATTAACAATCACCTCATCCTCAGCATCCATCCTTTGAAGGTCGATCAGACTGGAGATAATGGCCAGATTGTTCTTTACCCTGTGATGAATCTCAGAAATCAATACCTCTTTCTCCTTCAATGCGGCTTCATTCCGTTTATTCGCTTTATATGAGGCCATCATGAAATAGATCAAAAAGCCGAACATTACCCCTACCACAATTCTGAAAAAGAGACCAACCTGACTGATCAGTGCTTCACGCCCGGAATAGAAGTGCTCGTTCATTGCCAATTCCATTTTCCAATAATTATCTGACCCGGAAATAAAATCTAAGCGCAGCGAGGTTATGTACTCTTTACTATTCTCGCCATCCTCAAAACCAAACTGATAGAACAGTCGATCGTGATGATCCCAAATTCGTAAATTAAACATCTCTCTCCCGGCCATGAGGGCATTAAACTCATCGGTAAAATCCATTCCAACTGTCAGGGAACCGTGAAATTCGTTATTATAATAGATAGGGGCATCGATTAAGAATGCAGAATTACCCTGAACCAAATCGGTTATACCGGTCATATTAAGCGTAGAATCTCTCTTCATCTGCAGCCATTCATCGCGCCTGTAATCCAGGTCCAGAATATTTAACCCAATTGCTTCTCTGTTCTCTTCATAGGGTTCAATTAACCGGATTACCCCATCGCTGTCTATCCATTCAAAAAATCGAAAAGGTAGCTTAACATTTAAAAGAAGCCCTGTTTCAAATTCAAAATTCTCAAAATATCTGCCCTCGGTGAATTCAACCCTTGATTTGTGATTGTAGGCGAGATTTAGATGTTCATTTACAGTCTCCTCAAACAGATCTTTCAGAAGTCCTGCAGTCGATTCAAGTGTCTGAATGCGGGCTTCCCTCAACTGCTTTTGATCTTTACTCCATCCATAATAGAATGCGAAGATGAGCAAAAGTGCAACAACACTGCCAATAGCCAGCCCCTTTGGTGATATTTTATTCAATAAAGCCTCCCAAATTCCA
Organism: Rhodohalobacter halophilus; assembly: GCF_001715195.1. Taxonomy (GTDB): domain Bacteria; phylum Bacteroidota; class Rhodothermia; order Balneolales; family Balneolaceae; genus Rhodohalobacter; species Rhodohalobacter halophilus. Next base: position 53,784 of record NZ_MDWE01000043.1, read on the forward strand.
TGAATGGAATGATTACCCTATTAAAATGTAAGTCAATTTTCAGTTGATTAAAAAATTCACCGGAAAAAATGCTATAGCCTATTAAAAAAAGGTAAGCCCCTGAAGTCTGCCGAATGAGGATTAGCATTACACGGTTAAGTTCAGAATCACTTCTTTAAAACTCTCATTGTTTAATCGTTCAAATTTTCAGTCTCTCACCTTTTTGTTGTAGGGAAACTCTCTCCCTCATTTAAGTATGCGCAAAAACTTGATCGAAACCCCCATATTGATTTTCAAAAACATAAGTAAGAGTCAGAAAGGTGCGCGTTCATCTTCTCCTTCGGGGCCAAAGTCTATGACTACATCATCAGCTGAGTTCCCTTCTGAAGCGGCAGCACCTTTTTCTATTTTCCAGGCTTTAACGTCTGTGTACCAGTTTCCTTTATACTCCCGGCTTTGAATATCTATAAACGCAGTTATCGTTTCATCTTTTACAACCGGATTTTTGTCAATTTGATCGCCCCACTGCGTAATGCAAACCTTTTTTGGATATTCTCCCCCCGTTTCCAAAATGAAATCGCGCTTTTTCCATGGGCCATTTTTTCCCTTACCCGATTTTATTTCTAAAATATCGATGACTTTTCCTGTAATTTGAAGATCCATAACTGCACATTTTATTGACTTTTCAAGTTCTAAAATAGCAGGATTCAAAAACAATTCAGAATGAAAATGTGAGACTTTTCAATTATTATCCATGACCATTATCTGTAATGTATTATTCAGAAAAGGCTGATCATCCTATGGCAAAACTTAAACTCGACCTTCATGATATTTATAACAATGGCAATCAGATAGATCAGGAGCTGGAAAATATCATTAATGAGGCCATTGAAAAGCGAATTAAAACTGTAGAGATCATTCCGGGAAAGGGATCGGGGCAGTTAAAAAAACGGGTTTTAAAGTTCCTGGATCAGAAACATATTAAAGATAAATATCACAGAATTGATAAAGACAGTAAAAATCACGGACGCTTGTTTGTCTATTTCAAATTCTGAACTAACAACTATACATTTTTATGGACGAGAAAGAGCGTAAAAAACTGATTGAACAGAGAAAGAAAAAGCTGAAGAAAAAGGAATTTGAAAAAGATCTTAAACAACAGCTTCGTCATGGCGAGATGAAAGCCAAACAGCAACAGATCAGGGAGGAGCACACAGGAAAATATGGAGACCGAATTCTTATTTTCTTTATCACATTTGGAGTTCTTTACGCAGCTTACGTAATGTTGTCATACATTGGCCGGTACATGTTTGGAGCAGGGATGGGTTATTTTGGTGTTAGTTTTGAATGGCTCACTCCCGTCATTCATGTTTTAATTCTGGGCGCATCTATTATCAGTGCAGTCAGAAATCGTTCTGTTCTGGATGATATCATTGATTTTATTACCTGACTATACTGTATGTCAATCGAAATCGGACACCGTTTTTTATCAATCGGCTTATTTTTCCAAGATCGAGACCATCAACCGGCCGGGTAAATGGGTTCTATTCGCGAACGATTTCAAATTAAACTATTTTATGCTAATAAAATGGCGGTGAACTGATTACCCCCTAAACAGAACTAAATTTTTAAAAGGTTTGAATAAACACTCGAAGCAAGCACCACAACAAAAAAAGCAGAATCAGGACAGCTCAAAAAATAAAGATTCCAATAAAATGAAGCGCCCTACAGGCACCATTTACTGGATCTATCTCTTTCTGTTTGTCATGCTCGGCTACTGGGTATTAACGGACAGTGGCGGACTTTTTGGCAGCCAGGCTGAAATTGAGTACAGCACGTTTAAACAGCAGCTTCGAAGTGATAATATCGAAAGTGTGCACATTCAGGGTGATCGGATTCGGGGTGAATTCCGGGAGTCTCAGGTTCTTAACAGAACTGAAGCAGATACTACGTCTCATAAAAACTTCGTCACGGTCATTCCCTCATTTGGGGATGAAGGACTCTCCTCCCTGCTGGAAGAGAACGATGTAGTCATTACGGCTGAATCGGACTCTGATGGATTCTGGTGGTATTTCTTGATCTTTTCCATGCCACTCTTCTTCCTTCTGATTATCGGATACATGTTCTACCGGCGCATGCAGATGCAGGGACGCGGAATGTTTAACATCGGGAAAAGCCAGGCTAAATTGCAGGAACCCGGCAAGAACAAAACCACATTTGATAATGTGGCCGGAATGGATGGAGCTAAGACAGAACTGAGGGAGATCATAGAATTTTTAAAAGATCCCAAACGATTTGAAGAGATTGGGGCAAAACTGCCCAAAGGCGTATTGTTGATGGGTCCTCCGGGAACCGGTAAAACACTGCTTGCCCGCGCTGTTGCCGGTGAAGCCGGTGTCCCATTCTTTACCATTACCGGGTCTGACTTTATGGAGATGTTTGTAGGTGTAGGCGCAAAACGGGTACGTGAAATGTTTAAGCAGGCCAAAGAGAAATCTCCTGCAATCATATTTATTGATGAGATCGACTCCATCGGCAGAAAACGAGGCGCCGGCGTTGGTGGCGGACATGATGAACGTGAACAAACTCTGAATCAGCTCTTGGCAGAACTGGATGGTTTTGAGCCGAGTGAAAACGTAATTGTAATGGCGGCAACCAACCGTCCCGATATTCTGGACCCTGCCCTTCTGAGACCCGGGCGTTTTGATCGCCAGATTACGGTAGATCTTCCATCGCAAAACTCCCGGCATGAAATTCTGAAAATTCACGCGAAAAACAAGACCATCGACGAAAGTGTAAATCTGGATAAAATTGCCCGAAGTACTCCCGGATTCAGCGGTGCCGATCTGGAGAACCTTCTCAATGAAGCTTCTCTGTACGCCGGCCGTAACAAACGGCGAAAGATCATCATGGATGATATTGAAAATGCACGGGACAAAATTATGATGGGCCTCGAACGTGAAGGAATGCAGATTGATGATGATGAGAAGAAAATTCTTGCCTATCACGAGGCGGGCCATGCCATTGTAGCCGCGGCACTGCCAAACAGCGACCCGCTTCATAAAGTATCGGTTATCCCACGCGGTAAAGCAATGGGACAAACCATGCAGCTTCCCGAAAAAGAGAAATATCTCTACAACAAAGAGTACTTGCTCGATCGGATGGCGGTAATTATGGGCGGGCGCGCCGCCGAGCAGCTCATCTTCAACACTGCAACAAGCGGTGCCCAGAACGACCTTATGAGGGTAGCAAAACTCTCCCGAAAAATGGTGGTTGAATGGGGTATGAGTGATAAATTTGGTCACCTTGCATTTGGAAGTGATGAGGAGGACGTATTTCTTGGCCGGGATATGACCCGACAAAAGAGCTACAGTGACGCCACGGCTCGTGAGATCGATGAGGAGGTGCAGGAGATCTCCCGAGAGGCGTATGAGCGTGCTGTCAAAATTCTTCAAAAGCATAAAGATGCCTTTGATCAACTTGCCGAACTGCTCATTGAAAAAGAGGAAGTTTCCGGTGAGGAGGTTTTAAAACTGATGAAGAAAGATCAGGACAGTGATTGATTCTGTTTCTAATACGGAACGGGGATTCATTTTTTCTAAAAGTGAATCCCCTTATTTATTTCAAGAGAGTTATTGATTGATTGAAGATTTACCCTGTTTTTGAACATTCAGAGCAAACTTTTTACACTTTTTCACGTTTATTCGCTTTTGATTCTTAAAAAATATGATGTAACGTTCAGCTTCATAATGCAGGTAATGGTGTAGCGTTCTCAAACACGAATTTTTGACAGCAAAGTCAAATCCGGATTTTACCCCTCTGATTGACTCATCTGTTAAGCGTTGTTCTATTTGAGCGCCGATCAAAAATCCTTCAACTTTATAAACGAATTAGGTACATGTTTTTCAACGTATCAAAAAGTTCTGCTCTTTCTCTTTTCCCGGCTCTCTTATTCATCATATTTATGATCTCTGCATGTTCTTCAACCGAACAGGTGAGTGAGTCGAATCAAACAAGTTCCGATCAAACCCAAATGGCCGAGAGGGAACAGAGAAATCATGCCGAAATGGAGGCCATTTTCTGGGAGAGAGTGGAACGGGATAAACAAAATTACACACAGGCTGATATCGATTTCATGACCGGAATGATCGGTCATCACGCTCAAGCACTTATTATGAGTCGTCTTGCCCCGGAGAATGGAGCCAGTCAATCCATTCAAACACTTGCAGCAAGAATCATCAATGCACAGCAGGATGAAATTGCCTTAATGCAACGGTGGCTCAGAGACAGAAATGAGCCCGTACCTGAAGTTCACATCGACGGTCTAAACCTGATGATACATATGGAAGGCCAAAGCGATGAAGATAGAGATCATGGAAATCACTCAGGCCATGGAGGGCACGGCAGTGATATGATGCACGACCACAGCGATATGCCCGGTATGCTTTGCCAGGAACAGCTCGAAGAGTTGGCAGAAGCAAGAGGCACAGAGTTTGACAGATTGTTTTTAACCTATATGATTGAGCACCACGAAGGAGCCGTTATTATGGTTGAAAACCTGTTTGCCGCAGATGGCGCAGCATCCGACTACCAATCATTTGAACTGGCATCCGGCATTAATGCCGATCAGGTAACTGAAATTGAACGTATGAAATTAATGCTCGAGAATATCGACTAAAACGTTACAGCTTCTCGAGGGTTATACATATCGGTTTTAAGAACAACGTCATTTACACATTAAAACCGATTTAAACATCTATCCGATAACCCAAACAAACAATCCTATATATGAAACGATTACTACCCGGGATACTCCTGGCTCTGGCCTCTCTGGTCACAGTTTACAGCTGTGCATCTTCAGATATGCCTGAACAGGATCCTCAACCCTCACTTCAGCCGATCACCGAAATTGAACAGCCAAATCCTGATCCACGCGTTGGACTCGGCGCCGGGCTTTTCGACTACGAAGAAGCTATTTGGAATTTAAACTTGGTTTCGGTTACTCCTCCACCGGAAGAGTTTCTTGGATCATGGAGTACTGATCTTGCATTTAAAGACAACTATGTCATTCAGGGTAATTACAATGGATTTATTGTTTGGGATATGTCAAATCCCGCCAACCCCGAAGTAGTGGTGGACTTCCTCTGCCCCGCTTCTCAAAGTGATGTTTCCGTTTATGAAAACCTTTTGTTTGTCTCAGGCGAGGGTCTTGGCGGGCGTCTTGATTGTGGTACTGAAGGTGTTCAGGATCGCGTAAGTGAAGATCGACTTCGAGGAATCAGAATTTTTGATATTTCCGATATCAGGAATCCGGAGTATATCTCCAACGTACAAACCTGTCGCGGTTCTCACACTCACTCGGTACTGAAAGATCCAAATGATAATGAGAATGTATATGTGTACATCTCAGGTTCAGCTCCGGTTCGTCCTGAAGAGGAACTGCCTGGATGTTCCAGCGCTTTCCCGGATGAAGATCCAAACAGCGCTCTGTTCCGAATTGAAGTGATCAAAGTGCCGCTTGCAAACCCGGAAGAAGCGCATATTGCCAACTCTCCCCGAATCTTTGAGGGGCTGACAGCACCTCCAACTCACGGCCCGGCTCCCGAAGAACTGGCTGCCATTGAGCGTGCCCGGGAAGCAGGCAGTTTTGTGGCAAATTATGACGGGTCACCACGAGTTGTAAATAACAGACTAGTTGAAGCTCTGCTTGAACAGATTGTAGAAGAGCGCGGCGGAGAAGGTGAACCAACCGAAGCCGACAGTACAACTCTTCGTGAAAATCTGGATGAAATTTATGCAAACTTTATGGAAGAGCGACTTGCTGCTCGCGGTCGCGGACAGGATGTAGGACCCAACCAGTGCCACGATATTACACTCTACCCTGAGGTAGGTCTTGCCGGCGGAGCATGTGAAGGTTACGGATTGCTGCTCGATATTACCAACCCTGTGAACCCAACACGTATTGATGCCGTAGCAGATTCCAACTTCGCATACTGGCACTCCGCTACATTTAACAATGATGGTTCAACCGTTCTCTTTACAGACGAATGGGGTGGCGGAACACAGCCAAAATGCCGTGAAACCGATCCATACGAGTGGGGAGCAAATGCAATCTATTCAATTGGTGAAGATGGCAAGATGGAATTTCAAAGCTATTTCAAGATGCCGGCTCCGCAAACTTCTGCCGAAAACTGTGTAGCACACAACGGATCCATGATTCCAATTCCCGGTCGAGATATCATGGTTCAATCCTGGTACCAGGGTGGTATTAATGTATTCGATTTCACCGATCCGAAAAACCCTGTTGAAATTGCGTTCCACGACAGAGGGCCAATCAACCCGGAAAGAGTGGAGACAGGCGGAAGCTGGTCAATCTACTGGTACAACGGATACCTGGTGAACTCTGAAATTGCCCGCGGCCTTGATATTTTTGAATTGGTTCCAAGTGAATTTCTGACCCAGAATGAAATTGATGCAGCCAATACGGTTGTTCTGGAGTACAAAAACGCCCAGGGACAACCAAAATATGAGTGGCCATCTACCTTTGCACTTGCCCGAGCCTACGCAGACCAGCTTGAAAGAGACAGAGAGTTAAACATGCGCTCTATTCAGATGATTCGTAACGGACTGAATGAAGCTGAAAGCGCAAGTGGTTCAAGAAAATCTCGTGTACTGAATGAAGTTGCAGCTTCACTGACAAACAGTGCTGCTTCCTCATCAAACAGTGACAAGGTAATGGAACTGGCCAGAGTCATTCGAGATCTCGGTTCCGCATCTTAATAAAGCTTGATAATTCGTTTACAAGCCGGTTGCAAAATTTGCAGCCGGCTTTTTTTATGCTCATCTGAAACTATGAACACATAGGCGCGTAGGGTTAAATAACCCAGAACAAACCGTTACACTTATGCCTGTTATTTATAAATCAATTCTATCCTGCCTTCTCTTAGTTATAACAATGATTGGCACTCCTCAATCAATTGATGCACAACACAATTCCATTTTTAATCTCGGTTCAACTTCAACAGAATCGAAAATAGTCTCCAGGGTTCAATCTTCAGAAGCCGATTTAGCTATATCAAACCGGGAAAAAAGCGTAGATCTATTGATTATACAGGATGCAGTAGTTCTTCAATTCACAAATGATTTTTTAGATGACCTGGAGAGAGAAATAAGTGGTGAAAACGAGATCTCCGATGAACCCTATATTGCGGAAATTATTCGATCGGCTGTAAGCAGTGGGGTTAAAACCATGCTCAGCAAAGCTATTGCGGTACCGTTTTCCGAAATTGAATCCGTTCGGTTCGAAGAAGGACGAATTGTAATGATCAATACGTTTGGTGAAGAGTTGTTTTCTGAGATAGAGATAGATGACACCAATATAATGGAAGATTTTCGAAGACGTGATGCAAGGCGATTTGTATCTGAAGCTGAAAGGAGATTGAAATGAAATACTTCCCTCAATAACGAAAAAAAGAGAGCGGCTTTCCCCATGCCGCTCTCTTCGGTCGTTACTTTTGAAAAGGGCTGCTCAAATCCCTTCTCAAAAGGCTCTGTCTTGATAGTCATACGTCAACATCGTGCTTCCACGATCACTTACACATATGACACAGATTTTTTCACTTCCTTACAAAAAATCTTCAGAGATCAGATAACCTGGCTACAGTTTCGGTAATACCGAGTGGTACGGGCGTGATCTCGCCGGTCATTGAAATACTTAAATCACAAAAGTGACGATATGCCTGCCCTACCTCCCCTCTTTTGACTGTATTCATTAATAACCTGAGTTCGATTGTTGAATATTGAATGTAAAAATCCCCCTTATTAAAGGGGGATTTAGGGAGATGTTTATAAGAACGTGGAAAAAACCGATGGACACCCCTCTAAATATCGCTTCGCGTTCAAAAAATGAGCCCCTTGGTAGGGGAGACTTCTTTCATAGGATATTGAAAAATTTATTAATCGAACTGAGGTTAATACAATGAGAGAAGTAGGTATGGATGCCATAAACATTGGGATTACAGAACGAAGAGGTGAGCTTTTGTTCTATTTTGATAAAACAGTTCAATCTTTGAGATTGGTAAACCCTCGAGAATCCTCGATGAGCTTGGGACAAGGGACCCCAAGTCTGACCCGAACCTGACCCGAACCTGTCCCGACTGTGACCCGAACCTGACACGAATCGGTCTCGAGTTAAATACGTGTTAAAAAGGGAATGTCAATTTGAATAAATTGTACTTACCCAAGCAGTGTGTCTGGGTGTGTACTTATACAGGTTGAACCGCTTTTGACCTTATTGCAATTGTTAATACTTCGCAATAAGAATAGTACAAAACTCAACCGATCTTCACTTCATTGAGCTTTTTGACCTTGTTTACGATTCCATCCACAAGATGAATATTGTCTTTAAATACCCCATCCAGTCCGTCCTCGTTGATAAAGTTGAAGGGCGGTTCATAGAGATTGGCTACATCTAAATTTCCATTTTTGGTGTAGAACTCGATCATCTGCTGGATGAACTGTATCTGATTGGACGAGAGCCGTTTTTCCTGCAGATACTCTTCAAACTCCCGGATTACTGCTTCACGTTTCAGGCCGGTAGCTGCCCGTATAAATCGAACCAGTTCCAACTCTTCACCTACGATCTCATGGAAGTCGTCAGGATTGATATTTGGATCGGCTTCTATCAAAAACTTCTCCAGCGTCTCAACCTCTTTATCGGTTAGCGGCTGTGCCTTCCGGACCTTTTCAATGATCAGATGATTTTTGTTCTCGGAAATAAACTGCTTCAACCGGCGCTTGTATCGCTCAGGATCTACGGCTGAATCCCCTGCAGTTGTACTGCCGTGTTCTTTCACATCCGTAAACTCATCCTGAAAGTTTGTGTAGATAGGATCTCTTTTGCTTCGATCGATCAGATGCATCAATCCCCTCAGATCTTTCCGTATCTGTTCCAGATCGAGCACGGTTACTCCTCCCCAATACTCTTCTGATAGGACATCCTTGAGAGTTTGCACCACTTTTTTAACGGCAGGGATATGCTTCTTCGACCACAAATGATCCGCCAGATCCACCAGTTTGTTCTGTGTGGGCCGCTCTTCAAGAACGCCGTCGAGCCGTTCATGCTGCAGGGTAAGAATCATCAAATCAAACCGGCGCGTTTTCTCATCTTCGTTGATGTCTACCGGTATCAGCTCTGCCAGATTGCTGACGATCTCTTTGCGCTCATGCGACTCCAGATGATCCCAAACTGAACGCTCACTCATTTTATCCACCAGCTTAAGGTACGGACGCACCTGTACGCTTTGTCGCTCCAGATTGGCAATCTGCTGATGCAGAAGGTCTAACAAGCTTTCCCGATACACCCGGAGATCTTCATCCCGATTCCACGGTTCGTTCTTCAGTTTGGCCGTCAGCAGCAGCCGCTTTTCAAATATGGATGCAGAAATCGATGGTGAGGTTTGCACATCATACCCCTCAGGGTTCTCATCGAAGAACTCAAAGTTCCCGCAAAAGTCCAGAATCAGAAAGTGTTGTTTGTGCCGGGCCGGCCCGAACAGTTCTTCACGCAGTCGTGTACCGCGACCGATCATCTGGTTGAATTTTGCCTTGCTCTTAACGGGCTTAAAGAATACCAGGTTTACTACATCCGGCGCATCAATTCCTGTATCCAGCATATCTACTGAAATTGCTATGGCCGGTAACTTACCCGGTGAGCAGAATTTGTCAATCAGATCCTGCGCCTGTTCTACCTGATTGTCTATCACGCGGGCAAAATTCCCGGCATAGTGCGGGTAGTTTTCGTCAAATACCTTCTGAATGAATACAGCGTGTTTGTGATTCTTGGCAAAGATAATGGTATCGCCCAGACGGTCACCGCCCTCAACCTTAATTCCCTGCTCCATAAGCTGGTGCAGTACCTTTTCAACCGTATCGCGATTAAACAGCCAACTGTTGAGTTTGGCCGGATCAATGTGGTCCGGGGCCACACCGGTTTCATCATCAGCCAGTAGGTCATCGTACTCAAGCTTCTCTTCTTCGGATAGGTCATTATACTTGATCCCCTCCGTTAAAAACTTACCTAATACGGATACCTTCTTTGGCGGTACCAGATAGCCGTCTTTCACGGCCTGCTCCAGGCCGTAGGCGAACGTGGGATTACCCTGCTCGGCATTGAATTTATTGTAAGTGTCGTGATCCACATCATCTTTGGGCGTAGCCGTCAGCCCCAGAAGCAGTGAATCGAAATAGCTGAAAATAGCATCGTACTTATTGTAAATACTGCGGTGAGCCTCATCAATGATCACCAGGTCAAAATATCCCGGATCGAACTTTCTCTGCCCCTCTTCCAGCTTTTCAATCTGGTTCAGCATGGTGGGATAGGTACTGAATACAACACGAGCAGCCGTATCATTCTTCTCATCTACGAGGTTCACGATCGGCACTTCAGGAAGATGTTCAGCATATGCTTTGTAAGCCTGACGCACCAGTGCATTCCGATCAGCCAGGAACAGTACCCTCTTTGCCCACTTATTTTTGAGTAGTACGTCCGTTAGAGAAACAGCTGTTCTCGTTTTACCCGTACCGGTTGCCATTACAAGAAGTGCGCGCCGGTGCCCCTTTTGGAACCGTTCACCCACGCGCCGGATCGCTTCAATCTGATAGTACCGCCCTGAAATCTTTTTGTCGATCTCGGCCAGGTGTAGTGACTGCTTTTCACGTCTCTGGAAAAAGAGCGTCTGAAGGCTGGCTTTGGTATAGAAGCCAAGCACATCTCTGGGTGGATACTCGGTATCGTCCCAAATCCAGATCTGATAGCCGTTGGAGAGAAAAATTACCGGGCGAACATCAAACTGCGCTTCAAGACAGTCGGCATAGAGTTTTGCCTGATGCTGACCCTGCTCCACACTTCGCGTTGTCCGTTTCGCCTCGACAAGTGCCAGCGGTTTGCCGTCATCATCCCAAAGCACATAATCTACATATCCGACTCCGGAGGAATTGGGCATGCCCTTCACTTTATACTCCCGAACTCTTGGAGCCGCCGGATCCCAGCCAGACTCCCGAAGCATTACATCGATCAGCAGTTCACGGGTTTCGGCCTCGTTATAGTCGTGATTATCAGCAAACTTGCGAGTCTGCAGACGCATCTGTTTAATTTCCCTGTTGCGCTGGGCAAGTTCTTCATCTTTCTCCAGCAGAGACTCCTGCAGTACCCGTAGCTCCTCAGCCCGTTCCTCCATCTGTTGCTGCAGCTTCTCCAGATCTTCGGGGGATACCTGGGGTTCTTTTTCCGTGACCGGCACTTTACCGGCATCGAATTTGATTTCCGGTTTTGGCTGCTCATCTGTCGTGTAGGTTCGATAGAGCCAATACATCACATGGAATGTCTCCCTGCAGATCTGCATCGCATCCTGCTCAGATATACGCTTCTTTTCGTGAAGGGCGATATTCCCCATCTTACGAATGGCGTCGATCTTAAAGTAAACCTGAGGGCCGATGATTTTTTTAAAGCTTATCTCGTTGATGAGCGTGTGGAAATTGGTTTCATACGGCATCTCCAGATCTTCATCATGCTCATACATCCAGAGTACCACCTGTTCAATCAGATGACGGGCTCGCCCACAAGCCCCACGCGGATCGAACCGAACAAGCTTTTCTACGGCTTTGGCATCCCCCGAAAACTCCGGCCAGTCGGGTTGTAGAAAATCGAAATTGGACATAGTATTGAAAAACCGTCTTTTGTTTGCCCCTTAATGTAATGATTTTATTTAGATATGAAGGATATAAATCAGCCTGCCCAAATTGCTTTAACATTAAACATGTAAAAGAAATCCGATTTTCTTTACATATCCAACGTAACGTGTAAAGAAAAAGCCATTTTTTTAGTGTAGTACACTACGTGTGGAGTTTTCAATGGTACCACTTACTACTGCCCCTCAAAAAACCGTTCTATAATTTGATAAACCCTGCTGCCATTTTCATTTGGCCATCTTTCTTCCAGATTATCTCTCTGCTTAGCACGCTCAATGGCTGTTTCTGCCTTATCAAAAAACATGGCAGAGTGACCTTCTGAATTCTTAGGATCACTATCAATAATGGGATTTAAAATTCTCTTTACATCATTGCAAGACTGCAATTGATCATCAGGATCTTGGTAGTGAAGCAAAAGCCAAAACTCAAAGCATGGATTGCTAACGGCTAAATCAATTCCAGCATCCATACATTCCTGAGCAGCTTTTGACAAGTGAGGCTCATATTTATCAACATCCACAACCATCCAGGTTTCATCTCCATCTTGTAATGGCTCTTTTTCCAATTCAGATTTCAAATGTTCTAAAACCTGATCAGGGGAAGACCGGTGTTCATCACAGGGTATGACTTTGAACTGAAAACGAATATCCTGTTCTTTGAAAATATCGAAATACTGTGCTTCTTTACTTGTTTGACCATCTCCGCCTTCAATACCAACAAAAATGATATTTGTATCCCTATGATGCGGAATACTACGATCAAGTGATCTTTTCTTTCTACGATTAAGCATCGGCAGGCTCTAATACATCGTAACGAATATTTGGAACGCCTCCAAAACGCCCTAATAAGTAGTCTTTATCCAGTTTTTTATCATTTCGGATATTATACTCATGTAATGATCTCAATTTTGAAGCCCCAAATTTATTTTTTTCCATAAACCACACTTCATCTCTTCGTAATAAGTCTTGGTCTAATAAATTTGTGTCGTGTGTAGTGAAGATTAACTGGCTTTTGTTTTTTCCGGGATTGATCTCATTAAACAGATTCACCAGAGTTCGGCTTAACATAGGGTGCATTCGTCGATCAAGTTCATCTACAAATACTACTTTAGCTTCTGTCTGAACATCTGCCAACAAGGGAATTAAATGCATCAGCCTTAACGTACCATCAGACTCTTCTTCCATATCGAAAGCAACTTCATTCCCTTCTTTGTCTTTATGAATGGTTTTGAGACGATACTCAATAATTTTTCCATCTTGTTTTTCATACACCCGTTGCATGATTTCTGATGAAATAAATAAACCCTGATCATCATCCATCTCATTTAATTCTGCACTGAGTTCCTCACGAAGTTCCTCTGGGTATAAAGTTAAGTCACGTTCTACGTCGATTTCTCTACTTTCACTTTTTACCCGCTCAATACCTGTACCAACTTGTTTTAATACACGACTAACAAATTTGGTGAAGTCTTCATCTTTAGTAGCGCGTAACGTAAGTTGGCGGTATTTGGATACGGCAGGGATTACAGCAAGGCTGTTTTCAAACCACCCCGTAATTTTTTCAATACCAGGATGGTTTTTTTCCTTTAGTTCATATAAGTACAATTGGTTTACCCTGGTAGAACGAGAAACCATCTGAAGCATCTTGGATGAATAGTCTTCAGCTTCTAAAGATTTTCCAGTTTCTACTACAGCTTGCTCGTCATCGCTTACTCGTTCAAATAGCTTTCTTTCTTTTGCTCCGGGACGTTGTGCATAGAGCCATTCTTCTACCACTTTTTCCTGAGTCACTGCAAATCCATAGGTATAGATCTGCCCCTCTAAATACATTACAAACTCAATAGAAGTGGGTTCCTCTCTATATTCTTTAGATAATTTAAATGGACTAACCCTAATTCTCTGACCTGATTTTGTTCCATTTACAATCAAATCCTGAGCAAATTGAATAGCATCAATGAGGTTTGTCTTTCCAGACGCATTGGCCCCATAGATAGCTCCTAACTTTAATAACTCAGCAGGCTGACTGAATTTTGTCTCCATTTTATGGGAATTATGCCCTTTTAGTCCGGAAGCAATCATCTTAAAAACTACTTCTTCCTCAATGGACTTAAAATTTTCGACCGCTACTTGAATCAACATATTAATACTCAAGGCTATTATTTGTGATTATTTCGTAAATAACGATACTAAATATAAATATTATATAAAAATTATTGTTTAGTTGTGTCCAATCTTTTACAATCTATCAATAAGCAATGGCATCTATATAAGGCTGAATTACATTTTTAACCCTACACATCTCAGAATATTCAAAAATATCAGCCAACGTAGCCTTACGCTCATTAATTCCCCGTTTCAGAGCCTCAATAGCTACATCATGCCCAATTTGATTGCGGAATTTGAAACAGTCGGCAATGGTCTTGGCCGGGTTGAATACTTTTACTGAGATTCCATCGAACTGTTTTGTTTCTACTCCTGCGGTTAGGGTCTCCTCTGAGAAGCGGTACACGTTTACAGGAGGATAGTCAAGTGATGGATTTCGACTTGTGCGAGGCAGGGCTATATGCACCTTGTGCGGTATCTCGTCCGTCATCTCATGGAGGTCCAGGGCAGAAATGAGACAGATAACGGCATCCGGAATTTTGCGGGATATTACAACGAAATCCGGGTTACTGAGGGGTTCGCTGTCTTGAAGTTGATATACGCCCCGCTCCAGCTGAGTCAGGTATCCTTCATCCCTCATGTAGTACAGGGTACGGGGATAAATGCCGGCATCCAGTGCCTCGGCCGTTCGCATAACGCCCTCATGCTCTTTAAAGATCTCGATAGCGTCTTCTATTTTATCAGTTGAAACGTACATGATGTATAAATATACATACAGTTTTTAATAAGTGTATGCGTTTTTATACACAGTTGCAATAACTGAAACTTTGTTTCGAATTTTGAAACACAAGCAAGTCTATACTCACAACCGATCCGGTTTTGCCGATCTTGGGGTCACAACCAAAGCGAAGGGTTTATTCAATTTCCGGACCTCTTCTTTCACCACTTTCCATCTTTTGATATAGAACTCAACTAAGTCCCAATATTGATAGCCATTTTTGGGTGGCTTGAAGAACACTACCCCAAGACCCTGTTGCTTATACAACTCTCTTTGCTGGCGAACTCTGTGAATGTTTAAATCTTGGGTGATGACGATTCCATCTTCAGCAGCAACTTTTGGAATCCAAACATCATCCGGTGTTCCTGGGCCAAATACCTCCCGAATGGTATAGACCTTTATGTTTTCTTGAACTCGTGGATTTTGGAGAATTGCCAAAGCCCGGGCTATGTTTGGCGTAATATTCTCATCCACATAGAACTTCATGCAGCATTTCGCTTCATGAACGACATCACATCCTCTACAGCATTCAGGTTTACGTCATAGATAGTTGCAACAAATTCGGGAGATTCTCCGGCATTCAGCATACTAAAAATTGTTTCTACAGTAATATTTGTGCCGTTAATTACCGGCTGACCGAAACTGTGATGCGGATCGACCACAATTTGATGGTCTTTGCCCAAGGGCCAGAAACGCTCAGCAAGCTGAGTTTTATCCTGGAAATCGATCTTTTTGCAATAGGGGGCTACCAGATCGGTAAATGACAACTGCTGCTTTTCATCCACCTCTAATAACGAAGATTCCAAAAGCTCATAAAAAATGCTCTTACCGTCTGACATCAATTCGGCATGAGCAAATGGATAATTAGTATCCAGCATTTCTGACAGTTTGGAATGGGCGAGTTTGATTTTAGGGAAGCTCACTCCAATTTCACGAAAGGAATCTACCGCAATGATTTCAATGAGTGTTAAAAAGTGAAATGCCTTCTCCCTGCTCTCTCCCCAGGTATACGATTGATCCACATCCTGAAGAAACTCCAACTCCCAGTATTTTTTGACCCAGCGACGCACCTTACTGACCGGCATGTCTAAAATTGCAGCAGCATCCGGAATGGAATAGATTCCTTTACCTAATTGGGGCTCTATGATGGTTGTTGGTGCGTTCATTTGGATGTTTTATTGAATGATTGATACTGAATATAACGAAAATTAATTATCGAGGATTGCACATGTGTTTCCAGCTTTCATTCCATCATCCAGCTTCAGGGAGATCCCTCCACTCTCCGCCGGATGGCGGTGAAGCTGAGCGAACTCTTTAATCCAACTCAATAACCCTACCCAAAAACCTCCTGCACCAACGAGAACAAAACTTCTTTATACAACATGCTGCCCCGTCCGGGGCAATTGGTGGTAAGGCTTCTGCTTTTTTCAACAAACATATCGTCCCGCTGGGACGGGGCCCTGGCGCACAATGTATTTTGCAACAATCAAAGCGTGCCTGACGGGACGGGCTTTTGCCACATGAGGGCAAAGTACTCGCGCCGGAGGTGCGGTATCTTTGTACAAAACCCCCAGCCTTAATAAATCCCGCGCGCCGGCAGGTGCGCTACCTGTAAAGCAGCAAAAGGCATCTCTCATCCGCCGTGAACCATCGCCGTTTTATCCCGGGCTTCGCTTTGGGCTATTTCTCTTTTTTCTTTCATCAATAGCTAATCATTTCTTCAGTATAAATAAATCATCATCCTCTAAATAGTCTGCTAATCCCCTTTTTACCAATCTTTTCCACACTGCAGTTCCTGCTTCTGATCTCCACTCTCCTAAAAAAACCTTAATCCTGTTAGAACTGGATATGATTTGTTTATCAGGATATTGTTTTTGGGCCTCAAGAATCAGCGCTTCCGGCAGCCCTTTCCCCTTATATTATATATGTTTTGACAATCAAACATATCTGTCACTTTCAAATAGTTTTCACCGACTGGCGCGACCTTAAAATCAAACCATTTTTTCTCTATCAATCTTCATAGGTGTTCCAACCTTTTGGTATAGCTGTAAATAAAATTCAAACTCACTTTTCTCCATCACCCAAACGTCTCCTGCACCAACGACGAAAACAACTCTTCTGATTTTTTGATTTGGCTTCTTAGCCTTTTTTTATCCTCACTTATCTCTGTGGCTATTTCTTCAAATCGTATCTGTTTCTCTATTGATGGCTTTACAACCTTAAATCGATCAAAGAAGTGAGTAGGAACGCGTTTTTGTCCGGCACTCCCTGTCATGAAGGATTCAGCAATTTTCCGGAATTTATCAGAATGCGTTAGGTGATAAATCCATGTCGACCTGCTTACACCTTCAATCGGTCTTAGTACATGAAATTCAGTAGAACCAAAACCTAAACCATTTCTAAGTCCTTTGGCAATTGCTCCCTTACCATTTTCCATACATGGTGTGATTTTGGCAAAGAGCACATCGTCTTCTTTGAAGTAAGTATAGCCTTTCCAGGATTCTTCAATAGTTTGGCTTTCAGAAAGGTTTAAACTTCCATTTTCACCAACATCAGCCATACCTAAAAAAGAAGCCTCCATTGATTTATCTATATCAGAGATTTCAGACTTCCTGGGATTTAGTTTTACTAACTCTGAAAGTGAAATCTTTTCGCTCTCAACATCCCCAAACATCTCCAAAAACACGCTTTGGATGAGCTCGTCGTATTTGGCGAGCATTTCTTTGTCGATGTCGATGAGCCGCTGCGCCCGGTCCAGCTTCGCCACAATCGCTTTCTGCTCGGACAGGCTGGGGAGGGGGATTTCGAACTTCGCAAGTTCTTTTGTACTGATATTCGGCTGTGCAACACCTTGGGCCTTATTTAAAATATCACCAGTAATTTTTGAGACGTAATAACTCAGATATTTTTGGACAGCTTTACCATTTTTAGCTCTTACCAAACCAACGCGCTGATTTAATAGTGACGGTCTTTCAATATTATAAACACCGGTCTTTCCTGTCGTAGCACCAGACAATGCTACAAGAATATCACCTCGCCTTATTTGATAGTTTTCATAGTCACCTAAATAGCTTTCAGGCAAATATTGTTTGAGTGTATTTTCAGATACTTCACCGCCCTGAATATTTGAAATCTTGATAACAGGAACTCCTGAAGTTTCATTAAAGTCTTTGCTTTTGAACGCATATCCTCCAAACACTTCAGCTATTTCACCTAATTCTACCTCTCTCAAACCATCCCCTCCAGTTCATCCAAAATTTTCAGGCGTTCTTCGGCGAGCTGTCGCAATCCGGGCTGACCGTCTTTTCCGTTGATGATGGTTTTGGGATCGTCGTACTCCACTTCTTCGTACTCAATCTCTTTGTAGCGGTTGATGGAGAGGTCGTAATTTTGCTCCACGATCTCGTCTTTGGTCACGAGGAAACTTTGGTCGGTGCGCTTGCGGCCGGTTTCCTCCTCCAGGTTGTGGTATCGCTCAATGATGTCGGGGATGTCGTCGTCCTCTATTTTGTCGCGTTTGTCATCCAGGGAATAGCCGTCGGCTTTCATATCGTAGAACCAGACGTTATCGGTACCGCCCGAGTTCGTTTTGGTAAAGATGATCACGGCTGTACTCACTCCGGCATACGGTTTAAACACCCCGCTCGGCATGGAGATCACAGCATTCAGTTGTTGCTCTTCTACCAATATCCGGCGAATTTCTTTGTGCGCTTTGGAACTCCCGAACAGCACGCCATCCGGTACCACCACCGCGGCACGGCCGCCAATTTTCAGCGCCCGCAAAAAGAGGGCATTAAAGAGCAGCTCGGTCTTCTTGGTTTTGACGGTCTGAAGCAGGTCTGTGGCCACACTGTCGTAATCGAGTGATCCCTTGAAGGGAGGATTGGCGAGAATCAGGTCAAACCGTTCTTTTAGATCGTTATCATCTGAAGAGGAAAGCGAATCTTTGTAGTCAATCGTGGCACCGTTAAATCCATGCATCACCATGTTCATATTCCCAATCCGAAGCATGGAACTGTCAAAATCGTACCCGGTAAACATCTCGCTCTGGAAGTGTTCACGGACTTCATCATCCACCATCGCCGTTGCGTGGTTGTTGCGCACATACTCACCGGCCGCCACCAAAAATCCGGCCGTACCGCAGGCGGGATCGGCAATATTCTCTTTCGGCTTTGGCTGTGTCAGCTCCACCATCATTTTAATAATATGTCGCGGTGTACGGAACTGCCCGTTTTGTCCCGCCACGCTAAGTTTAGACAACATATACTCATACATATCGCCCTTAGTATCGCGATCCTTCATCTCCAGCTGATCCATCAGTTCCACCACCCTCGCCAGGGTAGAAGGCTTGGGAAACAAAAACATCGCCCCTTCCATATGCTTGCGGTACGTACTCCCGTTCTGGCCACCAAGCTCTTTGATAAACGGAAACACCTCATCCCGAATCGTATCAAACATCACCTCCGGATCAAGCTGTTTCAAATTCTTCCACCGCAAATGATCCTGAGCCTCCGAAAACGTTGGGTCTTCGATCGGCTTTCCGGTGCGTTGAGCTTTTTTCTCCTTTCGAGTCTGCTCGTCATCCAGCCCTTTGATGAATAGGAGGTAGGTCAGCTGTTCAATGACGGTCAGCGGATTGGCAATTCCGGCGGACCACAGTGTTTCCCAGATTTTATCGACTTTGTTTTTAATCTCGCCTGTTAGCATGATGAATACATTATTATTTCTGACATCCCATTTTTAAAGTTGCCCTATCTTACAATTTCGATTGTGTAAAAGCAATGCGAACAATGTAGTAATGATGAGTGACTGCGTGGTGGCAGGGCATAATTCTCTTAGAAGAATTCTCCAAAAAGGAAGGCTATCACCCCCCGTCTTTATTATTATCCAATTGCTCTCGAATTTGTTCTAACTGTTCATCTATCGGAAGTATAGTTTCTTCAACCATTTGGACTATTTCCCTACATACATCAGGTATATTTTCAATGTAAGAAGACACTATATAGCTATTTAGAACTACTGATGGGTAACCACCAAAAAGGTTAAATAAGAATTTCTCTCTTTCCAGTTCCATCAACTTATAAATTATGCTTCCTTCATTGAACTCGAAATCCTCATCATTCTTAAGAATGATAGAATAAAGGACCTAATGAAGTAGGAGTGACTACACTTCCTATAGTATAATTAGCAACAAAATTACTACCGGATTCAGCACTTGAGTTTTGAATTATGTAGGAAGGAGTATCTTCAACAATCTGAATATTAGATAAACTATTGATATTTCTTTCCAAACATGAATTTAACATCGAAACCCAATCACCGGTTGAATTTAGTTTAA
>NZ_MDWE01000044.1 GCF_001715195.1 Rhodohalobacter halophilus
GAAGGCTTTGCAAAACCCCCTGAGTTCGTGAGTTTTTTATTGGATTCAGTTATTTTTGGTTAAACATAAATCTGCATCAAATCTCAGATCTTTTCATGGCTGACGGCAATCAACTAAGCTTTGGCGACGGACTTCTTTCCAGCAGACGCAAAATCAGCAAGCTTTCCAAGCACCTGCACAAACTCGACGGGATCATTGACTGGCAGCCACTGGTCCGGGAAATTTCGATCATTGATAGAACGGATAAGAAGACGGGTGGCCGTCCTCGAAAGAATCCACTGTGGATGATTAAAGCCACCTTCTTGCAGTCGCTGTTCAGCCTGAGCGATCCCCAGTTGGAAGATCAGCTGATCGACCGGCTGAGTTTCCAACGATTCGTGGGCCTCAACCTGGATCAGGAGATTCCCGACTTTACCACCTTCTGGCGTTTTAAAGAAGATCTTGCCCGCCACGATCTGGACGAGCGTATCTTTGAGCTGATTACCCAGCAGCTGGAAGCCAAAGGCCTGATGGTGAAGAAAGGCACCATTGTCGACGCTTCAATTCTTCCCTCTTCCGGGCGCCCACTATCAGATAAAAAACGCCAGGAGCTGGCTGAGGAACCTTCCCCACAGATCGACACCGATGCGGACTCCACCAAGAAAGGCGGCACCTACTATTTTGGTTACAAAGGCCATATCGGTGTGGACATTGAGTCCAAACTCATTCGCAAGGTTACCTTCACCCCGGCCAGTGTACACGACAGCAGGGAAACCGAAAAGCTGATCAGTTACGACGAGAAAGCCTTATTTGGCGATAAAGCCTATGTGGACGGCCACCACAAGTATTCGGCACGACACTACGGCTGGTACTACGGGGTACTGGACAAGGCCAAACGCAATCAGCCGCTGTCAGGTTCTCAGAAAAAACGAAACCGCAAGTTAAACAGCGTTCGGGCAGCTGTGGAGCATCCATTTGCGTGGATGAAAACCAAGGCGAACCTGGTTGCCATGCGAGCCAAAAACGAGACTCGAAACCGGCTGCGATTTGTCTTTGCCTGCATTGGATGGAACCTCAGCAGGGCCGGATTTTTACTTGAAAAAACCAGATCCGTGGGACCGGTAGCTCTATGAAACGCAAG
>NZ_MDWE01000045.1 GCF_001715195.1 Rhodohalobacter halophilus
GATACTGTCGGGTGAAGGAAAAATATTGAAGTGAAATCTCACTGAATATGACTGCGTTTTTCTGACCTCGGTTATTCGGGAGATGCTTCTCGACTGGGCTGGAAATGACGGGTGTAGGTTTGCAGTTGGCGACTTTCAGGTCTAAGGACAAAACGCTTGCAGATCCGGTAGGTGCTGCAAGGTTTAGCTCACCCGGCGTTTTGGACGTTGGCAGCAGTATGACTATTCATAAGCTCAGTTTCCATTGAACTCTTCAAACTTTTCAAAAAACGCATAGAGCGCTACACCGCCGGCAACCGAGACATTCAGAGAGTGTTTCATCCCGAATTGAGGGATCTCCACACTTGCGTCCAGGTGTGGGATTAAATCATCTCCAATGCCGGTGACTTCATTACCCAAAACCAGACAGATTTTCTTTGAAGGAAGTTTGTATTCGTGAAGAAGTGTGCTGGTGGTTGTCTGCTCCAGGCCGATAATTTGATAGCCCTCAGATTTTATTGATACAGCAGCATCAGTCGGTGATTCAATTTGCTTCCACGCTACATTCTCTTCGGCACCGATGGCGGTTTTGGTAATTTCAGGCCGGGGCGGGGTGGGGGTAAATCCCGAAAGCCAGAGCTCCTTAATCCCAAAAGCATCTGCCGAGCGAAATGTGGCACCTACATTGTGAAGGCTGCGGATGTCGTGGAGCCAGA
Source organism: Rhodohalobacter halophilus (assembly GCF_001715195.1). GTDB lineage: Bacteria > Bacteroidota > Rhodothermia > Balneolales > Balneolaceae > Rhodohalobacter > Rhodohalobacter halophilus. The sequence goes on from NZ_MDWE01000045.1 coordinate 696, forward strand.
GGATGAAGTGATCCTTGAGTGGGGGTGTTCGCTGAAGGTTTTGCTGTAAAATCTCTTTGGTTGTGAGCTTTTTCAAAACGGAAGAGTGATCGTGTGATTCAAGTTGCTTACCTATTGAGCAGTGAAGGTATTAAAAAATCATCAACAATATATCTTGATCAGATAATAAACTCTTTAATATTCAGAGTACGAAGCCCAACTAAAAAAAGCCTGCGAGGAATTGTCTCACAGGCTTTCTTATATGAATCATAAATTATCAAACAACCTATTCCAGATGACTTCGCAGCATCCAGGCTGTTTTTGAGTGGGTATTCAACCGCTGTGTCAGCAGGTCTATTGTGGCTTCATCTTCACCTTTTTGTGCAGGTTTTAAAGCTTCACGAGCGGTTCGTAACACTTGTTCGTTGCCAACAACCAAACGCCGAACCATTTCCATAGCATCGGGCTGATCTGCATCTTCTTCAATGGATGTCAGCTCACGGTATTCTTTAAATGTTCCGGGAGCTCTGAAACCAAGTGCCCGAATTCTTTCTGCTATTACATCTACTGCTTCGGCCAATTCAGAATACTGCTCTTCAAACTGCTCATGCAGTGAATGAAAAAATTTACCGGTAACATTCCAGTGATAGTTGTGTGTTTTCAAATACAACACATAACTATCGGCCAAAACTCTGGACAGTTCATTTGCAATCGCTCCCCGGTTCACGGTACTTATTCCAATATTTACTTCCTCTTTTACTCTTTCTTCAGTGGTTATCATATTCAATCTCCGTTGTTTTAATAGTTCCTATAGTTTTCGTTTTTCTACTTCAATCTATAAAAACAGTCATTATTTGCCATTGACATTTGTTAAGGAAACGTCTTGATTTTTCTCAAGGTTGATGTAATTTTTCCCTCATTTTCAGATCAGTATTACAATCCATTCAATTTACAATTGATATTCTCCCGCCATTTCGGGCTGATAAATAATTTTCATAATTTTCATTTTTGTTAAACCTGCCGGTACAAACCATTCGATTTCATCACCAACTCTATAACCAATCAACGCGGTTGCAATCGGTGAAAATATTGAAATTTTATTCTTAGCTGAATCAGCTTCATCCGGATACACAATCTGAATTTCGGTCTCTTTATTCTGATTCATAAACTTGAGCTTTACAATCGAATTCATTGTCACTATGTCGGGTGGAATTTCATAGGATTCAACAAGCAGTGCCGAATTAATTTCATTAAGTATACCATCGGCATCATTTTGAAAAACTGTTCTCTTATCCAGTGCTGAATTAAGGGCTTTCGTTATTCTTGTGTGATCAAGTTTTGTTAAAAGTATAGGATTCATGGCTATAAGTATGTTTAATATTAATTTTTGGTTTAAAGCTTTTGGATCAAAGGAATGTTGTTTTTTCAATCCCACAGATTTAATTGTATAAAGAGATTCGGTAAAAATTCTCATCTGCTTTTAGATCATTCCAAGTGATTTCAATGAATTCAGAAGGAAATACTTCAGTACCTACACAAGCTTGAATAACTAATGTTTCTTTAGCAGAAATTTTATAGTGATTCTCTTTCATTAAAATTCCCGGATAGTTGTCTACTTGAATTCCGTCTAAAATAATATTGACATTATTTGCATCAGCTTGTCCGGTATTTCTGATTTTGATTAAACCTGAATCAAAAATCAGATGAATTCTTATCCTTGCAAATTGAAATTGCTTGTTGCCATTATTTTGATCTTTTAATTTGTGGAGTTGATTTTTTATGGACTTGAGACTCAATGTCTTAAATCCAGCCTTAGATGTATTTTTTAATTTCATCGCTGGAGTCAAGGTCCGAGCACGTAATAGAATTAACATGATTGTTCAGAATAGTGTATTCATAATCATTAGTCCTTTATTTAATTTCGTAAACAGTGTGAGATATATTCATTTTTTCAGATTCAATACATGAATACTTCAAAAAGATTTCTATTATTTGTCATTAATTAAAAGTAATCCATCCCAAATCAATGAGATGGATTACAATTGTATTATCACTTTTCAGTGATTAGCCTCTAACATGTTCATCTAATTTTAAGCGGCATTCTCTTTCCTAGACTTTTTCCACTTTTTCTTAACTGGAGAGTCTTCTACAGCTTTCTTCTTCTTTTTTTGTTTTTTCTTTGGTGGTTTGTTTGGGTTTTTATCTCCCAAGTGAATAACCTCATCAGTACTCTTCTCATTTATATGTATACAAGCCAAATTCATTGAGCTGGTAAAACCAATAAGTGTTTCTTGGCAAATTATCTTACTATTTATTTTACATTTTAAGTTCGAAGTGTTTTCAAATTGAAAACTGTGGATGCTGAGTTTGAATTATTCAGCACATTTCTAATTTTTAAACTGCTGTACAGAGCTTTTAAACTGATTAACCTCCATAAGATTTGCACTTCTACTTTCAGAAATGGCAAATAAAAGGAATCAGTATTGTGGAAAAGCTGGTATTGAATATGAATGGAACTGATATTCACTTCAAATTATCAGCAAAAATTAGTGCATAATATCCTTTCCAACTGATAAGCAGGAACCGTACCCAATTAGATTTGTTTACCGGGTACGGTAAAAATGAGGTAGGTTACAATCTCTCCGAGAAATCTTTTTATCATACCTATCCCATATCTAATATTTAATTTCTTAAACGAGATGAGATTGGTGATCAATAGTATGAAACAACCAATCAGAATTGATATTTGAACCCTGGAAAGTTCCATTTTTTTACAAAAAAATTGCTTCAGATGAGTTTCTCTTATCCAATCATATCCCTATTTATATTAAAGAGCAAGTATATCTGGAAAGATTATATTGTTCATCAGACACAAATATGTAAATAAGATTAAAATATTGAGAGGTAAACATCATGTACACAGACCTTGCAGATGCGGTTGAATCACTTAAGGAACAGGGCTATACTCATGTTTTTGGGTTAGAAGAAGATTGTATTAAATGCAATTCATTAGAAACAGAATTTAACCCTGATGAACTGACAATCGTCGAGTCTCATTTTTTTGACCAGGGAACAGATCCGGGAAGTGAATCTAGCGTACATGCCATCACAACTGAATCAGGAGTTAAAGGATTGTTGATCGTTTCCTACGGCATGTATGTGGATCGGGCAAAGGCAGCCATCATCGACCAGCTTATAAAAAATTCGGAATAGAAAAGCCCGTGAGATTATCACAGGCTTAACTTCATGGTTTTAGAAATCTATCCCTCTTTCACGAGATCAGCTCCTTTTTCACCGATCATTAGAACAGCAGCATTGATATTTCCGGATGGTATGGTTGGCATCACCGAAGCATCAATCACCCGAAGGTTATTTATGCCACGAACACGCAACTGTGGATCAACCACGGCCAAATCATCTTTGCCTATACGGGCTGTTCCGCTGTAATGGAAGCCTGTGTTCCCATTTGTCCGTATATAATCAAGCAACCCTTCATCACTATTTCCGGCAGGCCCTGGTTCAATCTCTTCAACCATTAATTCCTGCGGCATCGCATCCGCAATTCGCTTGGCAATTTTCATGCCCTCTAAGATGGTGCGGACATCTTCCTCTTCACTTAGATGGTTAAAAAGAATTGAGGGACTTGCTTTTGGATCCGAAGAAGTAATTCGCACTCTGCCACGACTTTCCGGTCGGTTTTGGTACATTCCCAACCGGAATCCCGAGAATTTTGCAAGATCCCAGCCTTTGTCTCCTGGCATAAATGGAAGAAAGTGAAGGTGCAGGGCTGGGGCTTCCACATCCGGCCGGGTTTTTACATACGCGCCGGCAAGGGATGCGCCAATCGTTAGCGGCCCGTTACGCGGGCCGAGATAATAATTGATCCGGGCCAACATTTGCTGAAACATGGTTCCCACTTGTTTGTTTAAGGTGTATTTACTGGATGTTGTGTATTTGCGGTCTACCTGCATGTGATCAATCAGGTTTTCACCAACACCCTTTAGTTCGTGCACTATCTCTATTCCATTCTCCTTTAAAAGATCTGCAGGACCGATACCTGATAACTGAGCAGCTGCGGTGTTTGAAGAGCACCTGCACTCAAAATCACCTCACGTTTTGCTTGTGCATGATACAGTTCGCCATCACGTTCATAGCTGACACCTACAGCCGTTTTTCCTTCAAAATCAACCTTTGTGACATACGCTTCCGTAAGAATTGTGAAATTTGGATGCTTGCGATTTGGTTTGATATATCCAGCTGATGTGGATGAACGGCGTCCTTTCCAGGTTGCTAAATCCCAGTAGCCAGCTCCTTCAATGTTGGGGCGATTAAAGTCGTTATTCCTGGGAATATTCAGAGTGGTTACGGCTGTATCAATATACGCATCTGCCAATGGATTCTTCCATCGTGCAAGTTCCACTCCAATCGGGCCGTCACCTCCGTGATATTCATCTTCACCGCGATGATCACGTTCACTTTTTTTAAAATAGGGCAGTACATCGCGATAACCCCATCCATCTGCACCTTCTTTTTCCCAAGTATTGTAGTCGAATGATGATCCGCGAACATGCACGAGTCCGTTAATTGCACTAGATCCACCAAGCAGTTTTCCATGTGGTAACGGATACGTATTATTCTTTAAACCGGGTTCGTTTTCTGTTTGATGGTTCCACCGCATATACTTTTCGTTGAAAAGTATCTTGGCAAAACCCAGCGGAATTTTGGACCAGTAACTGTTATCCTCCGGACCGGCTTCAAGCAATAAAACTTCTTTGTCAGGGTCTTCTGAAAGCCGGGCAGCAACAATTGCACCGGCCGATCCGGCGCCTACAATGATATAATCATATAACCTTGCTATTTTTTGATCGGGATTTTTCATTTTCCATAATCTACCTCTTCACTTAATGTTAAATATTTATGCAATTATTTAACATTAAACTAAGAAGAGTGGCCGCTATTCTCCTTGACATCTGCTAAGAAAAACTCTTGATATATCTCAATAAAAAACCTGAAGTTTCTAGTTTCAGGCTTTTTCCATTCGTTTATGAGAATCAATTATTACTTCGCAAATAACCCATTACGGCTGAAAGGTGCATTTTCATCCAGTACAAAAAAGACCAGGTCGGAATCTTCCCTGCTGATTAGATCCAATTGCTCATCTTTGATTACGACTGAATCTCCCTTTTTAACAATTTCGTCACTGTTTTCAATTTTGATATTTCCGCTGAATACATATAAAAGACCGGTTTTGCCGTTTAGGTTTGGCGATTGCAGGGAGTTTTCTTTTTCAAGCCGCACATCATAAAAGAGTACTTCACTTCTGAATTTCATCGGGGCCTCCGAGCGTTCAGAGCCGGCAAGCAATCGCCATTGGTTCAGGCTATAGGTTTGGTCCGGTTCGTGAAACTGAATCATGGGTTTCAAGCCGTCTGCTTGGGGGCGGATGAAAATTTACAGCATTTCCACGGTTTCACCGCCTTCGCGAACTCCTTCTTCGTGGTATATTCCACTTCCGGCATTCATCAGCATGAAGTACTTGTTGTGGATACCCAGATCATTTTCATCACTGTCTTTGTGAAGCATGGTTCCTTTCCGCAAGTACGATAAAATCTCCTCGTTTTGATGCATATGCATCGGCACCAGGGCACCGGCTTCAAGTGTGGCATGTTCCAGCCGTCCGATCTGGGCAAGACCGTGGTCGTTCCATTCGGGAAGCAATCGGCCTAAGGGTAAAAATCGTGATGTAAAAGGCCCGCGGCTTACTTTTCTGCGCGTATTCGCCTTGGAGATATGAATCATTTTTCATCCTCCAATTCCTGCAGCAATCCTTCCAGATCCAGCGGCTCGGTAACCATCTTTACGGAACCATCGACGGTATATTCCCATTCTTGTCTGGGTCGATCACGGTAAAGTTCTACTCCATTGCCATCCGGATCGTTAAGATAAATGGCTTCCGAAACTCCGTGGTCACTGGCACCGCTGATAGGGTAGCCCTCATCGATTAATCGCTTTAGAATGATGGCCAGATCTTTCCGAGTGGGATACAAAAAAGCAGTGTGATATAAACCGGCACTATTTCGCGGTCAGGGCCGACCTCCTTTACTGTGCCAGGTATTCAAACCAATATGATGGTGATAACCGCCTGCCGATAGAAATGCAGCCTGATCGCCGTACATGGTAGTCAGATCAAATCCCAGTAGGTCGCGATAAAATTCAAGTGCACGATTCAGGACCGATACTTTCAAATGGACGTGCCCAATCGATGTTTTTGGTGGTGCTGTATAGTTCTCATTCATGATCTGTTTTTTTTAAAGAAAGAAAATTATGGGTTCACGAAGTTTTTGATGAATGTATCAAGTCCGGTAGGTTTGCGTCCAAGCAGCTTCTCCATATCATCAAAAGTGAAATCGAGTGCTCCGTTGACGAATGTCTCGGCGGTCATCACACTCATGGCAATTTGATCTTCAGGTAAACCGATTTCTTGCAGAGTTTTTTCAAATTCTGAAATAGGGACATCAGTATAGGTGATTTCCTTGCCGGAAGATTCACTTAGCAAGCCAGCAATCTCATCAAGGGTGTAGGCTTTGCCTGATGTAATTTCATAGATGCTGTTTTTATGTTTTCCGGAATTTTTCAGTCCGTTTGCTAATGCTTCGCCCATTTCTGAACGCAGTGCCAGGTTGATGGCTTTGCCATCTGATGGAAAAGCCCACTGTCCGGTTTCCATTGCATTGCCTAGGAATAGCGGCAGAAATTCCATATAAAAGGTGTTGCGGTAAATGGTATAGGGAATACCGGATTCCTGAATGAGCTTTTCAGTTTCGGCATGATCCGGCGAAAGCGGACTCAACTCTTTATCCGCTTGAACAATGCTCGTATAAAAAATCTGCTTTACATCCGCTTTCTTTGCAGCCTCTATGACGTTTTTGTGCTGCCCTATCCGTCCTTCCAGTGAGCTGGAAGAAATTAACAACAGTGTTTCAATTCCCTGAACGGCTTTTTCAATGGATGAGTAATCGGTATAATCACCGACCCTGATTTCCACACCTTTTTGTTTTAGTTCGGCACCTTTTTCTTCGCTTCGGACAAGTCCTGCAATTTCGGCATCGGGTTTTTTGTCTAGTAATAAATCAATGGTTTGAGTTCCTAAATGTCCGTTGGCTCCAGTAATGAGTATCATAGCAATTTTAAATCTTTATATGTTGAATATTCAGTTTGAAAGCAGTCTTTGTATTCAGGTTGTTATCTGCATTCCTAACAATTTTAATGGTTAATATGTGCCGGTTCTAGTTGGTTTAAGAGTCTGAGAGACCTTGAAACCGGCTGTTTTCAAAAGCTCTGAGATATTATGCAGGGCATCCTGATCATCACCGGAAATAATAACCCGTGGCATTAACCCTTGTTTTAATACCGTCACGATTTTGGAATAGGGAAGACGACTTTGTAATCTGTCGGATACGATTGGGCTATCTTCGTCAACATTGCCGTCAATATGCATTACGATTTTTTGAATAGCTACATTGTGTATTTTTTCAGCAATCTCCTTTTCATTGGCCTTTGGGATATCCAGAATAATGATGTCAGCTTCCCAGCTACATTCATATGCACAGTCCATGATCTTTACTTCTGCTTTCGGGTGCTCCGTATAGATCGTCTCTGCTAAAGAGTCTAATTTCGTACCAAATAGCAGCAGTCGATAATTTCCTGATATAATTCCCTTTGCAAGAGCAGAACCCAAATCTCCTCCGGCACCTATAATTGCAATCGTTTGTTTAGTAATAGGCATAGTGATTGTTCTGTTTGCAGTTCCATTTTGTACTACAAACTTACCTCATCACTACTTTCTTTCCATTGATATACGATAAGAAAATCTCTTGATATATGTCAAGAACAGGATTTGAGAAGCAGTAACTCAACCACTGAAATTTCCGCGTACCCAGCTCAGTGTTTCAGGGCTCATCCCCAAATAAGAAGCCACTAAATTTAATGGCACCCGGTTCATGAATTCTGGATTTTGTTTAATCAGGCGGGCATATTTCTCTTCTGCGGTGAGTCCCAATGCATTTTCCACACGCTGCTGAAGAGCTGCATATGCATTCTGAAGTATAACCCGGTGATAGCGTTCGTAGGAGGGGATTTCTTTCAGAAGCTTTTCATGATTTTCCCTGTCGAGCATAAGAAGTTCACTGTCTTCCAAAATCTCAATATTTAACCGGGTTGGTTTTGCTGTAAAGAAACTATGCAGGTTTGCCAACCACCAACCGGTGAATGCAAAACGAATGACATGTTTGTTACCTGATGAATCCACGGTGTATGAATAAAGAGAACCTTTCTCAACAAAAGCCAACTCTCTGCAAACATCTCCCTCTTGCAGTAGAAATTGCCGTTTGAGCATCCTTTTTGGGCGGAAATTGTTTTTGCACATTTCCCACTCCTCATCCGTCAGAGAAACGATTTCGTTGATGCTGCTTCGGAGCTGCTCATACATATTGATTCAGGTTTTTAATGGAGTAATTTTATATAAAATAAATAAAAATACCTGAACTGTGGTTACAATTTCAGAACGGAGTAGGATGGTCTACACTACGGCGCGTCGAATGAAGTCAAACAAATATTGTTTAAACTATTCAGTATTTACGAAGTAGAGTTCAGTAGGGTTATAGTTGAGAAATTGGCATGATGCATAAGCTCACGCAGGAAAAGCAAACCTGCGGCGAATTCTCGATTTTCCGGAATTCCGAGTAACTTAGCAGGTGTGCCGTATGCTACATCAGCAAGGCAATTAAAAAGACGCTCAACATCATCAACTTTAAAGTTTGATACATCCTTATCTGATGCAATTCCGGCAATTTTTTGGAACAATAGTTCGGATGTGACCAGAGTACGGTGAGCCGGCAATGACGGGATTACCGGCTCCAATTCATCTTCGATGCTTGCTATGGCAGCTTCAAGTTCAATCGCAGTTGCAGGTTCACTCTGTATATGATGTTTTATGTGCTGCATGGATCCCACTTTTAGATCCATATTGTTTGATTTTTTGATCACCCTGAGCATGATGTCATCATCTTTTAAAAAGAGAACGGAAAGAGGGCCGTCATTTAGGAGAGGTTGAATGATATGTTTTGAGAGGCTATCCATTTTGTAGTGCAACAACTTAAATATTGAGTAACCCCCCAAAGATTCTAAAATTTTGGGGGTCTTACGTTGACTAGAAATTTGTAGATTAAACCCGAATTTCAGGCAATCGCTTTTCGATCTTTTCCCGCTTTGATTCCAACCAAGGGGGAAGGATTAGTTTCTGCCCAAGTTTATCGGGTTCTTCATCCACATCATAGCCCGGTCCGTCCGTAGCAATTTCGAACAAGACACCGCCCGGAGACCGAAAATAGACCGAGTGGAACCAGTGCCGGTCGATGACATCTGAGGGATGAAGTCCCATATCGATGATTTTTTGGCGCAGCTCTTTTAGTTCGTCATCATCAGAAGCCCGAAAGGCAACATGGTGAACGATGCCTCGTCCGTTTGACGATGGTTTGTGTTCTCCTTCTTCGATAATGACTGAACCGCCGATTGGGGCATCCGTTGTGTAATGCCATCGATTCTCTTCCCGGGCGGTTTCCTCAAATCCAAACAGGTTTGTTAACACTTGTGCTGTTGATTCATGTTCACTCAAAAGGAGTGTAGTTCCGCGAAATCCCCGGATGCCATACTCGGCAGGCACAGATCCTTTTTCCCAACCGGGCAGTGAATCAACCTGTTCATCAAATACAAGCTCAAGCCCCATCAGGTCCGGATCTTTGAACCCGATCGCCTGTTGACCGAAACGGTCATACGGCCCGTCAAAATCGATTCCCTCTTCGCCAAAATGCTCAGCCCAATAATCAATTGAGCCGGATGGAACGGCTAAGGCTACCGTTACAGCTTCACCCAAACCGGGTTTACCCTGAATGGCCATCTGCCAGGGAAAAAAGGTTAGACCGGATCCCGGTGAGCCATTCGCATTTCCATAAAAGAGGTGATAGGTGCCGGGATCATCCTGATTGACGGATTTTTTAACAAGCCGCATTCCCAGCTTTTTAACATAGAATTCAGCATTCCGCTGGGCATCGCCGGAAATTGCTGTAATGTGGTGGATTCCTTTTTTGTTGGTTTTCATAATTTAAAGATTTAATACTGTCTGTTTAGTTTAATATTAAACTAATTACACTTGCGCTGGGTTCCATTGACATTTATCAATTTCATGAAACGTCTTCTAAAATATGGTGAGTTCGATTTTAGAATCTTGAAAACGATTCTCACTTCTAAGTGTTAAGGATGGACCTTTTCTATGCTTTTGCATTTATATTATATCGCTCTCTCGAAAAAATAAAAAAAGCAGATAAACTGGAAGGGATGCCTACTGTAGAATGTGTTGTATGATAGGAGATATTAGTTTTAGATCATTCGTCAATTTGATCGAGGTAACAATTTGAACGTGGATCTTCTTTTTAAAATCCAGTAGGGCTTGTTAGAATAAGAATATATCAAACTTATTTCTTCTTAGATCGCTTTTGATCATTAAATTCTGGAAGCCTTCCAAAATGATCCAGGTACATTGCAATGCTCACATACTCCTCTTTCAGACATTCCCCTTTCTGTTTCCAGTTAAAAACATGGTCATTCTCGGTTAACGGAAAGGAATTTACACAGATGTAAACCCTGCTGAAGAAATCCCGTACCTCTGTGTGTTTAAATCTAACGCGTTCAGCACCACCATGGACACCATTTATTCCTTCCATTGCTTTTTTGAATTGGTACAGTCTTCCGAGTACTCCCTTTTTGGATATAGAAACCCCTACATAAATGATCTCTTCGATGAAACGAAATGGTTGCCCCGAAATATCTTGATCAGACAGTGCAATGTAGTAAACCCCTGGTTGTTTAATTTGAGGTATTGTTCTTCTGCTTTTCCACTTTGTCCACTTCATGAATTACTAATTAACAGTGATTAAAATTATACGAAAGCATGCAAGAACAATAAAAAATTGATCAATCTAAAAAAATGATGCAACGATTTATTGGGAATATCCTTGAGCTGGCATCAGTCACAGTACAAATTGCCGTTGGGAAAACAGTGCGGAACATCCTATTTTTACATGTCTAAATAATTACCGAAAAAATTGTTCGATGGATAGCAGTAGAAATACTGCTATTTCTGTTTTAACTAAGTTAAACCGATGTAAATGTAAGTATGAAGAAAAATTATCTGTCCCAGGAAGGATACGAGAAGCTTGATAAAGAACTAAGAGATTTGAAAACCCGCGGCCGAAAAGAGATTGCAGAGGAGATTGCAGAAGCGAGAGCCAAGGGTGACCTGAGTGAGAATGCGGAGTACGATGCAGCAAAAGAGGCGCAGGGAATGCTGGAGAAACGAATCGCCGAGCTGGAGAACACTCTTGCCACATCAAGCATTATTGATGATAAAGATATCGACGACACCAAAGCGTACCTGCTCTCAACCGTCACTATTCTGAACAAGAAGACGAATAAGGAGATGAAGTACACGCTTGTTTCGAAGGACGAAGCGGACTTTAAAGCCGGTAAAATTTCCGTTGATTCACCGATTGGTCAGGGAATTCTCGGTAAAGAGGTTGGAGACGTTGTTGAAATCGACGTACCGGCCGGTACACTGGAACTGGAAATAAAAAAAATAGAGCGACTATAATATGAAAGTAGGAGTAATTGGAACCGGGTATGTAGGGCTGGTCTCGGGAACCTGCTTTGCCGACAGCGGCAACGATGTGATCTGCGTGGACATCGACGAGAAGAAAGTGGAGAGAATGCGAAACGGCGAAGTACCGATCTATGAGCCGGGCCTGAACCGTGTTTTTGACCGGTCGATCCGCGAAAAACGACTCTCTTTTACCACCGACCTGGAAGATGCCTTTCAGAAAAGCGACATCATTTTTCTATGCCTGCCAACGCCTCCGGGCGCCGATGGCCAGGCCGACCTGAGCTTTGTGCTGAATGTGGCTGAAGATCTGGGGGACCTGTTCAACAAGTACCCCGGCTACAAAGTGATCGTAAACAAAAGCACGGTTCCGGTGGGAACAGCTGATAAGGTTCGTGAGAAGATCGCGGCCAAAACCGATGCCGAGTTTGACGTAGTCTCAAACCCTGAGTTTTTGAGAGAGGGAGCCGCTGTGGAAGACTTTATGTATCCCGAGCGCGTAGTTGTGGGAACGAGCAGCGAGAAAGCGGCCGATATGATGAAAACCCTCTATGAGCCGTTTGTGCGCAGCGGGAACCCGATTATCATTATGGACGAGCGCAGCAGTGAGCTGACCAAGTATGCCGCCAACGCCATGCTGGCCACTAAAATCACCTTTATGAACGAAATTGCCAATATTTGCGAGCGCGTAGGGGCCAACGTGGATAATGTTCGCCGCGGAATTGGTACGGACTCACGTATCGGTAAGCGATTCCTGTTTGCCGGAATCGGGTATGGCGGAAGTTGTTTTCCGAAAGATGTTCAGGCGATTCACCATACGGCCGGAGAGCATGGATATGACTTTAAGATTCTGGATTCGGTGATGAAGGTCAACGAATCCCAAAAGGTCTCCATCGTGGAAAAGATGAAGAAGCACTACGGTGACTCTCTAAAAGGGAAAACCGTAGGCGTGTGGGGTTTGTCGTTCAAGCCGGAAACCGATGACATTCGCGAAGCACCCTCACTCTACATTACCGATGCACTTGGTAAGCTGGGAGTGAAGATGAAGGCGTACGATCCGGAAGCGATCGAAACCTTTAAGGAGGCGGCCACAGAGGATGCACTGAATAACATAGAGTTCGCCAGTGATCGCGATGCCGTTCTGGATGGTGTTGACGCCCTGGTGATCTGCACCGAGTGGAACGAGTTTCGCCGTCCGGATCTGGAGAACTTCTCCAAGATGATGAAGGAGCCGGTGATTTTTGACGGACGAAACCTTTACGATCTGGAGAGGGCAAAAGCAGCCGGCCTTACCTACATTAGCGTGGGACGGCCAAGCGTCAACACATAGTATTTAATACCGAGTGTATCTGGATAAAATCGGATACACTCTTTTTTTTAATTGTATAAAAACTCAAACCATTGAGTAAACGTGTTCTCATAACCGGCGGTGCAGGATTTTTGGGCTCTCACCTGTGCGACCGGTTTTTCAATGAAGGCTGGGATGTGATCTGTATGGATAACCTCCTGACCGGTGCAAAGTCTAACATTGCACACCTGATCGGAGAAGATCGCTTCTCGTTCATCAAACATGATGTAACTAACTACATTGTAGTGGAGGGCGATTTGGACCTGATTCTGCACTTTGCATCACCGGCATCACCCATCGACTATCTCGAGATGCCGATCCAAACGCTGAAAGTCGGGTCACTCGGGACACATAAGGCTCTTGGTCTGGCGAAAGCTAAAAATGCAAAATTCCTGCTTGCATCCACCAGTGAAGTATACGGAGATCCGAAAATTCACCCTCAGAATGAAGACTACTGGGGCAACGTGAACCCTGTGGGAACCCGTGGAGTGTATGATGAAGCCAAACGTTTTGCTGAAGCGATGACGATGGCCTATCACCGGTTCCACGGAATTGATACGGGAATTGTGCGAATTTTTAATACGTATGGTTCTCGTATGAGGTTGCGTGACGGACGCGCACTGCCGACGTTTTTTCGCCAGGCCCTGCAGGGGGAGCCGATTACCGTTTTTGGGGATGGTTCACAAACGCGCTCATTCACCTACGTGGACGACCTGGTTGAGGGAATTTATCGGCTGGCGATGAGTGATGAAGTCTACCCGGTAAATATTGGTAATCCGGAGGAGATTACGATTCTGGACTTTGCAAAAGAGATTATTGATATCACCGGAAGCAACAGTAAAATTGTTTTTAAAGAGCTTCCGGAAGATGACCCTCAAGTCCGGCAGCCCGATGTCAGTAAAGTTCTTAAGGTGCTGGATTGGGAACCGAAAGTGAGCCGCAGGGAAGGTTTGATGAAAACCATGAAGTATTTTAAGGAACAAGTTGGGTGAATTATGTCTAAAAAAAGACTGATTGATCTCTACGCTTACCGGATTATAAACGGAGGTGTTGAGTTTCTGCTCTTTAAACGTGCGAAGGGAAAAATCTATGAAGGGCAGTGGAGAATGATAGGCGGCAAGGTTCATCCCGAAGAAACATATTGGCAGGGCGCACTTCGTGAGCTGAAAGAGGAGACCGGCCTGACGCCGGTAACGTTCTGGACATTGCCATCGGTCAATACGTTTTATGAGCACAATAGTGACACCGTTCATCAAATCCCCGCATTTGCCGCGGAGCTTCAGCCGGATTCTTTGCCAAATCTGGATGATGAACATACCGAGTACAGGTGGTTTACGTTAAAGGAGGCAACAGAGCAGGTTACTTGGCCGGAACAGCAGAGGCTGCTTGGATTGGCCCACAGATTGATAACAGAAAATAAAATATTGAAAGATTGGCACGTCTCAATTCCTTCGTCTTAATTGCAGTTCTATTTACATTTTTTCTGATCCCGGCTGATTCCATCGGTCAGAGCCGAAGCTACGAGCTGATTCCCGCTCCCGATCTTTGGTACAACGATGTTGACGGCATTCGGGTGGGAGTTCGGCTGAAGGGACAGGTTCCCGGTACGTTTGAAGATGGACCTCACCGATTAGACGGAGGGGTCTGGCTTAGCACCTGGTTTCCCGATCTGCCTGTTTCTTATTATCTCTCCTATATAAACCCAATAGACCGCTGGTCCGATTTTGGCAGTGAGGCAAACTATCAGCTGATCAGCTCCATTCGAACCGGATATTACCGTCACGGCATTGCCTTGAATAAACGGTGGCAGGAGGGGTTTGATGAGAGGAGATATAGAGAAGTGCATTTTTTTAACTCTTTGGAGAGGAGATTTGATTTGGAGTACACAGCCTTTCCAAACCTCTGGAGCGATCGGACCAAGCTGAAATCAACACTCTCAGCTGAAGTCAAAAATGACAATGGACTCGGGTGGTATCGCTTCAACGCCGCTGCAATGGTGCAATATCTGGATGATTCATTTGTACAAATCCGGGGTGAGTTTCGACAGGATATTCCTCTTCATGAATATTGGGGTTTTAAAGTGCGGCTTTTTACAGGGATCTCATCTGAGAACACCGCACCGGAATATCTCTTTTCGCGAAGCAAGGCACCGGCGCATGAAACCATATTCAACGGTGTGACTCGGGCAAAAGGTACAATTCCGCAGCCATGGATGGAGAGCGGAAATTTTCAAATTTCGGGAGGGGCAAACCTGAGAGGGTATGCCTGGCAGGACATAAATAGTTTTTACAGTAATAATCCGGACGAGTTTGTTGTTCCGTTTCTGTTAAACTCAATTGCTGCTGTAAATGCAGAGTTTGACTATTATAACCCGATTGGAGTGGCATTCAACCGAATTCCTTATGCCGGAGATTTTCTCTCCTTCCGCTCGTATCTCTTCTTTGATGCGGGGCGATCCCTCCAGGTAATCGATGACGAACCCGATACACTTTTTGCAGATGCCGGAGCCGGTTTTTCACTCTCTTTGAATATTCCTGACTATCTTGGGAAACCTCGAGGATTTGTACTGAAATATGAGATTCCTTTCTGGTTGTCGGAGCCGGGAACTGAAGAGGAATTTAAACTCCGTCATCTCCTATCATTTGGAGCAGTTATTACGTTTTAGATCTATATGAAGAAGGTTCTGTTCATCTTGCTGCCGGTGCTTTTTTTAGCATCATGTACAACAACCCGGTGGGTAGTGACGGAACAGCATGCCGTTGATGAGAGAGCTGAACCTCGAATTGTGCTGAAGCAAACTACGTTTGTATTCGAAGAGGAGCCAACCGTTGACAATCCCATCGCCACATTTTCACTTTACAACATCGAAGACCGAGAGTATCCGGAACGGATCAGGGTAGAGAGAACCGTACAGAGATACAAACCGAAATGGGGCTTTGTTCTGCTGGGTCTGGCGGGGGCAACCGTTGCGGGGTTAGCGGCAAACTCCGGGATACTTCTGTCAAATCCATCCACGGCGCAACAGCTGGGGCTGAATTTAACAGCAGGTCTTATGGGCGTATTGTCATTTACAAATTTGCAGCCTGCGGGTGAACCGATTTACACCGGTGAGACTAAATTGATGAGACAGAGCGGAACCGAGGTTTTCAGGGATTCTGTGCGATATCAGCCCGAGGAGGAACTTGTAGCTGATTTGAAGATTTCACTGAGAGACAGTCTGCTGTTTAGTCAGGATGACGTGCCTCTTGACGATGGATTACTTGAACTGAATCTTGGGTCCTTCAGTGATGATCTTACCGGTCAGTTAGATGAAAATTCGGTCATTGAGATAGAGTTGGGGTTTGAGGGTCAGACAAGCCGATTCGCAGTCCCTGTGAACCGTTTTTTAGCACCTTATCTAAATGTGGAAGTCCTGGTAGCATCCCTGCGCAGCAACCCTGAACAGGATGATGTGAACATCGTAACGGAAGTAGGGCAGGGGAGTTTTCTGGAAATTGTGGAGAATGAGCATGAAAGATTTTTCAAAGTCCGATATGAAGAGAATGAATATTACATAGACAGAGATGCCGGTGTGATTGAGTGGCTGAGCACAGCCGAATCGGGACCGGCACTTGTGTTTGAATTTGCGGAGCTTCCCTTTGGTGAGATCGACGTGGAGCGCGCTATGCCGGTACTGAAACCCAACAATCCCTCCGACCGCAGCCTGGTCATAACAAATGGGATCAACAACGATCTGCTGCCGCGTCAATATTTGGAGAGAGATCATCAACTGTTTGAAGCGTACATGAAAAATACGCTGAGGCTTCAAGACAATCAGATCTCTCGAATTTCAGGTGCAGATCCGATAGGTGGTTTGCGAAATGCGGATCGTATGAATGGGGAAGGATCACTCTACATCTACCTGAGCGGTGTAGCCACTGTAAAATCGGTGAACGGGAGATCAGAGATATTTTTAACTCACAGAGAAAATGAGATCTCTTTAAGTACTCTTTTTGAAAGAATTACCCGTATCAATCCTGGAGCACTTTTTCTGTTTGTGGACCTCGATTATATCAACGGAGATCAACAAGATGGTGAGAGTTTTTTACGAAGCGGAGAGAGCGGACTGCTTCAGCGAACTGCGAACACGATTGTGAGAGAGTTGCCCAACTCCGCAATTCTATTCAGTAACAAGCCGGGACAGCGATCCAACATCTACACCGGTATTATTGACGGCAACCGGCGCCATACGATCTTTAACTATTATTGGGCAGAGGCAATTCAACAGCGAAAAACGAGAATGTCTGATCTTGTCAACCACCTGGATCGGAATGTGGATTACACCTCGCGAAGACTTCATGACTCGCCTCAGGAGATTCAGGCGTTTGGGAATCTGACACTCAATCTGGCACGATGATCACCGGATGGATCTACATTATTTTAAGTGCAGCCGCCTCCGTACTGATTGCTCACTTTTTGAAAGTTGTAGAGAATCGCAATCTTAGTACAGTTAGGGTCTTAACGATTAACTACCTGGTCGCAACCGCTATTGCTTTCTCCTCTTCGGGTTTCACCGGGGCTGTTCAGCTCCAGACTGGCGAGGGATTTGTTGCCATAATGATGGCTGTGGTGGTTGGGGTGATATTTATTGCCAACTTCTTCATCTACAGCAAATCGGTGTACCACAACGGAGTTGGGATTAGTGTTGCGGCGATGCGGATCTCACTCATCATTCCGGTTTTACTCTCTACCTTGTGGTACCTCGAGGTTCTCTCCACCGTTCAGTGGGCTGGGGTGATACTCGTATTTATCACCCTTTTTCTGCTTCTACCAAACAAGAGAAAAATGTTGAGAGAGCCGTTCAGCGTAGCTTGGCTGCTGGTTCTTCTGTTTATCGGGACAGGCTTGGGCGATGGGTCACTTAAAATATATGAGCAGGAGTTTTCGACCTTACTGAATAAAGAACAATTCATGGGGTTCGTTTTTCTGTCTGCGTTTCTGATCGGTTTGGTGATTATGACCGCAAGGCGAAGCTGGGGGGGTAAAAAAATGGAGTGGGTGATGGGAATTGCCGTGGGAATTCCGAACCTCTACACGGCCATATTTTTGATCGAAGCACTGGAACGGATGAACGGAGCCATTGTTTACAGTAGTGTAAATGTATTGACAGTGCTTGGTGGGACGCTGCTCGGTATCATAAAATGGGGGGATAAACTGACCAGGATTCAGTGGGTTGGGATCATTTTAACTGTAATTACAATTCTATTGTTGATTTAATATGAGTTTAATCGAAGAGATCAGACAAAAAGCCTCAAATCTGAACAAACGTGTGGTTCTGCCAGAGGCGGAAAGGGATATTCGTGTGCTGAAAGCCGCTGCAATGTTGAGCGGTATGGGACTTGCGAAGCCAATACTGCTGGGGGAGAAGGAAAAAATAGAGAACCTTGCTAAAGAGCAGGGTGTTGAACTGCCCGATTCGGTGGAAATTAAGCCGTACCGGAACTCAGTGTTTGATGAAAAAAAGTTCAGATATTTTGAAAAGAAGCTTGCCCACAAAAATCCAACCAAAGAGCAGATCCAGGAGATCAGTTTGAACCCGCTTTTTACTGCCGGCTGGATGCTCGATACCGGTAAAGCGGATGCTGCGGTTGCCGGATCGGTGGCCTCAACCGGCGAGGTGATCGTATCCGCATTGCGAACGGTGGGGGTTGCCGAAGGGTCTGAACTTGTTTCAAGCACCTTTCTGATGGAAATGCCCGATGGTAAGGTGTTCACATATGCCGATTGTGCTGTGGTTCCATATCCGGAATCTGATCAGCTGGCATCTATTGCGCTCGATGCCGGAGATACCCACCGGCTGCTGACCGGGGCTGAACCGCTCATCGCGTTTCTGTCATTCTCAACCAAAGGGAGTGCAAAACACGAAAGAGTGGAGCTGGTTCAGCAAGCTTATCAAAAAGCGAAAGCGGCCAAACCGAACTGGAAAATGGACGGTGAACTTCAGTTTGACACAGCTTTTGTAGATTCGGTAGCAAAACGAAAAGCTCCCGACTCTGAAGTTGGTGGCAATGCAAACGTGTTTATTTTTCCAAATCTGGATGCCGGAAACATTGCCTATAAAATTACTGAGCGTCTGGCTGGTGCAACGGCAACCGGGCCCATTCTACAGGGACTTTCCAAACCCTACATGGATCTGTCGCGCGGCTGTTCAGTAGATGATATTGTGAACACAGCTTGTGTGGCTTCGCTGATTAGTCAGAAATCGTCCTAATTTGTTTCCTACTATCGGCTTTATAGCTTCATTCGATTGGAGATTAAACGGGTAAAATGCGTTCTTTATAGCGGTCGGGTTTTGCTTTAAGATCGCATCTATTTTGCTTATCTTTATCTGTTCCAAATAAGAATAGATGAGCATTGACCCGTCCTGAACGAATTTCAGGCATTCAATGGGTGTTATTCGACCAGAAATAGATAACTGTAAAAGTTTCAAAACAACAAAACATGAGTGAGACGAAAGCTCTAGAATCAATGATCGGTGAGGAGTACAAATATGGCTTCACCACCGATGTTGAGTATGAAGATTTTCCAACCGGAATTAATGAAGATGTCGTACGGCTGATCTCCGAGAAGAAGAACGAGCCGGAGTGGATGACGGAGTTCCGTCTGAAGGCTTTTCGGGCATGGAAGGAGATGGAAGAACCGGATTGGTTCAATGCCACGTATGAGAAGCCAAAATTTGATAAGCTTCAGTACTACTCTGCTCCAAAAAATAAACCTAAACTCGACAGTTTAGATGATGTAGATCCAAAAATTCGTGAAACCTACGAAAAGCTGGGCATTCCACTTGAAGAGCAGAAAGCTCTTGCGGGAGTTGCGGTGGATGCTGTATTTGACAGTGTATCGATCTTCACCACATTTAAAGAGAAACTTGCTGAAGCTGGTGTAATTTTTTGCTCCATTTCCGAAGCGATTCAGAATCACCCCGAACTTGTGAAGAAGTATATGGGGTCGGTTGTGCCGGCACGCGATAATTTTTACGCTGCCCTGAACTCCGCAGTATTTTCTGACGGGTCGTTCTGCTATGTGCCAAAAGACACGATCTGCCCGATGGAACTCTCAACATACTTCCGGATCAACAATATGAACTCCGGACAATTTGAGCGGACGCTGATTATTGCGGAAGAGAATAGTCATGTAAGCTACCTGGAAGGCTGTACCGCACCGATGTATGATGAGCATCAGCTGCACGCTGCCGTTGTTGAACTCGTAGCACTGGAAAATGCAGAGATTAAATACTCAACAATTCAGAACTGGTACTCCGGTGATGAAGATGGAAAAGGTGGAATCTACAACTTCGTAACCAAGCGTGGTGCTTGTCGTGGAGATAACTCCAAGATCTCCTGGACTCAGCTCGAAACCGGTTCAGCCGTTACTCTGAAATATCCAAGCGTGATATTGCAGGGAGACAATTCGGTCGGTGAGTTTTACTCGGTTGCTGTTACCAATAACCGTCAGCAGGCGGATACCGGAACCAAAATGATTCACCTTGGAAAGAACACCAAGAGTACAATTATCTCTAAAGGAATCTCAGCCGGTAAGTCGGACAACAGCTATCGCGGACAGGTGAAATTCAGCAAGAAGGCTGATAACGCCCGAAACTATTCGCAGTGCGACTCTATGCTGATTGGGCAGACTTGCGGGGCACATACGTTTCCGTACATCGAATCTGCAAACCCAACGGCAAAGGTTGAGCACGAAGCGACAACGTCGCGGGTGGGCGAGGATCAGATTTTCTACCTGCAGCAGCGTGGTCTCAGTGAAGATGATGCCATATCACTGATTGTGAACGGCTTTGCCAAAGAAGTTCTGAAAGAGCTCCCGATGGAGTTCGCGGTTGAAGCCAACAAGCTTCTCGGCATCAAACTGGAAGGTAGTGTAGGGTAAAATAATTCTCCCTCTTGAGGGGAGTACTCCGACAGTTTTTGTCGGAGGGAGGGGTGTTTGGAAACAAGGAAGTCACATTAAACGCACCCCTTGTCTGCCGCTGAACGCTTGCAGACCTGTCCTCTCAGAAGAGGGGATTTTAACATTTTAAAATCAAACAAAACAAAATCATACAACTGTGTTAGAATTAAAAGATTTACATGTTGAAGTTGAGGGTGAAGGGATTGAAATCCTGAAGGGAGTAAACCTCAAAGTGAAAAAAGGAGAAATTCACGCCATTATGGGGCCTAACGGAAGCGGTAAGAGTACCCTTTCCAAAGTAGTGGCCGGCCACCCGGAGTACGAAGTAACCAAAGGTGACATTCTTTTTGAAGGTGAAAGCATTTTGGAACTCGATCCGGATGAAAGAGCGCACAAAGGTGTATTCCTCGCGTTTCAATACCCGGTGGAAGTTCCCGGTGTAACCAACAACACGCTGCTGCGAGAGTCGTATAACACTATTGCAGCATCCATGGGGCGGGAAGAGTTAGACCCTCTTGAGTTTGAAGATTACATCAAAGACAAACTGGATTTGGTTCAGATGGATCCCGAGTTTTTGAACAGAAGTGTAAATACCGGTTTCTCAGGCGGCGAGAAGAAACGAAATGAAATTTTCCAGATGGCGGTACTTCAGCCAAAGCTGTCACTTCTTGACGAAACAGACTCCGGCCTAGATATCGATGCATTGAAAATTGTATCCAACGGAATTAACCAGCTGCATGGAGAGGATGACGCTGTAGTTCTGATTACTCACTATCAGCGCTTGCTTAACTACATCACCCCGGATTATGTGCATGTGATGATGGGCGGTAAGATTGTAAAAAGTGGTGAGAAAGAGCTGGCCCTTGAGCTTGAGGAGAAAGGCTACGATTGGCTGGAAGATCTTGCAACCGTAAACGGAGAGGCGAAGTAATGGCACATCCTACCAAGGTTGAACCATCATTTTTGCACCGGCTGGCAAAGCACTCACCGGAGAGTGAGAACTGGGCCGGGATTCGTGAACAGAGCCTGAAAGATCTGAATACCACTAATTTTCCACATCGTAAGATTGAGGAGTGGAGATTTACCGATCTGAAACCGTTCACAAGAACCGATTTTGTACCGCTTAGTGAAGCGGATACACTTCCTGCTACCGATATTGAACAATATTATATTCCTGAATCTGACCGAAGCCGTTTGGTTTTTATCAACGGTACATTTCAGGAGAAGTATTCGTCCATCGGCGGACTCGGGAAAGGGGTTACTTTCGGTAATCTGTCCGATTTTGCTGATCACGATGCGGTTGAGGAGTACCTGAACAAGTTAGTCAATTACGAAGAGGACGTGTTTGTACCCTTTAACGGATTGATGTTCGAAGACGGTGCTTTCATCCATCTGGAGAAAGGAGCCAACGCAGAAGCTCCGATCCAGGTTTTGAATCTCTACACCGATTCTAAGCAGGCCTACATTGCAACTCCGAGAATGCTGGTGGTGGCAGAAGAGGAGTCGGATGTGACGATTATTGAAGATCACATCGGGCTGTCTGAAAATACCTATATGACTGTTCCGGTTTGTGAGGTGAAGGCTAAGCAGAAAGCTCACATTCACCACGTCCGTATACAGCGGGACAGCCGAAGCGCGCTGCATGTATCCCGACCGATCGCCTATGTTGAAAAAAACGCCGAGTATCACTCCTATACGATCACTTTGGGTGCAAAACTTTCTCGTAATGAGCCGCGTGTGGTTCAGGAAGACGAGGAAGTGGACTTCACCCTGGACGGACTGGTACTGATTGATGGAGATCAGATTGCAGATACACACTCTGTAATGGATCATCGATTTTCTCATGCAAACAGCCATCAGCTTCATAAAGTTGTAGTAAATGGCAAGGCGCACAGTATTTTCAACGGTAAGATTTTTGTTCGCCGGGATGCTCAGAAGATCGATTCGTTTCAGGAGAACAGAAACCTGCTTCTTTCAGAAGACGGTCTGGTGAACACCAAGCCGCAGCTCGAAATCTTTGCGGATGATGTTCTCTGTTCGCACGGAGCGACAATCGGACAGCTTGACCCTGAAGAGGTGTTCTACCTCCAGAGCCGGGGTATGACCGAAGAGAAAGCGAAAGAGGTCTTAACCTACGCTTTTGCTCTCGAAACCATTGAAAATATGAAAGTGGAATCTGTGCACCAGCTTCTGATAGATGAAGTGTACAGATACACCAAAGCAAACAGTGTTGCGAAAGTAACCGCTTAAATTTTCCTCATCCTGAGAAATCGGGAGCAGTGAGGAAAATGAAAGAGAGTGTGCTGAATATCTGAATACAGTTGTTGAGCACACTCCATTTATATTCTCTTCAAATAGATTGAAGACTTTAAACACTATGGCACAAGCAGTGAAAAACATACCGGAAATCGATTTTGAGAAGATCCGAAAGGATTTTCCGGTTCTTGAGCAGGAGGTCAACGGTAAAGCGTTGGTCTATCTTGACAATGCTGCGTCCAGCCAGATGCCTCTGCAGGTTGCCAGGCGCATCGATGATTACCATCGACACGAACACGCCAATGTGCATCGAGGTATTCACACGCTCAGCCAGAAAGCAACAGATGCATTTGAATTGACCCGAAAGAAAGTCAGGGATTTTATTCATGCAGATTCTGAGAATGAAATCGTCTATACCACCGGTACCACCGACTCGATCAACCTGGTAGCGAATAGCTATGGCGGTTCAGTTCTGAAGGAGGGAGACGAAATTATTCTCTCCGAGATGGAGCACCACGCTAATATTGTGCCTTGGCAGATGATTGCTGACCGTACCGGTGCCAATATCAAGATTATTCCGGTAACGGATTCCGGTGACCTGGATATGAATGCGTACAAATCCCTGCTGAGCAACAGAACAAAAATTGTAGCTGTGGTTCATGTCTCCAATGCTCTTGGAACTGTAAATCCGGTTAAAGAGATCACGAAACTCGCTCATGAACAAGATGCTGTAGTATTGATCGACGGGGCACAATCGATTCCGCATCAAGCCATCGATGTGCAGGATATTGGATGCGACTTTTTCGCATTTTCTGCACATAAGATGTGCGGTCCCACAGGGTTTGGCATTCTGTACGGAAAAATGGATCTGCTCGAACAGATGCCCCCATACAGAGGCGGCGGCGACATGATTGACAAAGTCTCATTTGAAGAGACTACATTTAATGTACCGCCATTTCGGTTTGAAGCCGGAACGCCTCCAATTTCGGCCGGTATCGGGCTGGGGTCTGCAATCGACTATTTGAACGGAATTGGAATGGATCATATCGCCCGGCGAGAAGAGCAGCTGGTAGATTACGCCGTACAGGAATTGAAAAAAATTGATGGGTTACGATTTATCGGTGATTCCGAAAAACGGGCCTCCGTCTGTTCATTTATAATTGAAGGAGTTCACGCAACGGATATTGGTACTATTTTGGACAAGCAGGGGATCGCCGTGAGAACGGGACACCATTGTGCGCAGCCGATTTTGAAACGTTTTAATGTTCCATCAACTGCAAGAGCTTCATTCTCTTTTTACAACACAGAAGAGGATGTTGACCGGCTTGTTGAAGGCGTCCGATATGCGAAGAGTTTTTTTGAGTAGTGTCTCATTTATATCTAAACCAATTTTAAATAATCTCTCTTTATAACCGTTTCCAATACAAAAAAGGTGATAAGTTATGCCAAAGATTAAAGAAATAGAACGAACGCCAAATCCCGATGCCATGCGTTTTGTGTTGGGAGAACCTCTCACAAATGGTGTTACCAAATCTTTTGAGAATAGTGGAGAAGCTGAGCACGATGAACTGGCTAAAGCGCTGTTTGATATTGAGCATGTGATCAATGTCTACTATGTGGACAAATATATTACTGTCACACAGGATGGAAATGCGGTTTGGTCTGAACTGCTTCGTAAACTTGCCCCTCCAATCCGAGAGGCAAAACCTCAGATGGATCTGACGGAAGATGAAGAGGTTCACGCGACTAAAGAGGTACAGGATTCCGACGACCCGCGACTTGTACAAATTAATCAAATGCTGGATGAACAGGTCCGGCCATACTTGCTTGCGGATGGCGGTGGATTGAAAGTACTTGGCCTCGATGGCAACAGGCTGAAAGTTCACTATCAGGGTGCATGCGGAACATGCCCTACGGCAACTTCAGGAACACTTTACGCCATCGAAAGCATGGTGAAACGAATCGATCCTGAAATTCAGGTGATATCCGTTTAGAATTTAGTTGAAGTACGTTTTTCATAAAAAAGCAGGTAAACCATGTCCATTTCAATCAGTGATCGTGCCGCAGAGCGAATCCATCAGATACGTAAAGAGCAGAGTATCTCTGAGAACACTCCTCTACGTGTATCCGTTGTGAGCGGAGGCTGCTCCGGTTTGACTTATGATCTCGATTTTGATTCTCAAAAGGAGATCACAAAAGAGGATAAGGAGTTTGAAGAGCACGGGATTAAAGTTGTAGTTGATACGAGAAGTTTTCTCTATCTGGCCGGAACACGGCTGGATTATACTGACGGGCTTGATGGACAGGGATTTCATTTTAACAATCCAAATGCCGTACGTAGTTGCTCCTGCGGAGAATCATTTTCACTTTAAAATCTTAGTAGCGGGTAGAAAGCATTAAGTACCTGCTTGCTACTTCTACTCCATCACCTGCTACTCAATATTTAACATTCATGTCAGAAATCGTCAACAAAGTAAAACAGTCTAAACTTGAAACCGTAGATCTGGAAAAGATTGCGGCAGGATTGAAAGTTTTTGAACTGGATATTAAGGAGTTTCTGTTTCAGGGCTTGATTTTGAAAGAGAAAGAGTATCGAGAACAGCTGGAAAAACACGACTGGACGCAATACAAGGATGGATTTTTGGCGGTGCACTGCTCCACAGATGCGATTGTTCCTAAGTGGGCCTACATGCTCGTGGTTCAGCACGCGTATGAATATGCTGATGATATTCTATTTGGAAGCAGGGAAGAGGTTTTGGACGAGCTTCTTATCAGAAAATTATCTGATGTGGAGTGGGAGCAGTACCGGGATAAATTTGTACTGCTCAAAGGATGCAGCAAAATGGACATCAGCTCAGATGTTTATATGGAAGCAACCAAACGGCTTATGCCCTACGTTAAAAAGTTGATGTATGGCGAAGCTTGCTCCAATGTTCCCATCTTCAGGCAGAAAAAGTAGCATATTTACGACTTTCCGTCATCCGACATTTTTCTGGTTTTGGCGATAGAGCGGCTTAATATGATGACGGGAACCAATCCCACCAGAATTATGGCCAGCGCCGCGCCAGACGACTCTGCAAGCCTCTCGTCGGATGCCAGCCTGTAAACCTGTACGGCCAGCGTGTCAAAGTTGAATGGGCGCACAATCAGTGTTGCCGGGAGCTCTTTGATTACGTCTACCACAACCAGCATGATGGCGGCGAACAGACTGCCGGACATCATAGGCATGTGAATTTTCCGGAGAATCTTTCCAAAACTGTACCCCATCCCTTCGGCGGCTTCATCCATGTTATGGGTGATTTTTCCGAGACTCGCTTCAACGGTATTATAAGCAACCGCTAAAAATCGCACTACATAAGCAAAAATGAGGGCGAATATGGTGCCGCTGAGAATGAGTCCTGATGAGATGCCGACATTTTCCCGAAGCCAGCTATCAATGCTGTTATCAACCCAGCCAAAAGGAATGAGTATACCCACTGCAATGACAGATCCCGGTATGGCATAACCCATCGATCCGATTCTGGTTGAGATTTTAGTCAGGTAGTTCGGATTGAGACGAACACCGTATGCCATAATCAATGCAACCAACAGGGCAAAAATTCCGGCAATGGATGCAACCATGATGGTATTGATGCTAAATTGAATAAACCGGGAATCAACAGCCTTACTGAAGTTGGAGATCATCATTTCAGTTAAAATGGCCACGGGTATAAAAAATCCAATCAAAACCGTAAGTGAACAGAATAGAGTAGCACCCCAGGCTTTCCATCCCTTCAGGTTATATACCGAGAGTCGTTTGAAACGGCCGGTGCCACCTTGTTGAATGTTGATTTTACTCCTGCTGAGCCGTTCAATCAGGATGAGGAATAGGATAAATAGTAACAGGAAACCGGAGAGTTGGGCTGCTGCGGCTCGTTCCCCTAAACCGAACCACGTTCGGTAGATACCTGTTGTAAAGGTTTGTACTCCAAAATAATCAACTGTACCGAAGTCGTTTAATGTTTCCATCAGAGCAAGAGCCATTCCGGCGGCAATGGATGGCCGTGCCAATGGCAGTGCGATTTTGTAGAAGCTCTGCAAAGGAGTTGCTCCCAGGCTTCGGCTCGCTTCAAGGAGGGAGGAGGACTGTTCCAAAAATGCCGCCCTTGTGAGCAGATAGACATAAGGGAAAAAGACGAATGACATCATAATAATGGCGCCGCCTATAGAACGAACATTTGGGAAATAGTAATCGCCGAGGCCCCATCCGGTAAGATCCCTGAGCAGCGACTGTAACGGCCCGGTGTAGGTCAGAAAATCGGTGTAGGTGTATGCCATCAGGTATGCGGGAACAGCCATGGGGAGAATCAACATCCAGTTGAACCATTTGCTGCCGGGAAACCGGCACATGGTTACCAGCCAGGCGGAACCGACTCCAATAATGAAAACTCCCGTTCCTACACCGACCATCAGCAGAAACGAATTTTTTACATACTCCGGCAGCACAGTGGAAGCAAGGTGTTGCCAGATATCGCCGCTTGGAATAAATATATTGGCTGCAACGGTTACGATCGGGATTGAAACCAGAAGAGCGATGATAACGGTCCAGATATTCCACCATCCGGAGCCTGAGCCATTTGAGGTTTTACTGTTAAACAGTCGGTTTTTTTTTGTCAACTCAATCAGATTCTGAATCATATACTAAACGCCCAATCCGACTTTGTTTTTTCAAATTCATGTTTTAATACAGCATTGGCCGCGTGGTAACCGCACATTCCATGCACACCGCCACCCGGAGGAGTGGATGATGAACAGAAGTAGAGTCCCTGAGATGGAATTTTATACGGATTGATCAGGCTTACGGGCCGTGAAAACAGTTGAGAGATATCCTGGCGTCCTCCATTGATATCGCCGCCTACATAGTTCTCATTGTATGTTTCAAAATCAGCGGTATTCATGGTTACTTTGGAATCTATAACATCCCGAAATCCGGGCGCAAACCGCTCAATTTGATCCTCAATTTGATTAGTCATATCTCTTTTTGAGCCATTTGGAACGTGGCAATAAGCCCAAAGGGTGTGTCTGTCATCAGGAGTTCTGCTGTCGTCGAACAGACTCTGCTGGGCAACCAACACAAACGGATTTTCAGAGTGAACGCCTTCCGATATCTCTTTTTCAGATGCAGCAATTTCCTCAAATGTGCCGCCTAAGTGAACCGTTCCTGCTTTTGCACAGTTTGGGTCACTCCAAGGGACAGGTTCTTTTAGAATGTAATCGACTTTAAATACACCTGAACCGTAGGTGAAACCTTCCAATTTTCTTCGATAGGATGGCGGCAATTTATCCCCGGCAATTCGTGCAACCTGCAACGGAGTCAAATCAAACAGAACCGCCTTGGATTCGGGCAGTTGGTTAAGATTTTTAATTCTGTGACCGGTCTCGATCTCACCTCCAAGCAACTCAAAATAGGATGTCATAGCGTTTGCTATCATCTGTGAACCACCTTTTGGCAGAGGCCATCCGCCGGTGTGTGCTGCTGCGTAAAAAACCAATCCGATAGCAGTTGTAGCCGGTAAATTGAGAGGCAGAATGCTATGAGCGGCCATTCCGGCAAAGAGTGCCTTCGACTTTACTGTTTTAAAATATTTTTGAAAGATGGAAGCCGGCAGTAGACCTTTCAAACCAAAGGATGCCATTGCCAGAGGGTTTCTCGGTATAGATAGTGGTCCCAGAAAATCCTTCGTCAATCCATCCCAATGATCCACAATCGGTTCAACAATCGATCGATACCGATTTTCATCTTGGTTTAATAGAAAAGCTGTTTCGAACAGATCTCGGCTCAAAAGTGCTGCTTCCCCGCAATCCAGGGGATGCGCAGCGGCAAAATCAGGGTGAATCCATTCAAGGCCGTGTGCTTCAAGCGGGAGCTTTTTTAAAAACGGTGAGGAAGCGGCCATTGGATGAATGGCAGAGCAGATATCGTGTTTACAACCATCGGACATTAGCTCTTTGGTTCTCATGCCGCCGCCAACGGTTTTTTCTGCTTCAATAATTTTTACCCGTAAACCTTCCAGTGACAAACGAATTCCTGCAGCCAACCCATTTGGACCGGAGCCGATTATTACTGCGTCGTATTTTTGGTTTGCTGAACTCAACGGATGAATTTTTATTCAATCTAAATAGATACTCTAAAGGTAAGCAAACTACACTCAAACCTGAAGTGAAATGAGAGCCTGATTGGACTGAATATGGATTGAATAGAATCAAAGATTGCAGATCAAACGTTTGTCTTGAGCTTGCGTCTAAACAGTAGATGAACTTCTCATATTAACCGATAGGTATAAGCCATGAAAAAAACAGGAATCGTGATCATTGTACTCAGTCTGTTTGTAATTACCTCACAAGCACAAAATATGCAGGGACAACATTCCATGATGAGCAGTCCGGGAATTCAGCAAATCGTTGTTATGTATGGCGATCAGCTGGATATAACAGATGATCAGCTATCTGAAATTATAGCAAAGCAGCTTGAATATCGTGAAACGATGCGCAATGCCCGCATGCAGTCAAATCGAGCAAACCGTGGTCAGCAAGAGCAGCAGGGTGAAAATTACCGGGCACAGCACAGTCAATCCATTCTGCGTTCAGTTTTAACTGAGAGTCAGATGGGTAAACTGAATGAACTGATGAAAGATCGCGCAAATTTCTCACACCGTTATACAACTATTCGTCACAAGGAGATCGTGGACAGAAGCGGATTAGAAGGTGAAAAGAGAGATGCAGTACTGGAGATGATGAATCGACATGCGGAACAGAGGAAAGAGCTTCAACTTCAAAGAATTGAAAATCCTCAATCAATGAGCGCCGATGATCGCCGTCAGATGATGAACACAATGCGTGATGATATGCAGGAACTCCGTTCAATCTTAACAGTGGAGGAATACGAAAATTTAATGCAATTTATGGGGCGAGGGCAGGATCGGCCAAACAGTCGCATGAACCAAAGACCGAATAACCGTCGCCAGAACTGATAAGTTAAAATAAGCCTCAGCACGGTGTAGAATTGATGGGCATTACAGATGATTTTAAAAAAGAGTTACCCAGGCTCTATCCAAGGCTCCATCGTGCAATGAGTGCTTATTTGGCGGGAAGTGATCTTGATCCTGAAGACATTACACAGGAGGCATTTCTGAAAGCGTATCGATCGGTCGGCAAGTTTAAAGGAGAATCGGGATTTTACACCTGGATATACTCCATCGCCAGAAATCTTTGTATTGATCATTTCAGAAAGCAGAAAAATGAACCCGATAAAAGCTCGATACCGGTTGATGAGTTTGAAATTGAATCAGATGAGTTTAAATCGGCAGATAAACGTGAAGAGATACTGCTGCTTCGGAAGGCGATTGCTCAACTTCCGGAACTGTTACGAACAGTGGTAATTATGAAAACCGTGGATGGACTTACCTATCCGGAAATTTCCGAAATACTGGATGTAAATGAACAGACAATTAAAAACAGAATGTTCCGTGCACGTAAAGAGCTGGCAGGTATATTGAAAAAAATGGGAGTGGATCAGATATGAAACTGTATGACATGAATGAACAAAACGAGCGGAAAAAGCTGGAACTGATGATCAACCGGGCTGCTGACGGTGAGCTCACTGAGCAGGAGATATCAACTCTTAATCAACAGCTTCAGGGGTATCCCGACCTGTTGGAGAATTATCATGACATTCTCGCCTTACCGGATCTGAAGAGCGCGTATGACAGGATTAATATTCACCCTTCCGATTATCAGACAAAAATCGATCGACTCATCAGCCGAATGGAAGAGGATGGTCTGAAGAACTTTGCGGAGGCATCCATTTTCTGGTTCAAACGTTATGCGTTTGCAGCTTCTGTTGCTGCGTTAGCCCTTGTATCGGGGTTCTATTTAATAACGGACAATACAGGTGATAATGAAATGGCTGTGGAGCAGCTACTCTATCCCGACGATGGGGGCGATGCCGAAACCTATGTACTCTATCTCAACGAATATTTTGATTGATTATGCTCATGAATACTAAAACAAAAGTTATACTCTCATTTATTACAGTGTTTTTGCTGGGCGGCATTTCCGGCTATCTGGTTCGGGATACACTTTTAGTAAAGGAACAGTATGCCCATAGCGAAAGGTTTTCCGGGAATGAAGACAGGAACGGCACTCGGTTCGAGAATGAACAGGAGAGGCGAGAACATCGACAACGGATGCGGGAACGCGCACAAAATCGCCTTATTGAATATCTAAGTCTCGAGGAGAATCAACAGGAGGAGTTTTTCTCACTTTTGCACACCTACCACACCGATATTCGAGACTCGGTTCGAACCATTCGTGATCTTGAGGATTCATTTATTCGAGAACATTATGATGAGTTCAAAATAGATCTGTCTGACCTTCTAAATCAGCAGCAACTGAATAGAATGGATCGATTTTTTCATCCCGATTCAGTCCGGTATAACAGAGCAAACAGAGATCACAGAAATTAAACCACCCTCATAAGAGCTGATTCCACACAAAATCATATTCAATTTTTCTGCTTCGATGTAAACGCTTACATTGTTATATAAAACAGATCATCCGGAGACTGTTTGCCGGTCTGTTTAATTGACAATTTTTGAAAAAAAACACGATATGCTAACTCATCTGCTCAATCGAAGACTACTATCACTTTTAGCCCTGTTCTTTACAATTACCCTGATTGGCTGCACATCTGATCAGACTGAATCTACTGCGAAGGTGGCTGAACCCACACCCCCCGAGTGGTCGGTTGACGCCAACATCTACGAAGTAAACATCAGACAGTTCTCTCCTGAAGGCACGTTTGAAGCATTTACGGAAGATATTCCTCGCTTAAAAGAGATGGGCGTAGAAATTTTATGGCTTATGCCAATACATCCGATTGGTGAAGTAAACCGGAAAGGCACGCTGGGAAGCTACTACAGTATTGTAGACTACACGGAGGTGAATCCGGAGTTTGGAACAAAGGAAGATCTGAAAAACCTGGTGAATTCCGCCCATGAACATGACATGAAAGTGATCATCGATTGGGTAGCCAATCACACCGCGTGGGATGCTGTTTGGACAGAAACCAATCCGGAGTATTATGAAACAGATGAAGATGGCAATTTCTTTCCTCCGGTAGAGGACTGGGAAGATGTAATTCAGCTCGATGTAGAAAACCGCGATATGTGGGAAGCGATGATTCAGGCGATGGAGTATTGGGTTCGCGATTACGGAATTGACGGTTTCCGTGCTGATGTGGCCTACATGGTTCCAACAGAATTTTGGATTACTGCGCGGGAACGGTTAGATCAAATCAAGCCTGTATTTATGCTTGCTGAGGCCGAAGAACCAGAACTGCATCAGGCATTTGATATGAGTTACGCCTGGGATTATGCATCTACAATACGAAGCATTGGGGCGGGAGAAGCCGGCTTGAGCGCACTCGATGAATCACTCAATGAGAATTTTGAGCGGTTCAGAAAACAGGATTACCGAATGTTTTTTACCACCAATCATGATGAGAACTCATGGACGGGAAGTGACCGGGATATGTATGGTGCCAATTTTGAAAATTTCGCCGTCCTTTCTGCAACGGTTTGGGGAATGCCGCTTATTTACAACGGACAGGAGAGTGGCTTGAACAAACAGCTTGAATTTTTTGAGAAGGATGAAATTGAGTGGGGCAACTATCAGTATGAAGATTTTTATAAAACCTTGCTCCGGCTGAAGCGTGATAATCCCGCTCTGCATAATGGCCGGGCCGGCGGTGATTACCAAAAAATGCATACAGACAACGATGACCAGATCTTTGCATACAAGCGTGTGAAAGAGGATAATCAGGTGTTTGTGATCTTGAACTTTGCGGATGAAGAGACCGGTTTTTCATTTGCATCCGGTGAGCAGGGAGAGTGGTTTGATCTATTCAGGGGAACGGATATCACCGTGCCGGCTGAATTTAGCGTACCTGCAAACGGCTACTATGTTTTGACCCGATAATTACCAGACATCTTAATCATAAAATCTACCATTCATGAGTGTTACACCGAAACCTCGTCCCAGACTTAGTTTTTGGGAAATATGGAATATGAGCTTTGGTTTCCTTGGAATTCAGTTCGGCTTTGCGCTCCAGAACGCCAACGTAAGCCGAATATTTGAAACACTTGGAGCCAATATTGATGCGATCCCAATTCTTTGGATTGCAGCACCCGTTACGGGATTGGTTGTCCAGCCAATCATCGGTTATTTCAGTGACCGAACATGGACGCGGCTGGGCAGGCGTCGTCCTTACTTTTTGTGGGGGGCTATTTTTGCTTCTGCAGGATTGATCATTATGCCGAATTCGCCTTATTTGTGGGTTGCAGCCGGTATGCTTTGGATTCTGGATGCTTCGATCAACATATCGATGGAGCCGTTCCGTGCATTTGTTGGTGATATGTTGCCATCCGAGCAGCGAACCAAAGGATTTGCCATGCAGAGTTTCTTTATCGGAACAGGTGCCGTTGTGGCGTCTGCACTGCCATGGATGATGACTAACTGGTTTGGCATTGCAAATACAGCTCCGGAAGGTATGATTCCGCCATCCGTCAAATGGTCATTCTACATTGGAGGAGCCGTATTTCTGTTAGCTGTTCTCTGGACGGTAACGCGAACCCGGGAATACTCCCCGGAAGAATTGGAAGCTTTTGAGGCTTATGAAGATGAACAGATTGATGATGCTGAAGAGGTAAAACGGGAAGTGCCGATAGAAGCGGGTGAAGGCGGTAAGAAGGTGACGTTTGGAATCATCTTTACCCTGCTGGGGATCGTGGCAACAGCGGGTGTCTACTTCGGCGGTTACGATGCGGAACTTTATATTGTGTCAGTCGGGATTGCTGTATTAGGTGTAGTCTCTTTTCTGGCCGGATTCATACAGCAGAGCGGAAAAACAGACCAGGGTTTGGTTGTTGTTGTACACGATTTTCTTCATATGCCCAAAACAATGGTGCAGTTGGCTGTTGTACAGTTTTTCTCCTGGTTTGCACTCTTTTCACTATGGATTTATACCACAGCAGCGGTAACATCGCATATCTATGGAACCAGTGATACCACATCGGCTCTCTATAATCAGGGGGCGGACTGGGTAGGAATTCTGTTTGCTGTTTACAATGGATTTGCTGCAGTTGTAGCCTTCGGCCTGGCACCTCTTGCCAAGCTGACCAGCCGAAAAATTGTGCACGCCATTGCGCTGATTGCCGGAGGAATCAGTCTCATCGGGATCTACTTTATGTCGTCTCCCAACATGCTGATTATCTCCATGCTTGGAATCGGATTTGCGTGGGCGAGTATTTTGGCAATGCCATATGCGATTTTAGCAGGTTCGCTACCGGCCAAAAAAATGGGGCTCTATATGGGAATTTTCAACTTCTTTATTGTGATCCCCCAAATTCTGGCCGCAAGCTTACTCGGTTTTGCCACCCGTAACTGGTTTGGCGGAGAAGCGATCTACTCCCTCATGCTTGGAGGTGCTGCAATGATCGTGGCAGCCGCTTCTATGTATTTTGTGGATGATGTGGACGATCCTGACACCGCAAACTTGCCATAAAGGCAAATTTCAATACCCGTCAGTATCTGAATTCTGACGGGTTTCTTCTTAATCAGATGGTTTATCCGGTTATCATTCATATCTTACAGCCGGAACATTATTAAGCCTCACGTACCCTATTCAATTACGCATCACATGAGACTCGATCCAAAATATTTCAACCTGTTTATCGTCATTTTGGCGTTTCTCACGGTTTTGGTGATAATCTTCGGAACCATACGATACACGCAAAATCAGGCCAGAGATTTTAGGCAAGCAGTATCGGACGTTCCGCTGGATACGCTCTCTTTTCAAACCTATCAATATGAAGCTGAGACGATCCGTCTTTCCGATTTCCGTGACTCTCCGGTCATCATTCAATTTTGGTCTACCTGGTCGGGCAAATCGCTCGCCGTCAACTCGTTTCTTGAGGACTATATAAGAGATCATCCGGACCTTATTGTTTTAGCAGCCGCAATCCGGGACGACGAAACACTTATCAACAATCATATCAACAGCGAAAAGCGAGGGTTTATCTATGTGGAAGGCACACCGTTTTTCCAGGAACTTTTGGTGCCGGGTGTTCCGTCTCAAATCCTGATCGGACCGGATGGCAAACTGTTTGATACCCAGGTCGGGGATGATGTGTTTTCCCTGGATGATAAACTGAACCGATTGATGAATGAGTAATCAGGGTGTTTTTGTATCACTAAATGGTAATATCATGCCAAAGGAGAGTGCACGGATTCCGGCAGACTCTTCGGCAGTTCGTTACGGAACCGGCTGTTTTGAAACGTTTAGGACAGATGCAGGAAAGTTTTTCAAACTGGGGGATCATATTGATCGTCTGAACCGCGGAATTGATTATTTAAGCTTCGGGCAAATTGCACCGGTTATTGAAAACGATTTGAAAGAGCAGATACTCAAACTACTTGAGAAAAACGATCTACCCGATTCATCTGCAAAGGTGAGAGTTCAATTTTTGCTGGACGAAAAGTCAGGGTATAATGTGGATGAAAATCCTGCTCACAGCGTGTTGATCACCGTGTCGGAGCTGAAGCCACAACGAGAAATGGTGAGTCTTGCGACGGTAAAAACGATAGTCATTCCAACAAGTTCCCGGCCCACTGAACTGAAGCTTAGTAATATGCTCCACTACAGGCAGGCATGGCGTGAAGCTAGTCAGCATGGCGCAAATGATGCTTTGATGCTTACACAAGATGGTTTTGTCGCAGAAACATCCATCGCAAACCTGTTCTGGATCAAAGAGAATACCGTGTTTACACCCGACACGGCTTGTGATATTTTGCCCGGAGTGATGAGAAATTGTGTTATTGGATTTATTTCAGATCAACTGGGTTTGAATGTTCAAGAGGGGAAGTATCGGCTTGATGAATTGAATAAAGCAGAAACTGTTTGGATCACAAATAGCGTAAGAGAAATTCAATTCGTGCGAAGTATCGATGGTCAGGAATTTGATACAGATTCTGAATTTTGTAATAAACTTCTATCAGATTTTGAACGATTAAAAGAAGAAAAATTACGTTGAAATCACCATCGTTTGATACCATTGAGCAGGTTGAATCCTTCCTGCTATCAGTTCCCAAATTCAGCACTTCAGGACGCTCAGCTGCTAATTTCAGTTTGGACAGGATGCTCATGTTTTGTGAACGTATGGGAAATCCTGAAAAAAGGGTGCCGATGATTCACGTAGCGGGCACAAACGGAAAAGGAACTACATGCCAGATGCTTGCTTCCATCTATCAACAAGCGGGGTACAAGACCGGTCTTTACACCTCTCCACATCTGCTTGATGTGCGGGATCGTTTCAGAATAGATGCCAAAAATATACCGGATGACGACCTGCTAGAATTTTTTCAGTTACATGGGGATTACGTTGTTGAAGAAAAGCTCACATTTTTTGAGCTGACAACCGGAATTGCCTTCTGGTACTTTGCAGAGCAAGATGCGGACATTGCAGTAATTGAAACCGGATTAGGCGGTAAGCTGGATGCCACCAATGTGATCGATTCAGAGATTGCCGTGATTACATCTATCGGGATGGACCACGCCGATATTTTGGGGGATTCGATAGAACTTATCGCTGCAGAGAAGGCGGGGATCATCAAACCCGGAAAACCTGTTGTTATAGGTATTTTAAAGGATGAGGCGTTAAGGGTTATTAGTAAAATCTCTTCTGGTCAGTCATCACGAATTCTAAAAGCGGAACAAATAAAGCCAAAGTTAGAGGGAGGTCAGTTTGTTCTTTCTGATGGTGCTCAAAAACTTGAAATATCCGCAGAAGGAAGAAAAGCGATCGACCGGGTGAATATTGCTATGAGCCGATTAGTTGTGATGGCGCTGCAACAGAAATTTCCGGTGAATGATCGGCAGTTTGTTGAAGGTGTTGAACAGATGAAGGACAGATTTGCTCACCATGCTCATTTCGAAAAATTGAAAACCGATCAAAATTGGTATTTTGATGGCGCACACAATGCGGAAGCTGTTGAAATTTTGGTGGAAGAGTTGAAGAGAATCGACCATCCGGATAAGTGGAATATAGTTCTCAGTTTTATGAAGGATAAACTATCTCCGGAAGTTGCAGGTCAGTGGATGCCATTCAAAAAAATCTATCTGTTTGAACAGGAGGGAGATCGTGCTGCAAAACTTCAACAAATGAAGGAATTTTTTCCTCATGCAAAAACTTTACATCAAAACAGTATCGGAGATTTCTTATCATCGGAGACTCTGAAAAGAGAATTAGTAATTTTTAGCGGAAGTTTTTACTTTTACAATACTGTAAGGCACTGGATGGGAACAGAAGCCGACTAAAAAATAATCTTTCCGCTCTAAGCAGAACTACAAATCCCTCTTTGCGTATATCAGCTACTACGTTGAGCGCTACTCCAAATGAAATTTCACAAGAATTAAAATCTCATTATGTCGGACAGTCAAACCGATAAGAATCGTCACATCGACCTGGATTCTCTACATTCGAAAACAGTTAAGGATCTGAAGGAAATTGCCAAATCGATCGGAATTCGTGGTGTATCTGCACTTAAAAAGCAGGCCATTATTGATCGAATCCGAAAAGAGGTCTCTACCGGAAGTAACCGGCCGGCCCAAAAACAGGATCAGGCAAAATCTGAACAGCCAGTGCAAAGTGCCTCATATGGAAGTAAGGCACATATTCAGACCTATGATCAGGATGCAAATAAAGGGCGATCAAAAAGAGATAATCAGCAGCATGGTGGCCGAAGAAAGAAAAAACCTCAGAACAAAAAGCATGTAAGCAATGTGCTGCCCGAATCGGATGCACCGACTCTTCAGGAGCGGCTCGATGAAATTACCCCACAGCTGGGTAAATTTTTGTTGAATGAGGGAACTCTTGAAATTTTGCCTGACGGATATGGTTTTTTACGATCAGTCAACTACAACTATAAGGCGAGTCCAGACGATATTTATGTATCTCCCTCTCAAATTAAGCGTTTTCGCCTGAAACAGGGGGATTGTGTGATTGGAATAATTCGTCCTCCTAAGGTGGGAGAGCGCTATTTTGCTCTTTTACGGGTTGAGGGAGTGAATGGAAAAATTCCAACGGATATGGATAATCGCGGTGATTTTGAGGATCTGCTGCCGGTCTATCCTGATATGAGATTTAAACTTGAGAACAACCCGTCGGAATACACAACACGACTGATTGATCTTTTTGCCCCTATTGGTAAAGGCCAGCGTGGTTTGATTGTAGCCCAGCCTAAAACGGGTAAGACTACCATTTTGAGAAATATTGCCAATGCGGTTAACCGAAATCATCCCGACACCAAAGTCATTATTCTTCTGGTAGATGAACGTCCCGAAGAGGTGACAGAGATGGAGCGCACCGTAGAAAACGCGGAAGTTGTTGCTTCCACGTTTGATGAGAAGCCGGAAAATCACGTCGGGCTTTCTGAGATTGTGTTTGAAAAAGCAAAACGTCTTGTGGAAAGCGGTCAGGATGTACTTCTTCTGATGGACTCCATCACCCGCCTTGGACGCGCTTACAACGTTGCTACAGGCAACTCCGGACGAACCATGACAGGTGGTATTGATTCGGAAGCATTGAAGGCGCCTCGTCAGCTTTTCAGCTCTGCACGAAATATTGAGGGAGGCGGAAGCCTCACTATTATCGCTACTGCATTGGTTGACACCGGATCGAGGATGGACGATGTGATTTTTGAGGAGTTTAAAGGAACCGGTAACATGGAGCTGGTATTGGATCGCCGGCTTGCCGAACGCAGAATTTTTCCTGCAATTGATATTTTTAAGAGTGGTACACGGCGAGAAGAGCTCATTGTACCGGATGAGGAGAGAGAAAAAGTTGTACTGCTTCGCCGCTATCTGAATAACCACAACGCTTTTGAGGCGATGGAATTCCTTCTCGACAAGATGAAGGGAACCCGAAGCAATGAAGAATTCCTTATTTCTATGAACAAATAGCGAAACTTTAAACCCCGTCAGACCGCTTCCGCGGTCAGACGGGTATGACGCTACAGTACTCTCATCTCTATAATAAGACCTGAAAGTATGAGAGCTAAGCGAACTTCTTTCAGCGTCTGACCCAAGCCTCCTCGTCCGACGGCTCTAAGGAAGATCAGGCTATGAAAGTGAAAACTCGCAGCCGTCATACGAGTTTTTTGGCTAGCTCAGAGGTAACGAATTGGAAAATAACGTAGATGATTACTCGACCGTCGAGTGAACGTTGTCAGATCTTTTAGACGCTGACAAGTTCGGGCTTCTACCCATCCTTCAATATATATCTTCGCTTCTCATCGAGCGACAATTGACCGGTTTTCTTGTAGAGTGAGTGATAGAAGTACATGGTCGCTTTTTCCTGATATGCCTTTCTGAGAATCAGTTTTTTTGTCTGTTGAACCTGAGCTGAATCCAAAACGGTTTGAGGATGAGAGGGACGATTCAGGTGAAATTCAGTAGGTATCAGATCTCCCATAAAGTATGACACTGCCTGAGAATCTTCTATCCGAACAATGGAGTGGCCGGGTGTGTGCCCGCCGGTTTTGATCATTTCTACGCCGGGGGTAACTATATACTCATCATCTTCAACAAAATGGAGGCGTTTTTCGGCAACCAGTTTGTAAAGTTCATCCAGGCGGTAGTCGGCACCGATCAGTTCGGGCTGCTGGTCGATCTGAGTTAAAGCATAGTCCCATTCGTCCGAATGGACGTAGTAAACTGCATTGGGAAAGGTAGGCCTGGTTTCAAACCTATCGTTTACAAAGGTTGATCCTGCCACGTGGTCGAAGTGAAGATGACTGAGAATCACATGGTCGATATCCTCGGGCCTTAAGCCAAAAATCTTCAGATTTGTTATTACGTTGGAGGTGTCCTCAAATTTGCTTGTATGATCGAGACCCCAGCCGAGGCCCGGATCAATGATAATATTCTGTTCACCTGTTGAAATAAGAAGCGGGTCGATACCCAGGGCAGAGGAGTACTTTCCAAGGTTTGGGTCTTCCATCGGGTTTTTAAGCCTTTTTGGATCCATTTTTTGGATGGTGCCATCTTCAAAGAGTTCAAAAAATCCCTCACTTAGCTGCTCTATCGTGAATGTCTCTTTTATCATGATGAATAAATATAAAAAAATAGAGTGCTCCAGTTTTTGAAACCGAAAGCACTCTGTGTTAAAACTGATCGTCAAGATAGTGACAATCGTAAAATATAGAAATGACGGGTTGTCAGAATATTGCGATAAAATCCGTTGGATTATAACTTATTGCACATCAATTCGAATTGGCAACATTGCCCAGTTGTGACCACTTGGCTGATTCAATAAC
This sequence comes from Rhodohalobacter halophilus, assembly GCF_001715195.1. Lineage (GTDB taxonomy): Bacteria > Bacteroidota > Rhodothermia > Balneolales > Balneolaceae > Rhodohalobacter > Rhodohalobacter halophilus. Next base: position 41,345 of record NZ_MDWE01000045.1, read on the forward strand.
TGTTGAATTGTTTGTGTCTCTTCAAGGATATTATCGGGCATCCAGGAAGTTAACATGGCGTGCATTTTGGCGTTGGCTGACCCGAAGAGCGACTCAAACAGATCCTGAGCTTTTGGGTAGGTATCGATTTTATATTCATCAATACCGGCCATCTCTGCAGCTATCTCAATAGCTCGGTCCAGGTCTCCAACTTCATCAACAAGTCCGGCATCAAGTGCTGCCACGCCGGTGTATACACGTCCCTGCGCCACTTCGTGAACCTCATCCCGGGTCATTCCACGTGCATTAGCAACCCGGTTCAAGAACGTTTCATAGCCGTTTTCAACGTTTTGCTGAATAATTCGCCGTTCAGCCGGAGTGAATGGTCGGGTAAGATTTAGAAGATCGGCATATTCGTGAGTTTTAATTGTCTCATACTCAATTCCTATTTTGTCTGAGATCAGCTCTTCAGCATTGAACAGCAGGTTGAAAATTCCGATAGATCCCGTAATGGTATTCTGGCCGGCCAGCACTCGATCGGCCCCCATGGCCATGTAATATCCGCCTGATGCCGCAACTGTTCCCATGGATGCAACCACCGGTTTCTCATCAGATGCTGATTTAATATAGTGCCATAGCAGATCAGAACTGGTTGCAGATCCTCCGGGGCTGTCGATGTGTACAACAATCGCTTTCACATTATCATCCTCAACAACACTCTCAATCTGTTTTTTAAGCTTCTTAGGGGTGATGCCTGCTGAACCAAACGGAGAGTCTGAAAGGTCCGGGAGAATCATCCCACTGGAGTAAATAATGGCAACTTTGTCGGAGGTATCGGGTTGATCCAGGCCGGCACTTTTCGGTGTTACACGAGAGTATCTGGCAAAAGCAACCGTTTTCAGGTCATCATCCTCATCAATTTCAAGCCGTTGTTTAATGATTGTTTCGACCTCATCATCAAACGCAAAGGCATCAATTAAACCGTTCTCCAATGCAAAATTTAATCGATCGACGGGAGGGGAGTTCAGAAGCTCATTCACTTCATCAAAAGACTTTCCGGTACGTTTTACCACAGCTTCAACAAACGTATTGGTTGCGGAGTCCAATATCTCTCTGCTCTGCTGAATGCTCTCCGGTGAGGCCGATTCGTTGATGTAAGGTTCAACGGCTGACTTGTATTTTCCTACACGGAAAATTTCCGGTTCGATACCGATTTTATCCAGCATTTTTGTGTAGAAGCTAAATTGACCAACAAAACCATCGAACTCAAAATTTGTGGATGGCGGTGAGAAAATACTGTCGGCCAGTGTTGCCAGAAAGTAAGCTTTTTCATTCATGCCAATATCGTCCGTGCTAAAGTAGAGTGGTTTTCCACTCTCTTTATACTCTTCAAAATATTTGTAGGCGGTTTCCAGATTTGCCCAGGAAGCCACAACCTGATTTGTTTTTACCCAAACAGCTTCAATTTTGTCATCGGTCGCAGCTTTTTTGAGATTTGACTTCAAATTTTGCAGCGACATTCTGTTTTTAGCACCCGGATTAAACAGCTCCTCAATCGGATCATCAGATACTCTGGCAGGAATATTTCCTTTTATATCCATGGTGAGAACAGTATTTGAACGGATGTAGGGTTCCGGTTCGGAAGAACTGCTGATCAACGTTGCAAAGAGAATCAAGACCAGGATGAGTACTCCGAGAATCGTGCCTAAAATTGAGGCGAGAAAAGTTTTAAAAAATTGCATTATCTGACGGTTTACTTATTATTTTTAAATTACATGAATGAGGACAATCCATCTGTTGTTGGGTGAACTTACTAAATCTAAAAATTCATTCCACGCTAAACTCCTACGAAATATGAAAGATTTTGATGCATTAATTATTGGTTCAGGTCATAATGGGCTGGTTACCGGCTGCTACCTGGCAAAAGCCGGCTACAGAGTAGGGGTTTTAGAACGCAGGGACACTGTTGGCGGAGCGGTTTGTACGGAAACGATGTTTCAGTCGGAGGAAAATCCAAATGGATTCCGGATGGACGTAGGATCGTCTGTGCATATTATGATTCATCAAACCGGAATTTTGGAGGAGCTGGAACTGACCGACTATGGACTTGAGTACATCGAGATGGATCCGTTTATGAGTTATCCTGTGCCTGAGGGCAAAGGAGTAATCCACTTTCATAAAGACCTGGAAAAGACATTGGACTCGATTGCCCAAGTGGCACCGGAAGACGTGGAGAACTACCGGGAATTTATCGAATTTTGGGGGCGCATCAACAAAGGTGTTTTGAAGGCGTTTATGGTGCCACCCACCGGTAAAAATATCTTTATGGAGATGGCAAAAGGTCAAGTTCGGGATGGCTCTATGTTTAAAAAAGGGGAGCAGATCGATGGGTTGCAGAAAATTTTAGGCAGCTATGGAAGTGTGGTCGATAAAGCTTTTGAGAACCCCCACTTAAAGGCAGCATTAATTTGGTTTGCTGCACAGTCGGGGCCGCTGCCGGATCAGTCGGCGACGGGTGATTTTGTTGGTTGGCAGTCGATGCTGCACGAAAGTGGAGCGAAGCACCCGAAGGGTGGAAGCGGAATGCTCACGCAGGCAATGAAAAAGTTGATTGAAGCTCATGGAGGAGAGGTAATTGCAAACAGTCCGGTGCAAAAAATCGATATTCAGAACGGTAAGGCGGTAGGTGCTTTTACGGAATCGGGAGACTATTACAAAGCAGATCTGATTGTATCGAACGCTCACGTTCAAACAACTATGCTGAAACTGGTTGGACGAGAGCACCTGGATGATTCACTCTTCAAAAAGGTGGAAAATATTCAGGTGGGTAATGGTTTTGGAATGGTGATTCGTTGCGCTGTAGAAGAGCTTCCTCAGTATAGTGCTGCACCTGATGACCCGATTATTCACAACGGTATGCAGTTGTTGGCTCCATCGGTAGACTACATGAACCGGGCTATTGGAGATTACACAAAAGGTTTGCCGCCTGAGGATCCTGCCGTGCTGGCAATGACGTTTTCAAAAATTGATCCTGAAGTGGCCAAAGACGGAAAGCACACGCTCTTTGCCTGGGCTCAATGGCATCCATACGAATTGTCAAACGGTGAAAAATGGGATAATATTCGAGAACGGGAAGCTGAAAAAATTTATGGAGTTGTTGAAAAATATGCCCCAAACATGAAAGGAAAGCTGATAGATTGGTATATTCAGTCCCCGCTGGATATTGAACGGAAGCATGGACTTCTGCGCGGTAACGTGATGCATGTGGAGATGAATTTTGATCAGATGTTCATGTTCAGGCCTACACCTGAACTGAGCCGGTATGAGACACCAATTGAAAATCTCTTTTTGTCTAGTGCTTCCTGCCATCCGGGCGGTGGTGTGTTTGGGGCTGCGGGATACAACGCAGCTCACGTTATTTTAAAGAAATCAAAAAAGAAACTATTCGGAGTTAAACGTTGAAAAACCATTTCCCAAGCTCGTATTTGGAGATAAATCTACCCGCTATTTCACAAAATATTGAAGCAATTAAACAGCGTGTTCCAGATAAGCAGTTTCTGGCTGTTGTAAAATGCAATGCCTACAGCCATGGTGTTGTAGATGTTGCCAAACATATTCAGGATCAGGTTGATTGGTTTGCCGTGGCAAGTGTAGATGAGGGCATTGAATTGCGAAGGAGCAATATCACCAAACCTATACTGGTTTTTGGGATTCCTACTTATGAAACAGCAGCAGCATATCAAACTCATAACCTGACGGCTACTGTGAGCCACATCAGCCATTTTTCCATTTTGATGGACGGTACGGATTACCACCTCAATTTCGATACGGGAATGGGGCGGCTGGGATTTTCACCGGAGCAGGCGAAAGAAGTGCGTCAGCAGGCGGTACTCAATCAGAGACTGACATGCAGCGGAATCTACTCTCACTTTGCTACGGCAGATGATCCGGGCTCTGATTTTGTCGGAGTACAGCACAGTCGTTTTATGGATATTATCAAGCATTTTGAGGAGATTCCGATTAAACATATCTGCAACACAGGTGCATCTACTAATTATGACCTGGAGCCTTTTGATATGATTCGGATCGGTTTGGGGATGCTTGGGTATAATCCCGGTCTAACTCGCCACAACTGGCTTAAGCCGGTCTTAAACTGGGAGACGAAGGTTGGGGTGGTTCGGCCCATCAAGAAAGGGGAAACGGTTAGTTATGGAGCGAGGTGGACATGCCCCGAGGATGGCTACCTTGCAACGATTCCGGTTGGGTATGGCGATGGAATTCCAAGATCGCTCAGTAATAAATTGAAAGTGGCAATCAATGGAAATCTCTATCCACAGGTGGGAAGTGTAACCATGGATTATATCATGGTTTTTCTGGGGGATGATAAACTATCACCTGAAACGGATGTTACATTGATGGGAGGAGATGCACTGAATGCCGCAGATTGGGCAGAGTTGGTAGGGACCAATATTCACGAAATTCTGACCAACCTTAAAGGTCGTTTTGTACGCAACTACCTAAAATATTGACATAAAAAAAGGAAGTGATTTCTGATCACTTCCTTTTTTAAGATCGTATCAATTACTTTAGTCAATGATATCCAGAACAATCAGGTCGTATTGAAGAACAGAGTTTTTGTAATCTTCATTGGCAGTACCGTTGGGTAAATCAGCAAAGCCCTGTTCAGGTTGTACAATCAGTGTGCGCCTTTCACCTTCTTTCATCCCAATTACCCCTTGTCTCAAACCGTATGTATATGCCAACTGTATGTTATAGCGAAACACACTGGGGTTTAGCTGAATATTGCTTATACGTACTGTTGTGGGTTCAACACTGGAATCGTTGTAGGTACTGTAAATAATATCGCCCTCAAGAGTTCTTAGGGTAATAAAGAGAAGGATATCATCCCTAACTGTTACGGTTCCAACACCGTCGCCCTCTTCATGAATATAAGCAGTAATTCCCTCTTCAATTTCAACAGCTTCCAGCCCTTCGTAATCGTAAGCAGCAGGAACGGTAGAGAAGTCAGGTGGCGGAATGTAGAACGGATCATCATTATCGCAGGATGCGATGGAAAAAAAGAGTAGAACTGATCCGATTGCGATTTTTAATGGGGTTAATTTCATGTATAAAACCTGATTTCTGAATTAGATTAAATTTCAATCACGTGCAAAGGTAACGGTATTTCGGGAATCATTAAACTTCATCTTTCAAAGATTTACTCTGTAGATCAGTCAGATTCGCCAAACGCTTTTTCTAACGCACGCTTGCGCTGTTTATTTGCGATTTTACTTAAAAAGATGGCGAACTGATAGAGAAACAGAAGTGGAATGGCAATCATTAGTTGTGAAACAGGATCCGGTGGCGTTAAAAAAGCGGCAACGATCATCACTGCAATAATGGCATGACGCCTGTAGGTTTTCATAATTTCAGGCGTTAAGAGCCCGACTTTGGAGAGGTAGTAACTCACCACCGGTATCTGAAAAATTACACCGCATGCCAGAGTCCACATGGCAACGGATGTAAAATATTCGTTGATGTCGAATTCGTTACTGATCACGCTGTCAATGATAAACTGGGTAAAGAACTGAACGGCAAATGGGACCAGAATAAAATATCCGAACATAATCCCCACTAAAAAGAAAAAGGTGATGAACATTGCGTTCAAAAATGTTTTGATCTTCTCGCCGGTTTCGAGAGCCGGTTCCACAAACGACCACATCTGATAGATAAACAGGGGAGACCCGATGATTCCCCCCGTAAGGATAAGCGTGCCCCAATAGGTGAAAAACTGCCCGGGAAGCCGGCGTGAGATCAGAGAGAGATCAACTGCGTCAACCGGCATGATGTTGTACATGAAAAAATCGGCCCGGGCAGGTCCCAGAATGAGCTGAGTGATGATAAAATCGCGAAAGTAGAAAGCGATAATTACACCGGCCAAAACGCCGACAAGTCCCTTGAGAATTCTCCAGCGAAGTTCCTCAAGGTGATCCAGAAACGACATGCTTGCGGTTGGATCCTCTTTGGGTGGTTTGGCTTTGGGCAGTATTTTACCCATGATATTTCGCTTTGTACCACCTTTTTCGTTGCTCATTCGGTCAGACTTCTCCGATTGTTGTTAAATTCATACCGGAAACTTTAGGCTGTCACAAAGTCGTAAAGGGGAAATTTTTCGCACATCTCCCGTACACTCTGCTTCACTTTTTTGCGGTTCGATTCATCTTCAGGTTTTTGAAGTACCTGATCAATCAGATTTACCACTTCACGAAATTGATCTTCCTTAAACCCGCGTGTTGTGAGGGCAGGGGTGCCAATTCGAATACCCGATGTTACGAACGGACTTTCCGTATCGAAGGGGACCATATTTTTATTAACGGTAATTCCGGCGTCATCCAACGCCTCTTCAGCAATTTTACCTGTTAACCCTTTGCTTCGCAGATCTACAAGAATCAGGTGATTGTCCGTGCCGCCGCTCACAAGTGTGTATCCCCGGTTCGAAAATTCCTCTGCCATAACCCTTGCGTTTAACTTGACCTGTTTTTGATACTCTTTGAATTCCGGTTTCAGAGCTTCACCAAAAGCAACGGCTTTAGCAGCAATAACATGCATAAGCGGACCGCCCTGGCTTCCGGGAAAAACTGCAGAGTCAAGCACCTCACTCCAATTTTTTGTCCTGCCCGACTTTCTTGCAACCACACCCAGTGTGTTCTCACCATCCTTTCCGATGAGGATCATTCCACCGCGGGGACCGCGTAACGTTTTATGTGTGGTTGTGGTAACTACATCACAAATCTGCAGGGGATCGTTCAATTCACCCGCTGCTATTAATCCTGCTGTATGAGCCATGTCCATCCATAAGATCGCTCCCACCTCGTCAGCGATATCGCGGAATGCCTGATAATCAAAATCACGTGGATAGGCGCTCGCCCCGATGGAGATCATTTTGGGCTGAACTTCTCTGGCTTTTTCACGTACTTTGTTCATATCGATACGGCCGGTCTCTTTGTCAACACCGTAGAACTCTGCATTGTAGGTAATTCCCGAGAAATTTACGGGTGAACCGTGAGTCAGATGTCCACCGTGTGCCAGGTCGAGGCCTAACAGGGTTTCTCCGGGTTTCATCATCGCAAGGTAAACCGCTGCATTTGCGGATGCTCCGGAATGTGGCTGTACGTTAACCCAGTCGGCGTTGAAAAGTTTTTTAGCACGCTCGCGAGCCAGATCCTCTACCTCATCAACAAATTCACAACCGCCGTAATAACGTTTACCGGGATAACCTTCTGCATATTTATTGGTTAAGACCGAGCCCATTGCAGAGATGGTGGCCTGAGAGGCGAAGTTCTCAGAAGCGATTAGTTCAAAATTGTAGTTCTGTCGATCCGTTTCCTGTTTCAGATATCCAAACAGTTCGGGGTCCTGATTCTTTAGGTTATCCATAGTCTGCTACTTATCTGTTAAAGAATGAATTTTGTTTACACGTCTTTCGTGGCGCCCGCCTTCAAATTCTGTTTTGAACCATGTTGAAAGGACATCTTCAAGTGTTTCATCAGAAAGCTCGCGTCCGGGCAGGCAGAGAATATTGGCATTGTTGTGCTGGCGGGTTAATACTGCTGATTGATGACTGTAGACTAACGCGCCGCGTACATTGGGATATTTATTTGCCGTCATGCACATTCCCTGACCACTTCCGCAGATGAGCACTCCTAACTCGTGATCGCCATTATTTACTTTTTCAGCTACATGTATAGCGTAATCGGGATAGTCTACAGAATCGGGCGAGTGCGTTCCGAAGTCGAGCGGTTCATGACCAATTTTTTTCAGGATCTCTTTCGCTTTCTCTTTGGCTTCGTATCCGGCGTGGTCACTGGCAATAGGTACAATCATGAGGATGTTTTGAGCTTTAAGTTTCAGGCTCTAAATATCTCGAAAAAATAGATGAGGAAAAAATGGAATAGCACTAATAAATGTGACATTATCATTCAAATGGTCTAGCGAAGGAAGTACGGATAGTATCTGCCGTCATGCTGCCAAATACACCGATTCCACCATCTATATTGTAGAGCAGATTTGGAATTTCGCCGGGCGATAGGGTTGAGCCCCCCAATTGTACCTCTTGTGAGCGAATAACATCGGCCAGATTTTTATCCACGGAAAGTGTAACAACCAAATTATCTCCATAAAATGCTACACCAATCCATGGAAACCGTAAAAGTACCGTACCGTCCGGCTGGGGCTCAAAGTTTCCTTCATTTATAAGACCGGATGAATTTCGGACATATTCATTGATATCGATATCTTCATCATCTTCAACTACACTTAAGTAGAATGGAGTAAGGTTTTCAATTGCCGGATCGAGAGAAATAGAATTAAACACAAATACATTTTGTCCGTCAGAGGTCTGCTGAATTCTGTCCAGTACAATTTCTAACTGATTTTCACTCTGGTAAACCACACTTTCCGGAATATCGTTAATTACCTCAACCTGATCCGGTACAGTTGTGACGGCTCGAATTTCTTCAGGACGATTGTTGAAAACCACATCAAGCTGATATTGAGTGAGTGGCTTAACCCGGTAACTCTGTACCAATGGGAAGTAGACACCGGGTTGATCGATAAGTTCAGCATATTCAAAAACCTCTTCCGGATTCCCGTCATCATCCAGCCTGGAAACCAGAACCGTTGCATTACTGATTGCACTGTTTTCAAAACTGTACTCTGAGTTGGCAGGTAGTGTGCTGCTTACATAGATATCCGGCAATCGCTCACCGGCCGTCATGTAGCCTTCAACAACAACATATTCCTGATAGTCATCCTGTTCATATTGTTCACAGGAAAAAAATACGATTGTTGAAAGCAACAGTATGGAAAGTATTTTCAGTTTCTTCATCATCAGAAATTAACCGTATAAGAAATTGATGGAATAATGGGTAAAAGCTGAACATCCTGCCGTTCTACAGGGTTTTCATCAAAATCATAGTTGTAGAACCAGATATTCCTTCTGGAGTAGGCGTTGATAACCTGAAATTGCCATTCGGCATCTCCTAAATTGAAGAACCTCCCTTCTCGACTAAACGAAAAATCAAGCCTGTGATAGCTGGGTAGTCTGGATGCATTGACCTTGCCAACCGTGAAGATATCCCGCTCTGCACTTCCCCAGGGGACACCATTGAGCTGAGTACGACCAAGCGGTTCTGTGTAAGGCTGGCCGCTTGCAAAGTTAAAGACCGTAGAAAATGACCAACGATCAGAAATTTGATAGGTAGCTACGATATTTGCATCGTGCTTGCGGTCGTATTTTGGAGGATAGAACCGGCCTCTTTCCGGGTTATCAAGTATTTCGGTGTTAAAACCGGGGAATTTCCGTTGAGTAATTCCGAACGTATATCCCATAAAACCGGTAAACCGTCCACGTTGTTTTTCCAGAAACAGCTCGATGCCATACGCATATCCCTCACCAAAACGGAACAGGTCGGTGTAGTCAAGCCCCGCTGCATCACTCACAAAAGGGTCTAGCTCAAATAGGTCGCGCATGGTTCTGAAGTAAAATTCAACATCAAATCCGTAGCCGTCAAAAGGGATCGTTTTAAAGCCCAGAACAAATTGATCTCCAAAGGAGGGAGGTACCCCGTCGTCAGATGTTAACCATATGTCGAAACCGGAGAAAGCTTCGTTGGTTATCAGTGTTAAGTATTGATAGTATCGGCCGTAGGCAGTCTGAATTCTAAGATTGGAAAAGGGTCTGTGTTCAATAGAAAACCGGGGTTCAAGACGATGAAAGTTCCCCTCTGAAAATGAATTTAAACGAATGCCGCCATTGATTTTCCAGCGATCAGACGGTCTCCACTCATTTTGCAGATATGCAGAGAGATAGGTAGACTGAATGCGATTTGTGAAGGTGGACTGATTGTCAAATCGATCGGCGTATTTGAGCGTCAAAATTCCTGACCATATACCCGCTGAGAGCGTGTTACGGTCGTTGATCAGGTATTCCAGGTCGGATTTTAGTGAAAAATCATAGATCTTATTATCACTTTCGAATGGTGTACCGCCAATTTCAAAACCGGGCTGATTAAAATACCTGGAGCCGGTTACCGTAGCCGAACCGAAAAGTCGATCTGAAAGTATTCGCCGCCATTTACCGCTGATTGTTTGATTTCCATAATTGAGCCGGATCTGTGCATCCTCTTGAAATGGGAGGGAGACACTGTCGTTTCCACTGTAGAGAGCCAATGAAAAGCGATCGTCATCGGTGGCATCAAAATTAATTTTCCCGTTGATATCGTAGAAGTAGAATTTGTCGGGCACTGTATCTACAGACTGCCGCAACACTGCAAGTACAGGTTCGAGGGTTGATCTGCGAACAGCAAGCATCCAGGAGCCTCTGCTGTACGGGCCTTCTACCGATGCCCGAGAGGCAAGGAGTCCTAAACTGACTGTCCCGGTCGTCTCATTTCGGTTTCCGTCTTTATTAAAAACGGTAAGCACAGATCCCAGGCGTCCTCCATACTCAGCCGGGTATCCGCCCTTGTAGAGACGGACATCTTTTACTGCATCCGGATTGAACGTTGAGAAGAATCCGAAAAAATGCGAGGGATTGTAAACCGTAGTCTCATCGAGCAGGATTAAGGTTTGATCCGGTCCGCCGCCGCGAATATAGAGCCCGCTCGAAAAGTCGGAAGCGGCTTTAACTCCCGGCAGGAGTTGTACTGAACGAAAAACATCCGGTTCTATAATTGATGGCACTTCTTTTATTAACTCTGTGGAAACCTGTGCACGCCCGATGTTTCTCTGTTCTTCCCTTTCAGCGGTAGATTCTACCACAAGTTCCTGAAGTTGGATTCCCTCAGGAACCAACTCAATATTTAATCGTAGATTTTCACCCTCACTGAGAGAAATTTCTCTTTCAAACCTTTGGTAACCAATAAAGGTGGCAATGAGTGTATAGGTGCCCGGCTCTATATTTGTGATGCTGTAATATCCTGACGTATTGCTTGATGTACCGCGATTGGTTTCCAGAAGAGCGATATTGGCTGCGATCAGGGTTTCACCGGTTTGGCTGTCGGTAATGTACCCGTTAATCGATCCGTTAGACTGTGCAAATAGAGCCGTTTGGGTAAATAAGAGGATGATGAACAGTAATAAAAATCGATTCACAGTAGTTATTTTATGGACTCTCTGTGTTTATAAAATGTTAAAAGAGAGAAGAATTATTTATCTCAAATAGTTCCGGAACAGGAGTGGTAATTCATCAAAATGAGTAGGTAAACTGTTCTTAGAAGATACAGGATAATAAGATTTACTGAACTGAAAGATAGAAAACATAGATACGAATTGTGTGTTCAATTCGTTACCTTGTAACAAGATCTTTGACATACTGGGGCTGTACCGGATTCGACGGGTTGAGTACAATTGCAGGCTGCATGCCGAGATTGTCCGATGAATCTCGTTAATCATTCATCATGGAATAAAAGTAGTTGACAACAATTACTCTTACAGACTCGCAGCATAAACTGACGAGTCCGTTCCTTTGGGGTCTTGCCAGTAGGCCCCTCTGCGAGCGCCGATAAAACTGGCTTTTCCGAAGGGCGTTTCTGCCGCGTGGCTGGAGAACTTAATGCAGGATAGGGTGGAGTTGCTTTGCTATTGAGCACTGCTTCATCCGAAACCTTAATCAATAGCTAAGCATGTAGATGCTTGACGATTTACCTTCTCGGACCGGGGTTCGACTCCCCGCAGCTCCACATTTGTTTTAAAAAAGCTCTTAATCGAAAGGTTAAGAGCTTTTTCTTTTTTCAACAATCATTAAAATTGAAAATATCGTGTAAGGATCTTCACGTATTTGTTTCTTACAAATAAAAAGGAGATCAAATCATGAGAAGAGAACTTATACTTTCCAACCTGAGAATTGAACTGAGAAGAAAGCAAGCTTCTTACCTTTCAGAAAAGCGAGCAATTAGCCTGATTGCAGACTTTTTAGATAAAATGTCTATTGTACACTCTTCCCAAATCAGAAACTGGCAACGTGAATTCTTTTTGTCGGAAATGGAGCGAAATGATGACAAATCAAAAGAGGATCTGCTCCAAGCCAAATCTGCGTTGACGTTTTTATACACGATTGTACTTAAGAAAGGCAGAGGAATTGATTTATCCGATCATCGGGATGAATTTGAAACAGATCCAGGTATATTAAAAATCACCGGATAAAATGTGAAGCCTATAAAAACTTGCCTTTAGTCCATCGACATCGGGTTGTTCTCCGCAATGTCTTTGTACATCAAATACTCTTCGGGGGTAATATCTGCAAAAAGATAATTGAGTGGATCTACTGCTTTTCCATTGTAGTGTACTTCGTAGTGGAGGTGAGGTCCATTTGTCATACCGGATTCACCTGAAAATCCAATCAACTGACCACGTTCAATTTTTGCACCTGTTTTTATTCCATCAGCAAAACCGGACATGTGTGCATACCGGCTCACATAGCCAAACCCATGATCGATCTCAACTAAAAGACCGTAATTTCCACGTCTTCCTGCATATTTGACTGTGCCTTCTCCGGTTGAGTAGATATCTGTTCCAATATTTGCCCGGAAGTCAATTCCTTCGTGCATTCTTCGGTATTTGAGTACCGGGTGAATTCTTGGGCCGTAACCGCTAAGCAGAATTCCGTTTACCGGTCGGATGGCAGGAACATGCTTTAATCTTTCCTGATTCTCATTGTAGTATGATTTAATCTCATCGAACGACATTTTTTGAATACCAAGTCGTCGTTCCAAGTTATCAAGGCGGGATGCCGTCCAGCGGAGAATTTCAGACGCGTCATCGCTATATAGATCGAAGTCGGAATAGGGGTCTGTACCACCAGTACCGGCCATGCGTTCGTCCTCGGTAATTGGGTTTAATCCCAACACCGAACGATACATCTCATTATCCAATTCGGCAATTGAACTCAATTCAGTTTCAAGCTCTGTGATGGATATGCGGGTTGTTTCAAGCTGTTCAAGAAGTGCTTTGTTTTCTGCCTTTAATGCAATTTCCGCCGGTGATCCGATGAAGTTGGAAAGTACAATGATGGCAACGCTGGCCATTACGATACCGTTTATGGCCCAAAAAGAGAGAGCATTAAATATCTTTTTCCTTTTATCGTAAACAACGGGAACAAACTCGCACTTCTCGTTGTCGTAGTAAAAATGGTTGATATCAGACATATTTAGAGCAGTTGTAAATCAGCGGCAATAAGTTAGCACATTCCTTTTCCATTTAAAAGAGTGATTTGTAGAGGCTTTGTTACGAATTTTTTTTTGAATTAACCTACTCGAAATCTCCTTCGAAGTATTCAATCGCTCTTTTGGGCATATCTCCCCGGTTTTTTTTCTCAGCAATATGTTTTTTTACTTTTTTCTGAAATGCTTTTGCAGCATCATAGCCGTAATGTTTTAGCAAATAGTTCATAGCAATAACTTCTGCAATGACGGTAATATTTTTACCGGGGGTAATAGGCAGGTGAATTAACGGTATATCTGTTCCTAAAATTCCAATCGTATCATTATCAAGTCCTGTACGATCAACTTTGTCTGTATTGTCCCAATAGGTAAGTTCTAAAACAACTTCCAGTCGTTTTTGATATCGAATGGATCGAATTCCAAACATCGACATCACATCAACCACACCAAGGCCGCGGATCTCCATAAAGTGTTTGTTCATTTCGGTGGCAGAAGCCATCAATACATTGCTTTTCTTTGTGAGCATTACAACATCATCGGAAACCAGGCGGTGTCCACGTTCAACCAGATCAAGGGCAACTTCACTCTTTCCGATTCCGGATTTACCGGCGATCAGAATTCCAATTCCATAGACATCAACCATTGTGCCGTGAAGCATGGTTTGAACGGCAAATAGATCTTCGAGAAAGTCTCGAAGCTGATACATGAACTTCGTCGTTTCTACTTCAGTGCGGTAGACTGGTACCTTGTGCTCTTCAGCAAGCTTGAGCGCTTTATCAGGTAGATTGTTGCTGTCGGTCAAAAAAATGACGGGTAAATCAAAAGAGACAAGCTGTTTAAAAGCCTTTAACATCTCCGTTTCACTTAAATTGCGAAGGAATCTGCACTCTGTGTTACCAATTATTTGTATTCGCTGGTAGGTAAAGAGATCAACATAACCGGCAAGCGCCAAACCGGGTCGGTGCAAGTCGGCTTCAACAACAAAATTTTCTTTCGCAAACTCTTGAGCAGCAACGGGTGATAATTCAATCCGTATCGTTTCTTTTAAACGCTCAACTAAAGAGTGAACGTCTACTTTTTCTCGTCTCGGTATGGCTTCCTGATTTTCGAAAAGCATTGAAAGGATTGTGAAGTGAATAATAAAAAACCTGCCGACAATAAGATAATCGGCAGGTTTAATTTAGGAAAAATCAGTGGTGTTCGAAGTGTTTGGTTTTATATTTTCTTAGCTGACGTACAGCAGTATCGACCGCCATCCCAATTGCCTGCTCATAAGAGGGCGCTTCTTCACTCACATTGATGAGGGTTTTAGGAACTTTTACGTTCAATTCAGCAATTGCCGGATTGTCGTCATCTTGACCGGGTTGCAGTACGATGTCGCAAACAATAATTTTATCAAAAAACTGCTCCAGTTTTTCAACTGAGCTTAAACTAAACTCTTTTAAATCCTGGCTGCAGTCGAAGTGTCTTGCTGTGAAAGTCGTTTTCATTATTTCCTCCAATTAAGGTTTATTTTTCTGCCCGTGGATGGGCTTTACTGTAAACATTCTTTAGTCTTTCTACGCTGGTGT
>NZ_MDWE01000046.1 GCF_001715195.1 Rhodohalobacter halophilus
TGTAGATCTGGGTAGCCGACAAATCTGCATGACCTAAAAATTCCTTGATGATGCGGATGTCCGCACCGGAATTGAGCATGTGTGTGGCAAAACTGTGTCTGAGAACGTGCGGACTCTTTTGGGTTACCTCACTCACTCTGGTTAAATAGTCTTTTATTTTTCGTTGAACAAGACGCGGATAGATGCGTTGACCGCCCGGAGCAATAAAAAGAGCTTTTCGTGCATCAGCATCTGTACGATTACCAAATAATTCATTTCGGGTGCTCACATGACGTTTGCAGGCTTTAATCGCTTTATTACCTAACGGAATGATTCGCTGTTTGTTACCCTTACCCGTAACAATGATCTGTTTCCCCGATAGATCAAGATTCGATCTGTTGAGTTCGGTAAGTTCACTCAGTCGAATACCTGTGGAGTAGAATAGCTCAAGAATTGCTAAATCCTGATTGCCTTCAGGCGTTCCATCATCCACTAACTCCATCAAACGATCAATCTCTTCAACCTGAATTGTTTTTGGAAGTTTCTTCTCTTTTTTGGGGACAATGAGCAAATGTGCCGGGTTCTTTTGAATTCCACCACGGGTGAAACAGTATTTAAAAAATGATCGAATTGAGGCAACTTTTCGGGCGATGGAGCTTCTTTTCAACCCGTCTTCATTCAGTGCTCCAAGCCAAAGACGAATCATCAGCCGGTCGATTTTGCTCAACTCAATCAGATCTTCTTGTATTTCCAGATTTGAAGCACAAAATGCCAGAAACTGATTTAAATCAGTTTGATAGGACGTGAGTGTGTGAGAAGATGCGTTTCTCTCAATCTTCAGATATTTGATATATTTTGAAATCCAATCCTTCATCTATTACCAATATAGCTTACTTGATGAATAAAAATAAACATGCGGTGTTGCATATTGTAAAAATGGGTGAAGAATTGAGATGATATTGTCTCCTTTACACGTTTCGGCCTTTCCAGGTAGATGATCTTTGATATAATTTGTCAAAAATTTTGGTGATCCCCAATCTTTGAAACCATAAAACACCGATTGGATGAAGAAATACATAAAGGGGATCCCACTGAAACCATTGTGAAACAAGAAATCTTTGTAAGAATATGATGGAAACTGCAGCAGCTGAGAGAAAGAAGAGCAGAGGGTTGTAGAAATACAGCTGTCCAAATAAAACGGCAAATGGCAGAATGAATACCAAAAAATGTAGCAAACCTGCTAGGGTAAAAAGCAGAAGGGAGTTACCAAATCCGGCCAGGAAATTTTTCCGAAATCCTTCAAACATCTCTTCATGGGATTGGTACATTCTGCACCAAATGGAGTTTAAGCCTGTAAACATTCTCATTTGTAGTCCTGCTTTTTTGATATTGCGAGCCAGGGCAACATCTTCTACTACTTCATTTTTAACGGATGTATGTCCGCCAATGGCTTGATACGAACTTTTTTTAAATGCGACACACTGTCCATTAGCTGCAGCAAATTTATCTCTAATGGATTGATAAAATAGATCAGGCATCCAGCGGGGTTTTCGATAGACGTAAATAGTAGGAAGCAGGGTGATGAGTGCGAAATATACAAGCGGTATAACCGTTTTTTCCCAGAACGTAACGAGCTCCTGTCGGGGCCAAACGGTTAGCATATCGAGGTTGTATACACTAAAACCTGCAGCTACTTTTTCGAGGGCATCTTTTTCAAGTTGTGTGTCGGCATCAAGAAAAAGCAAAAGATCGCCGGTTGCATGTTGCCCGAGCTGATGGCAAGCCCATGGTTTACCGAGCCAGTCATCCGGTTTGGGCTTACCCGTATAAGATGTAAGTTTTTTCGGATACTGCTTTTTAAACTGATCGATGATTTGAGGGGTGGCGTCGGTGGATTGATCATCTAATACAATCACCTCATAGTTAGGGTAGTTTTGCTTCAGAACTGTGGATAAAAGGTTACCAATATTCATCTCTTCATTACGGGCAGGAATGCAAACAGAGATAAATTTGCTATGTTCTACCTCAGATGAGGAGTTGGGCAACTCAGTAAGCTCATACCTGTTTCTGATCAAAATAAATGATGTGATAATCAGGTAAAAAAAGGCTGCTAAGAGCAAATAATGGAGCAAAGTGATACCCATAGAAAATTAAGTATTATAAATACAGTCCGCGTTAATAAGCCGATTATTTAGTTAATGCGATTCAATTAATATGCAGATTATATCAGATTTTACTAAAGATACTCAAACGGATAAGCCGGTTCCCGGTTCGTATGAATGGTGGTATTTTGATGCCAAAAGTGTAGACGGATACAGCCTGGTTGTGATTTTCTATGAAGGTAACCCATTTTCGCGCAGATACATTCAGGCGATTGAAACAGGTGTTAACAATCTCGCAGTGATTTTTCCGGCTATCAGTATTTCAATATATAAGAATGGGAAGCCCATTTTCTACAGTTTTGAAGAGGTGTTGCCTGAACAGGCACTCTTTTCAAATAATGCAGTGAGTGGAACGGTAAGGAAAAACTATTTTGAGGGAAATGAACAGGAATCAGGATTAATCTATTCTCTAAAATTAAATCAATCACTATCAAATGGTGATAAATTGAAAGGTGAACTTCAATTTTCCGGAAAGCATCCAGAAGGTAAATTGCAGCTAAACGGGGCAGAAAGAAGCAATGGAGACCATACATGGAATTTGATCATGCCTAAATGTAACGTAGAAGGAGAGTTGTTGATTGAAGGACATCGAACATTTGAAATAGATTTTAAAGGGGTGGGGTATCACGATCACAACACGGGGTTTGAACCGATGAAGGAGTCATTTGATGAGTGGTATTGGGGAAGATACCATTTTGATGACCTGACATTGGTTTATTACCTAATGAAATTTGGCGGGAAATGGCATCGCCACGGGTGGTTGATTGAAAATGACCGGGCTAATATAATAACACTGGATTCTTTGTCAGAGCAGGATTTTTCATACTCCCGGTTTGGACTTTATAGTGCCCGAAAGGTCGAATTTACTGGCCAAAAATTGGATGGATTAATTCAGAAGGAGATGGTTACAGATAGCGGTCCTTTTTATCAACGTTTCGAGGGAACAGCATTTATAAAATCAAAAAAGGGGATCTTAAAAGGAGAGGGTATTTCGGAATATATCAGGCCTGATCGCATCTACGCTAAGCTATTCTGGCCATTGGTTAATATGAGAATTAAGTATCCGGGTAAACCTCATTGGGTGCAGAAAAGCTCTCGATTCTACCGATGGACCTGGTAAAATAAAAAAGGCGGCTCAAACTGCTGAGCCGCCTTCTGTCATTTTAATCAATGACGTGTCTGAGTGAAATTATAGAGCAGGTACAAGTACCGCGTCTATAATATGAATCACACCGTTTGTACCGATAAGATCGGCTACTATTACTTCAGGAGTATCACCATTGGCATCTTCAATCGTTACGATGCCGCCGCTAACGGTAATTGTGATCTCTTGCTCATTTAACATTTCTACAGTTTGAGTTGGCTGTAGATCACCGGACTCAACATTTGCAGCAAGTACATGATAAGTGAGGACATCTACAATTTGTTCTTCGGTTAACCCAGCAACTACACTTTCAATTGCTTCGAAAGCTGCGTTTGTAGGTGCAAATACTGTAAATGGCCCGTCACCCTGCAGTGTTTCTACCAGTTCAAAGTCAACCAAGAGTCCAACAAGCGTGCTCAGATCGTAATTTTTCTGTGCAATCGCAGTAATGTCCTGAAATGCATTAGGTAACAAAACGGAGTCAATTACGTGAATAGTACCATCAGATCCGGATGTAATATCCGCAGTGATTACGTTTGAAGATCCGTTCACTACAACACCACCATTATCTGCTGTGATATAGAGTGATTCGCCAGAACCTGACTCAACTGTTTGCTCAGGGGCTAATGCAGTTGAAGGAACCTGTGCTCCAAGTATTGTGTGGTAGAGCAGAATATCTTCAATTTGATCTCCAGTTAAGCTACTTGCATCAACTGTCTCAAACAGTGCGTCAAAAGCATCGTTCGTTGGTGCAAATACAGTTATTTCGTTGCTTGCAACTGCATCTGCTAATCCTGCATCAGATATCAAGCTTACCAGTGTAGTGAAGTTGTAATTTTTTTGAGCAACTTCTACAGTATTCAATAACTCATTTGGTAGTAAGACATTATCAACTGCATGAATTACACCGGATGTTGACTGAATATCAGCAGCTACAACTGTAGAGTTTCCGTTTACGCCTACTTCACCGTTAACTGTTATGTAAAGGTCTTCACCTAAAGTTGATTCTACGGTTTGTTGTGTCTGTAAGTCACCTGATAGAATTGTACCCATTACTGTGTGATAGAATAAAATATCCTCTATTTGTTGAGCAGACAAAGAAGTAGGGTCTACTTCTGCAAAAAGTGCTTCAAAAGCATCGTTAGTGGGAGCGAATACCGTCAGTTCAGTAGTAGCTACTGTTTCCACGAGATCTGCATCAACAATCAGGTCTACTAATGTTGTGAAATTGTAGTTCTTCTGGGCAACTTGAACATTATTTAAAAATGCATTCGGTAGAAGTACATTGTCTACAACATGAATAATTCCGTTTGCTGCATCCACATCCGGAGAAATGACTTCAGAATTTCCGTTAACAAACACACCCTCTTCGCCGGCAGTGATGTACAGATCTTCACCTGCTGCTGAGGCAACAGTTTGTTGTGCTTGCAGGTCACCGGAAGCAATTTCAGCATCAGCAATCACGTGGTAAGTTAATATAAACGTAAGTTCCTCTGTAGATAGGGAACCCGCATCCACACCAAGGTTTGCAAAAGCTTCATCAGTTGGAGCAAAAGCCGTGTAAGGCCCTAAGAACTGAAGGGTAGTGGTTAAGCCGGCCTCTTCAACCAGCGATAGAAGTGTTTCAAAATTCCCTGCTTCTTCTGCAACTTCAACAAGGCTTGGAATTTCAAGTGCAACTTTGATATCTCTTGGCAACAGAACCTCATCGATTGCATGGATAACACCATTGGTAGCTAAAAGGTCTGCATCTACAACATTTGATGATCCGTTTATGTTAACGCCGGCTGCGCTTGCTCTAACCAGAGTTCTCTCTTCATTGAGCATTACAACATCTTGTTGCGCAGTAAGGTCACCGGATTGAACGGCTCCCTGGGTTACATGATATGTAACGATGTCAAGCAGTTGCTCATTGGTAAGGCTTTAAAGTACACTATCAGGCAGTGCATTAAAAGCTGCATTTGTTGGAGCAAATACTGTGAATTCGCCTGAGGCGAGGTCGTCATCAAGGCCCAGTTCAACGATTACATCGACAAGGATGCTGAAGTTTTCATCGCTTTGGGTTAATTCTACTAAGTTTAGATCTTCAGATGGCGGAGGAGTTACCGGTCCGTCATCATCTCCACACGCGGTAAGAAGTGTTAAAGAAAGAATGGGAGCTGCAATAAACAGCAGTAACTTTCTAATCGTAATTAGTGATTTCATTTTAATTGTATTTAATTGGGGTTAAGAATTCTGATATAAAATCATTCAATCAGACATCCACCTAACACAATTAGATTTTGAAATCGTTTACGACTGCGTAAAATTTTTTTGAGAATTGATAAAATATATTAAGATAAAAAGTCTTATTCGTCAGTTCCAACAGCTTTGGTAATTCTGTTTAAAAGGGCATGAATCATTCTATCTGATTCTGCATCAGGTAGTTGCTCGATTTCGATATCTGAATAACCAAGGTGGTCAGCAGTTCGGAAAACATCATATAAATCCCGGGCTAACCGCGCATAATTTTTTTTATATGAGAAGATTTGAGGGTGGTCAGGCCAATTTTTTTTGGAGTGAACGATGTAAATTGTGTGCTGATTGAGCGTGGCCGGAATTCTTTTCATCCATTTTACAGTGGCTGCCGGTTTGTAATGGGTATACTTCAAGCCCGGGCTTTTTACAGGTTCCGTATCAGAGAGTGATCGATTTCGAAAATCGGTGACAGTGGACCCAGTAACGTTTTCTATCTGATGTGCGGTTATTGCACCGGGTCTAAGTATTTCGGGAGGTGAAATGGTCAAGTCAAGTATGGTTGATTCAAGTCCAATTTCAGAACTTCCACCATCCAATATGGGGATTCCCTCCTTATAGTCCTGATCTAAGTGTTCCGGTTTAGTTGGGCTTGGTTTACCGCTTTTATTGGCGCTTGGAGCGGTTAATGGGCCTGTCTGACGAATTAACTTAAGTGCGATCGGGTGATCGGGCATTCGAACGGCAACAGTATTAAGGCCTCCGGTTACCAGATCAGGAACCCGGTCCGATTTGGGTAGAATCATCGTTAAAGGGCCTGGCCAGAATGCCTGTTTCAGTTTTTCAAACTCCTCCGGTAACTGCTCTGCGACAGAATCAACCTGTTGCTGGTTACTAACATGAACAATAAGGGGGTTATCAGATGGGCGGCCTTTCAGTTCAAATGTTTTTTTGATCGCCTGTATATTAAATGCATCTGCCCCCAACCCGTAAACCGTCTCTGTTGGAAAGGCCACCACATCTCCGCTTTTGATGAGCTCAACTGCTTGATCCAGTTTAATGATCATACCGTTATAGGTGTTTGTTCATTTTCAAAAATTGGGAGATTGTTCAAATAGTCAATTGCCCACTCCTCATTCTCAATGTTACTGATTACAAGTGTAACAGTATCATTTTTTTGAACCACCTTGTATGGATGTTTCTCATTCTGTTGTATCTGTTCCAGCATCTTTTGAAAAAACCCGGATCCATAAAAATGTTCTCCAAGCTCACTGTTGTTTTTCGGACCCATCAGCCACATTCTGTTTGAACGAACCGTGACTTTTTTAATCAGACGTTTTGAGGCAAGAAGTTTGATTTTAGCTGCTTTTACTAGGTTCATACCTGATGCAGGAATTTTTCCAAACCGATCGGTTACCTCCTCTATCCAGTCGTCAATCTGTGCTGATGTTTGAGCTTCAGAAAGTTTGCGGTAAAGATTCAGTCGTTCCACGTTGTCTCGCACGTACGATTTTTCCAGATAGGCAGAAAGGTCAAATTCAACCTGGGTTTCAGGCAGATCAATCGAAACCTTTTCATTCTTAAACATAGACTTGTATTCTGTCTCTTTGAGCTCTTTTACGGCATCATCCAGAATTTTCGTGTAGAGTTCAAATCCAACGTCAGAGATAAATCCACTCTGTTCTGCTCCCAGAATATCTCCGGCTCCACGGATATCCAGATCCCTCATTGCAATGTTAAAGCCTGAGCCGAGATCTGAGAACTCCTCAAGTGCAGTTAATCGTTTACGGGCATCGGGGGATAGATTCTGAATGGGTGGGGTGATCAGGTAACAAAAAGCTTTTTGGTTTGATCTCCCCACACGACCTCGTAACTGGTGCAGTTCTGATAGACCAAACTGATTTGCATTATTGATGATGATCGTGTTTGCGTTTGCAATGTCGATGCCATTTTCAACGATATTGGTAGAGATTAGCACATCAAACCGGTGATCATAAAAATCCTTGATAATTTTTTCCAGCCTGGAGGCGGGCATCTGACCGTGTGCAAAACGGGTTCGAATGTCCGGTACCAGATCGTGAATCATTCCGGCAATCTCTTCAATATTTTTTACCCGGTTATGAATAAAAAACACCTGGCCGCCCCGTGAAATCTCTTCGATGATTGCATCCTGAATCAGTTCCTCATTTAAGCTATGAATTTCGGTATAGACCGGCTGCCGGTTAGGCGGCGGGGTGTTGATGATACTCAGGTCCCGAGCACCCATCAAGGAGAACTGCAGTGTTCTCGGTATGGGAGTTGCCGTTAGCGTCATCACGTCCACGCTGGCTCTGAATTTTTTGAGTTTCTCTTTTACAGACACCCCAAAACGCTGCTCTTCATCAATGATGAGAAGTCCAAGATCTTTGAATTTGACATCTTTAGACACAATTCGGTGAGTGCCTATCAGTATATCTACTTTTCCCTGTTCAAGCTTTTTGACAATCTCCTTCTGCTCTTTCGATGTTCTGAATCGGGAGATGGCTTCCACTTCAACCGGGAAATCTTTCATTCGCTCTTTGAACGTTTTGTAGTGCTGGTCAGCCAGAATGGTGGTTGGAACGAGCACGGCAACTTGTTTTTGATCCATTACAGCTTTGAATGCAGCGCGAACAGCCACCTCTGTTTTCCCAAATCCAACATCACCACAGATCAGGCGGTCCATCGGCTGTTCAGACTCCATATCGGCTTTCACTGCCTGGATCGCCTCCATTTGATCGGGGGTCTCTTCATACTCAAAACGGGCTTCCATTTCAGTTTGCCACGAATTGTCGGGGGCGAATGAAAAGGCTTTTTGAGCTTTACGCTTTGCATAGAGCTCAATCAGATCACGAGCAATGTCTTTTACCTTTTTCTTGGTTGTCGCTTTTTTTCGAGCCCATTCTCCGGATCCAAGCTTGGTAATTCGGGGCTGTTTCCCCTCTTTTCCCGAGTATTTCTGAATCTTATGAAGACTCGACACATTCACATAAAGCGTGGAGTCCTCTTTGTAACGAAGTACTGCTGCTTCCTGTGTTGTATTACGAACATCTATCTTTTTAAATCCGGCAAACTTCCCAATCCCGTAATCCACATGGACCACAAAATCTCCAATATTCAGATCTTTTAGTTCTTTAAAAGAGATTCCGCCCCGAACCCGCTTTCGTTTCATTTTAGGACGGTGGTAACGGTTGAATATCTGGTGATCTGTCAGAACGGCAACATTTGCATCGTTCAGGATAAATCCTTCATGCAGGGTTTGAGTGGCTACTCGATAACGGAAATCATCACCGGGCTCACCAAGTAGCTCTTCAAACCGTTCTTTCTGATTTTCATGATCAGCCAGAATGTAGGTCTGCCCGCCATTTTTTGACTTTTCGGAAATATACTCCCGCAGCAGTTTAAAATTTCCCTGAAAAGAGGGGTGGGGGGAGGCATCCAGCTTAATGGTTTGATCAAAAGAGACGGATCGGTTGAATGAACCGAGAAGTACCAGTCCACGTTGTTCAATCTCCCGGTTCCACTCTTCCGACTGCAGATAGTTGTAGCCAGGCTCAGGAATTTCATCCGATTCGAGCTTATTGTATATAGCTTCAGCTTTTTCAAAAAACTTCTCTACCTCGGCCGTTAGTTCGTCTAGATCCTCCGCCACAATGGGAGTTTCTTTCGGGAGATAGGCAAGCAGACTCTCTTTTTGATCTTTTCCATTCCCACCGGCATTTGGAACCAGCCGGGTTTCATTCAGAAATGCAATAGATCGCTGAGTGTTTGGATCGAACTCTCGAATTGTATCAATTTCATCTCCGAAAAATTCCAGCCTGACCGGATATTCACCAGAAAATGGATAGACGTCAAATATTCCGCCTCGAATGGCGAATTCACCCGGTGCATCCACAAATCGAACAGAAGTGTAGCCCTGATCAACCAGTTGTTCAGACAGCTCATCCGGCTCAATTTCAGTGCCTTTCTCAAGTTTGATGGATGATGCATGAAAAACATCAGCCGGCACTAATTTCTCAACGATGGCATCGATGGATGCTACAATAATTCCCTTTCCACCCGAACTGATTTTTTCAAGCACTTCCGAACGCTGTACCAGAACCGACATATCTACAACTTTTTCTGAATCATACGGTTTGCGCCGAGTGGGAGGAAAAAGGTAGATGTTATCAGAGGAGAGTTGTTCGAGGTCAGCTGCTACGGCGGCCGCACGTTCCATATCTTTTGTGATGTAGAGAAGAGTGCCGCTGCTATTTAGTTTAGGCATCACAAAAAGGGGAGCAGAGCCTAAAAAGTTTTTTAAGTAGATACGCTTCTGCTCATTCAATGCGGTATTCAGATCGTTAACCGGAACATTGTTCAGTATAAATGAGCGAATCAGGTCATACATAATGAATGAAACTTGCTAAATCGTAAACTGTAATTGAAAAAAAATTAGGGTTGAAATAACGGAGATCGGGTCAGAAAGCGTTCATTTAAGAACCCAAAGATTACCAGCACGATACCTGCCAAAAGATAGGGAAAATATTGCTCCTCATAGTCGATGTAGATAATCTCTTCAATTTCAGACTGTTCGAGCTGATCGATTTCATTGTAGATTTGTTCATACTCCTCTGCATTGGTGGCTCTCCAGTATTTTCCACCGGTCTGGGCCGAGATTTGAGTGAGCATCTCTTCATCGATATTTACTTCCACATTCTGATATCTGCGGCCAAATATAGGGTCATCAACCGGGTAGGGTGCAGTTCCTCTTGAGCCGACACCGATGGAGTAAATACGGATTCCAAATGAAGCAGCCATATCCCCGGCTGTTATCGGATCAATTTCACCGGCATTGTTCATTCCGTCCGTTAATAGGATGATTACCTTCGATTCTGCATTGCTGTCTTTTAACCTGTTAATTGCGGTGGCCAGCCCCATGCCAATTGCCGTTCCATCCCGAACCATTCCCAAATCAACGGTTTCGAGCATGTTTTTGAGTAGGTTGTAGTCGAGCGTTGGAGGAACTACAGTAAAACTTTCCCGTGCAAAAACGTTGATGCCAATTCGATCTGAGATCCGTTTGTCAATAAAGTCACGGGCCAGCTCTTTGGAGGCAATCAGGCGATTGGGTTTGATATCCTCCGCCAGCATAGAGGACGATATGTCGAGGCTAATAACAATATCAATGCCCTCAGTAGACCGTTCAACCGTGCTGTTTTGAAGCTGAGGACGAGCCATTGAAACTACAAAAAGGATGAATGAAACAGTGTAAATGATTGGAGTAAGCCAGATTAGATAGCTTCGCCAGCCCGCCGGTATCTCTCTCAACTTTTCGGTTGAAGAGAAGATGAATGAACTGTCTCTATTTGATAGAAATTTCCATACTCTAAAAACCAGGAATGCGGGTAGTAGAAGCAGCAACCAAAAAAACTCAGGATTTGCCCAGCTCATCATTCGTTTTCTTCTGTAGTTTGAATTTTTTCAAGTTCACTCCGTTCATGTTCCATCCTCATGCTTTCAATTACTTCTGAATCAAATTTTGACGCAATCGTCAAAAATTCTCCGGCTTTTTCCAATGTTTGATCAGCCATCTCTTGTGTAGGTTCAAAGTGGGCAAATTTGACCATGTCTGCACTGTTTAACACTTTTTTGGTAACGGCAATCAGTTCAGGTGATGTAAACCCTTTTTTTAATGAAGAAGTAATTTCTGATGTTGTCATCTCCATCGCCGGGATCGAGTGTACTCTTTTTATGTATCGCCGAATGGAATCTCCTAACTTTATATAGAAGGATTCAAATTCACCAAAACCGGAAAGTGAAGTCGTATCCGGCAATGCTTTCAGTTCAGAACGTAGCTGTTCAAGCGGATTGTTAAATGGTTTGGGAGAGTAGGGCACTTTTTCAGGTTCATCGGTGGGGTAAAATTTTTCCCAATGGCGGTAAATCAAATAACCGAGCAGCAGTGCAGCGATGATTCCTAAAATCCATGGGTAGACTGCACGGGCAAATTCAAATATCGGTTTCAGCGGTCTGAACTCATCATCCTCACCGGAGAGAACCGTTCGAAAAAAGAGCGGTACAGGATTTGAGTAGAGGGTTGTATCTCTATCACTGCTTCTCAGAGAGATCGATTTTCTTGCAATTGTCAGATCATCCGTCCCAAAAAACTGAAGCCTGTAAACCAGGCTGTCTCTGCCGGCACCGGTTTGATAGCGGTTGCGTTCAAGGAGCTCAAGGTCATCTTCAAAATCCTCGCCATCAGGATAGGAGAGGAGTTGATCGTGACCACTGACAACAATTGTGAATTCAAAAATATCGCCCACCTCAACAGAGTCTGTTTCTACGAATGTAAAAATCTGTTGAGCATTAACAGATAGAGTAAACCCGAACCCAAATAATAAAAATGATAGAATGTAATAGCGGAATGACATGTACACAGGGTAATGTGTGTTGCGTCTTTGATGGTTTGAAAGCGACTAAGATAAGAAAAGGCTAAACGAATAGAGAACAACATTATTTGATCGGCCCATGAAATTATGATTCGAGCTGAGATTCTATTAATTTTGCACTGCTTTAAGGACTAACCAGTGAACTTAATATTGATCGATGCCAAGAATTGCTTTAGGCGGATTTGTTATCCTGCTTGCCGTCATCTCTTTTGCCTTTTTTGAAAGACCGGAAAAACCGGAAGAGCTTGAGGACAATATAATTACCATACAGGAGTTGGTTGAGATTCCGCCTTTACCGGCAAAAGATATATATGGATTTGTTACTGAGGATTCCGATCTCGAGATTATCGAGGATGTGATTAAGAGAAATGAGAGTCTCTATATTATTCTAAGAAATCATGGGCTTTCGCCACAGCAAATCTACAATATTCAAAATATAGCTTCTGAAACCGTAAATCTGCGGCGAATCATGCCGGGACAGAAATACAGAATTTACAAGAAGAATGGTGATGCGGTTGCAATGGTTTGGCACCGATCCAAGGTTAACTATGCTACCATTGAGTGGAAAAATGATATTCAGGTTGAATTAAACAGTATTCCAATTATCCGTGAAGAAGCTGAAACAGCCGGTATTATCAACAGTTCTCTCTATGAAACGATTATTGGTCAGGGAGTATCACAGAGACTCGGTGTAGAACTTGCGGATGTATTTGGCTGGGAAATCGACTTCTTTGCTCTTCGAAGCGGTGACCATTTTAAAGTGATTTATGAAAATTTGTATGCGAATGGAGAGTACCTGGGAATAGGTAATATCAAAGCAGCAGAATTCCAGCATCGGGGGAGTGTTCATAAAGCGTACTATTTCGAAAATGATGAACGGCGCGGCTTTTTTGATGAAGAGGGAAACAGTATGCAAAAAGAGCTGCTCAAAGCTCCATTCAATTATAGTCAACGCATTAGTTCCGGGTTTTCACGGAGCAGGCTGCATCCAATTTTAAACCAGCGGCGTCCACATTATGGCACTGATTATGCTGCACCGACAGGAACTCCGATTATTTCTGTGGGTGATGGGGTTGTAACAGAGGCGCAATATAGAGGTGGTAATGGAAATATCGTTCAAATCAGGCATAATAATAGCTATAAAACCGCCTATCTTCATATGAGTCGATTTGCAGCAGGTATCCGCCCGGGAGTTGAAGTTAAGCAGGGACAGGTCATTGGATATGTTGGGCAAACCGGTCTGGCTACCGGACCGCATCTCTGCTACAGACTCTATGTTAATGATCAACCTGTAAATTCCGTAACTGTAGACTTGCCGGCCGCAGAGTCTCTTGAGGAAAGATTTGTTGAAGAGTATCGATCCACCGTTCAACTTTATGAAACCCGTCTCGATGATATTAGCCTGCACCGGGATCTGGCGTCAAGCTCTGCAGAAAAAAGGGATGATACGACAGGGAGCTAATCAGTAACGCTGGATTCTACGCCGGAAATAAGAGGTAAGAGGACGAATGTAGGACTCATTTGTATAGACGTCCACAAAATCCATCTTATTTTTGATAAAATAGTCATTGAGTTCCTGTTTGCGCCTCAGAACATTTCTTTTGTAGATTGTACGCACCGATCGGTCAGATGTATCCACAATTCTTCGCTTACCGGTTTCTGCATCTATAAGGGGTATCACTCCGGCATCCGGCAGCTCCTCTTCCAATCTGTCTCGAATTACCAGATTCACCAGATCGTGCTTTCGAGAGGTGATCTTCTGTTGCTTTTCAAAATCTCGATCTTCAAAATCAGAAGCTAACACAATGATCGATTTACGGTTTAACAACCTATTCACATAAGATAATGCATCTGCAATATTTGTACTGGTTCCGGTCGGTTCTGTTGTATAGAGCTCCCGAATTAGCCTTAAAACATGTGTTTTACCCTTCTTGGGAGGGATGACTTTTTCAACTTTATTGCTGAACAGAACCATGCCGACTTTATCACTGTTTTTAATTGCACTGAAGGCTAAGACGGCACAAATTTCGATGGCAAGTTCCATTTTTGTCTGAGAGCGACTCCCAAAAAAACCACTGGGAGAGATATCCACACAGAGCATTAAGGTCTGTTCCCGTTCCTCTTCAAATACTTTAATGTAGGGTTCATCATTCCGGGCTGTCACATTCCAGTCGATCTGTCGGATGTCGTCGCCAAAAGTGTAAGTGCGTACTTCGGTAAACTCCATGCCCTGACCCTTAAAAGCCGACTGATACTCACCGCCAAAAATGTTGTTCACCAATCCTTTGGTTCGAATTTCAAGCTTGCGGATCTTTTTGAGTACTTCTTTGGATATCATAGATAATGCGGTAAACTTTTGGATACAAATGCAACGGATATGCGAACGAATTCGCGCTCTAAGTTCGGGTGAAAATAGAAATAATCAGGTTTGTTAGCTAATGGTGGGTATAAGTACTGCCGGGTAAGGATAATTATTCAGTGGATGCGTACTGATTGAGCTTTTGTATTTCGTCTCTTACAATTTTTCTTCGTACCGATTCCGTTTGCTCAATTTCTTCGAAGGCATCGAGTGAATCATTCAGGTAGCGGCTTGCCAGTCTGAATTCACCTTGTTTCACTTTCAGCGAGCCAACCTGGTAGTCTGCAATAGCGAGCTCCAGGGTATTTTTTTGATGGATTTCTGATACTGTATCGTATCCGGCCATTAGGTACTCTTCAGCTTTGCTCAACTGATCGTTCAGCAGATAGTTATAGCCCAGGTTCATTTTGGTTCGAGCATAGAAAGAGTGGTTTTCACCCAAAACCTCATCAAAAATTACAAAAGCTTTTCTTAATGTTATTTCTGCTTTGTCTGTATCACCGGTCATTAGATATAGTTCTCCGTGAGAAAAATAGCTAATGGCTGTTGAGACACTGAAAGTACCGAATCGATTCTCCTTTAGCTTTGTAACTTTTTGGAACGTGGCATCAGCTTCTTCAAACTTCCCCTGATCCCGCTGCATGATCCCCAAATTGTTCAATGTAAGTAGTGTTTTATGATGGTCGGATCCTAAAATTCTATTTCTCAGCTCGTATGCTTCCCGGAAAAGTAGTTCAGCTTCATTGAATTGGCCAAGATTCATTAACAGTGCCCCCAAGCTGTTTTTGCTTTCAGCAATATCGGGGTGAGTATCTCCCAAAACCTGCTGGCGCTCTTTCAAAACCTCACGAAGCATCTGCTCAGCAGCCTCATATTCCCCCCGGTTGAAGATGGTTACGGCAATACTGTTTTTTGCTGAAATCGTTTTTTCATGTTGCTCTCCGAGTTGATTTTTGAGCAGATCGTAGTTTTTTCTGAAGGCATCTTCCGCTTCAATGTATTTACCCTGTCTACGAAGCACGTAGGCTTGTTCACTAATGATGTCAGCAAAATTGATCATCTGTGAACCGGATGTGTTATCCAGGATGGCCAGGGCATGCTCAAAAAGCCGCTCTGCCCTTGGGTAGTCGCCAAAGGCACTATAAAGAGATGCTTGATCAGCAATAGCCAGGCCTGTATCGGCATGATTCCGTCCCAGAACTTCCGTATAGAGTTCTACACTGTCATTGAGGAGACGTTGTGCTGTCGGTAGCGAACCCATTTTCAGATAAACTTTTCCAATTACGTTATACATCTGTGCCTGCAGCTCGGGCTGGTCATCAAGCTTTTTAGCTCGTTCCAACCCTTTTTGTAAAAGTTCTTCTGCCGTAATTGGCTGCCCGAGAGCTTGATCCGGAGAGTGAGCATCGAAAAGATCAAACAGCATGGATGAAATTTCTGCTGTTTTTAATGTTTCGTACTGCGCAATATTTCTCTCTTCAGTAATTCTGTTAGTGTGATAGAAACTGAACGTAACAGTAAAAATAATAAACACTGCCGCTGCTGAAATTAGCTTATAGTTTCTCAGCAGTACTTTTTTGACTTTATAAGACACACTTCCCTGGTGGGCTAAAACCGGTAGGTTGGATAAATATCTTTTTAAGTCGTCAACCAGGCTTTCGATGGTTTGATACCGGCTGGCAGGTTCTTTTCTGATTGACTTTAGAACAATTGCATCAAGATCAACAGTCAGCGAGTTGAACAGTTTTGAAACAGAAATCCCCCGCTTTTGAGCAATTTTCTCCTGATCAAATACCAGATTTTCGTTGAATTGTGCCGAAGGAGATCTCGGTTCATGGTATAGAATGATCTCTTGTCGTTCAAATGGACTGAAGTTGTTGAAATTAAATGGCTTACAACCGGATAGAATTCGGTAAAGTAGGATTCCGAGTGAATAGGTGTCAGTTGCTGTATTTACGCTTTCACCGGTGATCTGTTCAGGAGCAGCAAAGCCCGGTGTTAGCACTTGTTGCGAAGTAACCTCATTGTGCAGGTCTGTTTCAATTTTGTCTTCAATCAGTTTTGCAATACCAAAGTCCAATATTTTAATATGACCGTTATCTTCAACCAATATATTGGCCGGCTTTAAATCCCGGTGGATAACCAAATTGTTATGAGCAAATTGAACAGCTTGGCAGACGGAAATGAATAGCGTAATTCTCTCTTTTAACGTCAGTCTGTTTTCGTCACAGTAGTCGTCGATAGGCATTCCATCTATGTATTCCATTACTAGATAAGGGAGCCCAAACTCTGTTACTCCTCCATCAATGAGTTTTGCGATATTCGGGTGGTTTAATCCTGCTAATATTTCTCTCTCTTTTTCAAAACGGCAAATATTTTCCGGGGTTTCCATACCATGCCTAAGGAGCTTCAATGCAACTGTTTGTGTGTAGTGCCCGTCACATCGCTCAGCTAAAAAAACATTCCCCATACCTCCGTGGCTGATCAGTTCAATGATCTTATATTTATCAATGATTGTGCCGATTAAGCTGATTGGGGAGTTGGTATTTTTTTTAACAACCGTTTGAAAGGCATTCTTCTTGACTGATCGCACATTATCAAACATGTCATCCGACTCTTTAATGGAATTTAAAAAGTCGATAATGTCTTGCTTGAGCTTTTCATTACCCTCACACTTTTCTGTGATAAAATGCTCTCTTTCTTCAACGGGCAGAGACAAGGCCTGATCAACAATTTCTTCTACGAAGGTCCAATCTGACATAATGAAACAGTGCTTAAGCGAACGTAGTTGCCAACTGTGAATGTAATGATTAAAAGTAGGTATTTTTACTTAAGACACGAATAATAGGAATTCCTTACAGATTATTTTAAATAATATTGAGATGGATAAAACGAATGTTCAAATTAAAGGCCTGTTGCCTTATATATAATATCTGATAAAGTAGTTTTGGTAATTAAATGAGAGAAATAAAGCTAATTGGTTAAATTTTAATTGAAATTTATCTAAAAATCTTTTGTATTGGGTATAGGGTTACCAGGGCAGATGTAATAATCAAGACCAAACTGCCTGTACTACTTCGCATCCGGTGTTAGAATGAAAAGAGAGCCGGATATACTTCAAAATAAAAATCAATGGGGAAGAAAAATGAAGAGATACTTTATTGTACCACTTCTATGTGCGTTGTCAATTTTCCTGTCTTCTACGGTTTATTCTCAAACTCCAGAACTGACTGTACAATTTGACAACGAAGAGCTGAGACCGGGTGACATATTAACCGCTACGGTTTCTGTAGATACTGAAATCGATTTCTATTTTTTCTCGGCAGAGATAATCTTTAGTCCTGATCACCTCGAATTTGTTCAGGTTGAAAATACCGGTTTAAGTTCAGGAGGGCTAAGTATCGGGGATGTAATTACTCAGGGAAGAGTTGGTGTATCAGTGACCAGAACGTCGTCACTTCCATCCGAATCGAGTGGGGATATTCTTGTACTTCAGTTTGAGGTTAAACAGTTTACACCGGCCGGAATCGAATCTCTTTCTTTCGACGAGGTAAACCTGAATAGTTCCGACGGGAGTGCCATCGATTTTACACAGATTGCAGAT
>NZ_MDWE01000047.1 GCF_001715195.1 Rhodohalobacter halophilus
TCGGGTGTAGCGAAGCGGAACCCGGGGATAGTAGTGAATACACCCATTCCCCGCCGAATAGGGAGAGTGGTTTGGAGTGATTTAAATGATTGAGGCGGTTTTTACAGTGAGCAGTGGCAACAGTAATCAGTGATCAGTTTGTTATAACACGGAAAAAAAAGGTCAATAAAATTCGTCTGACGGACTGTAGCCGTCTGACGAGAGCTTTGTACATCTTACCATATAGAAATACTATGTTTTGTTGGAGCCCAGACCCGACAGGTTTTGGAAACCTGTCGGGTCTCTTGGGTAACTAATCCTCAATAGAGAGCTTCTCGACTATATTCGTTCGCAAGTGCTTCATCACGGCTCCCCGCGGTGCAAGGCTCACTCACAAAACCAAAAAATCTCATAGAGTTTGGATAGATCTTGTTTATCCTAAAATCAAAATCTCTCAATCCAGATCGGTGCAATCTTTCGACAAACTCAAACCATGATACTTTCCATATTCTCCCCTATATTGAGAACCGTATTCAATAACAGCAATAATTAATAAAGGAACGCAATCTACATGAAAATCTCTTTTCAACTATTTACTTTAAGTGCGGCTTTGATGAGCCTCACTCTTCTTTCTGCCTGCGACAGCGGAAATTACAACCCCACACCCGATCTGAGCAGTAAGGCTGACTCCGTCAGTTACAGCATCGGATACCTCCAGGGAAGCGGAATGGCTCAGGAAGGCATGACCGACATCGACATGAAAAATTTCATCGCCGGTTTTCAGCAGGCTCTTTCGGAAACAGATCCGGAAATGGACATGATGGCCATGCAGCAAACGATCCAGGGATACATGATGGAAGTCCAGCAGCGTCAGGAGATGGAGCGTAATGAGCAAGCCGAATCAGTAAGAGCTGAAGGGCAAGCTTTTCTTGAAGAGAACGCCGCACGTAACGACGTACAGGTAACCGAATCAGGACTTCAGTACAGAGTTGTTGAAGAAGGAACCGGAGAGCGCCCTTCTGCGGAAGATGAAGTTGAAGTACATTACCGCGGCACTCTTATCACCGGTGAGGAATTTGACAGCTCATATAGCAGAAATCAAACGGCTACTTTTCCTTTGAACGGCGTAATTCCTGGTTGGACAGAAGGACTTCAACTTATGCGCGAAGGTGCAACATATGAATTCTTTATTCCATCTGAGCTCGCGTACGGAACCAACCCGCCTCCGAGAAGCATTATCCTGCCGGGTTCCGTTCTGATCTTTGAAGTTGAGCTAATCGACATCAAAGAGTAACACATTTCAATCATCTTGAGACGGGACGTGAGGTTAAACATCTCACGTCTCAACTCTCATCTCTCACATCGCATAATCATGGATCCGCTCAAAAATACCATTCATATCCGGGCAAAAGCACTGGAGCTTGGGTTTGATCGCTGCGGATTTGCACAAGCCCGAATGCTGGACGAAGACGCACGGCGTCTTGAAGAGTGGCTCAAAAATGGCAGTCACGGTAACATGGGATGGATGGAGAACCACTTCGATAAACGGGTTGATCCAACAAAACTGGTTTCGGGAGCAAAAAGTATTGTCAGCGTCATTGCCGGCTATCGGTTTGCTGAAAATGAGGAGTATGATAAAAATCATCCCGTCCCAAAAATCTCGAAATATGCGCGGGGACGTGACTACCATAAGCTTTTCAAAAACCGGCTGAAGCATCTGTTTCGATTTACACAGGATCTTATCGGTGATGTAAACGGGAGAATATTTGTGGATTCAGCTCCTGTTTTGGATCGAGCCTGGGGACGGCTGGCAGGCAACGGCTGGATCGGTAAAAACTCCATGCTGATGAATAAAACTCATGGATCGTGGTTTTTTATCGGTGAGATGATCCTGGATGTCCCCTTTGTGTTCGACGCACCCGAGACCGATCACTGCGGCACTTGTACTCGCTGTATTGATGCCTGCCCCACAGATGCTATTGTAGAACCACAAAAAGTAGATGGCAGCAAGTGCATCTCCTACCTCACAATCGAAATGAAAGAGACCATGCCCGAGGAGTTTAAGGAGCAGCTCGGCGAATGGATGTTTGGGTGTGATATCTGCCAGGATGTGTGTCCATGGAATCAAAAATCTGAATACGGTTCTTACGAAGACCTGAAGCCGAGAGATCAGGTCCTCTACCCTCCCGATCGCAAATGGAGTGAAATCACAGAAGAGGAGTTTGACGATATTTTTGAAGGAAGTGCAGTACGCAGAGCCACTCACAAGTGGTTTGTCAGAAATGCCAAAATCGCCGAGCAGAATCTGGATATAGAGTAATTTCTACAATTAAGAGAAATAATACCGCCAGACTGCATTACACCGACCGTCAGTTCATTTCATCCGCCGGTCAGTTTGAACTTTGAATATGTGATTTGGGAATTTTTACCACGATGGGCATGATAAATACTCTGTGATGTACACTGTGGTTATATAATAATTCGTAAATGAACCACAGAATAACGCTGATTGCTTCTGTCAGTCCCGCGTGTCCCGATACTTTTTCGGGGAGAATTCGGGAAATGAAGAATTACAAATTTTGAAGTGTTTTTTCACTTTTGCGGTTTGCCTTTTAGGGTATCTAATTTTGAACCACAGCGATCACAACGGCTTCACGGTGAACACAACGTTTTTTAGATCAAACTCTGTGGCACTCTGCGATGTACACTGTGCAACTCTGCGGTTAATCTTTTTCCTATTTGAACCGCAGAATATCGGATGATGAATTTTGAAGGTTGAAGTGATTGTTTGGTATGCATATTGCTTCTCACAGAATATTTTGAGGGGTTCTTTGTGAAACTTTGAGGCCTGGAACCTTTGTGGCGAAATTTAAACATGGCCACGAAGTCACAAAATCACTAAGGAGCACGAAGTTTTTTAAGTGATCTCTGTGGCACTCTGCGATGTACACTGTGCAACTCTGCGGTTAACTGTTTCTTCTTTATGAACCGCAGACCAAAATTCACCCCGCCAATAGATTCTCCAGATAATGCCCATTCCCTAACTTATAGATGGAAAAATCACGATCAAGGGTGATGATGGAGTGTATTTTCTCAGTTTCAGCTACCTCCATCAATGTACAATCTGCCATATCAGCCGGCAGGTCAGAGTAAGTTGCAAACCATTCACGAACTCTGCCAACCTGCCACTGATGGATGTTATATATCTCCAATCCACCGGCTACAATCCAATCCAAAAAATCGAGTTGAGTCTCTCTGCTAAAGTCAAGCATGTAGCAGGTTTCGGTGATCACAGGCCAGGTCGTCGTCAATTTACCCCGGTAATCTTTCATAAAGGAGATCACCCTGTCATGGTACTGATCACTGTTATCAAAAAGTGCAATCAGCGGACCGGTATCAATTAGACTTTTGCTCACGGATCTTCTCTTTGATTCTGGATTTATAGTTGATGGAACGATCTGCCTCTCCGCTGCCACGTTTTCCAAATAAATCTTTACCTGCATCGTAGGGAGTAACGGCTTGTTCCTCTTTTGCAATATACTCCACTAATGCTTCCCGGATGATCTGGGAGTGTGATTTGTTGGATGATGTGGATAAGGAGTCCAGCTTCTCTTCTATCTCTTTGGGTAATCGTACGGACTTCATGGCTTTATCAGATTTATTATCAAGTATTACATATTGTATTACTTTTTCTCATGCTTTTCAACTTCTTAAAATTTTTCTAACATTTTCAACACGCTGTAAGTATCTGTCCGTTCAACTATTTTTTTTTGATGTGTGAATTATTCTTAAATGTAGACCAAATATTTCTGTGAGGTTCACTGATCCGGACTTCAATTCATCTTTTTGAATAGATTGTAAAGGGATGGATCCTTGTAATGCTAAGTATATGAAGCTCCGTTGAAGGAGTTATACATTTTAGAGTAAATAGATAATTAAACGACAACTTTAATGAGGTGAGACAATGCTTTTGTTTACTTCACAATCATCACATATCTACAACCGCATTTCGACTCGGTCCGGTGAGACCTTTCTGATGCCCCTCTATCTTCTTTAGCTTTTTAACTGATATACTCGTCTGACAAACTTAAGCCGTCAAACGAGTACACGTCTCATTAGAAATGAACCACGATGCCGCTCCATGCCGCTGCAATGGAAGCTCCGTTTGTTTCTGAATTGGATGTCGTGGCAGCACCCACGGTAAATTCAAAGTTCTTCAACTCTACTCCGGTACCTGCATGCCAGGTGGTACTGCTGTACCCGCCGGTTCTCATTCCTGCCCGAAGCGGTATTCGGTTCAAAAATCTATACTCACTTCCCAGCGAGAGATGTATTCGGCTGCTGTTAATTCCCCGATCAACAATCCCGGTTCCAATGTCTGCCATAAAAGCAAATTTTCCCAGTTGTAAATGCGAGCCCAGACGAACCATCGCAGGAAGGCCTACAGTATGCTTGGAGGACTCACGGGTTTCAAAGTTACCGTATATATCGTTTCCAATACTGTCTGTCAGCACGGACTCAAAATAAGCACTCTCATCCCCGTCAAATTCATTGTCGA
Organism: Rhodohalobacter halophilus; assembly: GCF_001715195.1. Taxonomy (GTDB): domain Bacteria; phylum Bacteroidota; class Rhodothermia; order Balneolales; family Balneolaceae; genus Rhodohalobacter; species Rhodohalobacter halophilus. Next base: position 4,538 of record NZ_MDWE01000047.1, read on the forward strand.
TTGTCTCCTGGTCGTAAGTGAAGCCGTTCCAGGTAAAGTTATCGGCAGCATCAAAACTTCTGGCACGATCAGAGAATGAAAGAGCTCCGATATCGGTAACCGCCAGGCCTACAGTCAGCTTTTTCTCTCCCCGAAAGAGTCCCAAATTGCCAAATGCATTTTGATGGAGATTCAACTCTGCTGTTACACCGAGATCCACACCAACTGATGTACCTTTAAAACCGGAGATATCTTCTGACTCGAAATCGAGGTAGTCATTAAGTTTAGGTTCAAGTCCTGCGCGCCGATCGTTGTTGTATCGTTCAAGCTCCTCTGCCCTTCTTCCAATAGTCTGAACGGAGTACTGAAAATTGTGTTGAATTGCTCCGCCCGATTCAGCCGAAACACCTTCAATCCGGAGATCCGAATGCAGCGTTCCTGAAAAGTAGTCGGCTCCAAGCAACAATTTGGGTGCAATTCCTGCATGAATTTTAAGGTTTCGTCCGAGTCCAAAAAATCGCTCCTGTTCATATACAGTCATCGCGAAACCGGCAGAGATTTCATGCCACCCGTACAGTTCCTGAGTTGAGTTTACAGCCCGTGCCCGATCGAAATATTCGGAGTCCAATCCGCGAAAAATAAGATCTGCAAACCCTCGCGAATACGAAGTTCTCCCCGACACCCGTGATCTCTGCGCAAAGCTAACGGACCACTTCCGGGTGCGGTAAACCGCCCCGATCGGTATCACACCGGCATCAAATGAGGCAGACCTTATATTGCTGTCTGAAGCCCCAAACCACTTGTCGAGCATCTCATCTGCTACGGCACCCTCAATTGTCAGACCTGTAGTCAGATAGCGGTTATAGGTTGAAATATTCAAAAGATCACCTCCACCGCCGGTATAGATTCCCCCGGCTATCCCAATAGTGATGGCTGGCCGGCGATCGTGATTAAGCATCAGGTTGGCCGGATTAACAAAGTTGGCGTGATAGAGATCCTGATAAGCTGCACCGCCGCTTCCCAGCGATACATTTTTTGATGTCAGGTGTGCAGATTGTGCAAATACACTCTGGTTCACTCCCAATAAAAACCAACCAAATAGAATCAGCAGTGAATTACGCATGATACTGTATAGAAATTTTTTCATAATTCAGCCCTCAGTCAATAGTTGTTAGAATGGAGAAGGAGCCGCTGATACTGATCGTAACATCATCGTTCCCGCGAATACTGACCTCATCTTCCCGCGTGAGTATATCTGCAGCAATCCTGATATTACGAGTCTGGTTGATGAGATCGAGCTGTTGACGATTCAGATTCAGTGAAGCCGTTCCGGATCGGGTTCCATCAGAAGCACCGCCCGGGTTCGTCGGGGCCGGGTTGATGTCAATGGCCGGTTCACCCTGCATCGGTACGGACATCAGCAGGTCGTCATTCTCATCCAGAAATTCGAGCTGGACAGAAAACCCAATTGGAATGCGATTTCCATACTGTATATACAGTTGCCCCTCTTCAATCGATTCATCATCATCCGGCCCGGGCAAATTTCCGAGATCCTGTGAGATTGTATCTGCAAAGGATGCCAGGTCGGTCCTTATCGAAAGGGGTACATTCACTCGAAATTCGGGTTCAAACAGAAGCGGATTCCGAACAACTCCTTCGGTTTCAGACTCATTTATAAAAGCAAGACCGATAAACCGTATCTCATTTGGGAGTTTGCTGAAAAACTCATTGATATTGGTGTTCTCCCTGTCAAACGTAATCACTTCCGTATCGTTAGGATCTCCGCTGTGATTCAGCTCAAACTGAATCAGGTTCTCAGCAGCAATTTGAGTGCCGTTCACAGTTAAACGACTGAGCCCGGAGTTGTCAGTAACAGAATGAGAGGTACCCGGGTCACCTGACAAATAGAAAGTATCGCCGCTCGAATCACGTCCGAGAAAAGCACCGACTACGCGAACAGGTAAATTTGTGTTGGTGGAGTAGCGAATATCCAGTGAAGCATTTGTAAATTCAATGCCGGTCACTTTTTGGGAGAGATCACGGATCCCATCGATTTCTATAATTTCGGCTTCAACGTCATTCAACAGATCGAGGATTACACCGTTGGCAGGGTCATCGCTGTTGAGCGCTGTTTCCCTTGCCAAAGGCACACCGAATGCCTCCTGCAATACAAGATTTGAAATCGCTATTTCAGCTGAAACCGCATCTGTTTCACGAATTGTACGGAGAGGTGACCCGCTCTGGCGTGTATCTTCCGTAACTGCAGAGATGCTGTATTCAACATCATTACCGGGCGCATAAATTCGCATACCCGTTAAATCGATCGACTGTGAAGCCGGCTGCGTGTTGGCCCTGCCAATGAAGTTGTTTCCGTCAAATGTAATCACCAGTGAATCCGATTCTCCCCAAGGTTCGTTTCGGATATTGGGAAATGAAAGTTGCAAAACAGGTATATCGACATCAATTCCGTTCAATATATTCTGAATATCAAGTGTACCGGACTGAAGCTGAACATAGTGCTCCTCAGAGCTAAACATAAAATCTGAATCATCAAAAGATGTGCTGCCGCTTAAGGTAAACTCCTGCTGAGGAATCGCTGCAACAACTTCGGATGCGATAAGATTTTCACCCCCTGCGCTGTTAACAATCAGGTTCCCGGCATCACTCTGCATGGTCTGTGAAGACCACTCAATCTCTACCTGAACGGAAAGATTGGAGAGAACCACTTCCGGTTCAGATTGAGGATCCTCAACTATGGAAAGGGTAAGTGTCTGATCTGTATTGTGTGCAAAACCGGTAAACTCTCCCGATGACACCGTACTGCCGCTGCTGAGGAGATCAATCGATATCCGATCAATATTAAATCCCAGCTCGTTACTCAACGTAATTTGAACCGCTCCCTGCCGGATAGTAGCCGATTCGAAAAAGTCCGTATCGAGATCAATTTCTACCGGAAAAGGAGATTGCGCTCCGGGAATGGGATCTCCTTCCTCCGGTGTAACACCAACGCCTGTAAGATCAGAAAAGCCGGCCTGACCCAGGTTTCCGTTCTCATCCTGGGATGAAAAATTGGAAAGGGCGATCTCACCCACTTCAGCCTCAAACTGAGTCGGATCGACACTGATTTCTGGAATGGCATTGTCCAGATCATCAAAGCTGAACGACTCCTCTTTTATGAGGGTGATAAAATTATCGCCATCTGCTGAAAAGAGTCCTGATAGATCTTCAGACGTGGTATCAATCAGGGCATTCTTTTCGCCCATAAACACAAAGTTGCTCTCTGCAATGATGGGAGCATCGATTTTTTGTGAGAGGGTAAAATTTGGATCTTCCGGCGTTTCACACTGAATCAAAAACAGTAAAAATGGAAACAGCAGATAATGCCGTCGGTTAAAATTATTCATGACGATCGTCTTTATCGGTTAGTTCGTTCAGCGTTTCTCCTATTCACAGTATAAGGAGTTTATGGCAAATGATTTGTTACTGTGAGTGTTGAAGTGCAATTATCGGAATTTTTAGCGAAACACTTTAATGAACCGGGACTGTGTCCGTGGTGCCATTCGAAGCCTGCCCTCAACAGAGTCGAAGGGTACCCGTTGTGGTAACAAGAAGTAAAAACTGAAACGGTTAATGGCAAACAGGGAATTCTATAAAGTCCCAGTTACTAAGCCACCAATTCAACATTTAAAATTCTGTATTTCTAACATTGACTAACCATAAAGACTCAAAACTCAAAGTTTCACAAAGCCACCTGTCAGCGTATTCCGATCCTTTTCGGAATTCCTGACAGCGTGGACGAGTGGCTATCGGTCATTAGGTAATGAATATAATTAGTAGCACACAATCAATCTCCCCTAACAAGGGGAGAAAAAGAGGGGTGTTAATGTACGCAGTGTATCACTTTGCGGAGAAAAGATGAGCATAGAATTCATTTAAAAAAACGTTGTGTCCGCCGTGTCTTCGTTGTGTTCGTCGTGGTTTAAAGATTCTGGAGTCCTACGGCTTGAAGCTGGATATTGTACACAGAAAAAATCCACTCGATACACGAAGCGCCGTAAATCCAAAACAAAATTCGTCACTTTGCTGTGCTCCGATCTTCTTCGGAGAGCGTGAAGAGGGAGCATTAGTGACTGAACGTAACCTATGAGCCTATGATTAACACATCAAGTTCTCGACACCGCTTGCACTCTGCCCGAACTCACGGGGGGATTGCTCCCCGATTAACTGCATCGGGGTATCGCGAACTGACGGACTCCAGCCGTCTGACGAGGACTCGAGATCAACACGTAAACCATACACCCTATACCGTACCCCGTTATCCCCCCCTTATTCAAAATGCTTTCGCTCTCTCTCAAAATCCTCTTCCGAAATCAACCCTTGCTGCCAGAGCCCGGTCAGGTAATCCATTCGGTCATCTCTTCCCGGTTTCGAGATCTCCTTTTTCTGCGGCTTCTTTTTCTTTAGCTCCGCAATCCGTTTTCTCTCAGTTTCTGCGGCAGATTCAATCATTTGGGCCAGGCGATGGGGCTGCTCAATTCCAAGCATCTCAATGGAAGCAGAATCTGTATCGGTTATAACATAGAGGTTACCGATATCAAACTTTTGATCAATCCACCGCTGCTTCACATCCACTCGATCTATGTTGATAATATCCACATTCTGTTCAACCTTGGAATCAGAAAACGTAATCGTTTTATCTTTTACAATATATGTGATGGAGCTGTGAGCAGAGTAAAAGCGCCAGATCAAATAGAGACCGGCACCAAAGAGAGGGATCAGTAAAACTCCGAGGAGATACCACCAAAAAAGCGATTTATGAGACGGTTTCAGTGAGATCGATTTTGTATCAGACATATGATGGTTGGCTTTTCATTCAGATGAACCGGTTCATTTGTAAAAGGTATTTTGAAAGCGGAAGATTCCAAAATCTTATCGGTAATGTGAACGGTTTCCAAATCAAATTGCAGCACAGAGTTCAAGAGTCTCCCCTAACAAGGGGCTTATTTTTTGAACGCGAAGCGATATACAGAGGGGTGTTCAAAGCCTCCTGTCAGCGTATTCCGATCCTTTGCGGAATTCCTGACAGCGTGGACGAGTGGCTATCGGTCATTAGGTAATGAATATAATTAGTAGCACACAATCAATCTCCCCGGAGCCTGTCCCGAACTTTCGGGAAGTGGAGTACGGCTTTAGCCGGGTGGGGTGTATCGCGTTGTACAAACCACCGTGAACCATTCCGCGCAGCTCCGCGAGAATTTTAACCGCAGAGGAACACAGAGTAGCACAGAGTTCTTTTGAAATAATGCCATACCCGACGTGGTTATAAATACCAAGCATCAATTTCCAAATCCCAAACTACCCACTACTTACTACTTACTACTCACTGCCTACTGTTCACTGCAAACTGCTCACTGCCCACTGCCCACTGCCCACTGTTTACTGATCACTGAAATCCCCCACACCGGAATTTGGCCAACGAGGATCAATCCATTATTCACCATTCAAAATTCCTATAAGGCTCTCAACTATCCTCCCCGACGTCTTCCCGTCCCACATCTCGGGGATACCGCCCTTCTTCCATTCATCCGCAAAGAGCTTATCCATCGCCGGCTTGATCGCCTCGGGATTCGTTCCAAGCAGTTCATTCGTTCCAACCGTAATCGTCTCAGGGCGCTCGGTGTTATCCCGCAATGTCATACAGGGAATTCCCATCACGGTCGTCTCTTCGGTAATGCCGCCCGAGTCGGTCACAACAGCCTTCGACCGCTCCACAAGGTAGTTAAACTCCAGGTATCCCAGCGGCTCAATCATATGCAGCCGCTCATGTCCAATTCCCAGTTTTTCCAGCATCTTTGCCGTTCGCGGGTGGACCGGAAACACCAGCGGCAGATCGCGCGTATTGGCGATCAATTCATCCATCAACCCTTTCAGCGCTTCCTCTTCATCCACGTTGGCCGGACGATGCAGCGTCATCACCATATACTCCTTCACCTTCAGGCCGATCTCATCCCACACCGGCGGCTTCCGAAATCTCGGGCGGTGCTTCAGCAGCGTATCGATCATCGTGTTGCCCACATAAAAAATCCGTTCATCCTCCACACCGCTCTTGCGCAGATTCTCGTTTGCAATCTCTGATGTTGTAAAAAAGTAGTTGGTCACAGCGTCCGTAGCCAGGCGGTTGATCTCCTCCGGCATACTCCAGTCGCCAGACCGGATGCCCGCTTCCACGTGTGCCACAGGGATGTGCATCTTCTGGGCGGTAATTGCGCACGCCATCGTGGAGGTCACATCACCGACTACCAGGCATAGATCCGATGGCTTATCCATCAACAGCTTCTCGTAGCCGGTCATAATCGCCGCGGTCTGTTCGGCCTGTGTTCCGCCGCCTGCTCCCAGGTTCACATCGGGAGCGGGAATACCGAGCTGCTCAAAAAAGGAACCGCTCATATTCTTGTCGTAGTGCTGGCCTGTGTGCACCAGCCGAAAATCGATCTCTGTTCCCTTCTTCTGTTCTTCCTTGATAGCGTCGATGATGGGAGCAATCTTCATAAAATTGGGTCGTGCTCCGGCGATGAGGTCTATGTACATGCTATTTTGTTCTGTTTAATATTTTAAAATAAATATCCTGATCATAATTTGATTAGCGATCTAAGGTAAAAAGTGAAACGGCAAACGGCAAAAGTATAAAACTTGTGCTGAGCGAAGTCGAAGTATGAAGCGGCAAACGTATTGCTCAATAGGAACAAACTGGTATCCATTTTCAACTCGTCTGACGAGGAACAACCCTCGGCGAAAATCTGCGATCCAATCCGCGCAGCTCCGCGAGAACGTTTCACCGCAGAGGCCACAAAGTAGTCATTCTGGGCACCATGGTTATAAACCCAAACCCAAGCTGATAAATTGTTTACTGATCACTGTTCACTGCTAACTGAAAACGCTGTGTCCGTGGTGCCTTCGTTGTGCTCGTTGTGGTTAAAAACAGTGAACAGTGAACAATAAACAGTAAACAGTTTGATCTTTCTGTTTAGAATAAAAAATTACTGCTAACTGCTAACTGCCAACTGAAATACTCCGCGTAACTCCGCGAGAACGTTTCACCGCAGAGGAACACAGTGTATTCCACAGAGGAGCACAGAGTTATCATTGTGTCCGCGGTGCCTTCATTGTGACCGTTGTGGTTAAAAATTCATAAGCCCTGAAGCCTGCTGCTTGCAGCTTCTAAAACTGCTATCTTTATGAATCCCACTTAAAGTCTCCCCCTAATTTAGGGGGAGATTTAGAGGGGGTAGATCACTGTACATATATTAAACCCCGTAATACCCCCGATACCACTCCACAAACGCATCAATTCCGTCCCGCACCCTGGTATCCGGTTTATACCCGAGGTTCTCCTCCAGGTCCGTTACATCCGCCTCCGTCCGAGGAACGTCTCCGGGCTGAATATCCATAAAATTCTTCTTCGCCTCTTTACCGATCTTCTGTTCAATCGCATTGATAAAATCCATCAGTTTCACCGGTGAGGAGTTCCCGATGTTGTACACCTTGTAGGGCGCGGTGTTGCTGTAGGAGACATCCTGCTTACCATCTTCGTGCTGAACCGGTTTGGGAATATCCTCCATCACCTTAAACACACCCTCGGTGATGTCATCCACGTAGGTGAAATCCCGAACCATATTCCCGTGGTTAAACACTTTGATCGGCTCATCCTTCAGGATTGCATCCGTAAAGAGGAAGAGCGCCATGTCGGGCCGCCCCCAGGGGCCGTAAACGGTAAAGAATCGAAGTCCGGTGGTTGGGATTCCGTAGAGATGACTGTAGGTGTGGGCCATCAGCTCATTCGCTTTCTTGGTGGCCGCGTAGAGGCTGATCGGGTGATCCACGCTGTCGGATGTACTCAGCGGCATCTTGGTGTTGTTGCCATACACGCTCGACGAACTGGCATAGACCAGGTGTTTTACGTCGTTGTGCCTGCACCCCTCAAGGATGTTGATGAAACCGACCAGGTTGCTGTCCACATACGAATAGGGATTTTCAATACTGTAGCGAACCCCCGCCTGCGCAGCCAGGTTGACCACTTTATCGAATTTCTCTTTCTCAAACAGGGAGAGCAGTTCCTCGCGGTCCTCCAGGTTCATCCGGACAAATCGGTAGCCGTCGTGTGATCTGCTCTGAACCGGTTTGTGCCACTGTTCTGCCCCATCACGCGAAATCCCGCACTCCGCAAGACGATCATACTTCAGGTTCACATCGTAATAGTCGTTGATATTGTCGAGTCCAACCACCTCAAACCCAAGTTTTAAAAGCTTCTGCGTCAGGTGAAATCCGATGAATCCCGCCGCGCCTGTAACCAGTATTTTTCTATTCATTTTGCTCATAATTTATTATCAGTCAACTTGTCCTGTGAAATACGATTTGAGCCTTTTCTTTAGAAACATTTTACCGTAATGAGTTTTCAAGTATTTTCTCGCCGCAATGCATCGTCCAGTGTTAGGCACGCTTCGAAATAAATCAACTTTAAAGGTCTTCTGTGTTTGGTTGATTCTACCTGACCTGCATTGTGCCGCTCAAATCGTGATCTCAAATTTCTGTATAACCGGTATATTTTACCATCCTTCAAGCTTTCCAATATGTAGACATAATAAAAGTCCATGAGAATTTGAGATCATTTCACGGGATGAATCCCGCCGCGCCTGTAACTAATACTTTTTCTCTTTTTTCTGTCATTTATCTTGTAATGGAGTAATTGTTTATTTGAAACTGAAATCTAAGATATTGGATTTGTGAGGCAACTTGAAGACCTAATTAACCACCAAGACCTCAAAGCAGGCACAAAGTTCACATCGTCGTGCTCTTTGTGAAAACCCCTTGTGACCTTTGTGGTTCCTTTACACACCGCAAAGACGCAGTGAACGCAATGCATCAACAAATATACTCAGCGTCCTTTGCGTCCCCCGCGGTGAAATGATATCAAAGCCGTTTATCCACCTTCTCTTTATCCAGGAAGCTTTTTACGTCAAACACCACGCACTCTTCCGACTTCTGGATCGGCAGGTTTCTGAACTTCTCATGCGCCACCGCCAGGATGATCGCCGAGTAGTTTTTCAGGTCCGGCAGGTCGCTTCCGTTGGTGAGCTCAATTCCATACTCCTCCTTCACCTCTTCCGGGTCCGCCCACGGGTCAAACACATCCACATTCATGTCGTAGCTCTGAAGCTCCCGGTAAATATCTATCGCGCGTGTATTACGAATATCGGGACAATTCTCCTTAAAGGTAATCCCCAGCATCAACACATTCGACTCCAAGACCTTCAGATCCTTCCGCATCATACACTTCACCACCTCCGTAGCCACATGTTTGCCCATACTGTCGTTGATACGCCTTCCGGCCAGGATAATTTCCGGATGGTAGCCAACCTCCTGCGCCTTCTGTGCCAGGTAGTATGGGTCCACCCCGATACAGTGTCCGCCCACCAGTCCCGGATGAAAATTCAGAAAATTCCACTTCGTTCCGGCCGCCTCCAGCACATCCTTCGTGTCGATCTCCAGCAAGTTAAAAATCTTCGAGAGCTCATTAACAAACGCGATGTTGATATCCCGCTGGGAGTTCTCAATCACTTTAGACGCCTCCGCCACCTTGATGGACGGTGCCAGGTGGGTACCGGCTGTAATCACTTCGTTATAGAGGGCATCCACATATTTACCCACTT
>NZ_MDWE01000048.1 GCF_001715195.1 Rhodohalobacter halophilus
GTTATAGAGGGCATCCACATATTTACCCACTTCGGGTGTAGATCCGGAGGTTACCTTCTTGATCTTGGTAACGGTATGTTCTTTATCCCCCGGGTTGATCCGTTCCGGGCTGTACCCCGCAAAGAAATCTTTGTTAAACGTCAGTCCTGAGACTCTCTCCAGCACCGGCACGCACTCATCCTCGGTCACACCCGGGTAGACGGTCGATTCATAGATCACCACATCCCCCTTTTTCAAAACCTTACCTACGGTTTCACTCGCCTTATGCAGCGGCGTGAGCACCGGACGATTATGCTTGTCGGTGGGAGTTGGAACGGTTACGATATAGACGTTGCACTGTTCAATACCCGCAGTTTCTGACGTTACGCATAAACCATTTACAGTAGGATCAAAGGATGTTCGTAAAACACTCTGTAAATAGTCATCCTCCACCTCAAGAGTACGGTCGTGCCCTTTGTGTATCTCAGCTACTCTCTTCTGATTGATATCAAATCCAACGGTTGGGAATTTTTTACCGAATTCAACGGCAAGCGGCAACCCCACATAACCCAGCCCGATAATCGCAATTTTACTATTCTTGATGTTCAATGAATCGTACCTCTTTATGATTAATTCTATTCTTAATTCTTGGCAATAACGATCGCAAAAGATATTGAAAAAAGTACGCCTCCGCCATGAGGATTTTTTAAATGATTGGCAAGAAGAAAGTGGCAAGTACATTCACCGCAGTGGAAACCGCTGAGTAGGTGCACAGAGTTCATATGAAAAAACAATGTGTCCGCCGTGGTTAAAAAATCACAAACTACCTACTACTCACTACCTACTACCTACTACCTACTACAACCTGCTAACTGAAATGCTCCGCGTAAATCTGCGAGTTCATCTGCGCAAATCAGCAAGAACAGTTCACCGCAGAGGTCCACAGAGTTATCCGCAGAGTAGCACAGAGTTCATATGAAAAAACATCGTGTCCACCGTGGTTAAAAACAGTGAACAGTGAACAGTAAACAGTTTGATCTTTCTGTTTAGAATAAAAAAATTACTGCTAACTGCTAACTGCCGACTGTTCACTGATCACTGAACTCCCGTTACTCCACCCTGCCTCTCCAATAACCCGGCTCCTTATGCAAATGCATTACGGCGACTACATAAATTAACGTGAGCTCGATTTAAATTGAATATATAGCTATGGAAAAAGTCCCCTCCTTTTTCAAGGAGGGGATTTAGGGGTGGTTCAAACCAATTTCTGATTAGGTTTGAAGCCTGTATTCATCAAGGCTACCTCCCCCAACCCCTCCTTACACAGGAGGGGAGAATTAAATTCATGATTCTTATGTCGAACTCACATTAAATTATATTATCGGAATCACTGTTATGATAGAGTACCCCATAAGGAAACCGATGGGTTAAAGATCTGCGGAGGTTTTTTGAAATCGACGTCCAGGCCGTAGGGTTGATGCGTATTCTCTCTAACACTCTCTTGACTTCACCTGAAAACTTTATCCCGAGCCCTCTCTCCTGCCCTTCGTAATACTCAATCGCCTTCGTAAACTCCAACTCAGCATCCGGATGAAACTGGACAGTCATCGAGAGGTACACAGTGTTGTTTAAGAAAACATTGTGTTCGCCGTGGTTAAAAAAGTGAACAGTGAACAGTGAACAATAAACAGTGAACAGTTTGATCTTTCTGTTTAGAATAAAAAAATTACTGCTAACTGCTAACTGCTAACTGCCTACTGTTCACTGAAATCCCACGCCGGAATTCGGCAGACGAGGCAAATCAATCCTTTAAACAGGTACGGTTTCCAGCCTAAGCCTGATCAGATCCTTTTTCTCTAAAGTGGCCAAGTGAGATGTGCGCCCCTTCTTATCTACAAACTCCACTTCGGCTGTCGTTTCAGAAAGATCAGCTACAACTGTTCCTACATCCCCCCTGTGCAGGTTTTTGTCCGGGAAGTCTTTCAATATGGCAACCGTATGAAGTTCTTTAATCGTATCCATAATTTAAATTATGTGATAATGTAGCAAGTTACAAGTTCAGGTGTTTTGCGGCCCGTTCTCAGGATCCATATCGTTTTAACGAGTGCACTCCGGTTTTTAATATGTATTGAAAGATCAGCGCTGAATCCTTTTCCAAATTGATCCTCAATACCGGGTATGATCGTCGCATTTCTCATCTCTTGTATCATCTCCTCTTTTAATTGCCGAGCCTCAGCTTTTCCGATCCCTAATTGCGAAGAAAATACTCTTGCTTTGTGCTTTCCAACAGGATGATTCTGATTTAAACAGTAATCTCTCAGTTTACGTATATCAATATGGTATTCTTTAAAATCCAAACTTTTATGATCTGGATAAGATGGTTGAAATAGATCAATGATATCAAAAATGAAGCCTCAAAGTCCAACAATCTCCCCTAATAAGGTAGTGCCGAAGCCATGCGTAGGCGAGGGGTGTTAATCGCCGTGGTTAAAAACAGTGAACAGTGAACAGTTTGGTCTTTCTGTTTAGAATAAAAAAATTACTGCTAACTGCTCACTGCCTACTGATCACTGAAATCCCCCCACGCCGGAATTCGGCAGACGAGGGCTCACTTCTGACCGGCAATCACCACCGCCGTAAAATATGATTTACGATAACGGATCGTTATATTTTTAAACAGCAAGGCCGCTACATTAAATCATTACTATTATGGAATCGAAATCAGAAAGGAAAATCAGTATCGCAAAAAAAGTATTAGATCTAACAGACGATTCAGTATTAGATGAAATTGAACACCTGCTGGCCGAGACCGAGACCATAGCTTATACTTCTGATGGAAAACCTTTAACAAAAGCACAATATAAAAATCACCTTGAGAGCATCAGCAGCGATATTCAATCCGGAGCAAAAACCTATAGTATCGATGAGGTTAGAGAATATGTTATAAATCGAAAACCATGAATGTTGTATGGTCTGAAAAAGCAAGAACATCTCTTGCTGATATTTATGATTATATATCTCAAGACAACCCCGCAGATGCCGACAAAGTACTTGAAGCACTTTTACTGAAGGCCGAGTCTTTAAATGACCCACGTGTTGAACATCCCGTAGATCCCGTTCTCAACACCCCAAAGTACAGATACATTCTACAATGAAACTTCAAAATTGTTTATGAGAGAACTGATAATGAAGTAATCATTCTCGACATTTTCCATACCAGCCGTGATCCCGGTAATTTGATTCTCTGAGAACCCTTCACCGCAGAGGAACACAGTGTTTTCCGCAGAGTTGCACAGAGTTCATAAAAAAAACATCGTGTCCGCCGTGGTAAAAAACAGTGAACAGTGAACAATAAACAGTAAACAGTTTGGTCTTTCTGTTTAGAATAAAAAAATTACTGCCAACTGCCAACTGCCAACTGCCAACTGCTAACTGCCAACTGCCAACTGCTAACTGAACCACCACTACCTACTCCTTATTGCTCACCGAAAAAGACGCGCTCAGACTCTGCTAACCGGTGTTATCTCGCTCCCTCTATCAAACTAAAATTGAAGTTAATCAATACTATACAGCCTGTCGCGATATACATTTACCAATTTACTCTTGCTGCTAAGTTCAAGTATTTCAGTCCAATGGATAGATAAAAATTCATAAAGCTCATTCAGGCTCATATTTCCTACTTTCAAATGAACCACTTTAGGAGGCGGGTCAGATATCATAATTCGATTTGAAAAGTCGGCATCTTTTGTGATAATCGTCAATTTATGCTTCTTAGCATAATTCCATATTTTCTCATCACTCCAGCTATCGCCCAAATCAGACTGGTGGACAAAATTCTCTCCTTTCCATAGAGAGAAATAATAGGGTAAGTTTGCATCAACTAAATATTGAGGCATTACACCATCTGCTTAATGGTATAGTTATTTTCCATCATACCGGCTGCAAATCGAAGAACGGCATCAATATCCTCCGGCTCAAGCGTTGGATACTGCTTTAAGATCGATTCTTTACTTTCGCCGGCAGCCAAAAATTCAAGGATCGTTTGTGCGGTAATCCTTTTACCTCTAATTACCGGTTTTCCATTGCATATAGCCGGATCAATAGTGATTCGTTCAATTGTAGTCATAATCACATCTTTAGTTATGTGTAAATGATTAACGAATATATCAAAATTATAATTGCCGGTAATCTATTTTCTGATTTTGTCCAAAAAACCACTCACCGCAGGGGACGCAGAGAGGTACACAGTGTTGTTTAAGAAAACATTGTGCCCACCGTGGTAAAAAACAGTAAACAGTAAACAGTAAACAGTGAACAGTAAACAGTAAACAGTAAACAGTAAACAGTAAACAGTGAACAATAAACAGTAAACAGTTTGATCTTTCTGTTTAGAATAAAAAAATTACTGCTAACTGCTTACTGATCACTGATCACTGAAATCCCCCACGCCGGAATTCGGCATACGAGGGCCTTCCGTACATCAAGATCGTTCACCGCTGATTAAATTCAATAAAACAATCTTATTTATGCTGCCGTATTAAAATCAATAAAACCCATCTTAATTCCGTCTGCCAAAGCGCGTTCCACTTTCTCTTCAACCTGTTTAGCTGTGTCACTATCCACATACTCCTCTCCGCACTGATCACAAATCATTGCAGGGACATCACGGACCACTACAATTTCTTCCTCGCCCATCTGAAACGTCAAGACTGTTTTTCCTTTTTCCATATTCGCAGTACAATTGGGACAGTTCATGTTACCTCCTTTTGGTAAAGTCCTTATTCCATTTATCCTTGTCAGGTTCATACACTGTAATGATCCATAGTATATCAGAATCCTCATCCGGAGCAGCTACAACGTGCAAAGGACGATTTCTACCGGTATAGCCCAATAACAAATAACTCTTTAAAGGTGTATCATTCGGATACTCCTTGATAAAGTTAGGCTTTATCAAAGCCTCTGATCTCCCATCGAGGGGAGTACGGCGTGAGCCGGGTGGGGTGTTAATCAACGCTGTACCCTTTAATTCTCTTTTCAACGGCATGCTTTTTATAGTTGATACGGCCATCAACCGCACACCTTCGTATTATATCATTAACCTTAGAGTCCACAAATAAATTTAATGAATGTGTTTAAGTAGAATGTACAAAAACAATATCTAATCAGTCATCTATGTGCACATCTTTTCACTACGTGTACAAAAAATGAGCCCCGCGAAGCAATAATCCGCCCCGAATGCTCGGTGAGAAACCCTTCACCGCAGAGGAACACAGTGTTTTCCGCAGAGTTGCACAGAGTTCATAAAAAAAACATCGTGTCCGCCGTGCATTCGCCGCGTCCGCCGTGGTTTAAAACAGTGAACAGTGAACAATAAACAGTAAACAGTAAACAGTAAACAGTAAACAGTTTGATCTTTCTGTTTAGAATAAAAAAATTACTGCTAACTGCTAACTGCTAACTGCTAACTGATAACTGATAACTGCTAACTGATAACTGCTAACTGATAACTGCTAACTGCTAACTGCTTACTGCAAACTGCCAACTGCTAACTGCAAACTGCTAACTGACCTGCTCCGGTTCTTGATGTTTTTTCTGAATCCGTTCGGCAGATCGATGTGCTTCACGCTCTGTTTTTCTCTCTTTGTAAGTGAAATAGCGTTCAATATCGATCAATCCGGTTTTTTTGAAAAATGCCCGTTTATACCCCGTAGTCGGCAAAAACGTCACCATCGAGAGGATGATCACTCCCAGTACGATATTATTATTCAGATGAGAAATAGAGATCGCCAGCAAGCCAATCAGGATGGTTACCAGGTAGAGCATCACGGCCGTCTGACGCTGAGAAAATCCGATCTCCAGGAGCTGATGGTGAACATGATCGCGCCCGGGCGTAAAGGGGCCGTCACCCCGCGCTAATCGTTTCATGAAGACCGTCAGCGTATCATAGAGCGGAATGGCCAGGAAAGCGACCGGCAATATCGCCGAGGCATCGCTGTAGATCATGGAAAAGTCTCGTATTTCGCTCAAACCGATATACTTCACAGTCAAAAATGCCAGTAAAAAACCGACAACCAGCGAACCGGTATCACCCATAAAAATATTGGCCGGATGAAAATTGTGCAGCAAAAATCCGAGCAGCGCTACCGACGTAAACAGTGCCAGGATCATGAGAGGCATCTGTCCGGCAGAATAGAATCCGACAGCCAGAAAGAGCGAAGCGATCATGCCGATCCCTCCGGCCAGCCCGTCAATGCCGTCAATCAGGTTATACGCGTTCATGATAACAATCACCGTAAAAAGCGTCACCGGAATGGAGAGATAGAGCGGAACCTCCCCTGCCCCGAATACGCCATGAAAATTCCCGATCATGGCGTTGCAGCCAAAGATGATCAAGAGGCCCGTTGCAAGTTCAACCGCAAGTTTTTTGTTAGGAGAAAGCCCTATCAGGTCATCCTTCAGGCCGGTAAAAAAGAGCATCACCAAAGCGGCCGATAGGTATCCAAAACCGGTCAGGTGATCGGCATAGCCGCTCAGGGCGTATCCGATAAAGAGGCCGATAAAGATGGCGACTCCGCCCAGGGATGAGATGTACCGGTCGTGCAGTTTGCGCTCTCCATCCGGCTTGTCATAAAGATCTTTGTAATAGGCTACCTTGATTAACAGCGGTATCACGGAATAAACGATTCCGGCTGTCACCAGGGCAGCTATGGTAAGCTGTAGCAGTGAAAGTTCCATCTTAAATTATTTTCTTGCTCTCGTCGTATCTGTAGCTGGCTGATATTTTCTATTTGGGGCCGTAAGTCTGAACTCCTCTGATCTTAACGTGTACCGTTTTAATAACATACATCTTTATTGAGTTGATAAAAATAGTGTATTTCTATCAATTTAAGAAATTTAACAACCTATATTCTAATGACAGGCAAACATCATCGCTATTTCATCACAGAACCCAAAAATCTCCCCTATCAAGGCGAGGGGTGTTAATCGCCGTGGTTAAAAACAGTAAACAGTAAACAGTAAACAGTGAACAGTGAACAGTGAACAATTTGATCTTTCTGTTTAGAATAAAAAAATTACTGCTAACTGCTAACTGCTAACTGCTAACTGCTAACTGCTAACTGCTAACTGAACCACCACAACCTACTACCTACTACCCTCTACCTACTACCCTCTACCTACTACTTACTGCTCAATGATAACCACTCGTCGCACGAACCGCCACAAAAGCACGCCGGAATTCGGCAGACGAGGAATCACTGCTTACTGTACAGACCGGCAAAGTTTATTCACTTTCTTATCAAATGAATGAATCCGATGATGGTTAACACGATGGTAGCTAACCAATAGTGCGTCTACAAAATCAATATTTTCAGTTTTGTAAATGTTCAGAGATTCATAGCTAACTGCCTTATCCACAGTTGATATATTTTGATATGCCAAGAGTTCAGTGAGAGCAAAACAAATTCTACCGGATGGTATGTCATAAACCTTTTCAAGCACATATACAACTTCGGCTAAAACTTCCATAGGTATGTAAATTTCCCTATGGTCAATGATTTCCTTTGATTTAATGAAATGACTTTTATGGTCTTTCAGTAAATATCGAAGAATCACATTTGCATCAACGATTTCCATACTTCTCTTTTATAGCTTTCTCCCACCCCATTTTTTCATCTTTAATGAGATCAGGGTCGCTAAATTCTGAAAGTAAACCGGCCGCTGAACCATCAGATGGACCGGAGTCACTTCTCTCCTCTCGAATGATAATATCAACTTCTTTACCCAGCCAATTCTCCAGTTCAGCTATTTCCAGGTGCGTTGATTCTATTTTCCGTTTGATTTTAATTGTGTCCATTTGAAATAAACCCGGTATAATTAAAGTTCTCTCACTACTGTTTTAATTAACGAAAATATTTGCAAAAAAGTTATCACTCTTCAAAATCCCACTAACAAGGAGAGTCTCCGCTTCAGGCGGAGGAGGGTTGTAACTCATCGTTGTGTCCGCCGTGGTTAAAAAATCACAAACTACCTACTACTCACTACCTACTACAACCTGCCAACTGAAATGCTCCGCGTAAATCTGTGAGAAGGATGCACCACAGAGTTACACAGTGTTTTCCGCAGAGTTACACAGAGTTCATATGAAAAAACATCGTGTCCGCCGTGGTAAAAAACAGTCAACAGTAAACAGTAAACAGTCAACAGTAAACAGTAAACAGTGAACAGTGAACAGTGAACAATTTGACCTTTCTGTTTAGAATAAAAAAATTACTGCCAACTGCTAACTGCAAACTGCTAACTGCTAACTGATAACCCACGCCGGAATTCGGCAGACGAGGGCCTTCCACAAACCGTATCCCTTATGCCGTAAACCATTTTTTCGTTACCTTCCTCCCATCAATCTCAAAACAATAGTAACACCTCAAGACGTGCAAAAACCCAACAATTACACCCTGATACTCACCCTTCTCACCATCCTCGCCACAATCTGGATCGGTCCGCTGCCGAAGGCCAATGCACAAGTTTCAAGCTTCAAGCTTCAGGCTGTCCCGATGGGTCGGGACTGCGAACAGCACGCAGCAAGCTGTAAGCTGCAAGCTGCCAATTGCCAACCGCCAACTGCCAACTGCCAACCGCCTTCTCACGACTCAAGACTCACGACTCAAGACTCAATTCACACGACTCAAGACTCAAGACTAAACCTTAAACTTTCATCATCCCTGATCACATCCTCCGCCCGCTCTCTCCCCTTCCACCTTCACTCCAATCGTCTCGGCACCGTCGATCCAAACTCCACCAATTTCCTGAACCGCATTCGCGCAACGGGCGATCTCTACCAATCCGAAAATTTTACATTGGACTACGGCGCAGACCTCGCCCTCCGCGTCTCCGGCAACTCCACCGCCTTTTTCCCGGAACTATACTTGGGCGCAGAATACCGCGCCTTCCGCCTGGACTTTGGACGATTTAATCGGCCCATCGGTCTCAACAACCACAACCTCTCCATCGGCTCGATGATGGTCAGCCGCAACGCCGTGCCCATTCCGCGCATCATGCTCTCCACGCCTGAGTTCACCGATGTGCCGTGGACCAACGACATCCTCGAATTCAAAGCGATGGTCAGCCACGGGTGGTTTACGGATGAGCGCTACGTGGACTCCCCCTACCTCCACCAGAAATACCTCTACCTGAAGGTGAACGCCACCAAATCGCTCTCCGCCGTTGGGGGGATTGTTCACAACGCGCAGTGGGGAGGCACGCATCCCACGTTTGGACGAGCTCCGCAATCCTTCTCCGACTACCTGCGCATCGTCTTCTCACGGGCGGCCGACCCCGACAGCAACGCCCCGCCCGCGCAGATCACCAACGCCCTGGGCAACTCCGTGGCAGCCTATGAATTCGCTCTGCAGTACGAAGGAACCGGTTTTGACCTCTCCGCCACCCGCCTCTTCTACCTGGAGGACTCCGTCTCCAAACGCTTCCGCAGCCCGTGGGATGGCGTCTGGGGCATCAACCTGGAGTTTCATGATGAAAACAGACTCTTAAACGCTCTTACCTACGAACACATCAACACCCGCCGGCAGGATGCCAAAGCGGATGAGG
>NZ_MDWE01000049.1 GCF_001715195.1 Rhodohalobacter halophilus
GGGCGGGCTACTATAACCACAGCTACTATCGGTCGGGCTGGTCGTATGAAAACCGTACGATTGGAATCCCGCTTATCACCAGAGATCCGGAAACCGACCGGGTGGACAACAATATTATTGTGGGGCATCATTTAGGATTAAAGGGACAGTTTTCAAGAAGATTTGATTATAAACTATTAGCAACCTACTCACGTAATTACGGGACAGGAGTTGGTTTTCACAAAGAGCCCCGGGGTTCGATTGACTTTTCCGAGCGACGGGAAGACCGATACTCTTTTCTTCTTGATGTAAACTACAGCCCGCAAAGCTTGGGGAACTTTACGTTTAATATATCTGCAGCATTTGATGCCGGGGAGTTCAGGGAAAACAGTGTAGGTGGAAGCCTCGGAGTTCGTTACACAATAGACTAACAATTATTCATCAATTGAATGATAAACCACGGCGGGCACAGCGATTTTTCACGGCGCCTACAACGCAGTGATCGTAGTGCCTTCACCGTGTACGCTGTGGTTAAAGCTTAGGTTGTTTATTTTTAGCTGCCAATAAGAACTCGTCGGTCGAACCGTCGAAAAGCACGCCGGTATTCGGCAGACGAGGGAAAATTCAAAATTCCTACTGGACCCCAAATCCCAACTACTTCCTGCCTACTGCTAACTGTTTACTGCTCACTGAAATCCCAACCGGCGGACGAGGATCACCTAACACACCCTCAGCGGTTCACAACCTTCTCACGAATCACATCCAGCATCTCTTTCGCCAGCTTTTTCCGGTCATACGCCCTGGCCAGGTTCAATGCATTCTCAGACAGTGTTTGGTAAAGCCTCTTATCACCCGTCAATCGATGTACCGCATCCACAAATTCAGTACTGTTCTCCGGTTCAAAGCAGACACCCGCTTCAAACTCATCAATAATCTCTTTAGCCTGACCTTCCACTCCCAGAATGATCGGTTTACCCATCGCGCACGCTTCAAAGATCTTGGATGGGATCACTGTTTTAAACGTATCCGATTTCTTCAGCGGCACCAGTGAAGCATCCGTCAAAGCCAGATAATTCGGTATCTGTGCTTTTGGAATCGGGTCCAGAAAAGTCACGTTCTTCAATCCCTTATCATCGGCCATCGATTTCACCTTCTCCTTCTCCGCACCGTCTCCGATAAAAAGGAAGTGAATATTCCCGAAATCAACCTTTGCAATCGATTCTATCACAAAATCCAGCGAATGAGCCAGGCCGTGCGTCCCAATATATCCGATCACAAAATCTTCCTTAATACCCAACTTCTCCTTTAACTCAGCATTCTTCCGTTCCGGATCAAAAAGCTCCAGGTTCGCCCCATTTGGAATCACATGCATCTTCTCTTCCGGAATTCCCCGGTTTACTAAATTCGTTTTAAATGCCGGTGTATTGGGTATAACCAGATCAGCAGATTTATATAGACCCAGCTCAATCTTTTCCAGTGTTCGGTACGCGCGGCTCTCTTTGCTCATGGCTCCAACTGTAGCAATCGACTCCGGCCAGAGATCACGCAGCTCAAACACCCACGGTTTGCGCTTCAGTTTTGATAAGAACCAACCGGCCCAAGTCGTAAAGAACTGTGGGGAGGTCGCAATGATCACATCCGCCTTTTCAAACAGCCCGAATAGGGAAGACATCCAGGCAAAACTCATATAGTCGAGCGTTCGTTTTACAAATCCCTGATTGGCCGACATGTACGACCACAGGCGAACCACCTTTATTCCATCGATATGTTCAACCTGCTTGATCCGGTTTTTATACCCGTCGTAAATTTTACCCTGCGGGAAGTTGGGATTACAAGTCAATACGGTTACCTCAGCTCCCTCTTCCACCCACTCTATCGCATGTTCATAGGTGCGCGTAGCCGGAGCATTCACTTCCGGCGGAAAATTGTCCGTGATGAATAGAATTTTCATTTATAAATAATTACCTAAAATTAGGAACCACAAAGGACACAAAGAGCACGGAAAAATATTTATCCCCTTTGTGACCTCCGTGATCTCCGTGGTTCAACTTTCTATTATTTCTGTTTTTAAGTGATCCCCAAAAACCACCCGCAATCTCGAGGCTTCTGTCCTCTTATTAAATCCCGGACAGTACTCATAGGTTTCTATCTCTGCTGACCCAAACCCATCGAGCGCCAAAATAAGGTTTTCTATACGGAATTTCCCGCGGTCTAATTCCCGAACCTCAACATCCGGATAAAAATGGAAAAAGGCCTCTGACTGCTTTACGTCACCATCAACCCAATCCTCAATCCGTAAACTTCCTTCCTCAACCGACCATTTGCGCCTGTGCTTACAGCCAATGTGGTCGTGACCGGTATGCGTCGCCGAAAGAAATTCTTCACGATCCTCTAAAATTTCAGGTACCGCCCTTCTTCCCACTCTGAAACCGCCCCATACATCCGACTGTTCCACTCCGTTGATCATCACCGTGTTGTGGGAGGCCGTTCCTCTCTCCTCTTCGCGGCGACTGTTTTTCTCATACGTTGAAATACCCCTGTCCGCAATCACCGGAATTCCTTTGTGGTAGAGTACAAAAGAGAGCAGATCACAGTGTGCATGACCCGGCTGATAACTTGGCCCTACCGGACCTGCATCCGCAATCATTTCAAAATCGCCAAACTCAAACTTTCGATAGCCCGATTCACTTAGCTGCATCGGTTCAGAACTAAATCCAAGCTGATTCGCATACTCCAGGATGGTTTTGGGTTCCAATGCCTGACCGTGAGTGCTATCGTTGAACATCGGGATATCCCCATTAGAAAACATCATCTCATCCAGCCAGTTTACCATCTGCTGAATTTTCTCCTTCAGAAGATCCTGTACGTCATTCAGACCGTGATTGTTATTTATGAGCAGATTGTACCCGTCCAGCGCTCTCTGCAACAGAATGACATGGTACATCGGAGAGAGCTCAAAATGTGCTCCGTCTTCCAGGATCTGTTCCTCGAGTTCATTGAACAAAATCCGCTCTGCAAGCTGTGTCAGTTTCTCATCCTGAAAGAAAACAGCACCGAAGAGCAGAGAAAATCCATTCTCCAGCAGGTGATTTCCAAGCAGATGATACTCCGGCTTTTTGGTCAATACTTGATATTGAGCATAAAGCAAATCCACGATCTCTTGCGGGAAACGTTGATGCACGGCAAGGAACTTGATCCAGTTGATGGTTCGTAAGGAGATCGGATACGGCTCCATTCCATCCTTTCGATTTTGAATATCGGCCAGGAAGTCATCCATCAGCCCTTTCCCGGTTTCCCAACTCATCCCGGGCTGATGAAGGTAGTCGAAGTAGTTCAGGTGATAAGTCCACAGCTTACCGTAACCCGAGTAGTTCCAGTCGATTGAATTCTCAAACGTGTGCTCCAGGTTTAACAGTGAAAAACGATGATTCCCTAAATAGTGCTCAAATTGTTCGGGGAACGGACTGAGTGTTACTTTCTGAAACCTTGGAGCTTTAATACCTTCAGGTATCACCACCGGAAAAAACTGATCTCTCAACCGATACCAAACCTGGTACCGAATTTGTATCGGCTTGAGGTACTTAAGGGTGTGATAATATCTGGAAAGTTTATTAAGCATTATGGGTAACCACGGAGGGCACGGAGCACACTAAGATGTAATTGTAATTATTCATTTCTTTGTGTCATCCGTGGTAAATAAGAATTTTATAAAATCACCCGTTTGATTCCATGTTTAAGTAATCGCACATTGAAATTTAGAATTATCCCTAATCGACAACCAGATAATTTCAAATATGTTAATATTTGAGCGGTATGAATCTTTTTTAAACTTTCAACAGCTTTTAATTCAACAATTACCTTATCATTAATCAGTAGATCAATTCTGTAACCACAATCAATTCTTTCTCCTTCAAAATATATATGCTGGGGTTTTTCCTTTTCAACTTTGAAACCTTCATTAATGAGAACATGGGATAAGGCCGCTTGATATGCAGATTCCAATAATCCGGGGCCAAGTTCGCGATGTACCCGAATTGCTGAATTGACTACAGATGCTGCTATTTTATTTTCCTCTACCATATTTATGAACCACTAAGGATTATGTAAACTTTGTGCTCTTCGTGCCCTCCGTGGTTATTTACCATATCCGTTGCTAATTTATTATCCTGTTTCATACTATTTTGAACCACCAAGATCACAGAGTACACAAAGTTTAATAAATCCATTCTTTCTCCGTGTTCTTTGTGTCCTCCGTGGTTAAACCTTCATAGTCTTATTCTGTTTTAAAGACTCAATTGCCGCAAAGGTCGCCCTTGTCGTATTCACAATTTCATCAAATGGAATGAGCGGCTCTCCCCCTTCTTTCCAGCGTTGGGTTAGTAGCTCGAACTGTTTGTGATGTCCTTTATCCTGCTTCGTCTTGAGCAGCTTGCTGCCAAACCCTTTTCCATATCCGTACCCATCCAGTCTTCGGAAGTTATCGAGGATAAGATTGTTGCCCTGGTAAAACACTTCCACCCGTTCTTTGGAGTAGGATTTATTCCCATTGGCAAAGTAGTTGATCACACCCAGCGATCCGTTTTCGTATTTCAGGTGGATGGAGGCGTTGTCGGTGTTTTCTTTAGGATCGGTGCCCATGGCTTGCATGCTGACTTCCACCACTTTGGAACCGGTGAGATAAGTAATCAAATCCACATAATGACAGGCTTCGCCTACAATTCGTCCACCACCGGATTCCAGGTCATGCACCCAAACCTCCGGGGGAATATGACCGGCATTCATGGTTGCAATCACATTCATGGGCCCCGGCCTTTCCCCTACCAAAGCTCTCATCTTCTCCGCATGGGGTGAAAAACGGCGGTTAAACCCAACCGTTACCGTGTTCCCGGTTTCTTCAACGGCAGAGATGATCTCATCCAGCTCGTCCGACTTCAAAGCCAACGGTTTTTCCACAAATACCTGCTTCCCGGCCTTCAGCGCCTTAATGGTCATTCCGGCATGCAAGTTGTGCTGCGTGGTTATAACCACCCCATCCACTTCCTCATCACTTAACACCGCATCCAAATCCGTAGTGCTGTTGGGAACACTGTATTTCTTAGCCAGCGTAGTCGAAGACAACCCGCCCGAACTCACAATATACTTCATCGAAGCCCCTGCCTTATCCAGTGCCGGAAGTATCATCGCCTGCGTAAAATTACCAGCCCCCACAATCGCCATTATACCAGTTCCACCGTTAAACTCAGCCTTTGGTATCGTAATAGTCCTACCTAACGCTGTGCCCTTTGTGCCTCCTTCGCGCCCTTTGTGGTTCACCCCTTCTTCCACAGGATACTCAAGAATGGATGCTATGGAATTACCGGCACCCATGTCCCCATAGATCTCCAGATAATCCTCCAGCTTTACACGCTCAGTGATCAGCGACTTCACATCCAGACTGCCATTCCGGATGGCCTCCAGTACCGCCTCAAAATTTCGTTTCTCCGTCCATCTCACGTACGCCAGCGGATAGTCATTGCCACGCTGCTCATACTCTTCATCGTAGCGGCCGGGACCATAGGAACAGCTCACCTGGAAACTCAGCTCTTTCTCATAAAAATCGGCCCTATCGATGTCCAGTCCGATAACGCCCACCAACACAATGCGCCCGCGCTTGCGACTCATATTGGCGGCCTGTTTTATCACCTCATTGGATTTAGTGCTGGCGGTAATGATCACCGCATCGGCGCCCACCTGACCGGTAAATTCCTCCATGAACCGAACCGGATTTTGCGTGCCGGAGTTGACGGCGGTGACACCATAACTTTCGGCCCGCTTTAGTTTATCTTCATCCAAGTCGAATCCTACAACTTTGCAACCGTTGGCTTTTAAAAGCTGGCAGGTGATGAGACCAATAAGCCCCAAACCAATAACCGCTACCGTTTCTCCTAAAGTAGGCTGAACCAGCCGAATGCCTTGCAAACCAATAGCACCCACTACGGTAAACGAGGCTTCTTCATAGGAAACCCCTTCAGGGATCTTGGCCACCAGGTTTTTGGGCACCACTACATACTCGGCATGATTGCCATTGGATACCACCCGGTCTCCGGGACTGAATTCCGTCACGCCTTTTCCGACCGCCAACACTTCTCCGGCCTGACTGTAACCCAACGGCAAGGGCGTTCCCAACTTACGGAATACCGCCTCTAACGTGGGTTGTATTCCGTCAGTTTTCATTTTGTTGATGACTTCCTTGACCCGCTCGGGCTGTTGACGGGCTTTGTCTAACAGGTTGGCCTGACCAAAACTGACCAGCATTTTTTCCGTTCCTAAAGAAACCAGGGTGCGGTGGGTTTTGATGAGCACTTTACCGGAACCAACTCGTGGAACAGGAACTTCTTCTAAAATCGTATCACCGGATTTAAGGTCTTGGATGATTTGCTTCATTTATACTTTTATGATCTGTTTTAATACTTCAAAAGTTCTTTTCATTACTTCTTTATTACCTATTGTAATCCTAATCATATTTTCTAACCCTTCCATATGGCTTCTATTCCTTACATAAATATTCTCTCTCTTTAGTTGCGTAAGAACCTGCTCTGGATTTTTAACTTCCACTAAAACAAAATTTGCCTTGCTACCATGGGCTGTTATTCCATGCTTCTTTAAATTATCCAGAAACCATTTTTTTGATTCATTAACCTTTTCTACATAACTAATTACATATTGTGAATTATCAATTAATACTTTCCCAGCTATTTGAGCAAACATTGAGATATTTTTCCCATTTCTAATTTTATTGATATGCAATAAATTACCGCGATGAGTAACAATATAGCCTAACCTCAAACCTGCTAACCCAAATGCTTTTGAAAATGAACGAGCTACAACAATGTTTTCATAATTTTTAACAAGAGATACCGCAGAATATGATTTACCTAAAAATTCAATGTAGGCTTCGTCGACAATAAAGAGGGAATCTTTAAATTTTAATAATAAAGACTCTATTTCATCTACGGGTATATGATATCCTATAGGATTGTTTGGATTATTTAAATAAATAAGTTTTGGAGTAAAATCTAAGTCTCGAAATTTTGCCGTCAATACAGCAATATCTTCATAGATTGGATTAAAAAACATGTTCTCAATTTCAGCACCAGTAGATTCAACATATACCCTAAAGTTGTCATAAGAAGGAACAACAGATACTACTTTGTCCCCTGGTCCACAATATGTTTTGGCAACTGTTTCAAGTGCGACGTCAGATCCCCCAAATACAGATATATCTAATCTTGATATATTTAAATAGTCACTTAACGATTCCCTTAATTCTGCAGCCTCTACATCTGGATACCATTTTATGGCCCCCTCATTATTCTCTATAAAATCAATTAATGCTTTTTTTACTATAGAATGTGATTCAACAGATTCATTCCAATCAAGTTTTAAACATTTGGAATTATCTTCCACTCG
>NZ_MDWE01000005.1 GCF_001715195.1 Rhodohalobacter halophilus
ATATCGTATCAAATCCTGGTTCATTCCATCGGGATCGATGGCGTCTACCTTATATTCAAATGGCTCACCAATTGGTATGGAGATCGGCCGTGCTGAAGAGAATCGTGGAGGAGCATTAAAGGGTCGGAGATCAATCATAAACTCCTGGCTGTCGCTCTGTCCTGCCGAATTTGTAGCTGTAATGGTTACCCGGTGTCTGCCGGTTTGTGTGGCTGACGGTTGCCAGTAGAAGGTGTTTCCGCGAATACGAGCATTGTTGAATGATGCCGAATAACTAAACGAAACATCACCGAGTCCATTACCTCCATCAAGCTTGATAGGAAGGATTAACGGTCGCGGAAATGGCAAAATTATATCATCAATAGCCTGAAGAGACAGTCTGCGTGCGGTTGTCCGGGTTTCGGAATCATCGGCAGTTGAGATTACTACCGGAGACAGTTGATTAAATTCAGCTACCCACAATTGATCTTCCGTTACTGTAAAATAGTTCCCCGCACGGCTTTCCGACTTCCATTCTGTTAATTCATCCCCCAACTCTCCAATCCATAGATTTCCTTCCTGAGTTCGCACTACCAGCTGATTGTTCCAGATTCTTAGTTTGTCAATTTCACCATTTACGGTGGCTGTACGTCGGGTTCTTCCATCGGAATTTACCAGATAGATATTACCACCCCGATCTGAACCGATAAGCTCACTGTCAGTCAGGAAGATTTTATCAAACCGCTGATCGGTGTTTACTTGCTCTTCGTGTTGCAGAACAGGTTCGTCTGAATCTTCAGAAGAGAGAGAAAAAATATCAATTCGGTCGTTGTTGCTCAGCACGTAAAGTGTCTGATTTTTATCTGTGGCCAGGCTTTGGACCCGGGTTCCTTCAAAAAGGTGTTCAAAAGGGTAATCTACTTCAGAGTCTACGGATTCCGGAGTATTTAGGCTGAGTCTGCCAAGGCCATCGTTGCCGAGTGCCAGATAGAGATCATTTGCAATTCTTTTAACCGCCAATGGTTGTGCCGGCAGAACGGTAGATGAATAAACTCCCAGAACAGATGTCGGTTCTACAACCGTCAGTCGACGATTATCGCCGAAGATATAGGCAAAGCGGATGTCACTGTCAATTTTGTGTCCGCGCTGCTGCATACCTGTCGAGGAATAGAGCCACTGCAAAGAGTTGTTGTAGGCGCGAAAAACTACCAGTCCCTCACTTTCTGAAAGTACATAGAGATGAGTTTCGGAACTGTTTACATTGATAATTTCCGGAATGTCCAGTCGATGTCTGAAATCGTGGGCATATTGGGCAAGAATTGTGTTTGCCGAATCGGCGATAAAGAGCAGTGAAAACAGTAGCGGTAAAATTTTTGAAGTCATTCTGCTATAGCCATCCATTTTGTTTATACCATCTCAATGTTCTGGAAATCCCTTCTTCGAGAGTGTATTCCGGTTTGTAATGAAGCTCCTTTCTTGCTTTATGGTCAGAGCAAGTCCACTCAAGAATCATTTCCTTCGCTTTTTCCCGGTTTATAACGGGATACAACCCGAAAAATGATGCAGATGTTTCAATAGCACCGGAAATCTTCTTTACCCAATTGGGATTTAATTTAATCGGAATATTTTTCTTTCCAAGAACTGTTGTCACGATATTTCGAATGATGTTCCAGTTTGCTATTCGGTCTCCATCAATAAAGTAGGAGTGAACGCCCGGCTCTTTTTGCTTCGCTGCTTTCAGAATAGCCTGGATCACATCCTTTACATACACGATGGAGAGTTCGGGATGATATCCATCGCCAACGATGGGGGCAACTCCGTATTTCATCATTTTAAAGAGCGTAAAAATTTGATCTTCCCTCGGCCCGTATACGGCAGGAGGCCGCAAAATAGTAATCGACATATCTGCCGGTGCCACTTCGCGAATCATCTCTTCCATTTTCTTTTTGGACTCCCCATACATGCTCACCGGTTCCATCGGGTCATCTTCTGTTTTAGGTGAACCATTACTGGGGCCTGCCGCAGCGAGAGAGGAGAGGATGACCATTTTTTTAATTCCCTTCTTGATGGCAAGGCGAAGCAGATTTTCAGTTGCTTCTACATTCGCATAGTCAAACTCTGCTTGTGTAGGAGCTTTAACAATTGCAGCTATATGAAAAATAACGTCTACATCATCCAGAGCAAGATCAATCTTTTTGATGGAGTGTAAATCGCCTTTTATCTTTTCATAGCTTTTATTTTCGAGCCACTTTTCCCGGCTTCGTACCAGACACTTTACTTTTCGGTAATCGGGATGATCGAGCAGGGAGTCTACAAGATGGCTGCCAATAAAACCGGTTCCTCCGGTAACAAATGCGTTCATATAATTCTTATATTCTGTGCTTTACATGAGATAACTCAAACTGGGCTGAGATGAAGATACAAAGTTGCCCACTGCATTAAAACTTTATGAGCAGGTTCAAGGTCGTTCTATTTACCGGAAATTATAATCATATACGAGATGGTGTATCGCTTACGCTGAACAGACTAGTCCGGTTTTTACTGGATCATGATGTGGATGTAAGGGTTTTTGGACCTACGATTGATGAACCGGCACTGGACCATGAAGGTACGTTTATTGCCGTGCCTTCGCTCAGTCTTCCCGGGCGCCCGGAGTACAGGATGTCAACATCACTCTCGTCAGAAGCAAAACGTCATCTAAGAGATTTTAAACCGGACCTGGTTCACATAGCCACACCCGATGTACTCGGCTATAAAGCATTGCGCTGGGCAATGGATCACAAGATTCCGGTTGTTTCATCTTATCACACACATTTTCCCAGTTATTTGAAGTACTATAAGCTCTCAGTGCTTGAGCCGCTGCTCTGGAAGTATCTGAATTGGTTTTACAGCCATTGTGAGCAGCTCTATGTGCCCACACAATCTATGGCAGAGTGGCTGCAGGAGCAGGGTGTTCAGACAGACTTAAAGATCTGGGCACGTGGAATTGAAACCGATCGTTTTGGCCCCTCCAAAAGAGATGAAGCCTGGAGGGAATCGCACGGCATTAACCCGGGTGAAGTTGTCATTACATTTATTTCGCGGCTCGTTTGGGAGAAAAATCTGGAACTGTATGCGGATGTTGTCAAGATGATTCAACAAAAACATGATCACGTAAAGGCACTGGTTGTGGGCGAGGGGCCGGCCGGTGAGGGACTGAAACAGATGCTGCCCGATGCAGTTTACACAGGATTTTTAACGGGTGAAGATTTGTCGAAGGCGTATGCCAGCAGTGATGTCTTTTTCTTTCCATCAGATACGGAGACGTTTGGAAATGTAACCCTTGAAGCGATGGCCAGCGGCTTGCCTTGTGTGGTAGCTGATGCCGTGGGAAGTAAATCGTTGGTAGATCACGAAGAGAATGGATATCTTGCGCCGGTCGATAAAACTGATCTTTTTTACTCTTATATTGAAAAGTTGGTTCTCAATCCCGATTTGAGAAAAAAGATGGCTGATGCTTCCCTTCAAAAAGCAAAGAAGTACAGTTGGCAAAACATAAATGGAAATCTGCTCAGCTATTATGAGCAAGTGTTAGGATTATAAGCAGTTAGCGTGCGAATACTTTATATATCACATTTACACCCGCCCAAAGATGAGCCGCTGGAGAATGTTGGCGGTATGCAAAATGTCAGTGTTCAGATGGTCCATGCAATGAAGCGGAGGGATGATGTTGAGATGGAGACGATTATTCTGAACACCTCCTGGAAATTGATTGGCATAAAAACATTCTTTTTTTTAGTAAGCTTATTGTGGCGAATTCCCGCCACAGCTAAAAAATTTAACCCGGATGTAATTCTCTTCTCCTCGATGGTTACAGCCGGAGTTCTGCCATTTATGATAAGGCAGCCAAAGGCTCCATGTGTAACCATTAATCACGGGCAGGATGTTACCCTTCCGTTTTTTATTTATCAATGGTACATAAAATATGTATTTCGGAAACTTCAGGGTGTTATTTCAGTATCATCTGCTACCCGTCAGGCTTGCATTGATCGAGGAATGGATCCTGAGATCGGTGTTGCGCTGCCAAATGGTTTTGATATGAGCGTGTTGAAAAAGCTTCCTGAGAAAGAAGAGGCCAGGAAAATTCTTGAGGAAGAATTTAATGTTGACCTCTCTGATAAAAAATTATTGCTCACTGTTGGACGACAGGTGAAACGGAAAGGCCACCAATGGTTTATAGATGAGGTATTCCACAAGATTGATAAGAATACAATCTATTTGATAATTGGTGATGGACCTGAAAATCAAAATATTCAAAAAGCCAGAGAACGATCATCAGAAAAAGAACGAATAATTATTGCGGGGAAACAGCCGGAATCAATTTTGAATGCTGCCTACGCAGGATCGGACTTGTTTATAATGCCCAACATACCTGTTGAAGGAGATATGGAAGGATTTGGGATTGTATTGCTGGAGGCCAATCGAGCAGGTGTTCCGGCCATCACCGCAGATCTCGAGGGCATGAAGGATGTGATAGAACCGGGTGTAAACGGCTACAGAGTTCCTCACAGTGATGCAGAATCTTTTTCAAAAAAAGTGAATGATGTTTTGAAAAATAACCTTCAGGAGTTATCAATTTCTGCAGAGAAATATGTAAGAGAAAATTTTAACTGGGATACCGTTGTAAACAGGTATATCAGCTTCCTTAAGAGTGTACACTAAAAAGGTAACACTCGGGTTACTATAATTTGATAGAAGCGTAATACTCGGTATATTTACCCGATTAATGAAAATGTAATTTGTTAGCATGGCCGATTCGAAAGCCGATTCAGTTCAAAGGAAAATATTTAAGAAAGCATACGACTTTACCAAAGCCGATGAAATCAAGGAGCAGGGGCTCTATCCGTACTTTAAACCCTTGCAGGCAACCGATGGTACAACTGTTCAGATTGAAGGACGCGAAGTAATCATGGCGGGTTCCAACAACTATTTGGGACTGACCAACGATCCGAGAGTAATCAAAGCAGCACAAGATGTAATTGGAACGTACGGTACAGGCTGTACCGGTTCCCGATATTTAAACGGAACGCTCGATCTGCATCTTGAACTTGAAGAGAAGCTCGCAAAGTTTATGAACAAGGAAGCCTGTGTACTTTTTAGTACCGGCTATCAAACCAATGAAGGTTCCATTCAGACCATCGCCGGCCGGAATGATATCATTTTTTCTGACCGCGATAACCACGCATGTATTGTAGTAGGTACACAGGTATCAAACGCTAAGACCGTGCGGTATCGCCACAACGACATGGAGCATTTACGAACCATGCTTGAGAAGGCAGATCCCGATGCGGGTAAAATTATTATCAGTGACGGAGTTTTCTCCATGTCCGGCACACTGGCTAAAGTGCCCGAATTGGTCGCACTGGCCAAAGAGTTTGGTGCTGCACTCTACCTTGATGACGCCCACGCTGTAGGAGTTGTGGGGGATGGGGGACGCGGAACCGCCTCAGTTTTTGGGTTGTCTGATGATGTTGATCTAATTAGCGGAACGTTTTCTAAATCATTTGCATCACTCGGTGGGTTTATCGTTGGAGACCGTGCCGTGATAGAGTTTATACGCCATCAGTCACCCGCGCATATTTTTAGTGCGAGCATGCCGCCGGCCAACGTGGCTACGGTTCTAAAATCGCTCGAAATTTTACAGGAAGAGACGTGGAGACTTGAGCGATTGGAAGAGATTTCAAACTATATGCGAAGAGAGCTTCGTAATCTTGGGTTCAACGTTTGGTCCAGCCAGACGCCCATTATTCCGGTTGTGATCGGGGAGATGTACGACTGTTTCCGTTTCTGGAAAGATCTGTTCGAAGAGGGTGTTTATGTGAATGCTGTGGTGCCGCCGGCTGTTCCGCGCGGTCAGGCCCTTGTTCGTACAAGCTACATGGCAACCCATACGGATGAACATCTCGATAAAATTTTGAGTGCATTCAGAACGGTTGGCATAAAACACGGAATAATTGATAAAAACGGCCGCTCACTTATCGACGCTGACGTAGAATAATTGATCGAATAGTGGAAAGTACTCCTAAGAGCAACACGGTTACCTACATCACTTCCGATTCAGAAAAGAAGGAGTTTATCAACTTTCCCTATTCCCATTACGAGGATGAAAAATATTGGGTGCCGCCACTCTTGATTGAGCAGAAAAAACTGCTTAACACTTCAAAAAACCCGTTCTACAACAATGCTGAAATTGCCCTGTTTAACGCAGAGCACAATGGGAAACCGGCAGGCAGGATTGCTGCCATCATCGATCACCGGTATAACGATTTTCATCAGACAAAAACCGGGTTTTTTGGTTTTTTCGAGTGTATTGATCGCCAATCTACGGCAGACCTTCTTTTTCGTGTAGCTGAAGATTGGTTACGGGAAAAAGGGATGAAAGATGTTCTGGGGCCTTCTAACCCAAGCATGATGGACGAATTGGGAATTTTGGTTGAAGGATTTGATAAATATCCGACCATCCTGATGCCGTATCATAAACCCTACTATGATAAGTTGCTGAGCGGTGCAGGCTATGAAAAAGCGATGGACTTGCTGGCATACCTGGTTACGCAGGACAGTGTTGATCGCGACCGGGCCAACCGAGCCATGGAGATTGTAAAAAAACGTCTGCCGGGAATTTCAATTCGGAAGATCAGGCTGAAAAAAATCAAGGAGGAGGTTAAAATCATCCGGGAAATTTTCAATTCAGCCTGGAAAAATAATTGGGGTTTTATTCCACTTTCTGAAGATGAATTTGATGCACTTGCCAAAGATTTAAAAACCATTGTTGATCCGGATTTTGCTCACATTGCAGAAATTGACGGAAAGCCGGTGGGTTTTTCAGTAGCTCTGCCCAACTACAACCAGATTCTGAAAGATATGAACGGTAAGCTGTTGCCGTTTGGCTGGTTGAAGATTTTATTGAACAAAAAAAAGATCAATAAAATACGTACCGCATTGATGGGAGTGATTCCGGAATATCAAGGGCGTGGAATTGATGTATTACTCCATCGGGAAGCGATTGAAAATGGTCTCGAAAAAGATGTCTACTCTTCTGAAGTGGGATGGATCCTGGAAACTAACGTGCAGATGGTACGCGTAGCCGAAAAAATTGGCGGCACACTCGATAAGCGATATCGAATGTATCGCAAAGATTTATAGTACATCCTCTTCTCCAATATTTAATTGTTGCGGATCGTAATCGCTGCCAAATCACCACTCAAAGTGGAAGCGCTTCCCTTCAAATTTTGAGCAAAATACCCTACCTTAAGAGCAGATTATTCTAACTAATTAAAGATTTAAAATTATGAGTGAATTCCGCATTGAAAGAGACTCTATGGGCGAAGTGAAAGTACCCAAAAACGCATATTATGGAGCACAAACACAGCGTGCTTTTGATAACTTTCCAATCAGTAAAATCCGGTTTAACAGAGATTTTATTTCGGCACTTGGCCGGGTGAAGCATTCTGCCGCAAAGGTGAATGCCGATCTCGGTTTACTGGATGAGAAAGTTGCAACTGCTATTCAGGCTGCAGCACAAGAGGTGATCGAAGGTAAATTTGATTCTGATTTTGTGCTCGATATTTTTCAGACCGGTTCAGGTACCTCCACAAATATGAACTCGAATGAGATCATTTCTAAACGAGCAAATGAACTGAAAGAGGATACGGATGTAACCATCCACCCAAACGACCATGTGAACTACGGACAGAGTTCAAATGATGTGATTCCTACCACCATCCGGATTTCTGCTGTACTTGCCGTTCGTCATAATTTATTGCCTGCGCTAAAGCATCTTCATCAAACCATTCTGGAGAAAGGGGAGGAGCTGAAAGATGTGGTGAAAACCGGAAGAACTCATCTGATGGATGCTATGCCTGTAACCATTCAACAGGAATTTAGTGGTTATGCTCGCCAGATTGAACTTGGAATCAAGCGTGTTGAATCAGCTCTTGAGCGAATGCTTGAGCTTCCGCAGGGTGGAACAGCCGTGGGAACGGGGATCAACACTCATGAAGAGTTTGGTGCTAAGTTTGCCGCTGAGGTCGCGAATGCTACAGGAGAAAAATTTCGGGAAGCAGAGAACCATTTTGAAGCGCAGGCCACTGTGGATGCCCCTGTTGAGCTTAGCGGTCAATTGAAAACAATTGCAGTTGGATTAATGAAAATCGGAAACGATTTCAGGTGGATGAACTCCGGACCTAACGGAGGATTGGGTGAGGTTCAGCTTAAAGCCCTTCAGCCGGGATCGTCCATCATGCCGGGTAAAGTAAATCCGGTGATTGAGGAGTCGCTAACGATGGTTTGCGCCCAGGTAATCGGAAATGATGCAACAATCACAGTGGCGGGGCAATCCGGGAATTTTGAACTGAACGTGATGCTGCCTGTGGTTGCTCATAACTTGCTTCAGTCGATCGAAATTTTGGCAAACGCTGCCCGTAATTTTGCAGACAGATCCGTGAG
Organism: Rhodohalobacter halophilus; assembly: GCF_001715195.1. Classification (GTDB taxonomy): domain Bacteria; phylum Bacteroidota; class Rhodothermia; order Balneolales; family Balneolaceae; genus Rhodohalobacter; species Rhodohalobacter halophilus. The sequence continues at coordinate 8,464 of NZ_MDWE01000005.1, forward strand.
CGGACTTGAAGCAAGACGAGAAGTAATCAGTCAGATGGTAGGTAAGAATCCAATTCTGGTTACGGCATTAAATCCTCTGATTGGGTACGATAAGGCAGCGAAAATAGCGAAGAAAGCTTTTGCTGAAAACCGATCTGTAATGGATGTTGCTAAAGAGATGACAGACCTTTCGGTTGAAGAGCTTGAAAAAGCACTCGACCCTATTAACATGACTTAAAAAGTGTTAATGATAACTTGATAATTGGCCGGTAAAGTGATTTTGCCGGTCAGTTTTAAGTTAATTTGTAACTCCCTCTCATACGTTTGGAAGGGGAGATAAAGAGCCTGATACAATAAACCATCAAGGAAAGTAAATCGGTCGAATTTTGATCGATCACCGATTCATTTTTGTTCAAAAAGTAGCTGATTCTGATGTAGATAGATTCAGTTTCACTCTTTTTTGAAAATTAAACACAGGGCCGTATTATTCCGCCGCCCGAATTTTGCGCAAGAAACGTTAAGTAAACTTTTGAGACTTATGAGCAAGCAAGCAACGAAAGAAAAGAAGAATAAAAAGACCGATAATATTCTAAATGACTACAAACTTGTTTGCATGAGTCGTGAAATGTCGCTTCTGGGCCGAAAAGAGGTGCTGACGGGCAAAGCAAAATTTGGAATTTTTGGTGACGGAAAAGAGCTTCCGCAGCTTGCACTTTCCAAACATTTTAAAAATGGGGATTTTCGATCGGGATACTATCGCGATCAAACCATTATGATGGCAATTGGTGAACTGACGGTTGAACAGTTTTTTGCACAGCTCTATGCCAATCCGGATACAGAGAAAGATCCGAATTCGGGAGGACGACAGATGAACGCTCACTTTGCCACACGCCTGATAGATGATGAGGGAAACTGGATCGATCAAACTGCCCAAAAAAATACATCTGCAGATATGTCGCCAACCGCGGGACAAATGGCGCGGCTATTGGGATTGGCACAGGCATCCAAAGTGTATCGAGAGAATGATCTACTGAACGACTGGAAGCAGTTTTCAGATAACGGGAATGAGATTGCCTGGGGCACCATCGGGGATGCCAGTACATCGGAGGGAATTTTCTGGGAAACGATCAACGCGGCCGGAGTACTTCAGGTGCCAATGGTCATTTCGGTTTGGGATGATGGCTATGGTATTTCTGTCTCCAAAAAGTATCAGACTACAAAGGAGAGCATCTCTTCAGTTTTACGCGGTTTCAAGCGTACGAAGAAACAGCCGGGCTTTGAAATCATTAACGTGAAGGCGTGGGACTATCAGGCACTTCTTGATGCGTACGCTGAAGCATCAAAAATTGCTCGAGAAGAGCATGTCCCCGTTCTGGTTCATGTAGAGGAGGTGACACAGCCGCAAGGGCACTCAACGTCCGGTTCACACGAGCGTTACAAAGACGAAGACCGGCTGAATTGGGAGGAGGAGTACTGCTGTATCAATCAATTCAGAAAGTGGATTGAGAAGGAGAAACTGGCAAAGTCTGATGAGCTGGATAAAATTGAGGAGGAAGCGAAAAAAGAAGTTCGCGAGGCTCAGAAGAAAGCTTGGAAAGAGTATCAGGATCCGATCAAACAGCAGAGAGATGAAATGTTGGCGCTCATCGACCGTTTGATCTCCAATCACAGTGATGTGACGAAACTGGAGGAGATCAAAAAAGGGTTAAGCAGGAAAAATAATGTGATCCGAAAGGATGTGATTTCAGTCGGGCGACAGGTACTATTTGCTCTTAGAGGCAAAGAGTCCGGAGCAAAAAGCGATCTGATCAAATGGCTCGATCACCAGCAGGAGGAAAATCAGCAACGTTTCAATTCAAATCTGCTAAGCGAAACCCCTAACTCTCCGCTTACTGTTGATGAGGTAGAGCCGTCCTACTCTGATGATGCAAAGAATGTAGACGGCCGTGTTGTTCTGCGCAACAATTTCGACAAGATTTTTGAGAAATATCCGAATGCACTCGTTTTTGGTGAGGATGTTGGTCAGCTCGGGGATGTAAACCTCGGCCTGGAAGGCATGCAGGAGAAGTACGGAGAGTTGCGTGTGAGTGACACCGGTATTCGGGAAGCAACCATTTTGGGGCAAGGAATCGGCATGTCGCTGCGAGGTTTGCGACCGATTGCTGAAATTCAATATCTGGATTACCTGCTCTACTGCTTTCAGGGTTTGAGTGATGATGTTGCCACTGTTCGATACAGAACGAGCGGCGGCCAGGCCTATCCGCTGATTGTGCGTACACGCGGACATCGATTGGAAGGGATCTGGCACTCCGGCTCGCCGATGGGAATGATTATCAACGGAGTGCGCGGGGTTCATGTATGCGTGCCCCGAAATCTGACGCATGCTGCAGGATTTTATAACACGCTTTTCCAGGGTGACGACCCGGCGCTCATTGTAGAGCCGCTCAATGCCTATAGGCTGAAAGAGAAATTGCCTGATAATCTTGGGGAATTTACACTTCCACTTGGAATCCCTGAGGTGGTACAGGAAGGGGAGGATATTACGGTAGTGTCTTACGGATCTACTTTTAACCTCGCAGAGTCGGTGCTTCCGCAGTTTGAGGAAGCCGGTATTTCAGTTGAACTAATTGATGCCAGAACTCTCCTTCCATTCGATCGAAACGGAATGATTTTGGAATCCCTGAAAAAGACCAATCGAATTCTTTTTGTGGATGAGGACGTTCCTGGAGGAGCAACCGGTTATATGATGCAGCAGGTGATAGACGAACAGGGGGGCTATCGCTACCTCGACTCAGAAGTGAAGTGCCTGACTGCACAACCTCACCGTCCGGCCTACGCTACTGATGGGGATTACTTTTCAAAACCGAATGCTGAAGATATCTTTGAGACAGTTTATGAAATCATGCATGAGGCGAATCCGGGAAAATATCCGGCTATTCGGTAAACAAGAACTGCAAAATTTTAAAAGTTCTTAGCTTTAAAATTGACGAAAGGTTCGGCAGAGATGTCGAGCCTTTTTTTGTATGATCAGTGAATTAAACAATCATCCAGTCCAGGAAAACGAAAATCCATACGAGAGGCAGGTAGATGAATGAGGCAAACATCAGTGACTTTGCAGTGGGGATATCCCTTTTAACAGCGAATTTGAGCCCATACCAAAGGAAACCAACTGTAGTGATCATGGCTCCGGTTAAAAATAGCCATCCCATCAACTCCATGACATAAAGTTTAAATACGGTTGGGATCAAAATGATTAACGGAAGCAGTACCCAAAGTACGGCTTTGTATCCTTTGGGGTCATTTTTAGGCAGCATTTTAAATCCGGCGTGATCATAATCTTTTTCACAAACCCATGCAATGGCAATCACGTGAGGTATTTGCCAGCAGTAGATAATTCCGAACAGAATCCACATGCCGTGCTCAAAAATTGTGCCGGTAGATGCAGCCCATCCTCCCACAACCGGCAGGGCACCGGGTACTGCTCCCACAAATACATTGAGGGCAGAAATCCGCTTCAGCGGAGTGTACATGAAAAGGTAAATAACGGCCGTGGCCAAAGATACAGCTCCGGCAACAGGATTGACTACAAAGCTCAGGTAGAGGAGACCGGCAAATATAAGAGACAGGGAGAATATCACACCGTGCTTGGGAGGAATTCGCGAATCGGGCAGCGGTCGTTTGCTGGTTCGCTTCATCAGTCCGTCGTATCGATGTTCAAGGAACATATTATGTGCTGCGGTGCCGGCAGCTACAAAGTAGGTTCCAATCAAAGCGTGAACCATTAGAACATAGTCCATACTTCCGGACGATCCCATCAGAAAACCGATAAGCATACTGGCCAGTACGGTAAAAGTAATTCCCGGCTTGGTCAACTCATAGTAATCGCTGATCGTACCCTGGAGAGACTGCAGTAAACCGGCTTGAACGTTTGTGTTATTCATCACTGTGATTAGAATTATAGCAGGCCAAAATTAACGAATTTGAAGATGATATGTTACCTTAATATCCGCTTCAAATAAAAGGTATACTATAGGAACGTTTGTAGACTATAACTGAATTTATTTGCTATAACACAGGCAACTAACCCATTTTTTGTGAACTGAGAATGAAACTGAATCTTTATCAAAAAACGGCTATTACAACAGTCATTGCTACCATTGTACTCATTTTTGTTGGAGGACTGGTTCGTGCATCCGGTGCCGGCCTCGGTTGTCCCGACTGGCCACAATGTTTCGGTATGTGGATTCCGCCAACGGACGTTGCGGATCTACCGACTCAATATGATGCTTCACAGTTTAACCCGGTTCATACCTGGCTGGAATATATAAATAGATTGGTGGGAGTTCTGATCGGATTTTTAATCACGCTGACATTTTTGATTTCATTTAAGTACCGAAAGAAAGATCCGATTGTGACGATGGCATCAGGTGCGGCGTTTGTTCTGGTTCTGTTTCAAGGCTGGTTAGGGGGGCAGGTTGTACGAAGTGGGCTAAGTGCCGGAATGATAACCCTGCATATGATTTTGGCGATGATTATACTCTCCACTCTTCTATACGCTTCGTTTCGTGCGATGAACTCGCGTATTAAAATTCAACTCTCGGCTAATCAGCGAAAAACACTGTTGTGGGCATCTTTATCAGTTTTAGCACTCACGCTCATCCAGATGGTAATTGGCACACAAGTTCGAGAATCGATTGATGTGGCAAAAAATGTGATGGAGTTGCCGAGAAGTGAATGGATTGAATCTGTCGGTACTCTCTACCCGATTCATAGAAGTTTTTCCTGGTTGGTGGTAGTTCCTGCAGGATTGATTCTGTTTTATAACAAAAAGTTTGAGGCCGGATCACTTTTGAACCGGTTGGGCTGGGCAATTGCCCTGTTGATTTTGCTTCAAGTGGTGGTAGGTGTAACGCTGGAGCGATTTGGAATGCCCGGAACAGCTCAGGTGCTCCATCTTACCGGAGTTGCTGTGCTGATATGTGCGGAGCTATTATATATTCTTGTAGTACGATTTTCCGGAAAGGCAGATGCAGTTTAAAGTTTCTCTTTCAGCTTTTCCAGGAAGAGTTTCACCTCCTTTAAATCTTTCTGTACTTCGGCCGAAAGTGGTTTAGCTTTCTCCTTACCGGGTTCGGGTTCTTCCCCTTCAATAATTTTCTTTGCACCTGCAGTACTATACTTTTTCTCTTGGATGAGCTCCTTCAGCTTAAGAATCAGCGTAATATCATTCTCTTTATACGTTCGATTCCCCGCCTTGTTTTTCCTTGGGGTCAGGTCGGTAAATATTGTTTCCCAATATCGTAGTACATGAGGTTCAATGTCGGTTATTTCACTAACCTCTCCGATGGAGTAATACAATTTCTTCATGGCGTGGAAATATTTTATTTTCAGCGTATCATAAAAAATAGCGGTCATTCAATGACCGTTAAATTAATGAATTTGTAAACCATTGCAGGAAAAAAATATAGATTCGCAAAAAAACAGAAATCTGGCACAACCTGACGTCTCTATTGTCGTCCCGCTGCTGAATGAGGATCAGTCTTTGAAAGAGCTGACCGATCAGATTCAACATGCATTGGCGAATTCAGCCTATAGCTATGAAATCCTGTTTGTGGATGATGGTTCAACAGACGGGTCCTGGGATATAATAAGTAAGCTTGCCACCGAGATAAATGAGGTTAAAGGAGTAAGACTCAGAAGAAACTACGGGAAGAGTGATGCCCTGCAGACAGGTTTTGAGCGATCAACCGGACGATTTGTTGTGACAATGGATGCCGACCTCCAGGACGATCCATTGGAAATTCCTGCAATGATTGAAAAACTTCAGAACGGAGCTGACTTGGTAAGCGGCTGGAAGAAAAAACGTCATGATCCCATTTCTAAAACAATACCATCCCGCTTTTTTAACGCAGTGACTCGGTGGGTTACCGGAATTAAGCTTCATGATTTTAATTGCGGGCTGAAAGCGTATCGAAAGGAAGTGGTGGATAATATTAATCTGTATGGCGAGATGCACCGTTATGTACCGCTTCTTGCAAAATGGGAAGGGTTTGGCAATATAGAAGAGCAGGTAGTTAAACACCATCCGCGCAAGTATGGTAAGACCAAATTTGGGATTTCCCGATTTTTGAATGGTTTTCTGGACCTGGTAACCCTTCTATTTATTAATAGATACATCAACCGTCCGATGCACTTTTTCGGGCTGTTTGGCGTGCTGTTTCTATTTGTAGGTATTGCGATCAATCTTTATCTGGCTTACATCAAAATCTTTTTGGGTGAACCGCTGGCAAATCGTCCATTGCTTTTCCTTGGCCTTTTACTTGTAATGGTTGGTGTTCAATTCTTTTCTATCGGGTTTCTGGGGGAGTTGTTGAATCGAGGCGATGAAAGAAGTCAGAAACCGAATGTAGCTGAAGAGACCAAATCATGAGCAGAATTGCGTACGATCCCGTTAAGGACCGGTTTGCGAGTATTGTTCGAAATTCAAGGCTTTTGAGACGAATTTTTTATTTCTTGCTGGACCTCTTTTTTTTGCGAAGCTGGCATATTCGCAGATTGCTGAAAAAAGCTGGCAGGGAGCTGGATGAGAAAGGGGGTTGGAATTTGTTGGATGCCGGATCAGGATTTGGTCAGTATGATCGGTTTATCCTTTCAACCTTCAAGAATGTGAACATTACCGCTGTGGATGTGAAAGAGGATTATCTTCTAGACTCTGCCCACTATTTTGAAAGCTGGGTAAAGCAGAAGAAAATCCGGTTTGAAAAAGCAGATCTGCTCGATTTGTCGCTCGAAGAGAAATTTCATGTAATTATCTGCATTGATGTACTTGAGCATATTGAACAAGATGTTCAGGTGATGAAAAATCTCTCAAATGTTCTAGTACCCGGCGGATACTTTTTGATGCATTCACCTTCTCATTATTCCGAGGAGGATGCAGGGGACGAAGAGTCTTTCGTTGATGAACACGCCCGGCCGGGATATTCTAAAGAGGATATTAAACACAAACTTCAACTGGCCGGATTTACACCCGAAAAAATTCACTATACTTATGGTTTTTGGGGGCATAAAGCGTGGGTATTATCGGTAAAATGGCCGATGCTGTGGTTCAATAAACTTGGGATGGTTGCAGTGTTGCCGCTTCTGCTTTACTACCCGATTACCTTACCGTTTACTCTATTGATGAACGCAGCAGATTTAGTGACCTCAAACCCGAAAGGAAATGGGATTTACGCGTTAGCGAGAAAATAATTTTCATAGAGATATAGTTTCTATCATGAGTTCAATTGATTCCAAAAAGATCAAAGACGAGATTCATAATCATAAAGAGTGGTTTGTGAACCGTTTAAAAAAATATGTAGAAGTTGAGTCACCAACGGATGATATCATCCAAAACAGAAAATTACTCCATTCAATTGCTGACGACTTCAGGGAGTTGGGGTTTGATGTGGAGTGGAAAGAGTCGGTTCTCAGTGCGGGACAATTAGTTTGCATACTCAACTCGGTGGAATCGGAGCATGATCAGCTCATGATTGGGCATGCTGACACAGTCTGGCCGGTTGGTACGATGGAGCAGATGCCTTGGAGTATGGATGAGAATGTGATTCGCGGGCCCGGAGTCTATGATATGAAGGCCGGAATAGTAATGATGCAGCTCGCCGTCAAAGTTGCTAATGAGCTTGATATAAAACCTTTCCTGAGGCCGGTTGTTATGATTACATCCGATGAAGAAACAGGTAGTAAAGATTCCTGGAATGAAATTGAGGAGATAGCCAAATCTGTGAAACGGGTGTTGGTTCCTGAACCGTCGATGGGTTTAGATGGTAAAATTAAAACGGAGCGAAAGGGTTCCGGGCGCTATCATATAACAGTTAAAGGTAGAGAAGCGCACTCAGGTGTGGAGCCTGAAAAGGGAGTGAGTGCTATTGTGGAAATGGCACATATTATCCGGAAACTTGATGAGCTGAATGATTATAACCAAGGCATTTCTTTAAACGTAGGGTTAATCACAGGTGGAAAAGCGGTGAATATCGTTCCGGGGGAGTGCTCAATAGAGGTCGATCTAAGGTATCTGAATCATTCAGATGGAGAAGAGATAAATAAGTCGATTAAACGTTTAGAAACAGAATTAGCAGGTGCTTCTATTACGGTTGAGGGTGGCCTGCGACGGCCTCCTTTGGTTAAAAACGATAGAAATCAAAATTTATGGGAACTCGCTCAGACTTGTGCAGAGGAGTTAGACCTGAAGATTGAGGAGGGACTTAGTGGAGGAGGATCGGATGGAAGTATCACGAGTCAATTTACGGCAACTCTAGATGGTATGGGTGCAGTAGGAGAGGGGGCTCACAGTCCATCAGAAAAGATACTTTTAAATGAAACGCTGGATCGGGCTGCACTGCTCACAGCTTTACTTTTGGCTGACGATGTTGGTTGAACCGGGTCAGTTCCTTCGATAAACGTTTCTTTTGCACCTTTTGAAGGTAATCGGGCAGACGGGAGCAGCTTTTTTAATTTCGAAGGCTCTATCACCTATAATGTTGCGAATACTATAAAGTTTGCTGTGATGCCATCCCTCATCACGGCATTAAACAGTGACAACAGTACGATAGGTTTTTCATTCGGATTCATACTTTAATAGAACAGATACCAATCAACTGCCTCCGTACCGAATTCAAGCTAAACCAAAGTTACCTTACCAATAAAAACCAAACTCCGATTGGAGTCCGGGTCTAAGAATTGGTACCGCGAAAGCACTGCTTTCGCAACATAGATCAAAGACTTGTTCCAGAAACAGTACTCCAATCTATGAAGTCGAGAATAGATGTTGCCGTATGAAGTCAACTCCGCTTTCGCAATATAGATCAAAAAGTTTTTTCCAGGAACGGTACTCTAATCTGTAAAGCGATTAAAAAATGGTTTATTCTCTACCTACCAACTGAATGTAGAAGTAATAGACCTTTTCAAAACAAAAAAAATCCCAAACTCCGATTGGAGTCCGGGATTAAGATTTGGTACCGCGTACGGGATTCGAACCCGTGTTACCGCCGTGAAAGGGCGGCGTCCTAAACCCCTAGACGAACGCGGCAGGGTAAAATACTTCAATAAAAAGAGGCGACAGGCGGATTCGAACCGCCGTACGAGGTTTTGCAGACCTCTGCCTAACCACTCGGCCATGTCGCCATTAATGTCGCCCAAAAAATTGAACTCAGAATGTCTATATAATACGTCAAAAAAACTGTTGTACGCCCGACAGGAATCGAACCTGTAACCTACTGCTTAGAAGGCAGTTGCTCTATCCAGTTGAGCTACGGGCGCCCGAATACCATTCAATAAAATCAACTGTCGGGTAAAAAATGCTTTAAATAGCATGACCCAAAAGATAAAAGTCGGGGAGACAGGATTTGAACCGTGAAAGCACTGCTTTCGCAACCTGGTGCTGCCTGTCTCGCCAAAATACAGAGCTCTGAATGCTGACTCTGCGATTTCTTACGTCAATCAGTAATATCTGTCGGGGAGACAGGATTTGAACCTGCGACCCTTCGCTCCCAAAGCGAATGCGCTACCGGACTGCGCTACTCCCCGTTATGTAAATCAGTATATCAAAAGTAGTTTTACCGAGAGTTCCCAAAGCGAATGGGCTACTCCCGATGTAATAATCAGTAAATCAAAAGTAGTTTTGAGCATCTATTTCCAACGTATATTGGAAACTACATTTGTGCATCAAAACGGCTGACTTTAAATAGATTCAGTACTTCAAATATGATGAAAAACGAATTGAATTTGCCCTTGTGTTGAATGAGCAGTGATGTGTTTTTCAAAAGAATTCAAAGATAAAAGATTTAGATTCTGAATGCAATTTATATCCGGAGATTTTAGGTACTTTTTTTGATGTCACTCCAAAGTTCAGATAGAAAACCGACTCCGTATGCTGTTAATTGAACAAAACCTGCAATCATACCCAACCCGGCAACATTCAGGTTTTTTTCAGATCTATATGCATTCATAAACAAGATAAGAGCATAAGCAGGGTAAATGAAAATCAAATTTGAAAGATATCCGCTTGTGAATATTGCGAATAGAATGAATAGTGGGAAGCCTATCAAAAAAAATACGGGAAAGAGGTGTACAAGCTTGAGCTCTGTCGGGTAGAACCTGGCAATGTTGATGCGAGCACGCCCGAAAAATTTCAACTGTTTATAAAACTGTTTGAAATCAGTGCGCCGTTTGTGATAAACATATGCATCTTCAATTAAACCGGTTTTAAATCCATTTTGAATAATTCTGATTGAAAACTCGATATCTTCTCCCATTCGGGTAATTTTGTATCCACCGGTTTTCTCGTACACCTCTTTTGAAATTCCCATGTTAAAACTTCGGGGATGAAAAGATCCGACATGGTTCTTCTTCCCTCGAATACCGCCGGTTGTAAAAAAGGAGGTCATGCTATAGCTAATCGCTTTCTGAATCGGTGTAAAGGAGGGATGTGAACGATCAGGCCCTCCCCAGGCATCCAGTCTGTGAAATGTGAGGGCTCGGTTTACAGTTTCAAAATAATGTGGCGGTATTAAGCAGTCGGAATCAAAAACGACCAGAAATTCACCATTGGCTTTTTCAAATCCAAAATTGCGGGAAAATCCCTGCCCACTGTTCTGCTTGTAATAGTATCGGATATTTAGTGTATCGGAGTACTGTTCAACAACATGATCACACCGCATGTCTGAACCATCTTCGATAATAAGGACCTCAAAGTTTTTATAGGTCTGCTTTGTCAGACTGTTTAAAAGCTCATCGATTTCATCAGGTCGATTAAAAACAGGAACAATTACTGAATAATACATGTATGCATTTCATAGAGAAATTATCGTTCTTTAGAGCCAACAATATAACAACATTATTACACGATTTGATGAAGTATCCTCAACTACTACTGATTACACTCCTAACCCTGATTCTCGGCACAACTCTGCAGGCAAGACAATTAACGATACAGGCAGCACCCGATCACTCCGGTTATACAGCACAACAATTCCCTCTGGATGATGGTCTTCTTGAAATTGATCGCGGCTACTACACAGTTGGTGAAACCGAAGTCTTTAACCCCGAAGCGTGGAGTATCTCATTCTCCGGAAACAAAGTGTCTTTTATAGAAAATAGGGACGGTGCTGTTTATCTCTCTAACCTGACACCAACAGGACGGAAATCAGCTGAAGAAAACCTGGAATTTTTTAATGCTCAGGATGAGACGATGAAGGTTTATGCTTTTGATGACGGCCGCACCGTGACAAGAGATAATGTAGCCAATTTCACATTTTTTGACCCCGCCGGTGAAGTTCTTTTTTCTCAATCCAACTCATCGCAAAGCAGTGATGGTGAACGAGAGTCGCAGCTGGCTGCTGATGCCTTCGGACAAACTATCGTACTCTACAATCCGGTTATATCATATGGCAGTACAAGAGGGTCGCAGGCGAGAGTGATTTTTAATGAGGAGGAATCAAATCGATTTTTTAACAGCCAGTCATCGGAGATCAAAAATTTGAGTGTCAGTAAAAACGGATCCTTTATAACAATACTCACTTCAGACAACACCCTGTTTCTTTTTGACCGTTTTGGAAATGAGTTGAATCAAATTAGTTTTGATGACGACCAGATCGGAGTTTCACTTACCGATGACGCAGAATATGTGACTGTTTTTTCAAGCAGCAGGGCCCAGGTGATCGATGCACTTTCCGGTGAACGTCTTGGAAGTACAAGCTCAAGGTCTCCGGTTGTATATGCTTCCTACATCCCCGAAGATGATACGATTCTGATCTTAGGTGGTGCGGTTCAGGGGAATCAAATTAATGACCCAATGATGACCGCTGTCAATATCTCGCAGCGTCAGATCGACCGGGAAGAGATATCCATGCCTTTGGCCGTACATGATATGCAGAAGGTTCGAATCAGTCGCGAGAGGGCCAGTCATTACCGCTTGGACGGATTGAATCGATCGTTGATTATTACAGCCTCCTTCTGATTCAACAGTTATCGCAAACAAAAAAAGCCTTCAACAAAAATTGAAGGCTTTTTTGGGTAAAAAGTAGAGACTACGCTTTTTGTTCAGACTCAGACTTGGTCTCGCTGTTTTCGTCTTTTGAATCGGATTCGCTGTCCGTGCTTTTCTCAGCATCGGTCCAATCAAATTCAAGACCGTCTCTGGACTTATTCATCTTAATCTTAATGACTGAGCCTTCAGGGTGTTCACCCGTGAGGAGCTCTTCAGCCAGAGGATCTTCGACATATTTTTGGATGGCTCGTTTCAAGGGTCTGGCCCCGTATTTTTGATCAAACCCTTTCTCAGAGATGAAATCCTTTGCACCTTTGGTAATCTCAATTTCGTAACCGAGATTGCGTATGCGGCTAAACAGCTCATCACCAATAATATCGATGATCTTGAAGATGTGCTCTTTTTCCAATGGGTGGAATGTCAGTACGTCATCAATACGGTTCAGGAACTCCGGGTTGAACACTTTTTTCAGTGCATCCTGTATTGTGGACTTCATTTGAGCATAGTCAAAATCACCGTCACCGGCAGAAAATCCGATTCCTTTACCCATATTTCGAATATCACGCGCCCCGATGTTCGAGGTCATAATGATGATCGTATTTCTGAAGTCAACCTTTCGGCCGAGGCTATCGGTCAAAATCCCATCATCCAATACCTGGAGAAGTATGTTGAACACATCCGGGTGAGCTTTTTCAATTTCATCCAGAAGTACAACACTGTACGGTTTTCTTCTAACTTTCTCAGTAAGAATTCCACCTTCTTCATATCCTACATATCCCGGAGGCGCACCTACCAGGCGAGACACACTGAATTTCTCCATGTACTCACTCATATCAATACGAATGAGAGCTTCTTCTTTATCGAAGAGATATTTAGCCAATACTTTCGCCATCTCGGTTTTACCAACACCGGTTGGTCCGAGAAAGATAAAAGAACCGATTGGACGTGAAGGATCTTTCAGCCCGGCACGGGTACGCTGAATAGCCTTTGTAAGTTTATTGATCGCTTCATCTTGCCCGATCACTTTCTTGCCAAGCTTCTCCCGCATTTTTAGTAGCTTCTGACCTTCTTTTTGGCTGATTTTGTTAACCGGAACACCACTCATCATGGCTACGACTGAAGCTACGTCCTCTTCATCTACATCGTAAACAATGTGTTCAGACTCTTTTTCCCACTCTTTCTGGGCCTGTTCGAGCTCTTCAATCAGACGTTTTTCTGTGTCTCTCAAACGGGCAGCTTCTTCAAACCGCTGCTTTTTCACCATTGAGTTTTTCTCATTGCTGGTCTTTTCAATCTCCTCTTCCAGTTCAATGATATGATCGGGAACCGTAATGTTTGAGAGATGAACCCGGGCACCGACCTCATCCAGTGCGTCAATTGCCTTGTCAGGCAGGAAGTGATCTGTTACATATCGATCTGTGAGCTTAACACAGGCATCAATTGCTTCCGGAGTATACCGTACGCTGTGATGCTTTTCATATTTACCTTTAATCTGATTGAGTATTTCGAGTGTTTCATCAACAGAAGTCGGTTCCACCATAATCTTCTGGAAACGTCGTTCCAGAGCGCCGTCTTTCTCAATAAACTGTCGATATTCATTGAGTGTGGTAGCTCCGATTGCCTGAACCTCTCCACGAGCAAGGGCCGGTTTCAGCATGTTCGATGCATCCAGCGAACCGCTTGCACCTCCAGCACCAACAATTGTATGGAGCTCGTCAATAAACAAAATAACGTTATCTGTCTTTTCAAGTTCGCTCATCACGGCTTTCATCCGCTCCTCGAACTGTCCTCTATATTTTGTACCTGCTACCAGTGCGGCCAAATCGAGAGCAATAACGCGTTTGTCGTACAATACACGGGATACTTTTTTCTCAACAATCCGCGAGGCGAGTCCTTCGGCAATGGCAGTTTTACCAACACCGGGTTCTCCAATCAGAACCGGATTGTTCTTTTTACGGCGGCTCAATACCTGAGCTACACGCTCAATCTCTTTTTCACGACCAATAATTGGGTCGAGTTTTCCATCTTCGGCCAGCTGTGTTAGGTCACGGCCAAAGTTGTCCAGGACTGGTGTTTTAGATTTTTCCATTTTCTTTTCCCTCGAACTTCCTGATGACTGAGATCCTTTGGGAGATTGCGGAATGTTTGAACTTGTTGTTCGGCTATCTTCCCGGTCGGTATCTCGAGTATTTCCTGATATGATCATATCCAGTTCTTCTCGTACAGCATCATAAGAGACATTGAACTGTTGTAAAATTTGAGCAGCAATATTCTCTTCATCACGTAAAAGAGAGAGTAGAAGATGCTCTGTACCAATGGTATCACTTTTGTAAAGTTTGGCTTCGAGGTAGGTGATGCGAAGAACCTTTTCAGCCTGCTTTGTTAGGGGGATATTCCCAACCGTAACCGTTCCGCCGGTACCTCGAACGGTATCTTCAATCGTTTTTTTGAGTTTAAATAGATCACAATCAAGATTTTTTAAAATCCGGATTGCAACACCGTCACCCAGGCGAACGATGCCTAAAATTAAATGTTCTGTTCCTATGTAATCGTGGCCGAGCCGAAGTGCTTCTTCTCGGCTAAACTGAATTACATCTCTTACTTTACTTGAGAAATTACCCTCCATAACGGGACCTACAAAAAGATTTGGCTTTCAATGATTGCTGAAAAATGTAACGAGTGATGACTGCTTTTAGTTCACACTCAATGCCTGTATTGACGAAAGTAGTGTGGCGTTCTGCGAAATGCAAACACTTTACATCTTTCAATAAAAATAACGAGAAAATTGGACTTTTTAGAACAACGGTTTACCGGTCATCTCTTCCGGTTGATCCAGCCCTATCATTTTAAGCAGGGTTGGAGCTACATCGGCCAGGATTCCGTTTCTCAAGGATCCGTTAAATAAGTCACTGACTAAAATAACAGGTACCGGAGCGGTTGTGTGAGAGGTGTGCGGACTGCCATCGGGCTGAACCATACAGTCGGCATTTCCGTGATCTGCAATAATCAACACTTCGTAGTTGTGCTCCCTGGCAGATTCTACCACTTCTTTCAGTTTACGGTCGATCATCTCAACCGCGTGAATGGTTGCTTCCATATCACCGGTATGGCCAACCATGTCCGGATTGGCAAAATTTAAAATGGCCAGATCAAATTTCTCTTTGCTGAGTTCTTCGCAAAGTTTTTCGGTAACCGCTTGCGCGCTCATTTCGGGTTGAAGGTCATACGTTGCCACCTTTGGGCTTGGAATCATCACACGAATTTCTCCGCTGTTGGATGTCTCTTCACCGCCATTAAAGAAGTATGTTACATGCGGATATTTTTCAGTCTCGGCAATTCTCAGCTGATCGAGTCCATTACGACTAACATATTCACCCAAAGTATTTTTCAGGCGTACCGGTGGAAATGCAACATGTACAAAATTGTCGAATGTTTCGTCGTACGAAGTAAATGTTACGTAGTGCAGGTTCAGCGGTTCAGTTTTGAATGGAATCTCCTTTTTTTGAAAGAACGCTTTTGTTATTTGCCGCGCCCGGTCTCCCCGGATATTGTAGAAAACCACAACATCGCCTTTTTGAATCCGGCTGTTGGTATCAGTTTCAATGATGTGGGGAAGAATAAATTCATCAGTGACATCTGAGGCATAACTTTGTTCAAAAGCACTTGCGGCGGAAGCTACTTTCTCACCTTTATCGTGTACCAGGAGGTCGTACGCTTTTTGAGTACGTTCCCAGCGGTTATCACGATCCATTGCATAATATCTGCCAATGACTGAGGCAATGGACCCGGTGCCAATTTCAGAAGCTTTATCTTCAAACTGCTTCAGATATTCGGCTCCACCATGAGGTGAGGTATCTCGTCCATCGGTAAATGCGTGAACAAAAACATCATTTAAGTTAAACTTCTTGGCCATTTTAAGGAGAGCGTAGAGGTGTTCGTTGTGACTGTGAACACCTCCATCTGAAAAAAGACCCATGAAATGAATTCGCCCAGTCGCTTTCGCTTTATCAAACGCTTCAGTTAAAACAGGATTCTTATAAAAATCCCCCTCTCTGATCGACTTATTAATTCTGGAAAGCTCTTGCCAGACAATCCGTCCTGCGCCGATATTCAAATGGCCCACTTCTGAGTTTCCGAACTGTCCTTCAGGCAGCCCTACATCCTCGCCGCTGGCCGACAAGCGGGCATTTGGATGTTCTTTTATGAGCGAGTCGAAAAATGGAGTGTCGGCCTTGTCGATAGCACTGACTTCAGGATTATCAGCAATCCCAAAGCCGTCCAGTATAACAAGGAGTGCTTTTCGGGTAGATTTGGTCAAACTATCTTATAGATTATTGACGTGGTTCGTCAATTTAGACTTCTTGCGCGCGGCATTATTTTTGTGAATAATTCCTTTTACGGAAAGACGGTCGATAAAGCTTACAGCATCATTCAGGTACTCTTGTGCTTTCTCTTTATCCGATTCATTCAGCACCTTCTTAGTCAGCGTTCTCATTTTAGAACGGCGAGTGTTGTTATGCTTTTTTCTCTTTTCGCTTTGGCGAAGCCTTTTGATTGCAGATTTATGCTGTGGCATAATTATTGGTTATTACGGTTAAATCATCATTATCTTAAACAGTTCCCAAAATTAAGGGTTCTTCATTCAACTTACAAGAATGGATTGATAGTTAGACTTAAAAAATTTATTTTAACCAGTCTCTGAAATGATCATAGTCATAGATGGGCCGGCAGGGTCCGGAAAAAGCTCAACAGCCAAAACCATTGCCAATCGCCTTGGAATTCAATTTCTGGATTCCGGAGCACTTTACAGGGCAATTACATATTTATGGTTGAAGGGGGGTAAACCGGACAAAGCTGAATTCTTTGAAAATTTGCCAAAAGTTCAATTACAAACTGAGTATAGAGATCAGACGTTTTTTGTGCAAGCTGACGGAGAAGATCTTACAGATCAAATTCGTACACAACATGTAGCTGATCACGTAAGTGAGATTGCATCTTATAAAGAGGCACGATCATTTGTGAACCGTTATATGCGAAATCTTGTTACGGAAGGTGCATATATAGCGGATGGCCGAGATTTGGGAACGGCTGTTTTTCCGGATGCAGACCTTAAGTTTTACATGGATGCATCACTGGAAGAGCGCGCGAACCGCCGATTTCTTGAAATGAGAGAAACGGATCAGTCGGTTTCGCTCGAAGATGTAATGAAAAATTTGCGATCCAGAGATCAAAAAGATCAAAGCCGCGAAAATGATCCGCTTAAAAAGGCAAACGATGCAGTGGTAATTGACACAACAGGTAAATCATTCGATGAACAGGTTTCAGAAATGATTCAGGTCATCAAAGGGAAAACAACATTAAACTAAAATTTAAACTCTAATCCCGCTTCGAAAGTCGAAGTGAGGCTTTACTTTTAACAGGTATATAATGACAGAAGAAACAAAAAACGAAAACGTAAACGAAGAAATCGAAACTGCTTCTGAAGAAGTAGAACAGGTGGAAACTGCCGAAGAAACAAAAGCAGAAGAGAGCAACGGCAAGGCAGAAGAACTGCCGACCTTTACCGGTGAAGTAGACGGTAAAACGTACACACTGGAAGAGTTGCAGGCCGCATCTGAAGATTATACGGATGAAGAGTTTCACGAGCTTGCAGGAATGTACGAGAATACGCTCAGTGAAATTGAAGAGAAAGAGATTGTTACCGGTATTGTCGTTTCAGTTGATGAGAAATATGTAATTGTAGATATCGGATTTAAGTCTGAAGGTATTGTACCTGCTAACGAATTTTCTGATAAAGTACTTGATAACCTTCAGCCGGGCGATGAAGTAGAAGTATTCCTGGACAGAGTTGAAGATCGTGAGGGTCAATTAATTCTATCCAGAAAGAAAGCAGACATTCTGCAAGCCTGGGAGAATATTGAAAAAGCACACGAAACCGGAGAAGTTATTGAAGGTTTCATTCAACGCAGAATTAAAGGCGGTATGGTTGTCGATATTTTTGGAATCGACGCATTCCTGCCCGGATCGCAAATTGATGTAAGACCTGTTCGTGATTTCGACGCCTATGTTGGTAAGACCATGGAGTTCCAGGTTGTGAAGCTCAACATGCAGGCAGAAAATGTTGTTGTATCTCACAGAGCACTTATTGAGAGCGATCTTGAAGATCAGCGTCAGGAAATTCTCGAAACGATCGAAGCCGGTCAGGTTCTTGAGGGAATCGTTAAAAACATTACAGATTTCGGTGTGTTTATCGATCTGGGTGGTGTTGACGGTCTGTTGCACATTACCGACCTATCATGGGGACGTGTGGAGCATCCGGAAGAGATTGTGAAACTCGATCAGCGTATGAACGTTGCTGTTATCGACTTTGACGAAGACTCCAAGCGAGTTTCTCTCGGTCTGAAGCAGTTGCAGCCGCATCCTTGGGAAGATATTGACATCAAATATCCTGAGGGAATGAGAGTTCAGGGTCGTGTGGTATCCATTGCTGATTACGGTGCATTTATTGAGCTGGAGAAAGGCGTTGAAGGTCTGATCCACATTAGCGAAATGAGCTGGACACAGCACATCAAGCATCCGTCTCAGCTGGTTCAGAAAGATGACATTATTGAATGTGTTGTTCTGAACATTAACGAAGATGAGAAGAAAATTTCTCTCGGAGTGAAGCAGCTTGAGAAAGATCCTTGGGAAGATCTTGGTGAAAGATACCCAATCGGTTCAACCCACAAGGGAATTGTTCGAAATCTCACCAACTTTGGTGTGTTTATCGAGCTTGAGCCGGGAATCGACGGATTGGTTCACGTTTCTGATCTGAGTTGGACAGAGAATGTTGAGCATCCAAATGAGATTGTTGACAAGGGCGAAGAGCTGGAAGTTGTAATTCTGGCCATCGACTACGACAACAGACGAATTACACTGGGCCACAAGCAAGTAGAAGACAACCCTTGGGAGAAATATGCTGAGGAGTACGGACTTGGCGCCAAAGTAGAAGGCGAAGTATCCAAGATTACCGATAAGGGCATGTTCATCAAACTTCCACTGGGAGTAGATGCATTTCTGCCGGGCGATAAGCTTGCTGAGCCTGTTGAAGACCTGAAAGAAGCATTCAGCGATGGTGACAAAGTTGAAGGTTTTGTAATTGAGTTCGATGAGCCAAGCAAAACCATTGAAATCTCACAGGTTGAAGACGAAGTGAAAAAGTCTAAATCTAAAGCGAAAAAGCAGCCTAAGAAGAGTCAAAATGTTGAAACCGGCACACCTACACTGGGTGAGGTTTCCGGGCTGGCTGAAAAGCTGAAAGAGAAAGAGGAGAACGACAAAGAGAACTAAACTCTTCGTTACGTTTAACCCTGAAAATTAAAAAAGCTTCTGGATGGAAACATTCAGAAGCTTTTTTTATGTCTGTAATTTCTATGATTATTCGGTAAAGTTGCCGAATTACTTCTCCATGTAGAAGAAAATGACATTATTGGAAGGGTTGGAACTGCTTCTGATCCGAGTATCATGCTCTTTGTTGTAAGCATAGGCAATGTTACGGATAGAGTTCAGCTCTTTCTTATCAGAAAACTTAACCCGTAAAGCTTCACCGCCTGGCTTGAGCTCACTCATAGACTCTTTAACCTTATCATATTTGGATTTACTTTTTCTGGATACACGAATTTTGGAACGCGGAACTATTCGAACTTTCATATTCTTGATTATGAATTAAGAGACTTTAAAAATGTAATTAAATGCATGATGAGTATTAGAAACTTTAGTGTTTTCTAACACTCAATCATTCAATGAGCTAAAGATTGTCAGTTCTCTTAATCTGCAGATTAGATTGGAGCTTAAAATTGCCTATCAAGATGCTAACAACTTATACGAACACAAATAATGAACTGCAACAATATATAAAAATCAGACAAATAAAATATTATTATGGTTGATTGGAGAGAAGCGAGCTTTTCTGAGATAAATTATACGCACACAGTAAGCTATTCTGTTAACGTCCGGAATTAAAAAGAGCCCACGATTTATGAGCTCTTAAACATGAAATGGATTTTTTTTAAAACAGATTTTATGGGACCTGAACGGTCATAAGTATCTTCTCGATGATATTTTCCGGCGTGATATCTTCAGCTTCGGCTTCAAATGTTGGTATGATCCTGTGGCGAAGTACATCCATTGCAATAGTTCGTACGTCATCCGGTGTAACATAGGCTCTGTGTTCCATAAAGGCGTGCGCTCTGGCAGCGAGGTTCAGATTGATGGATGCCCGTGGAGATGCCCCAAAACTGATGAGATCTTTCAGCTCGGAGAGTTCATAATTTTCGGGATAGCGTGTCGCAAAAATTAAATCTACAATATATTTTTCTACTTTTTCATCAACATAGATTTCATTGATAACTTTACGGGCATCTAGAATATTTTCCGAATTTGTAACAGGTTTAAGTTCTGCTTTATCTCCCGTTTTTGCCATTCGCCTCATGATTTCAAGCTCTTCGGACTCAGACGGGTAGCCAATTTTTAATTTTAACATAAATCGATCAACCTGTGCTTCCGGAAGTGTATAGGTTCCTTCCTGTTCAACCGGGTTTTGGGTTGCCAGAACGAGAAACGGTTTGTCTAAAGGAAAGGTAGTTTCGCTGATCGTAACCTGTTTCTCTTGCATTGCCTCAAGCAGCGCACTTTGAACTTTAGCCGGTGAACGGTTGATCTCATCAGCAAGCACAATGTTTGAAAAAATAGGTCCTTTTTTAACCTTAAACTCAGCTTCTTTCTGGTTATAGATCAGTGTACCGATCAAATCGGCCGGGAGTAAATCGGGAGTAAACTGTATGCGCTGGAATTTGGTGTCGATAACTTTGGCAAGAGAAGACACTGTCAATGTTTTCGCAAGTCCGGGCACCCCTTCAAGCAGAACATGGCCATCAGCAAGTAATCCGATCAGCAACCGGTCGATCATATACTTTTGCCCAACAATTACTTTTTCGAGTTCCTGATGAATGTCATCAATAAATGCACTGTGGAATTCAATTTTTTCGCCCAGTGCTTGCATATCAACTTCCATATTCATTTTGCAATCCGATTAAAATATTGATGTTCAATTTGGTATCTTTGGTTCCTCGAGACGGCCTGTAAAGAACGAATAAATACAATTAGCTGCAAAATCATTCATTCCGCACTGCTCAGGCTGATTCAAAAATATCATTTTATATAAAAAGTAAGAACTGATAACAGATGGATTTATTACAGGCTATTCTTTTAGGTCTGCTACAGGGGATTACGGAATTTTTACCGGTAAGCAGTTCCGGTCATCTGGCACTTGCAAGAGCATTTTTTGGCAATGATATCATGCCGGGAATCACCTTTGAAATTGTGGTGCATTTTGGGTCATTCTGCAGTATTGCCGTTTACTACAGAAAAAAATTGATCGCTATTATCTCCGATATTTTTAAAAGTTTTTCCCCACAGGGAATTCGCGAGAAAAGATTTGTAACCGATTCAAACACGAAACTTTCCTATATCATCTTATTGAGTATGATTCCGGTCATGGTTGTAGGGTTTACATTGAAGGATCCGGTTGAGAAACTTTTTTTAAACCCATTTTTTGTATCAACAATGCTGTTAGTTACCGGTACTCTGCTCTTTTCCACAAGATTTGTTGGCAGACCTGAAAAAGAAGTAACTGCAGTTAAAGGATTTATTATGGGAATTGCTCAGTCTTTGGCGATTTTACCGGGAATTAGCCGGTCGGGATCTACAATTTCTGTCGGACTTTTCTCAGGCATTAACCGGGAGAGTGTAGCCAACTTCTCTTTTTTGATGGTGCTGCCGGTGCTTGCGGGAGCTATGCTCCTGGAATTGCTGGAAATTATGGAAAACGGAATTGAAGCTGCAGCAGCCATTTCATTAATTGCCGGTTTTCTGACTTCATTTCTTTCGGGTTATTTTGCCCTGAAATATTTAATTATTTTACTGAAAAAGGAAAAATTCCACTATTTTGCATACTACTGCTGGGGACTTGGAATCTTCGGAATTTTCTACTTTATCTAAATGATAAAAGTGATGCAATACGGTTGAAGCCATTTTTAAATTTGGCTACCTTTAAAGCCGTAAAAATAAAAGCACAGAATGGAAACATATTTATTCGTACTACTCGCTGTAATTGCTATTGCCTCTGCTCTGGGGATGATTTTAAATAAGAGTACTGTAAACAGTGCTCTGATGCTTGTCATTAACCTGGTTACACTATCCGGAATTTACCTTCTTCTTAATGCTCAGTTTTTAGCATTGATTCAGATTTTGGTGTACGCCGGAGCCATTATGGTACTCTTTCTCTTTGTTATTATGTTACTGAACGTAGATGATGAAGAGAGTCTGTTCGCCAAGTTCAGGCTAAAATACTTTTTAGCTTTTCTACTTGGCAGTGTAATATTTGCTCAGATTTTATACAGTCTTGGAGGAGTAACTGATATACTTCCGGAAATTTCATCTGATATGGTTGAGGCGGGGACAGTTGAAGCCCTGGGGGATGTTCTCTATACAGATTATCTATTCACATTTGAAATGACTGCCGTTCTGCTTACAGCTGCAGTGGTCGGTGCTCTGATGATTGCACAATACAAAGCTAAAAAAGAAGGAGATTCTGAATAATGATAGGAATTGATTGGTATCTGGCCTTAAGCGCTGTACTTTTCACAATTGGTGCGATCGGTGTTTTAATACGAAGAAATGCGATTGTTGTTTTTATGTGCATCGAGATGATGCTCAATGCTGTAAATTTATCACTGATTTCATTCAGTGCATTTCACGGTGATGTAACCGGACAAATTCTGGTTTTCTTCTCTCTGTCTGTTGCAGCAGCTGAAGCCGTAGTTGGATTGGCAATCATCATTGCAATATTCAGAAATAACCTCTCTGTTGATATTACCAAAGTTAATCTGTTGCGTTGGTAAGTTCAACGGAATGAAACCAAATGTTTTTATAAAGCCTTCCTCAAGTCGGGGAAGGCTTTTTTTCTATTGGTAACTAAATGACGATTATCTTTAAAAATAGTATCTGTTTTAGCTTGGTGCTGCTGCTTCAAGTAATATCGGCAGATCTTTTTGCACAGAGTGAAAGAGATCAGAAGCTGATTTTAATTCATGTGGATGGGCTCTCCCTGCCACATTTTCTGGATGAGAAAGAGAGAGGTAATCTTCCAAATCTGACCGCCTACTTTGGTGTTGAGGGGATTATCAAAAACACGGTTACCTACTTTCCCAGTAAAACACCCACGGTTATTTCTTCAGTAAAAGATGGCGTTACTCCGGATAATGCCGCACTTGCCGGCTGGATTCAAACAGACGAAAATGGGAACAACGTCAGGGGAATGGTTAGTACTTTCCTGCAAATGGCATTTTCCAAGCCGAGAATGGCTACAACGAACCTGATTTACGGAATCCCGATTCTGGATAACCTCGCGGGACCAGCCATGCAAAACATACCAACATATCTGCGTGATTACGATGTCATTCAGTTTTTTTGGTATAAAACAGATACTCATGCCCATTTTTATGGTGAAGAACGCTACTTAAAGCAACTGCAAGTATTTGACCGCGAGTTTGGCAAGTTAATTCGAAGATTACCTGATGACGTAAATGTAGTTATCTATTCAGATCATGGACTTACATTTGGTGAGGGGATTGACCTTGGCAATGAAGTGGAGGCAATTGTTGGAGACGATCTACTGGCATACTCTTTTCCAACACTATATCTGAATGACCCTGACAGAGCTGCTACCCATGCTAAGAACCTGGTTGATCACACTGCGATTGCCGTTACTTTTTACAGGGGGGGATGATGTGACAGTGAAGGGGATACACAAAGACGGGGAGATTCTATTTACAGAACATGAAAATAAGATCCGGTACTCTTACAGTGGGGCGGAGCTGCTAGGTTATGACGACTTGGGATACGATGGCTCATTCCTGGATGTTGAAAGCTGGCTGGATCTTACTCACAGTTCAGAATACCCAATGGCCCCGGTTAACATCTTTTACTTTATGCAAAACCGATCCGCCGGCCATATTATCACACTGTTAGAGCCGGGTCAGTACAACCAAACAGGGTACAGCAGCAAGGCAAATCACGGTGGGTTTCATAGTAGTGACATGCTTTCCCCCATGTTTGTGAAAGGAGAAGCGGTAGAGTCGCTCAGGGGCCGAGATTCATTTTGGCTGCCAAATCTTTTTAACGAATTCCAGGGCTTTGTGGTGGATGCAGAACCACAACGTGATCGCCACTATATTACAGCTCATTATAATGTTCAATCCGGTGTTAAAGTAACTGAATTTGCGCTTTCTCCCACGTACCGGGTTTATTATGGCGCGACCCTTTATTGGGATCAGGACCTCCGCAGAGATGAACTGGACATTTGGGGACAAGTCGATCTATTCAGGTCGTTTATTTCAAGACTATGGATGGGTGGGGGTGTTGAAGCTGAGCGTGAGGGAGAGATTAACCCATTTTTTAAACTCCGGTACGACATCCATTTAAGAAAACTGGTTTTGCAAAACTACTACATTTCTAACCGAAGTTTCCGATTTAAAATTTCATACGAAGTAACACCCGCCGTGGCATTTGAGCTCGAAAATTTCCGCTCTCTCGGTCTTCGTATCGATTTTTAAAAAAATCTGACTTTTGATTAGGGGAACACCCCGCCTTCATCTGTACTATCAACAGAACAACCCATAACCAAATAATAGAAGTCATGAAGAATTCAATTTTTAAACTATTTAATGTAATTCTGGTCATCGGTGTGATAGCTGTTGGCTGTGATTTAACCGAATCATCAACTGACGGACCATCCGACGTTCAGGTTCAAATGAAGGTGAACACCGGAGCTGCTGCTAAAGCAATGCTTTCTGGTAGTAATGAACATTCAAATACTTTGGAGATCTCAGAAGTGAAAATGTTCATAGAAGAGATGGAACTTGGGAGCGTTATGGATGATTCCCTCGATTTTGAAATCGAGTATTTCATCGCAAATCTTCCTTTAGACGGTTCGCCGTTGGTAATTACGGAAAAACAGATTCCGGCTGGTCTTTACGATGAATTTGAACTTGAAATTGAAAAACCTGACGATGACGATGTAGAGGTCAATGATCCTGACTTTAGAGACGAAACAGGAAGCTACTCTCTGGTAGTGAAAGGCTTATTCAATGGTGAAGAATTTACGTTTAGAAGCAGAGAAGATTTTGAGATCGATATCGATCTGAATCCACCCCTTGAGGTGACAGAAAACGAGAGTTCAACATTGGTAATCTCAATAGATGTCAACTCTTGGTTCAAAGACCGAAATGGAGAGTACCTTGATCCAAAAGACTACTCAAATACAGAACGCATCAACGAAACCATTGAGAACTCTTTCGAAGGGTTTGAAGATGAGTTCGATGACGACGATGACGATGATGACGATGATGATTAATCAATTGTAAGGATTCCCTATACCCCACAAGCCCTGTTGCAGATAGCGCAGGGCTTTTCTTTTATCAGCATCTTTATAGTTACATTTATCTATGAAGAACAAACTATTCAAACCGGTTCGGGCTGAAAGTCTGGCAGCATTCAGAATCCTATTCGGGATCATTATGCTTTGGGAAGTTTACAGATACTTCGACTATGGCTGGATAGAGCGTTATTGGGTCAGACCCGCATTGAATTTTACGTATGAGGGCTTTTCTTGGGTGAGTCCACTCTCTGCAGACGGTATGGTTCTGGTATTTATCATCATGGGGGTGCTCGCTCTCTTTATTACGATTGGGTTTTTATACAGAATCAGTATTACGATATTTTTTTTGCTCTTTACGTACACGTTTCTGCTTGAGCAAGCCCGCTACCTGAACCACTTCTATCTTGTTGTTTTGATCAGCTTTCTGCTGATATTTCTGCCGGCTCATCAATCATATTCAATCGACTCAAAACTATTTTCAAATTTAAAGAGCAGCTGGATTCCTAAATGGTCCGTATGGATCCTTCAGTTTCAGATTGGAATTGTTTACCTGTTTGGAGGAGTTGCAAAACTGAATCAGGACTGGCTATCCGGTTCACCGATGGATATGTGGCTGCCAAGGAGGTCCGACTTTCCAGTTATTGGCTCACTTTTTGAGCACTATGAGACTGCGGTTGCGATGAGCTACTCCGGTTTGATCCTCGATTTAGCAGCCTTTCCGCTGTTGATGATCCGCAAAACTCGTCCGTGGATCTTTCTTGCACTGATCTTTTTCCATCTGATGAACGACCGAATTTTTACAATCGGGATATTTCCGTGGTTTATGATCGGTGCCCTTACGATTTACTTACCCACATCCTGGCCAAAAGATCTCTACAGCTATTTTTCAAAATTTACTCCTACTCAGAAACAGATGTGGATTACAGCCTCTATTTTTGCCGGACTTGCCGGAAGCTGGTTTCATGAGTAGATCAGTATCGTACCGTTTATGATTTCAGCTTTCATATTTGTTGTTCTTATTTGGGATTTTCACATCAATCCGGATGAGGAGACTTACCTTAAGCTCGATAATCCAAAAATCAGTAAATCAAACTGGATTGTTGCAGGTGTTGCTGTGTGGATAATCATTCAAGTGGCGGTGCCGTTGCGTCATTATACAATACCCGGTGATCCAAGCTGGACTGAGGAGGGACACAGATTTGCATGGCACATGAAGCTGAGATCAAAAAGTTGCATTGAGCAGTTATACGTGGAGAACCGGGAAAGCGGAGAACTGCAAGAAGTGAACGGCATGCCGTTTCTTGAAAGCTGGCAGCGCGATAAAGTATCGGCAAGGCCTCAAATGGTTATTCAGTATGCATCTTATTTAAGCAGATTATTTGACGATCAGCCTGTTTACGCAGATATTCAGTGCTCACTGAATGGAGGAGAAGAGAGGACTTTACTGGATCCCGGTGTTGATTTGACTCAAGTTACGTTTAAGGATTGGAAACAGAATGATTGGATAAAAAGATAGAAACACCTGAAGAGTATCTATCATCCATTCAAAAGGTTGGTTTTAAAACTTTAAAAAGTGTATTTAACCGAAAACGACGGCTGAAAACCGAGATCCAAAACGTCGACCGGTACCGGCGTCAGTCTTGGCACAGACCGAGTTTCATCAAAAGAGAAGGCGTAGTTTCTGTACCAGACATTCTCCCGATCGAGCAGGTTGAAAACTGAAAGGGTGGCTTCAAACTTGTTTTGGTTTTGGAACTGATGAGAATAGCTCAACGTCGCATCCAGTCGCTGATAAGAATCCAGGCGCTCTACTGTATCATCCTGAAAAATATTCAATTTATTCGGAGCACCGCTCATCATCAGCCATGAGAGGTATAGGTTCAACCCGTGCCACAGGTTTGTTTCCAAAATGGCATTATAGCTGTGTCGACGATCCCAATCCGCGTAAAAGTCCTCTCCGTCCAACAAAAATGGATTGCTGAAGGTCATCTCAGAAAGTGTATAGGTTTGTGAAATAACTAAGCGCCCAAAGTAGTTTCGAAGCAGAAATTCAATCCCCGATGCTTTTCCACTGTTTTGATAAAACCAGGGAGTTTGAGAAAATGTGTTGGCCAGCGACTGTGTGTTCAATTCGTGGCTTCTCAGATTTTTATACTCTTTTTGATAAGCTTCCACCTGCAGAAGTACTCGGTTTGAAGGGGTGAACTGAATTCCGGCGGTAATCTGCTTAGCCTCAGCCGGCTGTTGATTTTCCGGCGTCAGAATCCAAACATCTGAAGTGGCACTGTTTTCGATCGTTATTCGATGCAGAAACTGTTGATTAATCGAGTACCCCCCGGTGAACCGAAAGCTCTCGATCGGTTTTATGACAACCTTGCCACGAGGGGAAAAGTAGAATTCGTTGTTCAGTGTGTAGTAAGTTGAGCGAAGCCCGGCATGTAGCTCTATGAAATCAAAAGGTTCATATCGGTTTTGCAGGTAGGCCTGAACCATGTGAGAGCCAACATTCTGAAAGTAGGAGGGGCGGTCGAAAGAGAATTCGCTATACTCGCCCAGGTAATATTTCCAACCGGCTCCGCCAATCGTCTTTAAATTCGAGAAGCTATACTCGAACTCCTGGTTTACCTTAAACTCGTTCATTGTACTTCTGTTTTGGAACGGATAGGTGAAAACCGAAATGTTATCTGTTTCATCTGAAGTGTTCAGGCGGGTATAGACATAATCCTCTTTGTTAAAATCTGTTCTATAGGAGCTAAAACCGGCCTGAGATGTGCTGAATATACGATTAGAGAACTCTTTATCATGCTGAATACTGAACGAAACATTTCCCCACTCGTTGGTTGTTTGAACGGGCTGAAAAGTGAAGCTGCTTCCAGACTCCGGAGTTCGGGCTCGTCGTTCTGCTTCTTGCCGGGTATAGTCACCGCCAAAGTAGCCGCTGAATATCCACCTCGTGGCATCACGATTTTCAAGATAAATTTTGGTATGAATATCACCGAAGAAAGCGCTCGACTCACCGGGATTTAGTACCAGATCTGTAAAATCTTGAAAGTCTCCTGCAATCTTTTTGGGTCGATCAATATCGAGTCCCCAACGGATCATTCTGGAATTGTTAAACCAGGGTAGCTGATCCATCAAAGAAGCGCGTCCGGAAATCAGCCAGCTACCTCTTGTGCCGAGAGGCCCCTCAAATGTACTGTTTATAGCCGTATTGCTTAAGCCTGCACTGCCCCGTATTTCGTTTAAAGATCCTGTTCTCGTAATCAGATGAAGAGAGCCGCCGGTTGGAGTATCGATTTGAGCAGGTGAAATTCCATAGTAATAACCGGCATTCTGAATGGCATCAGGATTAAAACTATCAAGCAGACCAAAAAGGTGGCTTTGGTTAAATACACTCAGGCCGTCGAGCTGTACCATGAATCCGTCCGGTGTACTGCCCCTGACATTAATTCCATTGTTGATGGCAGTGCCGGACGTGACGGAAGGGTGAGACTGAAGAGCCCGAATTGAATTGGACTCACCCAGCGGACTGAAACGGGCGGCATCCATAAGCCGGTTTGAAAGGGTATCGGCAGGATTGTAACCTATATTTCCTGAAATTACAATTTCGTTGCTTTGTACAGGTTCAGGTTCAAGGCGTATAGTTATGCCGGCAGACTGCTTTAAATCAGTGGTTTGAAGCCGGACCCATTTCGATTCAAACCCAAGGTATGATACGTTCAATTCTATCGAATCACCGGATGATTTTGTAACTATAGAAAATTGGCCGGAGTGATTCGATGCAACTCCTTTTCGCTTTCCGGATTCAATCCAGGTAATGGTTGCAAATGGAAGGCGCTCTCCCGATTGGTTATCCACTACTTGGCCACTAATCACATAATTTTGAACCTCTCTACGATCTGTATCGGTGAGATGAGTGATCAAAACCTGCTTTCTGTTGTGATCCGTTGTAAGTGATATCCCAAATTCAGCCAGGTAGATATTTAAATCATCAAAAATGGCTGTTTCATCCGAATTCAGCGTAACATCGATATCCCGAATTAAAGACTCCCGATAGAGAAAGAAATAGCCGGTCTCTTCACGGACTTCAGAAATGACTTTTTTCAGAGGGGTGTTAGAAAAAGAGAAATCGGCAGCCCGAAGAGACTCCGATAAGAGTGTGAGGGATAAACCCACTAACAAAAATAAAAAACGCCTCCCCGGTGCCTTCATGCCCTGTTTTTTAAGTTAATTACCGTTTTCTGAATCGGTATCTGTTTTCATCAATTTGTATAAATTCTCCGTCAAGCACTACTTGCAGATCACGTAAACTTTGGGTTACATTTTCGAGTGTAATAGATCCACCTAAAATCTCAGATCTTGCCGATTCGTTCATTTCGATTTCGATACCATAGTGAAATTCGAGCTCATTAACGATAGACCCGGCAGACCGATCACTGAATGTCAATCTGTTTTGAGTCCATGATGTAACCAGCATCTCTTCAAAGTTGAACGGTTCGGATAGCTGAAGATCGCGAATGGTTGCTGCTTCTCCTGCCAAAAGTGTGACGGATTGATTGAGATCCGCAGTTTCAAATGCAATACGTCCTTCAATCAGGTAAACACTCGTTTCATTGTTTCTTTCGCTCAAGTTGAATGTGGTGCCTAATACACGCACCCGGCCTTCTGTAGTCTTAACCACGAATTTGCGATCCGGATTATGGGTCACTTCGAATAGTGCTTCTCCGGAAAGTGAATAGCTCAACTGTTCCTCTGCAGTTTCATTTTGATATAGCCGAGAGTTTGGGCGCAGCGTAACCGTTGATCCATCCTGCAATTCAATAGAGGTGATGCTTTCAGTAGCTTCTGCCAAAAGCGATGGTTCATTCTGTAAAGTTTGACGGAGTAAAAAGATGGATGTAAACAAAATCAAAGATACTGCAGCGGCTGCCCATACCCATTTTTTTCGTGTTAGTGTATAAATATTGGCTCTTTCCGAGTTAACCTGGTTTTGTTCTGCCTGATTGATTTGTTCAAAAATGGACTGTCTTGCCTCATCCTTGTCTCTAACGGAAATATTCCGGGCACTTTCTTGCTGATACACTTTAGCTTCCTGAAGCAGTTTAAAAAGCGGGTCGTCAATCTGAGATAGTTCAAGTTGACCATTCACAACCATTTCATAAGCCCGGCTCAGCTGAAGGTCTTGGTCATTTTCCGGTATGTTGTTCGTTTTTGCCATGGTTTACTATCAGTCAACTTCAAACTTAACGCTGTAGACAATCCAGATTGCATCGGTAGAGCTGTAGTAATATTCACCGTCTGCTTCAATTTCTTCACCATCTTCTAAAGCTTGAACAACTTCCTCGAGCGATATTAAATCACCTTCAGCATCAATAATGGTCTCATCTGTTATTAGAATTTGTCGCCCATTGATCAGTGTGATGATCTGATTCTCAAGATCAACGGATTGAATGAGCTCTTCAAATTCGCTCAGCTCAAGCTCAAAGTCCACGTCTGTCAAAATATAGCGGTCTGTCTCCGGATCTATATAGAAATCGCCTTCTGCGAATACGGGTAAGTTTAGGTTGAGCGCATCCGCCACGTCTTGAAGGGATTCGAATCCGTCATCAAACTCAATATCCGTTTTAGCTGTAAAATAGAAGGTTTCATTGGTGGCAAGAGTTAATGTACTGTCATTCGGATTCAAACTAAGTACAAAATCTTCAAATTCATTCTCTTCTATTTCAAACTCCATCTCTGTGGCAATCCAAAGGTTCACACCGTCTTCTGGACGATAGTAGTCGCCTTCAGCTACAATTCGCTGACCATTTGAAATGGCGGAGGCCACATCCTCAAGTGAAAAATAGTCAGAATCATCATCGATCTCGGTTTCATCAGTGAGATGTATGATCTGTCCGTTGGAGATTCTAAACGTCTGATCCTCTGTGTTGACCTCCATCACCAAACCTTCAAATTCGTCATCATCAAATACATCACCGTTTTCCAGGCGGATGCGAAAAGTGTTAAACGTCTGTTGAAATTTTAATAACGCGGTTCCATCTCCGTTAAAATCGAGGGTGCCGTTAACAATCTTGGATTCCGGGTTGCTTCCATTCTGATTGGATTGAATGGTTGATTCGTAACTAACGGCTCCATTCACTCCTTTTCGAAAGCTTCGGTTTTGTTCAACAATTCCCTTTTCAATTCGCACGTCCAGAAAATTGATCTCAAGAAGATAATCCCGTTCAACCCGATTATTGAGCTCATTTCTGACAAACCGACCTTCACCGGTGTGTGAACCGTCCAGTTTGAGTGTAGCAGATTGATCTGAAATTCCATCCAGTATAAAACGGTCTTTTCGATTATATACGGAGGATTTAGCGGCAGTTTCTATTTGTCCGGTTCGATGCCCCGTGAATTCCAGAGATTCAATCTGTTGGCTGTTTTGGTTTGGAAACTCAATAAACTCTCCGTTGCTGTTTCGAAAGATATATTCCAGGTTAAAATCGGTGGCTGCTCCGGTAATGGCGTCTATCCGGCTGAACTGTACAAGATGTTTCCCCTCAGCAGGGTTGTATTCGTAGCTGTAATTTTGAAGATTTCTAAAACTTCCGGTAGAGAGAACGGAATTGCCGGAAGCAAGACCGTTGTTGGTTGGAATTGCAAACGCTTCTGAAAAACTGGAAAGAAGGCCGGCTTCATTTTCTGAGACCGACTCTCCAATAATTTGGCCGGTTATTCGAAGTTCATCCTCATTAAGTACAGATCTGTTTTCATCAAAGCTGTCAATGGTACATCCATGCAGCAGAAATCCAGCACATATTAATATTCCCAGAAGGATCTTACTTTTCATATCAATGCATCAATTACTTTCATTGTTCACTCTTACTACAGATCAAGAGGGGGTAAACCCCTAATCATTTATTTGATTTTTGAAAATCGGTCAATAAACTCTCACCGTACATTTGAGTTAATTTTTTTCGAAGATCTTTAAATGCGAGAGCCATGTGATTTTCTATCGTTTTCGGACTCACATCCATTGCATCCGCTGCTTCCTTATAGGAAAACTCCTGCATAAAACAGAGATCAAACACCATTCCGCGTTTCTCAGGCATTTGAGATATAATTTGCCTGATAACATTCACTAACTCTTTAAAATCAATAGAATGATCTGTATTGAGTGCCGGAGAGTGGTTATCTGCAGGATCTTCATCACTGAATTTTGATCTGTACTCCACATGATTGAGCATCCGGGAGTATGCGATGGTAAAGAGGTAGGAGCGAAGAGATTTGGTTTCGTCTATGCCTTGGCGCTTTTCCCATATCATCACAAATGC
The DNA here is from genome assembly GCF_001715195.1 of Rhodohalobacter halophilus. Lineage (GTDB taxonomy): Bacteria > Bacteroidota > Rhodothermia > Balneolales > Balneolaceae > Rhodohalobacter > Rhodohalobacter halophilus. The sequence goes on from NZ_MDWE01000005.1 coordinate 41,276, forward strand.
TTTCTGGGCTAGATCTCGCGCTTCTTCATGCTCCATTCTCCGACTGATTAAAAATCTGTAAAGAGGATCGTAATGACGATTGAAGAACTCCTCAAATGCTTTTTGATCTCCGTTTTTAATAGCCAGGGAGAGGGCTGTGTCATCCATATCACCCTCTTTAGAGAGGGCAAGAACCAGTAAGACGATTTCCGGAGTTAATAGAAGTATCATTCAGAATTCAGCTTTTTTGTTTGAACACGATCAGTAGGGTAATCATTGCTCTTGTGAAAGTGCGAAAAGTTTAATTTATCAGGATCAATTTAATCTAAATTTTTCGTTTTTGATGCATTAGAACTGTATTTTCATCATCCAAAATAACATTTGAATTTAACGGTTAGTGCATTGAGCGATCAGAAGATTATATTTTCGATGGTTGGGGTCAGTAAAGTTTATAAGCCCAACAAAACTGTTTTGAAGGACATCTACCTCTCTTTCTTTTATGGTGCCAAAATTGGGGTGCTGGGATTAAACGGTGCCGGTAAGAGTACACTGTTGAGAATCATTGCCGGAGAGGATGATAATTACATAGGTGATATTTCCCGCCAGAAGGGTATAACATTCGGTTACCTTCCTCAGGAGCCTGAGCTAGATCCGGAAAAGACCGTGAAGGAGATTGTTCAGGAAGGTGTTCAGGAGACGATGGATCTGATCAAAGAGTACGAAGCGGTCAATGAAGGGTTCAGTGACCCGGATGCAGATTTTGAGGCTCTGATTGAGAAGCAGACCAAACTTCAGGAAAAGATTGATCGAATTGGTGCCTGGGATATTGATTCCAAACTGGAGCAGGCAATGGATGCACTGCGAACACCTCCGGGAAATGCCAAAATTGAAGTGCTGTCAGGTGGTGAAAAACGTCGTGTAGCACTATGCCGGCTGCTGCTTCAAAAACCGGATGTGTTGCTGCTGGATGAGCCGACCAACCACCTGGATGCAGAGTCAGTTGGCTGGCTGGAACAGCACCTTGCCCGATATGAGGGGACTGTCATCGCCGTTACTCACGATCGTTACTTCCTCGACAATGTTGCCGGATGGATCCTTGAGCTGGATCGCGGTGAGGGTATTCCATTTGAAGGGAATTATTCATCCTGGCTGGAACAGAAGAAGAAGAGACTCGAACAAGAGGAGAAGGAAGAGTCCAAGAGGCAAAAAACGTTGCAGCAGGAGCTGGAGTGGATTCGTCAGAATCCAAAAGGCCGCCGTAAGAAGAGTAAGGCACGGATTAACTCATATGAAAAACTGCTTTCTGAAGAGAATCAGAAACGACGGGAAGAGATGGAGATTTACATTCCGGCCGGACCTCGTTTGGGTGATAAGGTAATTGTAGCCGAGCATGTGTCGAAAGGATTTGGTGACAAATTGCTGATGGAAGACATGAGTTTTGATTTGCCGCCTGGTGGAATTGTGGGTGTGATTGGCCCGAACGGTGCCGGTAAAACTACACTTTTTAAAATGATAACCGGAGAAGAAGAACCGGACAACGGTAATTTTGAAACAGGTGATACAGTGAAATTGGGTTATGTGGATCAGAAGCGTCCGCTTGATCCGCAAAAGAGTATTTGGGAAGAGATTTCCGGCGGACAGGATATTGTGAAGCTGGGCAACCGGGAGATGAATTCCCGTGCATATGTAGCTCGATTTAATTTCAGCGGAAGTGATCAGCAGAAGAAAGTGAGTGAAATTTCGGGGGGTGAGCGAAACAGAGTTCACCTTGCCAAAATACTGAAAGAGGGAGCGAATGTACTGCTGCTGGATGAGCCGACCAACGATTTGGATGTAAATACATTACGAGCTCTTGAAGAAGCGCTGCTGGAGTTTGCAGGGTGCGCCGTAGTAATTTCGCACGACCGTTGGTTCCTGGATCGTGTGGCTACGCACATACTTGCTTTTGAAGGCAACAGTCAGGTTTACTGGTTTGAAGGAAACTATGAGGAGTACGAGGCCAATCGGCGAGAGCGTTTGGGAATATCAGAAGATCAGCCCACACGTATTCAGTATAAAAAGTTGATGCGGGATTAAGCTATCCATGTCATCAAAACAGACCATTCAGATTTGGGATATTGAGGTTGAAGTGACGCGTAAACGAGTCAAAAATCTCAATATCCGAATCTATCCATCTGCCGGCAGGGTGGCGATGTCAATTCCGAGACGGTGCAGCCTGAGAACCGCAGAGTTATTTGCCAAAAAAAAGTACAAATGGATCAAAAAGCATCTGAATAAGAGAGATTCAACTGACAGGCAGAAAGTTCATAAGAGTAGATTTATAAGTGGTGAAACTCACAACATTTGGGGAACCCAGATGCCAATGAGAGTTGAACTGATTGAGGAGAAGCCGGGAGTGATTCTATCTGAAGAGGAGATATTGCTACACACAAGGCCGGGTAGCTCCAGAGAAAAACGTGAATCGGTACTGAATGAGTGGTATCGCTCCGAGTTGAAAAAGCGTATTCCCGTTCTGATAAAGAAATGGGAGAAACCAATGGGTGTTAACGTAAATGAGTTTGGCGTAAAGCGAATGAAAACCCGATGGGGAACCTGCAACATCCGGGCAAAACGAATTTGGTTAAACCTGGAACTTGCAAAACGAGATCCTGCTTGTTTGGAATATGTTGTTGTACATGAGATGGTTCATCTGCTTGAGCGTCTGCATAGTAAACGATTCTATCGGTTGATGGATCACTTTCTACCTGACTGGAGAGAACGTGATCTTTTATTAAAAGGGAAGAGGCTTACATGCTGAACTTTCATTCTAGATCGGCAATGGAATGATATGATCACAAAAAGTATAGATAAAAAAATAGAGGATTTTGGGTGTCCGCCAAAATCCTCTGTTGGTGTGTTGAGAAACGCTGCTCACACGCTTCTCAGATGTTCTCCAATCTTATCTCTGATTTATCAACTCTCTTAATATCGGATTAAAGATTGCTCTCTATTGTATAAGGAACAGATTTCATCAATTCCTTACAGCTTTTCTCAAATTTAAAAGTAGCGGGTCAAAATAAATAATAGAGTTATCTAACTTCATTTGAATTAGTTGGATACGTAGATATACTTAGAGCCTGATTATTTCAAATAATTAAAGAAATTTATACCGGAAGGGTAGAAAAATCAGCCCGGCTGTTCGTGAACTGAGAACCGGGCATTGAGTGAGTCTGGGAAAGTTTGAAACGGAGTGCAAATCAGACGATGATTAACGGTCAGAGAAATTCACAAGCGACTTCATTAGATCAAATCTGAGAAGCAAACCTCGAAAAAAGCGTTCAATTTATATTGAATGAAGTAAAATCTCCTTTTTTATTTTTTATCTCGTTTTGGGTTGATGCTCAGTACAGCAGTTTTGACATGTCGAACAAGATTTGCCGTAGTACTTCCCATCATCAAATAGTTAATACCGGTACGCCCAACGGTGGCCATTACAATTAAATTATATTCGTTATCATTCACGTGATTGAAAATGGCTTCGTGAGGGGAGTCTTGCGAAATAATCACCATTGAGTTAACCTCTCCTTTCAACGAATGGAAATACTCTTTTTCCACTAATTTGATCCGTTTTTCCCGAATATCTGAAATTGAGATGCTCTCCTCATCCTCTTCTTCAAACTGATCAAAACTTACCACATGTACGAGATCTAAATCAGCACCGGATTTCTCTGCAATTTGTCGGGCATAAGGATAGGCACTGGCTGCATTGTCCGAAAAGTCGGTTGTTACCAGAATTTTCTTGAAATCATCAACCTCTGACTCATTCTCAACTATAAGAACCGGTGTGTGGGCTAATCGAAGAACTTTTTCAGCAACAGATCCTAATAAAAATCTGCTGAATCCGGTACGACCGTGTGTACTCATTACAATGTAATCGAACTCTTCAGATGTATCGACAATACTTTGAGCCGGGTTTCCCATCATAACGATCGGTTTTTTAAGTATTCCTTTATCCACGTGCTCCTCAGCCAACTGCTTTAGCCGATCGGTAAGCGAATTTTCAATTTCTTCGAAGTCTTGATACATCTGCGAACTCATACCGAGAGCATAAGGCTCGTCAAGTTCAGAAATTGGGATGTGTGAGTGGAATGGAGTAACAGTTCCACCCATCAGTTTTGCAAATTTGTTAGCAACGGCAAGTGCTTTCTCACTCAGTTCAGAAAAATCGGTAGGAACAAGTATTTTCATGACTCTAATGGTTAAATGGATTTGAATGTAAGTTCATCAAAAATGCGGAAAGCACAAAGAGATAGGGGGTCGGGCTTACTCTGATTTACCCCTGCTCCAAATCCCTATGATTTAAAAATATCAGTTATTGATTTCGATTCAAAACTCTTCGTAAAAGAATAAAGAATAGAATTCCTGATGAATACCAGATAAAAAACGGCAAAATCCATTCAATGAGTCCAATGGACAAAAAGAGGGCGATTAGTAATAACTGAAACCCAAGACCGTACACAGAGAGGAGCGTCATAAACCATTTTGGAAGTGTGTTACTGGTTGATGCACTTTTGTCTATTATATAGATCACTTGATCAAAAATTGAATAGAAAAATTTATATGCAATATATAGTGCGGTAACCGATTTCTGACTTTCTCCGGGCAGAGCTTGCGGAACCTCTTTCTCAAAAACACGACTCGTTCTATCCCCACCGGCAGCTTTATGACGTAATATTACATAGTAATAGTTGTAGAGGGTTCCCTGTAGCTGAACACCCGCGAATGCAGTAACAAACATCCAGGCCGGTTGACCGGTAACGTTGAAAATAGTTCCGAGTATGATGAAGTTAAGTATGATGTCAAAAACCGAATCCAGATAACGACCGGTATAAGAAGGAGTTTTTTTGAGGCGGGCAAGTTCACCGTCTGCAGCATCAAGGATCGATTTCAGAATCAAAAATAGTCCTGCCGTAACGTAGTACTCCCGAATGATCAGTAGGGAGGCTATAAGTCCGGATATTCCGAAAAGGAGTGTGACATGTACCGGTGTAACGGCTGTTTTTGAAAAAGCACAAGCGATGCGCAGAGCCAGCGGACGACCATAGTCGGAGAGATCAATAAATTTCTCCTCAGCAGAGAGTTTCGACATAACGGCTTTTGATGAACAGTACTAAAAAAATCTGAAAATTCAATCAGAATCAGTTGATAATTGGTTTATCCAACGAAAACCGGGTATCGAAACGTTCAGATTATTTTAATCAGAAAAATGATTGTTCAAGAATTTGAATAGGGAGTCATCGTAGGGGGTTACTTCCAGCGATCGTTGCACCTGAGTGCCATCCTCATTACTGTTGTTGATAACCTTTCCAATCAAAATAACTGTAGAGTCTTTTGGTTCGCCCTCGATTGTTATATCAAAATCTGAATAGTTCGCATCATAAGATGAGAGTTTATTTAATGCAAATGATTCACCTCTTTCCGGCGCAAACGTTCCCCCACCGCCGCCGGCTTCCTGAGGAAGTATCCACCATTCAGCGGCATCAAAAGCTACGGATACCATATAAGAACGAAGCTGGTCTAATGTACGGCTTGCTTCCAAACTTTGTTTGTTATTGGCCGAAACGTTTGTTTGTTGAAACAGTGAAAAAGAGGAGAGTAGAATTGCCAGACACAAAAAAGCTGCGGTAAAGTACCAATAGATTGGATATTCCTTTTCCTCTGATAGTGAGGTTAGCCTGCCTTTCAGAAAAAGCCATGGAAGAAACACGAACAGTACAAGCATCCCTGCGACAATGATGAATGCCATCCGGTAAAAGGATGCCAAGGCTACGTCATTTCCGCCAAACCAATTGATTGCTTCGATAGTAATGTGCTGCCGAATAAGGGAACCGGGTATCACAACTGAGTTGATAAAATAGTAGATCCACGAATTGTGAGGAAAAACACTGTAAACAGAAGTCAACAGATATTCTGCAAAAATCAAAACCACAATGATGAGTCCTACAATAATCCAGGGGGTGTAGGATTTAGTTCTGCCGTTCATATACCACTCCTTCTTTTGTTAATGTTGCTTTAGCTTCATACATACCTCGGTTGCCATTGCTGTTTTCAAAATTTGAATCATACCCAGGGGTGAAAACGGCCGAGACAGAAAGAACAATAGAATCGGGGTCTGCTACTTCATAAAGAAGAGGCATTTCTCTTTCCTCATCAGGATCTTCCGGTGATATTGTTCCATCTTCATTTAATCGTTCTGTAAAAAGAGTTCTGAAAGATTCCTCAAGAGTGGCATTTGATGGCTCAGACTCCTGATAGTAGTGCCTCAGAGTATATAAAAGTGTTTTTTCCATCTCTGTTTGTGAAATACCATGAATTATGGTTGTGCGAATGGTTCTCAAGGTTTCTTTTTGGCGGTCAGAATTTATGTAGAACTGAATGGAAGCAAGTGCCTGAGTAACGATTAGCAGTAGAATAATGACCCGAAAACTGAATAGGGCAGCGCGACTTTCATTTTTAGAAGCTACTCTTTGATCCACAATTATCAACCAGATAACTGCAGTCATGAATGCTGCCGTGTAGCCGATCCACAAATTTTGAAATAGAAATGCCGGGGAAAATGCAATCAGAACTGAAACGACTCCACCAATCAGCAGTTTACCTTGATTTTTCATGAAACCCGAATTCGTTAATTTTAAAGTATTTAACAAAGTCAGGTAGAAAAAACAAAAATTTATCAGTTCAGGGTTTGATCATATTTAATGAAGGTTTGCAAGGAATTATTTAATGCTTCTCATCATCGTCATCATTGACAATTCCAAGTCCTCTGCCTATCCGCTTAAAGATATTGCCCCTATTTTTTTTCTCGTCCTCATGATCAACCACACGAGGTTCATCACTGCTTTTACCGGTGAAAAAATCCCGGATTCTGTCGGTGATTCGGTCATTCCGAGTATCCCGGCACTCCATGGAGAACGGAGAATCGATCTGGTGGGAATAGAACTTTTCAGGAGGTGAACTCAAGGCGTTATCTTGACTCAATTTTTGTAGAAACAGACCGGCTATTGGCAGGGCGGTCTGTGAGGCATAAGCCGGATACTCACGAAATCGTACCCTGTGGTTCCATCCGCCTACCCGGGTTCCAAAAACCAGGTCCGGTGTAAAACCGATAAACCAGCCGTCGGTAAAATTTTGGGTAGTTCCTGTTTTCCCACCTAATGCATGATTGATTTGAAAACGTGTACGCAACGGGTTGCCGGTTCCTTCATTCACCGTTTTTTCGAGCATTGCAACCATTGTTGCCGCAGTCGCGTCTGAGATTCCATCCGGAGGTTGTGAAGAGAACGGGGTTTCAATTTTTAGACTACCGGAGACCGGGAGATGAATCTGATTGGATTCATTCTCTTTTTCTCCGCCTTCGTAGATGAGTTCTCCCTCATCGGTGTAGATTTTGGTGATGAAAATCGGTTCAACCGGTTTGCCCTCATTCAAAAAAGAGGTGTATGCCGTTGTTAACTCCATAAGTGACATTTGAGCCGTTCCAAGCGCAACGGATAAACCATCCGGCAGGGAGGTACGAATACCCATCTGTCTTGCTGTTTCACCGATTTGCTCCATTCCGGTTTCCGCCGCAAGCTGAACAGCTACGGTATTGACTGATTGTGCCAGTGCCGCCTGCAGGGAGTAGCGGCCGCCATACTCTTCATTGTTATTACGGGGTGTCCAGTCATCGTATGAGGCATATTGAGCCAAAATATTTCGCTGGTAGTCGCATGGTGTTCTGCCCGATTCGATTGCGGAGGCATAAAGAATCGGTTTAAACGCTGAACCCGGCTGACGAGAAGCAAGCACCTGGTCGTATGGGAAGTGACGATAATCGATGCCGCCAACCCACGATTTCACATGTCCGGTTACAGGGTCTATGGCAAAGAACCCTGCGTTCAGAAAGGAGAGGTAGTAACGAATTTCATTGTAGGGAGAAAGTTCAACCTGTCTGTATCCTTCCCATGAAAATAATAGGGATGGAGCAGGTTCATGCAGGATTACCTGAATCTCCTGTTCGCTTAATCCCTCAGCTTTTAGTTCTCTGAACTGCGCACTCTGTTCCCAAACTCTAATAATTTCCGGATCATCCTCACCAAATATGGGGTTGCGATCTACTTCACGATCAAAAATTTGCTGGAGCTCTTTCATTTGAGCTTTAACCGCTTCTTCTGCGGCATTCTGTATACGGGAATTGAGCGTAGTGTGTACGATAAGTCCCTGATCCGGTGATTCAACATTCAGATCACCTTTAATGTTGAGTGTGTCAAGAATGGTGCTCAGTTCTTTTCGGACCTGAACTTTAAAATATGGGGCGAGGTTTTGCAGACCTGCAGATCGGTTGTACCTTGTAGCAAGAGGCTCTGTGATGGTCTCACTGGCAGTTTCTTCATCAATCAGGCTATATTTTTCCATCTGACGAATAACCAGATCTCTTCTTGCTTTTGCACGTTCCGGATTGCGATGCGGGTTGTAATAGGTGGTCGCTTTCAGTACTCCGGCCAGGGTTGCAGCTTCATTCAGTGAGAGGTCGGAAGACGACTTGCTAAAAAAACGGTAGGAAGCCATCTCAATTCCAAATGTGTCTTCACCGAATGAGACGTGATTCAGATAGAGTTCCAGTATTTCGTCTTTTGAGTAGACCGATTCAATCCTGCGCGCGATGATCATTTCGCGAAGCTTATCGGTAAATAGTGAAAAGCGTCCGTACTCCTCCCTCGGATAGAGGTTTTTGGCAAGCTGTTGTGTAATTGTACTTCCCCCGCCTGCGTTTTCACCAAGCAGGATGGTTTTAATGAAGACCCTGCCAAGCGCTTTATAATCAATACCATTGTGTGATCTGAATCGAATGTCTTCAATAGCAAGAAGCGCGTTTAGAAATTTTGTGTCAACTTCATTCAGGGATATGTTCGAGACATTCTGATTCTGAAAACTTCCGATCTCTACTCCATCCGAGGAGATCAGTACGGTCGCATTGGCTTGATGAATATTACTGATCTCTTTTGTGCCGGGAACGTGACCGAATAGCCCCAAAAGTGTCAGTAGAAAAATGAACATAAATAGCAGGATCGGGGTGAGAACAGCTACCGATAGAACTTTTTTCCAATGCGGAAAAGGTGAAAGATGTTTTGATTTCAAAATGGTGAATGTTGCTAAGCGGTTGTGAGATTATGTTCAATTTATCATAAACTATATGCCGGGTGAAATGTTTCGTGAGGATTAAACAGCCTGGCAGCGTCCGGGAAATAGTTCAAAAGCTTTTTAGCATGCTCATTCACATAACGTTCCAAGAAATCAGACCTGCCAAGTTCTTTGAACGTTGACAGGTGTATCCATTACAACTGTTTGGTTAAACGCTTGAGCTCGAAATGCTAAACAAGGTATTCCTATGTAGCAGGAATTTCGGTAATCAGGTTTGAATGAGTTGGGGGAACGTCTAAGGCATGAAAGGGATAGAAATATCATGTTATTAGATAGGCAAATTTTAACCCTTTAAAATCGACTCATCGAGCATGTCATTCTCAAAGAAAACGGTTCGGTTGCATAGCTTGATGGCGAGATAAACGGAGAGAATCGTCCCGGAGAAGATGGCCAGCATAATCATTATCTGGTACTGGATGGCAGTCATCGGGGAGCTTCCGCTCAGAATTTGACCGGTCATCATTCCCGGCAATGAAACCAGCCCGATCGTTGCCATAGAGGCCAGGGTAGGGTTTGCCGACTTTTTGAGTGCTGTCTGAAAAAACGGATAGAGCGCTTCACTTCTGCTGGCACCGCATGATAAGAAGAACTGAAACCGCTCCCGGTTCTCCTTCAGGCTGTAGTAAAAATCATTGATGCCAATCACGTTGCTGCGGAGGCAGTTGCCGAGTACCATCCCGGTTATGGGAATGGCGTACTGGGCTTCCAGCAGTTCGGGTAGCTGAATTACCAGTTCAAGGAAAAAGAAATTGATGAGTACAATACCGAAAAAGGTGGCCGCGAAAACCGGAATTAACAATTCTTTCTTCCGGCTGAGCTCACTGCGGTCAATGGTGGCAAAATCGGCTACAATCACCATCACCATAATCCAAGCGAGGTTTACCCAGGCGTTGTCCAGCTCAAACAGGTATTCCAGATAGTATCCGACAAAAATGAGCTGGAGCGTCATGCGTACAGTGGCGATTAGCATTTTGCTGTTCAGCCCGGTTTTGTAGTAACCCAGAATGGCAGCCGGGATCAACAGACTGATAAATGCGATTGATAACTGAAACCAACTGAGTTGAATAATATCCACTGTATTTCGTCTACGGATTTAAGTCTATAACTTTTTCACAACGTTCAACCCAAAACGGGTCGTGAGAGGTTGAGAGGAGTGTTCTTTTATTTTGGTTGAGCAGCAAATCGGCTGCTTTCGACTTGGAATCGTGATCCAGCGCTGAAGTGGGTTCATCTAAAAGAATAAAGGGCTGATTAAGTAAGACACAGATTGCCAGTCCGATTCGTTGTCGTTGACCGGTTGATAAATCTGAGTATGACTTTTGTAGAATTTCATCCGGGGTTAAGCCAAAATTCTGTAGTGTAGCTTCGATTGCAGACTGATTGGGTTTAATCTTTTTGTGGGCTTGAAATGTGAACGGAAAGAGAATAACATCTTCAACCAAACCCGTACCGATATTCAGATCTTGTGGAAGCCATGAGGAATTTTTCCTCAGATTTCGGATGGTTTCCGGATTCTTTAAAGATTCACCCTGATATAAAATATCACCCTGCTGAAGAGACTCAAATCCAAGAATTAATCGAAAAAGAGTGGTTTTTCCGCTTCCCGATTCACCCTTCAGAACAACCTTGTCACCTTTATGGATGACGAAGTTGAAGTTTTCAAAAATTACTTCATCACCATAGCGAAAGTGGATGTTCCTGCCTTCAAGAAGCGGGGTTGAACTCATCTGTTGTTTTGTGCCGATTGTTCTGTCTTAATTTCTGAATTCGGGAATGATACGATGTAATGTTGCCTGCTCATAGGCATAAGCGATTTCGAGCAGAATAGGTTCACTCCAAGGCCTGCCAAAAAACGAAACACCAACAGGTAATCCATCGAGTTCACCCATCGGAACCGTGATGATTGGGTAACCAGCGCGGGCTGAAGGTGAACTGGAGGAGAGGGCAAAGTTATCGCCCAATGTGAGGTCTGTTTTCCATGCAGGTGAACCGGTTGGGGAGACAAATGCGTCCAGATTTTGTTCATCCATCACCTTGTCAATTCCTTCATTACGGCTATGGCGCAGCATATTTTCGAGAGCTGCCTGATACTCTTCATTTTGCAGGTCTCCTTTTTCAGCAGCCATAAAGATCAGATTTCTGTCAAATCGCTCGGTCTCTTCGGGATTATTTCGGGTCATTTCAGCGAGCTCCTCAATACTGGAAACGGGAGCATCTTCACCCAGTGATTCAAAATATTTATTTAGGCCGTCTTTAAATTCGTAAAGCAATACCTGAAATGCGTCGCCCCCTATGTTGGTCTCGGAGATTTGATCAATTTCAACGACCTCTGCTCCAAGCTCCTCAAGTTTTTGAATGGTCTGATTCATCAAAGTATCAACCCGAAAATGATTTCCCATTGGCTGAGTGAAAAGTCCGATACGCTTACCTTCCAGACCACCTTCATTCAAAAACTGTGTATAATCTTCGTGAATGTGTTCTTGGCTGTCTGATGTTTTAGCATCATCAGGGTCTACACCGGTGGCCGCACCCAGCAGAATGGCGGCATCGCGAACAGTACGCACCATAGGACCGGCACTGTCTGTGGTGTAGGAGATCGGGATAATTCCGCTTCGGCTCCAAAGCCCGACTGTTGGTTTAAACCCAACAATTCCGTTGGCGTTGGACGGACAGACGATTGACCCGTTGGTTTCGGTGCCAATTGTTAACGTTGCCAGATTTGCCGATGCAGCCACACCGGACCCTGAACTTGAACCGCACGGATTTCGGGTGATATCGTAAGGATTGTTCACCTGTCCGCCCAAACCGCTCCATCCGCTGGAGGAGAGGTTACTGTGGAAGTTTGCCCATTCACTCAGGTTTGCTTTGGCCAGGATAATAGCCCCTTCTTCGCGTAATCGTTTGACGATATAAGCGTCTTCGGATGGAACCGATCCTTCCATAAAACGGGATCCTGCTGTTGTCTGCATATCCGTGGTATTGATATTGTCCTTCAGAATGATGGGAACTCCGTGCAGCGGTCCACGTACGTTTCCATCACGCCGTTCACGGTCAAGTTCATCGGCAATTTCCAGAGCGTTGGGGTTTACGGTCAGGATGGAGTTTAAACCCGGTCCGTTACGATCAATTGCTTCAATTCTATCCAGATAAGCTCGTGTTACCTGAGAAGCGGTTAAGTTTCCATTACTGTATCGTTCCTGCAGTTGATCTACCGTAATTTCTTCCAGGTCAAGCAGGTCGTAAAGAGATTCATTACCGGACTGTGAGCATGCAGAGATAAATAGAAAAACAAGTACCGAATAGATAAGCAGTCGAATATTCATACAATTTTGATCAGTTAAAGTATGGATGGAATAAAGCGATAATCGTTGATTGTAGCAACAATTCAACAAAATTGAAGTGGATGGGAATCAACTTTTACTTCTTTCCTGAAAGTTTTGCATTATAAAAACAGGTACGTTTAATAATATCAGACTCAAAAAAACAGATCGGTGGGCAAAAAAGTTACCCTCAAACACATCGCTGAAGCTTTAGGTGTTTCAACCATGACAGTTTCGCGTGCTCTGAACAATCGCTCAAACGTGGATGGTAAAACACGCGAACGCATTTTGCGGAAAGCGGAGAACATGGGATACACACCGAACCGGGTGGCCAAAAGTTTGGTGTCGAGCAAGACGCAAACCATTGGAGTGGTTATTCCCGAAATTACACACGCTTTCTTTCCGGAAGTCGTTCGTGGAATTGAAGAGATTACCTATCAAACCGATTACCAGCTGATTTTGACGAACGCAAATGAGCAGTTTGATCGTGAGAAACACGCTATTCAGACACTCAGATCTCAACAGGTGGATGGGATTTTAATCTCTTCATCACTTACCGAGAAAGATTACTCTTTTTATGAATCGATACTGGAAACGGGAACCAGGCTGGTTTTTTTTGATCGCTGTATCCATGGATTGGGTGCAAGCTGTGTGCATGTGAATGACAGGGAAAGCTCGGAAGCGATTACCAACCACTTGATTGAAGAGCACGGATATCAAAAAATTGCGCATTTTTGTGGCCCTCGGCATGTGACCATCGGAAAAGAGCGATACCTTGGATATAAGAGAGCATTAGAAAATCACGGTATTGTAATCAATGAAGATTGGATTATCGAGTCAGGATTTAAAGAAGAGGGTGGGTATAATGCCATGCAAAAACTTCTCGACTTACCGGTGTCAGCTCGACCCGAAGCGGTTGTCTGTGTGAATGACCCGGCTGCATTTGGGGCGATGGAGGCAGCTACCGAATTGGGATTGAAAATTCCTGAGGACCTTGCCATTACCGGTTTTTCAGATGAGATCCGCGCTCCGCTTGTATCCGCTCCGCTTACAACGGTTCATCAGCCGGCATACGAAGTAGGTAAGCGGGCAGCCGAAAAACTATTAAAAATTATCGAGAACGAGGGTGAGCCTGCTGAAGATATAGAAATTGAAGCCACGTTGAAAATTCGTCGATCCTGTGGGTGTTAATTCAGTAATCACTCACCGATAAATTCTTGAAAGATTCACTATTTGTAGTATATTGATAGTAAATGTTAACGATAACATTTTAGCGAAACAAAGTTCTTCAATTGCACTAACCGGTTGATTTATGAGTCACTTACTATCGATAATCCTGCTATTGTTATCATTCAATGCATGTTCGTCTGATTCTTCCATTGGACCCCGGGTGAATGATGAAGGTCAGCCCGATGATTCAGATCCTGTTTTTTATTCTGCCGATGAATTTGTAATGGGGGCCGATCTCTCGTATGTGAATCAGGTATTGGATCACGGCGGAACTTATTTTGTGGATGGTGAAGAGCAAAATCCATATCAGATTTTTGCCGACCACGGAACCAATACAGTTCGTCTGCGTCTGTGGCACAATCCCGAGTGGGTTCAAACCGAAGTGTACAACGATGACGATAAACCTCTTTACAGCGGATTTGATGATGTGAAACGAAGTATGAAGGAGGCGAAAGCGCAGGGGATGGCAGTCAATCTCGATTTTCACTACTCCGATATCTGGGCCGATCCGTCGCACCAGGATATTCCTCAAGCCTGGATGGAGATAACGGATTTAGAGGTGTTGAGAGATTCAGTTTATAACTACACGTATGAAACTCTTTCAAAATTGAATGCTGAAGGGTTAATGCCGGAATTTGTTCAGGTTGGCAATGAGACCAATTGCGGGATGATGTACACCAATTCTCCGGAAAATTTTCCACCGCTGAACGGATGTGATGGGCATTGGGAAAATCTCGGGGCCGTAATCAATAGCGGGATTGAGGCGGTTCGGGATGCAGGCGCAGAATCTGAAATCAATCCAAAGATTATTCTCCACATAGCTCAGCCCGAAAATACAGAGTGGTGGTTTGAAAACATTACCTCATCCGGGGGTGTTTCAGACTTTGATATAATCGGTCTATCATATTACAGTCAATTCTCTGATACTCCGCTAAATGAACTGAGCGGCTACATTCAATCTTTTCGAACCACGTTTGAAAAAGATGTCATGATTGTAGAGACGGCTTATCCGTGGACGCTTGAGAATGCCGACAACTACACCAATATTTTTGGGGAGGATTCGGTTGAGTCCGGCTATCCCGCTACAAAAGAGGGTCAGCTTCAATACTTGGTTGATTTGACAAAAGCTGTAATTGAGGGAGGCGGAAGCGGCGTGATGGTTTGGGAGCCGGCCTGGATCACATCCGACATGAAAGACCTCTGGGGAACGGGATCTTCTTGGGAAAACAACGCTTTCTTTGACTACGATGGAGATCTCCATCAGGGCATCAATTTTATGACAAACGACTACGAACTGTAATCATACACGCTATGCGAAACATCACCCTACTTTTTTCTCTCCTGTTACTAATTGCGGGATGCAGCGCCGAATCGGATACAACAGAATATTACGACCCGACAACCATCAATTTTAACAAAGACTGGGAGTTTGTAAAGGATATCGATCCGGAGGTTACTGAAGATTATTTCAATCGAAATTCGCAGATTGCTTGGGAAGCGGTTTCTTTGCCACATACTGCCAACATCGAACCGCTGGTCATATCGGATCAACAGTGGCAGGGCGATGCGTTCTACCGAAAGTTTTTTGAGATCAATCAGGATCAGGCCGAAAAGCATATCGCACTTCGATTTCATGGCGCGATGCACGAGGCGGATGTGTGGCTGAACGGGGAGATGATCCAAACTCACAAAGGCGGGTATCTTCCATTTGTGGTGGATATTACCGACAGAGTGGATGTGGACAGTGAAAATGTTCTTCTGGTCAAACTGAATAATGAAAACAATCCCACCATACCGCCCGGTAAACCGATAGAAACGCTCGATTTTAACTGGTTCAGCGGACTTTATCGGAATGTGGATTTGCTGGTGGATGAGAAATTGCAAATTACCGATCCGATTGCAGCCGATCGGGTTTCAGCGGGCGGCGTCCGGGTAAACTACACGGATGTATCGGATGAATCTGCAGTAACGAATATTCAGGTTGATGTTGAGAATTTTGACCAGGCGGCCAGAAATGGAGTTATCAAAATTGTTCTAAAAGACAAAGAGGGAGAGATTGTAACGGAACGGGTCTCGGATGAAGTGGAGATCGGGGCCGGAGATTATCATCTGTTTCAACAATCGATTACAATAGAGAATCCGGACTTATGGTCACCCGGCTCGCCCTCTCTTTACACGCTTTCCATCGAGTTGTTTGAAGGTGGGGAAGCAATCGATTTCTGGCAGAAGCGGATCGGTATTCGTACGATCGAATTTACGGACGATCATCAGTTTGTGCTAAACGGGGAACCCCTTCAGCTGCGCGGCACCAACCGGCATCAATCGTATCCGTACATCGGATACGCGCTTTCAGAAAATGCTCAATTCCGGGATGCGTATAAAATCAAAGAGGCCGGGTTCAACTTTATCAGGATTGCACACTATCCGCCGGATCCTGCATTTTTGGAAGCCGCCGATGAACTCGGGCTACTGTTTATGAACGCCATCCCCGGCTGGCAGTTTTTCGGTGATGCGGAATTCCAGGAACTGGCTCTCCGTGATGTACGTGAGATGATTCGTCGCGACCGCAATCATCCAAGTATTATAATCTGGGAAGCCTCGCTGAATGAGTCGGATATGCCTGAATCGTTCATGGAAAAGGCGCACGACATTGTACATGAGGAGCTTCCCTTTGAGGATACCTACAGCAGCGGCTGGATTGATCACGCCTACGACATCTTTATTCCGGCACGGCAGCACGCCTCACCACCGGAGTACTGGGCGAGTTATCCGCAGGAGAAACCGCTATTTATTGCCGAGTATGGCGATTGGGAATACTACGCTCACAATGCCGGATTTAACCAGGATGCCTATGAAGATCTTCAGGAAGAAGAGCGGAATTCACGACAGCTTCGGGGCGACGGACAGGTTCGGCTGGCTCAGCAGGCGCTCAACTTTCAGGAAGCGCACAACAGCAACCTTCAAGGCTGGGCGTTTGGTGATGCCAACTGGGTGATGTACGACTACAACCGCGGTTACGATGTGGATCTGGAAGCATCGGGAATTCGGGATATTTTCAGGCTGCCCAAGTTCACCAACTACTTTTATCAGAGTCAGGTCGAACCCAGCATGGATCCGGCTGCAAAGTTCAACCGGCCGATGATCTATATCGCCAATTACTGGCATGATCCTGATTATACAACGGCTAAAATATACAGCAATACCGAGGAGGTTGAGCTGTTTTTGAACGGAGAATCCCTTGGGAGAAAATCACCGGACAGCGACCGGGTATCGACACATCTGAATCATCCGCCATTTACCTTTGATCTTGAAGAGTTCGAACCCGGCACATTACGGGCAGTGGGATACATTAACGGAGAGATTGTTACCGAAACAGAACGATCTACGCCTGGAGAGCCGGCTACCGTTAAACTGGAGTACGATCGCAGCGGCAGAAATCTAACCGCAGGACAGAATGATGTTGTGTTCATATACGCCTCCATTGTGGATGAAAACGGCACAACAATTCCCATCACAGATCAGGAAGTACATTTTGAGGTGGAGGGAGACGCTGAGTTGATCGGGTACAATCCGATTAAAGCGGAGGCCGGAATCGCAACCATACTGCTTCGGGCCGGAGAAAGTTCAGGTATAGTGGCAGTTGAAGCGTACTCTGATGGATTAGCTTCCGCCCGTTTAGACATTGAAGTTGAAGAGTAAACCAATAGGAGATGGTATGATGAGTAAAAGTAGAAGATTTGGGGCAGTGATCACGGTTATTTTCCTGCTGTCTGTACAAATAGCAAATGGCCAGGAACAGGTTGAGATCAAACAACAGGCAGACATCACTTACGCAATCGGAGCAGACCTTTCATTTTTGAAAATGGCCGAGGAACAGGGTGTGGAGTTTAGGGATGAGGGTGTGGTGAAACCGGGTTTGGAAATCTTTTCCGATCACGGTTACAACTGGATTCGTTTGCGACTGTTTCACACCCCCGATGAACTCCCGAACGATTTAGAGTACACTATTGAACTGGCTCAGGAGGCGAAAGAGTATGGGTTTAAATTTCTGCTCGACTACCACTATGCCGATAGCTGGGCCGATCCCGGTAAACAACCGATTCCCGCTGCATGGGAGGGACTTTCGGTGGATGTATTGGCTGATTCTGTTTACGAATACACCAAAAATACCATCACTGCTTTCCGTGAAGCAGGAGTGATGCCGGAGATGGTTCAGATCGGGAATGAAACCCGGAACGGGATGCTTTGGCCAACCGGTAAACTGCCCGAAAACTGGGACAACTACGCAAATCTGACCAAAGCCGGGATTGACGGGGTGGATGCCGGACGAGGTCAGGAGGCTCGTCCCATCATCATGATTCACTACGATCAGGGTGCGGATAAAGTGGGAGCCCGGGCTTTTTATGAGAAGTTTGAATCGTACAATATTCCTTACGACATGATCGGCCTCTCGTACTATCCGTGGTGGCATGGAAATCTGCTTGAATTCAGAGCCAATCTTCTTTCACTTGACCGCCATTTTGATAAGGATATCATGCTGGTTGAAACGGCGTACAACTGGCGCCCCAGCGAGTATCAAAACGCCAGAGCTCCATACCCAGAGACTCCGGAAGGTCAGGTTGAATTTCTTGAGTCTGTGAATGAGACGATGCTCAGCATCAACAGTGAAAAAATTAAAGGAATCATGTGGTGGGAGCCGGCTGTGATGGGCGGATTGCGATCGCGGGGATTTTTTGATGATGACGGCAATGCGCTGCCGGTAATCAACGTGTTTGATAAATACAGGCTGGGTCGACTGGATAACGAGGGGATGCCGGATTAACATAAGAAGACTACTAAATGAAAGATGATCTGTCCATAGAAAAAGAGGTTGGTTCGGCTCCGCTAAACCGTGAAATGGTTTTGGTGAACAGCCGACTTATTGTGACTGTGCTTCCCGAAATGGGTGGGAAAATCTCAGGGATTGTACGAAGAAAGTCCGGTACTCAATTTCTTCATCAGACAGATGAAAACTATCAAAATGTTGAACTCCCGGCGTATGGACAGGATTTTCAGCTACCTTATGCGGCCGGTTTTGACGACTGCTTCCCAACCGTTGCTCCCTGTTTGATCTCTTTAAATGGAGAGACTATCGAACTGCCGGATCACGGTGAACTTTGGAATTCAAGATGGGAAGTGGAACAAGCAGGTGCGGGTATGAAATTGACCACTTATGGAAAAAAGCTGAACTATCGTTTTTCAAAGTGGGTTCAGCTCGATGGTGATTCGCTGATAATACGATACCGGGCGGAGAATTTAGGGAATTTC
The DNA here is from genome assembly GCF_001715195.1 of Rhodohalobacter halophilus. Taxonomy (GTDB): domain Bacteria; phylum Bacteroidota; class Rhodothermia; order Balneolales; family Balneolaceae; genus Rhodohalobacter; species Rhodohalobacter halophilus. The sequence goes on from NZ_MDWE01000005.1 coordinate 60,331, forward strand.
GCTATTCCGTTTATCTGGTCGTCTCATCCATTGTTAAATGTAAATCCTGGGGATGAACTGGTGCTGCCTCTAGAGCTGAATGAGATTTTGGTGGATGGAATGTCGGAAGAGGGAATCGGCAAGTTTGGTGATCGATTGTCGTGGCATGAGTTAAAAACAAAAAAGCTCCCGTTTGATCTATCGGTAGTACAGCCAAAAGAGACTGAGTTTGCAGGGAAATTTTTTTCGGAAAAACTACATACCGGCCGGACAGGAATCTACCGCAAGCAGACAGATGAATCCCTCATTTTCGATTTTGATACGAATGTCATTCCCAATCTGGGAATCTGGCTCTGTTACGGTGGCTGGCCGGAAGATTCAGATGAAAAAGATCTGACCGTTGCACTGGAGCCGTGCATCGGTCGCCCCGATAGTTTAAATAAAGCGATGGAGTGGGGTGAACATCTGGAGATTCAACCATCGCAAATGCGAGAGTGGTCTCTGAAAATCTCAGTCCAAGACGGAAAATTTAAAATATAGAAACTAACAAAATAAACTTATGGAATTCGCCTTATTAGATACAATCGTTTTTGTGGCATATGCCCTGGCTATTGTGGGACTGGGTTTATGGGTGTCGCGGGAGAAAGAGGGATATCAAAAAAATGCGGAAGATTATTTCCTGGCGGGGAAGTCGCTTCCCTGGTGGGCCATTGGCGCTTCGCTCATCGCGGCCAATATATCGGCTGAACAGATTATCGGGATGTCGGGATCGGGTTTTGCGGTGGGGCTGGCGATTGCTTCCTACGAATGGATGGCTGCCGTTACGTTGATTATTGTGGGTAAGTATTTCTTGCCCATTTTCATCAAGAAAGAGCTTTTTACCATTCCTGAGTTTATTGAGTATCGATTTAATACCACGCTTAAAACCATTCTGGCGGTATTCTGGATTGCACTCTTTGTATTCGTCAATCTAACCACGGTGATGTACCTCGGTGCCCGAGCTATGGATACCATTATGGGAACCGGGGATGGAAGCCTGTTAATTCCCGCGTTGATTGGACTGGCTTTTATTGCTGCGGCTTATTCGTTGTATGGAGGTTTGTCGGCAGTTGCCTGGACGGATGTTCTCCAGGTTGTTCTATTGATTATCGGGGGTACGGTTACAACCATTGCAGCCTTGAATCATGTAACTCCCGACGGAGGAATTTTGAACGGCATGGTTCATATCTACGATGTTGCGGGCGAGAAGTTTAATATGATTTTGGATAAGTCGAATCCTGAATATTCAAATCTGCCCGGAGTTGGAGTGTTAATTGGCGGTTTATGGGTTGCAAACCTCTACTACTGGGGATTTAATCAGTACATCATTCAGCGAACACTGGCTGCCAAATCTTTACAGGAAGCTCAGAGAGGAATTATATTTGCAGGCTTTCTGAAACTGATCATCCCTCTGATTGTTGTGATTCCGGGAATCATCGTTTATGTACTCTATGTACAGCCGGAAGGAACCACAATCATACCGGGTGTAGCGGATGTGTTTACCAACCCGGATGGGAGTATTGTTTACGATAATGCCTACCCGTGGTTAATCAGGGTATTTTTAACACCGGGCTTTAAGGGTTTGGTGGTAGCGGCGCTTGCGGCGGCGATTGTCTCCTCGCTGGCATCGATGCTCAATTCCATTGCCACGATCTTTACAATGGACATTTATCGTCCATATTTCAACAAAAATGCAACCGATAAGCAAACAGTAAATACCGGTAGAATTACGGCTGCCGTTGCACTGCTTATTGCCATTCTGATGGCGCCTCAGCTGGCCAATGTTCCACAGGTGTTTCAATATATCCAGGAGTATACGGGATTGGTGAGTCCCGGTATTTTGGCCGTGTTTATTATGGGGCTTTTCTGGAAGAAAACGACGACAAAAGGAGCGATTTACGGTGTGCTTTCATCCATTGTTGTTGCCCTGCTGCTCAAGGTACCGGCGCTTGAGATGCCATTCCTCGATCAGATGTTCTACACACTCATCATCACCATTGTGATTATTGCAGGAGTAAGTTTGACTACCAATCCATCCGATGAGGATCCGAAAGCGATTCATACAACTTCAGAGATGTTTAAAACCGGCCCTGCGTTCAATATCGGTGCTTATGCAATATTGATCATTGTAGCGGTTCTCTACGCTGTATTCTGGTAACGAAAAAAATTCAACGCATAAATGATTGAACAGATTGAATTTGAGTTTCAAAAAAGATTCGGTGATCAATATCTGATCATCGAAGCCCCCGGACGGGTAAACCTGATTGGAGAGCATACCGATTATAATGACGGATTTGTACTCCCCGCCGCGATTGATAAGGCAATTTGGCTCGCCATGAATTTAAATGATACAGGGCGAATTCGACTCTTTTCAGTGGATATGAATGAAGAGTATGATGTAGAACTTACTTCCAGTCTCCAAAAATCAGGAATGGGTTGGCCCGATTATATTCTGGGAGTAGTGGATCAGCTTCGAAAACATGGAATGAACAGCGTGGGGTTCGACTGCGTGTTTGGCGGAAATGTGCCAATCGGGGCCGGGCTTTCATCCTCAGCCGCTCTCGAGGGCGGGGTTCTCTATGGATTGGCTGAATTGAATGGATGGAAAATCTCTACCATGAATATGGCTCAGATAGCTCAAAAAGCTGAGAATGAATTTGTGGGAGTCCAGTGCGGTATCATGGATCAATTTGCCAGTATAAATGGAAAAGAATCCCACGCCTTGAAGCTGGATTGCCGTACTCTGGAGTATGATAAAATTCCATTTCGCGACCCCGATTTTAAAATTGTACTGTGCGATACCGGAGTTCGCCGTGAACTTACGGGCTCTGAGTATAATGTCCGCAGAACACAGTGTGAGGAGGGAGTTTCTATTATTCAAAAGTCACACCCGCAAGTGAAAAAACTTCGGGATGTAACTATTGAAATGCTGGAAGAGTATATAGATCAGATGGATGATGTTGTTTACAAGCGATGTAAATTTGTGATTGAAGAGAACCGGCGTGTGTTGGATGCATGTGATGATCTTGAGCAAGACAACATCGGTGCATTTGGGGAGAAGATGTTTCAGTCTCATCAAGGGTTGCAGCACAAATTTGAGGTAAGCTGCAAGGAGCTGGATATCTTGGTTGAGGTTGCAAAAAAAGTGGAAGGCGTGATCGGCTCAAGGATGATGGGCGGCGGATTTGGCGGCTGTACCATCAACCTGGTACGGACCAATACAGTAGAGCAGTTTAAGCAGGAAGTTTCGAGAGATTATTTGAAACAAACCGGGCTTAAGGTGGAAATATATGAGACAACCATTTCGGATGGAACGCGCGTCATCAAGTCAACAGAGAAACAAACGACCGAATAAAATTAAAGAATTATGAAGCTAGATCTGTCAAATCATCCGCATCGAAGGTACAATCCGTTAACCGGTGAGTGGGTTCAGGTTTCGCCACATCGCACCAAGCGACCGTGGCAGGGCAAGCAGGAGAATGTCCCTCAGGAGAAGAAACCGGAATATGATCCGAATTGTTATCTCTGTCCCGGAAATTCGCGTGCCGGAGGTGCACATAATGAGGACTACAAATCGACTTTTGTTTTTGATAACGATTTCAGCGCGCTTTTACCCAATACGCCAAATGAGGAGTACAACAAAAATGATCTGCTGATTGCCAAAGGGGAGAAGGGAATTTGCCGGGTGATCTGTTTCTCGCCTCGCCACGATTTAACACTGCCTGAGATGGAGCATTCTCAAATACGAAATGTGGTAGATCTGTGGGTAAAAGAGTATGAAGAGCTTGGTTCCCGAGACTACATTAACTACGTCCAGATTTTTGAGAACAAAGGAGAGATGATGGGATGCAGTAATCCGCACCCTCATGGACAGATCTGGGCACAGCAGACCATCCCGAATGAGCCGAAAAAAGAGTTGGTTCAGCAGAAAGAGTATTACTCAAAACACAGTCGAACCTTGCTGAGTGATTATTTAGCATTGGAAATGGAGCAAGATGAACGTATAGTAGCTCAAAATGATCACTTTGTAGTTATTGTTCCATTTTGGGCATTTTGGCCGTTTGAAACGATCGTCATTAGCCGCAGGCCGTTTGCTCGATTTACAGACATGACGAGTGAGGAGAGAGATGCACTGGCGGATATCATCAAACAGATTACGGTTAAGTACGATAACATTTTTGAGATCTCCTTTCCCTACTCAGCCGGCTTTCATCCCGCGCCAACCGATGGGGAAGAACATCCCGAATGGCACTTTCACATGCATTTCTATCCGCCGCTGCTTCGATCGGCAACAGTCAAGAAATTTCGGGTTGGGTACGAGATGCTGGGAAATCAACAGCGGGATATTACTCCGAAAGCGAGTGCCGATCTGATGAATTCACTTTCGGATGTGCATTACATGAATAGATAATAAAAAGTATTGGTGGCGGCATATTGAAATTCTCCTATCCGGAACTTCAGGAAACCGGATTTTTTCAAAATCTTGGCTTCATTTCAGCCGGAGCTATGGTAACCGTCATCTCAACATTTGAGGTGGTTTGTGGTTTGCTCATCATGGTGGGACTTTTTACAAGATTAGCCGTAATACCTCTCTTGTTAACCATTAGTTTTACGGTGCTGATTGGCAAGTTTCCAATTTTATTTGAAGAGGGTTTTTGGCTGATGGCTCACATCTCCAGAATTGATTTTGCGATGTTTCTGGGGTGCGTATTTCTCTTCATTACAGGATCAGGGTTTTGGTCATTAGACTGGAGGATATTGCCGAGGGAAGTGTAGAATAAGCAGACCTGCAGAATATGATCGATGAACTGCGAATGACCAATTGACGAACAACGAAATGTGATTTTTCCATTGATATCGCGTTCACTTGTTGGTCTTATTATTTATCTATCTGTTTGGACTGCGCCTAAAAAAATTCTGAAAGGACGAACAGACAGTAGACCCGTGCGTCAGCTCTGTGAAAGGATGAATTATCAAGTATAGTCGCCGAATAGAGGGATTAGTTTGAAACTCAAAATAGCATAGAGGCGATGGTACGGCTGAATTGCTTTACATAAATTTTCCAGAATCAAAACCTGATGATCCATGATACTTCGTGATTGGACTGTGAGCAACCTAGTCTCAAACCTCCAATTCGTCTCTGATTTTTTCAAGTTCGATCTGTAATTTTTCTACCTGTTCAATTTGTCGGACACGCTTTCCTCTTGAAAAGTAGTATACACCTGCAAAGAACAGTGTTGTGAGAGCATAAGCAGTAAATGTACTAACCGGCTCTGCATCTTTAAAGGTATCTGCGTAATAGAAGTAGAAGCACACCAAGAGCAGAATCATGTAAACCGGCATAAATTTCTGCAACATAAATTTTCGAATAGTAAGTTTTTGAATGTTAGCCTGCAGGAATTCAAGGGTGCCTTTATAGGTGTGTTCGTTTTTGTACTGCACGCCTGCCCACAAGCCTGCCAGTGTCCCTGCCAGAAGGATCGACATACTGATCAAGCTTGCGTAGAAATAGATCGTTCTGTCCGGATTTGAGCTCCAAACCCATGCCATCACCACAAATACAATGGCAAAAGAAACCGATACAAAAAGGTTGGATAAAATGAGCTTTTTCTGATCGCTTACTAAACGTTTCATTACTTTTTCTTTCAGTTGATGAACGTCAATTTCAGCATCATTTTGCTGAGATTTCCAATTTTGTTTTAGTTCATCAAACGTTTTCATAATGCTTCTCCATTAGTTTCATAATTCGTTTTTTTACCCGGTTAATACGAACTCCAATCAGGTTCGTGTTGCTGTCTAGAATATCGGCAATCTCTTTGTAGGTTAGATCTTCAAGCACAAGTGTGATCAATAGTTTATCCCCATCACTCAACATCTGAATACAGGCGTGCATTGCATTCAGTCTCTTCTCTTTGTAAATATAATCTTTGTTATTAGAGTTCTCCTCAGCTTCTAAGTCAGACCGGATATACTTTTTGTCGTTACTATTTTTTCGTTGGAACTTAATAGCGGTATTCAATGCAATACGATAGATGTAGGTACTCCATGTTGATTCATTCCGAAACCTGTCGATCGACTTCCAGATTTGAATCAGGATCTCTTGATAGAGATCGGGAATATCTTCCCTGTTCTTTAAATAAGAGCGGCAGATACGATAAATTCGATCTTCGTTTGATTGAATTAAATCTTCAAACAGCCGCTCTTTTTCAGCTTTTTTCATTGCTGATTGAATTGATTTTTTTTCATAAAATCTTTCATTGTTTCGACCATCCATTCCGGTTTGTCGTACATAATAAAATGTTTGGCGCCATCGGCAACTTCGAACTGCAGATTTTTAATATTTTGATACTGTGAAAGATAGGTTTGCTCCATTTGTTCTCTTGTAAATCCCGGAAATTGAGGATTTTCGTCAAATGCACCGATGGCCAAAACGGGGACAGTTATATTTGCAATATCCTCTCTCAGGTCGATTCCCATCATTTCAGTGGCTGAATAGGCTTCCGTTTTTAAATCTGAATTCAACGTCCATTCGGTCAGTATTTCCCATCGTGTTGAATCGTTTGTCATTCCACGAGCCATCATCATGCGAGTGTTTTTTAACTGATCGACATCCATGCCGGAGAGTGAGCTCATATACTGTTTTGCATTGGCCTCGTTAAATCCGGTTACTGCATTGGGATTCATAGTACCGGCCAGAAAAGGTAAAGCATCTACCACAATAATCTGTTTTAACTGAGGCAGATTATCTGATGCGATCCATATGCTCAAGAATCCGCCTAAACTGTGACCGACCAGTGTGACACGATCCAGGTTTTGCTCTTGAATATACCTTTCGATTTCGTCTTTCCATGTTTCTATATAGGGTGCATCAGTCTGAGGAGGAACACCTGCAAATCCCGGCATGGTGAGTACATGGCACTCATAATTCTCAGATAGCGTGAGCACTGTCTCATTCCAGACTTCACCGCTGCTAATCAATCCCGGAATCAGGAGAACAGGTTTTCCGTTTCCCGAAATATCAACCTTGAAACTGTAGTTCGTTTGGGCGAAAGAGGAGATGGAAAAAGCGGTTACCAATATGATAAAATAGAAGAACCTAATGGTTAATTGTTTCAGAAATAGATGTCGGTTGTTAGCTTTCATGATTGTTGGACTTTTGTTGATGTTTGAAACCTTTCTGTTCTGTTAGTACCGAAAAAATTCATTTTATTACACTTCGGATTAAAATTTCTCCCGGATGAATCGATTTCTCTTCATACTTGTTGAACATAACAGCGCTATTTTGAGACGAAATTTTAAACACTTAATTCGCGGTTTGACATGATTTTTATCGAGAATGAGGGGATTACCGATCCACGCATCAATCTTGCCCTTGAAGAGTACGCACTTCGGAATTTTGGGGAGAGTGAGGACTACCTGTTGTTCTACATTAACGGGCCGTCTATCATCATCGGGCGGAATCAGAACACCCTTGAAGAGATTAACGACGAATATGTTCGGGAGAACGGAATTCATGTGGTTCGCCGGATGTCGGGTGGGGGGGCTGTTTATCATGATGAAGGGAATTTGAACTTCAGTTTCATCACCAACTACAAAAAGGAGAACCTTCATAACTTCAAAAAATTCACAGAGCCGGTTATTCAGGTTTTGAAAGAGATGGGCGTGGATGCAGAAATGAGCGGCCGCAATGACATTCTTGCCGAGGGGCGAAAAATCTCCGGCAATGCTCAGTTCTCAACCGGGAAGAGGATGTTCAGTCACGGCACACTGCTGTTTAACAGTGACCTGGAGGAGGTAACCCGCGCGCTGGATGTGAAGATGAGTAAAATCGAATCGAAAGGACATAAATCCGTTCGAAGCCGTGTTGCCAACATCAGTGAGTTTTTGAATGAGGGGATGAGTGTTTCTGAATTCAGACAGCGGTTGCTGGACGGACTGTATCGGGAGCGCGATCATTTCGAAACGTATCACCTCACAAATGATGAGTGGAAGGCCGTACACGAGTTAAAGGATGAGAAATACGGAAACTGGGACTGGAATTTTGGCCGATCGCCGGAGTTTAATATTCAGCGTACAAAACGGTTTTCGGTTGGTGAGATCGATCTTCGGCTGGATGTGAAGAAAGGCCACATCAAAAACCTGAAAATTTACGGAGACTTTTTTGGCCGGGATCCGGTAGAACGAATTGAAAACTTGCTTCAGGGAGTTCGATACGAGCCGGCTGATATTGCTGAAGCGCTTAACGGAGTGGATGTGAAGGATTATTTTGGAAATGTAGAGCGCGAGGATTTTCTCAGTCTGGTATATGGAGAGGATGAATAAGAAAGGGATTTTCAATGTCTGTACATCTCTTTTAAATGTCGTAACGGCCATCAGACCTGATTTTGAGTAGCTACCGCTGCATGCCGGGTGCTCGACTTTCCTGATTGAGACTTTGTTTCAAAAATTACATTATTCGTTTTTGAAATCTTCATGTATAATGTTTGAAACAACTTATCTGGGATGAATTCAATCAAATACACTCTACTATTATCAATCTTGGTTCTGTTGGCTGTCTCCTGCAGCAGCGTCAGTGAACCTGATAAAGCTGTTCATCAATTAGAGGTTACCGCTGAATTATCTGAAGCGGAAGTTGACTCGATAGCCTCTGCTCTCAGCCTTTTTCCAAACGGTACTCAATTTTCCATTGCGTTTATTTCTGATTCTATCGTTTCATTTTACGGTGCCCATCGCATCAACGACGTGTTGGAAAGTATCGACAATCATGATCGTGTATTTGAAATCGGATCCATCTCCAAAGTGTTTACATCCACGCTGCTGGCCCATGCCATACACGATTCGGCAATCAGTGCAGATCAAACGGTAAGAGACGTTTTGGATGTTGAAATGGCAGGGAATCCCGATTTTACCTTTTTGCAGCTATCCAATCACACGTCCGGTTTACCGAGATTGCCCGGAGGCTACACGTTCAACTTTTTGTGGAATATGGACAATCCCTACAAAATTTTTGATGAAGTGGAACTGAAATCCTACTTGAAAAATGATCTTACACTATCTAGAGATCCGGGAGAAGCCCATCGCTATTCCAATTTAGGGGCCGGTTTATTAGGATTTTTTTTAAGTGAATTGGAAAACATCAGTTATGAGGATTTGCTTCAGAGAAAAATCTTTGAACCGATGGGAATGAATCGATCAACCACCGATCGGGAGAATGTTGAAGAATATTTGGTGAGTGGGGTAACGAAAAGAGGGGGATCGGCAACAAACTGGGATTTAGCGGATCTGGCCGGCGCAGGAGGTATCCTCTCAACCGCAGAAGATCTGTCCCGGTTTATCCGATCCAATTTCAATCCTGATGATCCTGTTCTTTCGCTACAGCGTGAGCCTACATTTCAGGTCAGTGATAACATGGATGTAGCGATGGGCTGGTTTATTTTGAATCGGGACAGCGGTGCCAAATGGTACTGGCACAACGGAGGCACCGGCGGATACCGTTCTTCAATTGTGATGGATCCGGATCAGAAAATCGGCGTGGTCGTTTTGTCCAATATTTCAGCCGGTCATTCAAAGGCGGATAACATTGACAGACTGAGCTTTGACCTGATGGAAACGTATTTTGCAAACTGAGAGGGATTAATAATGAGGGGGGCTTGGTTAGAACTATAATTCTAATCTAAATCTATATAAATCAGTAATTCCCCTATACTCTATGATGTAAAATTAGATAACTTTGATAAGTGACTAATGAATCAATCAATGAGGTGGAAAAATGAAAAACCAAGTTCTGTTACTGCTACTTACCGCTCTGATATTGGGTGGGTGTACAAGTTCAGGCGCATTTTTAGCGGCCAATCAAACCATCGTAAATCTTGAAGATGGCAACTACACGATTGCTGCTGCGAATGTAACCGGGGAGTCAGAGTCGGATTATATTTTGGGATTAAGTTATTCAACGGGCCTGTCTGCGTCAACGCTTGCGATTGCCAGAGTGGAAGGAACCGGAATGCTCTATGCCGAGGCACTCGAAAATCTCTGGACAAATTTTGAATTGTCGGGAGAGGAAGTTCAAGGTCAGAAACTGGCTTTGACAAATGTCAGGTACGATTCTGATTTCCTCAATCTTATTCTCTATACAAAAGTGAAAGTGACTGTTCGGGCTGATATTGTAAGGTTTGACTAATCGAATCGATGGATAAACAGCTTATTGGCTGAATTTATTTTTGAACCGTACCTGCTTTATCCGTAATGGTGGGAGGAGCAATGAAAAAAAGAGAATCCGGACGTCTTATAGTTTGGGGATTAGCACTGTTGGTGATCCCTCCCTGGTTGATCTCATTCCCGGAAACGACGGTTCGCCACAACCTGAACCCTCTACTTGTTTACGGCAGCCAAATTGCAGCATGGACCGGATTTTCACTGTTTGCTCTCACGTTTGTGTTGGTCGCCCGATTAAAATGGCTGGAAGATTATTTCGGAGGGCTTGATAGATGTACCACCAGCATCACACCATGGCACGAACGGCCTTGGTCCTGCTGCTGATACACCCGATTCTGCTTGCATTTCGATTCATCCCGAGTGAATTAGATAAAGTTTTCTGGTATCTGTTTCCGGTACATCGCAGAATTTCCATTGACCTGGGAAGCTGGGCGCTATGGGGGTTGATTCTGCTGATGCTGGTCACCATTGTTATTAAACTGCCGTATGACAAGTGGAAGATTACCCACAAATTTATGGGTCTCTTTTTTATTCTCGGTATACTCCACATCTTCCTTCTGGACCTTTCTGTAACAGCAAACCAGGCCCTTACGACCTACCTCGCAATTCTGTCAGTTCTTGGTGTTGTAGGCCGGATCTATAAATCGATTCTGTTCGGGTGGGTCATAAACAAATCTCACTATCGGGTTGAGAAAACCGTGCGTTTGAACGAGCAAGTGATTGAAATAACGATGGCTCCGGAAAGTGAAACGGTTCATTCTGTACCCGGTCAATATTTCTTTTTCACATTTCTGCATTCGAAAATTTCAAAAGAGTCGCACCCGTTTACCGTTGTTCAAGAAACTGAAGACGGCCAGATAAAAATTATTGTCAAGGCACTGGGCGATTATACGAATCAGCTTTATTGGGAATTGGAATCCGGTGCAACGGCTCTGCTGGAAGGGCCATACGGACGATTTGATTATCGGCTTGGTAAACAAGATCAGGTTTGGATTGGAGGGGGCGTGGGTATCGCGCCGTTTATTAGCTGGGGCAACGATCTGAAACAACAGGGAAAATCTGATTTAAATATAGATCTGTATTACTGCGTGAACACAGAACAGGAAGCGATTCACCTACAACTCTTTCAAGAGCTGGAAAGTCGGCTGAGTGGTTTTCGGGTACACCTGGTCAGAGCTGATGTAGAGGGACTTCTGAACCCGAATGACATTCCCGGTGTGAGAGAAAAGGATTTTTTTATCTGCGGACCGGCAGATATGAGAAAATCCCTATTGAAGGATTTAAAAAGTCTGGGGGTTCCCAAAAATTCGATTCATTTTGAGGATTTCGATTTTACCTGAAAACCGGAATTAGAATCACAATTCAAAATTGAACCACGCTTCCTCAAAAAGGCAGAATTTATTGATGCCGGGTCTTATTCGTGATTTAATATCCCTTCACTTAGGGAAGTGTGGATGAACAGAAATTCGCTCAATCTGTTTGATATGGTGATCGATATGGTCTTTCATGAAATGAATGGTTTGATGTAATGTAAGATAGCCCGCTCTTGGATGTTTATAGATCGTTTTATTGAAAATTTCTTCATCCGCCTGAATCATTAAACCCTTCAGCTCATATCTAACAGAGTTCCATTCATCGATCATCATTTCAAAATCGGGGTACTCCTCGTTTACTTCCGCAACTTTTGGAGCTTTAAATTTTACTGGCAGCTTCAAAGCAAATTTTAGAAGCAATGATCGTACTTTGGCACCCAATGTAACTTCGGGAATAGCTGCCGAATCGCTCATCTTCCTTTTGATATATCTGAACGAGAGAGATTCTGCCGTGACCAGGTGACGGATCACCTGAAGCATATTCCACGAATTGGGATCAGGTTTAAAATGAAGCTGATCTTCTGAATGCGTCTTTAAAAACTTCAGGAGATCTTCTCTCTGTTTTTCAAGCCGGCTAAAAAGGTGGAGGGTCTGTTTTTTCATTCTATCAATGTAGCGGAGGATATTGAGATTTCTAAGTTAAAAATCACTTTTCAAGGATTGTAGGAGAAAGATCCTGTTGAATTTGTGTGAACAATAAAGAGATCAGGTTTTCCATTAATTCAAGATCGTGCTAAAACCTATGTCCGATAACGGCATATTTTTTTATCATTAATTAATAGGTTTGAAAAATTGATGTGTCAATCAGGGAGAAGGAGCAGAATGAATCAAGTGAAAAACAGTTCATCAGAGTCAATAACAACAGAAAGTTCTTGGTTTAACCTGGATATTGAAAATGCTCTCAAAAACCAGGGAAGCTCCTATCATGAAGGTTTGACAGCAGATGAGGCGAAAAACCGGCTGGATCAATTTGGTCCGAATGAAATTGAAACCCAAAAGGGGATGACCAAGTGGGAGATTCTGCTTCATCAGTTTAAAGATCCGCTTATCTACATTCTCCTTGCTGCCGCATTTGTTACGCTCATTCTACAGGATTATACCGACTCGGCCGTAATTATGGTGGTGGTTCTTCTGAATGCTGTGATCGGCTATTTTCAGGAATCGAAGGCTCAAAACGCTATAGAGGCACTTTCGAAATTGGCAGCACCCAAAGTGATGGTGATTCGAGCTGGTAAAGAGATGGAGATACCCGGGCGTGATCTGGTTCCGGGCGATATTGTACTTCTTACATCCGGGGGGAGGGTAGCTGCCGATATGCGCATTTTGCACTCCAATGGTCTGGAGGTGAACGAATCTGCACTAACCGGCGAATCGATGGTGGTTCGAAAGAAGGAAGATCCAATCGAGGACGAAAACCCTGTACCCGGTGATCAAAAAAATATGGTGTTTGCCGGAACCATTGTGGCTCAGGGAAGAGCACGGGCGCTGGTGGTACGAACGGGAAAGTCTACGGAGCTTGGAAAAATTGCCACTTCCGTAAAGGAGATTGGGATTACCAAAACACCACTTCAGCAAAAAGTGGATAAGCTCGGCCACATGATTGGCTATGTGATTGTTGCATTTTCTATTTTGATAGCGATCATTGGTTTAGTTCATAAAATGGCACCTTCGGAAGTGTTTATTACCGTGGTTGCTATGGCTGTCTCTGCGATACCCGAAGGCCTGCCTGTGGTCTTAACAGTAACACTCGCAATTGGAGTTAGGCGAATGGCAAATCGTCAGGCGATTATCCGGTCGCTTCCGGCAGTTGAAACTCTCGGCAGTACAACGGTCATCGGTTCGGATAAGACCGGAACGCTGACTAAAAACGAGATGACGGTTCGTAAAATCTGGGCAGACGGACAGTTTTACGAGACATCAGAAGCCGGTTATAATCTGAATGGAAAAATATTGCGTAACGGACACCCGATGGAAGTACCGATCGGGTCGGCGCTTCATAAAGTTCTGCTTACAGGAACACTCTCAAATGAAGCCAATGCTATATCACTCTTGGATGGAGAACCTCATGGAGATCCAACAGAAATTGCTCTTCATGTATCGGCATATAAAGGAGGGCTGACTTTAATCGATGCAGAAAAGAATGAAGATGAATTGGATCTCATTCCATTTGAACCTGAACGGCAGTTCATGGCTACGTTAAATCGTTTTGAAGGAGAACGATTCATTTTTATGAAGGGCTCTCCCGAAGCAATTTTAGCTAAATGTTCACACCGGGTAACCGACAGTGGTTTAATTCCTTTAAATGAAGAGAATGCCCGAAATGCTGCAAAGAGAATGGCTGCAGAAGGGCTTCGTGTATTGGCTATGGCCTACAGGCCAACAGATAGTGATCAGTTCGATAACGCAGAGAATATAGGAAGTGATCTGATTTTTGCCGGCCTTCAAGGGATGGAGGATCCCATTCGGCCGGAGGCTTTAGAGGCTGTGAAAGTAGCGCAGGGTGCCGGAATTCGAGTGGTGATGATTACAGGTGATCACATCGATACGGCGGTTGCTATCGGTCGCCAATTAGGGCTTGACCCTGAGGAACATGGAGCTTTAGAAGGTAAAATGATCGATCAAATGTCGGATGAGGAGTTGGATTTGAAACTGGAATATGTAAATATTTTTGCCCGTGTTACCCCTCAGCATAAATATCGAATTGTGGAGAGACTCAAGGTATTTGGGCATATTGTTGCCGTTACGGGAGACGGTGTGAATGATGCTCCTGCGCTTCGGGCCGCTCATCTTGGAGTCGCAATGGGTAAAACCGGAACGGACGTTGCCAGAGAGGCCTCCGATATGGTGTTGTCGGATGATAACTTTTCAACCATTACTTCAGCTATTGAAGAGGGCAGGATCGTTTTTGCGAACATCCGGAAAGTGACGTTTTTCTTGCTATCTACGGCTGTCGGTGAGGTAATCGTGATTTTGGCCGCAGTAATTATGAACTGGCCATTACCGTTTGTTGCCGTTCAGATTTTATGGATTAATTTGGTTACAAACGGTCTGCAGGATGTTGCCCTGGCATTTGAACCGGGGGAGCCGGGTATACTGAAAAGAAAACCGCGGCCGGTGAAAGAAGGAATTTTAAACGGGAGATTGATTGAGCGCCTTGGCGGAGTTGGCATTGTGCTGGCAGTTGGAACCATCGCAAGTTTTTGGTGGGCCATGAACGAAACAGGTGGTGATCTGGATACGGCAAGAACCGTTGCAATGACCCAGATGGTCGTGTTTCAGTTTTTCCATGTGGTGAACTGTAGATCGCTGGATCGCAGCATTTTTAAGATCAATTTCTTTTCAAATAAATTTCTGTTCGTGAGTATGACGGCCGCTTTACTGGCGCACCTTGCTGTGCTACATGTTGGATTTCTTCAAAAAGTATTCCGTACAGTACCTCTTGATGCTGGGCAATGGGTGATGATAGTTGGAATCGGTTCACTGGTTATTATTGGCGGTGAAATTGATAAGATTGTAAATCGATGGAGAAAGAGCTTTATCGGTTAATTGCAATCTTTGAATGACAGGTTTTTGGGTTCCCTTAAGTAGAAAGTATTTTTAAAAAGGTGGATTTAATTGTAACTATGCAGTTCACCAGATTTTAAATCTTAATCGATTGAATCCTCCGAAGTGACAGCAATTCTATTTTTGACGGGTCTACTTCTACTTATTGCCGGTGCCGAAGTATTGGTTCGGGGTGCATCGCGTTTGGCGGCGATTGCGGGACTTTCTCCGCTGGTGATCGGGTTAACCATAGTGGCATTCGGTACAAGCTCACCGGAGTTCTCTGTAAGCCTTAAATCGGTCTTCAGTAACCAGGCCGAAGTTGCAGCAGGCAATGTTATTGGAAGTAATATTTTCAATATTCTATTTATTTTGGGTCTATCTTCACTCATTACACCGCTCAATGTGAAAGAAAAACTGGTCCGATTCGATGTGCCGGTAATGATTGTGCTTTCAGTTGTTGTGTGGATATTCTCGGTTAATCTTATCATCGGCCAAATGGAAGGACTGCTGATGTTCTCCACGCTTTTAATTTACATTACTCTTCTGATCTATTTTGGCAGATCTACGAAAGAGGATAGAAGTGAAGGTGCTTCGATAAATACCGATTCGGATTTCTCAATACTGCAGGTTGGGAAACACCTGGTTTTTGTAGCAATTGGTCTTGTAATGTTAATTTATGGTTCAGGTTGGTTTGTGGATGGAGCCATTGAAGCGGCACGCTTTTTTGGAGTCAGTGAACTTGTTATCGGTTTAACGATTGTTGCGGCTGGAACTTCATTGCCGGAAGTTTTTACATCTGTCATAGCAGCCTTTCGGGGGGAGAGAGACATTGCCGTTGGAAATGTCGTAGGTAGCAACATTTTTAATCTGCTTGGTGTTCTCGGTTTTACTGCATTCATGAGTCCCGGTGGCTTGGGTATGAGTTCTTCACTTTTATCCTTCGATCTGCCTGTTATGGTTTTTGTTTCGCTTCTCTGTCTGCCAATCTTTTTAACCGGAAAAATCATCAATAGAAGAGAGGGTGCCTTTCTTTTATTTTTATATGTGGCATATATGACCACTTTATGGGGGCTACTAAAAACTACCCGTTTTCATTTGTGTTAACAGTTTGAAGATTTTTTCTGAACATATCGAGAAATTTGAACCATATCGTGCTCATAAAGAGCTTCCCAAGCCCCATGTAAGGGGCGATTTTGTCCGAATTGTAGCATTTTCACCACACCCGGACATACCTCACCCATTAAGGGTCCCTGGCAAGCAACAGGCTGGCCTGTTTCAAATTCCAGCACATACAGCTAAAGTCAAAGATCAGTGCGTTCTTGATCTGGCAGCGGGCACTGGCCTTCAGGGCTTTCGACTGGGTCTTCATCCAGGCAAACGGATGTTCCACAGCCGCTCGAATCCGTCCAAGTTTGCGGTTTCGTTTTATCTGACTCTGACTCAGCGGATAGCCCCGATACGCTTTATCCTGAATTCCATAAAACCATCCAAACTCCCGTGCCATCTTCTTAATGCGATCATCGGCGTAGCCTTTATCGCCAAACAGCGCTTTCGCTTTCAAATCCGCCAGCTCCTCAGTATACCGGCTGTCATGGTGATTGGCCGGGCTGAAGATCCGTTTGTTGATCAGCTTGCTTTCCGCATCCAGTCCAATATGTCCTTTGTATCCAAAGTAGGTTCGATTTCCTTTTTTGGTCGAGCGGGCATCACTGTCGTACTGCGGATTCTGTTGAACCGACTGCAATTGCTGTTTGGTCTTTTTTATCGTTCGATTGGTCGATTCCACCATCGTGGCATCGACGATGCTGCCCTTGCGGACAAACAGGCCTTTATCATCGAGCTGGCGGTTCACTTCTTCGAACAACCGATCCGTCAGACCGGCTTTGGCCAGCTCATCCTTGAACTTCCAAAAGCTGGTGAAGTCCGGAGCTTTGTTGCCAAGGCAGAGCCCAACGAAGTGCTGAAAACTCAGACGATCGTTGAGCTGCTCTTCAAGCTGTGGATCACTCAATCCATAAAAATGTTGCAAAAACAGCGATTTGACCATCAACATGGGGTTATGCCGCGGTCTGCCGCCCTTTTTGGTTCCAGTTTGATCCAATCCGGCAATAATTTTCATCAGAGGTACCCAGTCAATCACCGATTCCATCTTGGCCAGAAAGGCGGCTGTTTTTGTATTCTGCTTTTCGGGGTGGAAGAGCTGGTCGGCCAAGGTGCGTTGATTGTCTTTTTGGATCATGATATGGTGGTATCTCATTGGTATTTATATGCTTATAAGATACAAAAATACGAAATTAGATAACTATTAAAACGTCATTAAACAGGGTTTTTCAAAGGCCCCAATGTATTCATCGGCATAAGGATGGATCAATACTCATGGAAAGGCGGAACACCGTGTAGGAAAAACTTGACGGTAAAAATTGCTGCTGAAGTTCTGCCTCTAATGGAGAATACCTGACAAAAAACTGAGAGAATATCCTACACAAACCTTACAGTTCAGGGACACCTTAATCTTTTGAGTTTTGTGATTTTGATAGTAGAGCAGGTTTGAAAACAAGAGAAAAAAACAGGAGGAAATGTGTCTTTAGCAAAAGTAATAGAGGTGATAGCCGAAGGGAAGTCAATGGAAGAGGCCATATCCAATACAGTAAAACAGGCGTCGAAAACGGTTCACAACATTCGCAGCGTCTACTGCGAAAACATGCAGGGAATCGTAGAAAATAATAAGGTTGTCAAATTCAGGGTGAATGCAAAAATTACCTTTGTTCTTGAAGACCAGAAAGCGTAGAAGAGGTTTTGGATGACCGGACGGAGTAGGTACAGACTCTAAGGATGCAAAAAAGCAGAAAACTGGGTACCGAAATACCGACCGGATCATCCACATTAAATTGATTGAGGTGTTTGATCATGTGTATCAGAGGTATTGAAGTTGTTTGTACTACAGCTTTTGCCATAAACAAATAAAGCCTTGCAAGTCATGGACCTGCAAGGCTTTAAAATTTTTACTGTACCCGAGAGAGGACTTGAACCTCCACGCCCGTAAGGGCATACGCACCTGAAGCGCACGCGTCTACCAATTCCGCCACTCGGGCAACTGAATAGATTCCAAATATAGCAACTATCCCACACAGATTGCAACCCTTGCGTGTAGAAAAATTATTTTTTTGGGGGATGTCGGTTTTATTCCTGTCACCATTTCAAGAGCTGTTTCAGTAATGCCTCAAACTGTTTGTTCTACACTTTGTTAAACCTCAAATCATACCGACATGAAAAATGTACTAACAATTCTCGCCTTTCTGTTTCTTGTTCCATCGCTGGTTTTTGGACAGCCCGAAATACCCGTTGAGGAGTGGACCGGAAAAACAATCTTGCTGATCGGGGCACATCCCGATGACGACGCCGGGCGACACGGAACCCTGGCTATGCTTCAGGACAACGGAAATGATGTTCACATTTTACTGATGACGTCCGGTAATGTAGGAACGTTCGACCCTAATATGACCCGCACCCGCCTTGCCAAGATTCGCCGGCAGGAACAACTCGCAGCTATGGCCGATCTGGGAATTCCGGAGTCAAACTACATCAATCTCGGATATACCGACGGTATGCTGGAGTTTGCCGATAAAGAAGAGGTTGTTCGCAGGCTGGTTTATCATATTCGTGACCTAAAACCGGATGTATTGATTGCTTTTGAACCCGGCTGGGGATATCAGAAGTGGCACAAAACAGATCACCGTGCAGCCGCATACCTGGCTGTGGATGCCGCGCGAGCTGCAGAGTGGTTTCTGCTTTTCCCCGAGCAAATTGAGCAGGATGGTCTGGAAGCTCACGGTATCCGGGAGTATATGTTCTGGGGCTCTGAAGGAAATAATACCACTGTGGACATTTCAGATTATGTAGAAAATAAAATCAACTCACGGTCCAGGCATATCAGCCAGTTTACCTCTATGAGGGATAATTACATTAGTTCAAACCTTGAGGATCTGCCGGGTGATGAGGCCGAACAGTTCTTGGAAAGACTGAGAAGAACTACGGGCCCGGAAGAGCACTTCAGGTATTACAGGGGTGCACCCGACGGAGCCGGCTCGAGAAGAGATTGATATCTTGTTTTCTATAGTTGGTTGAACGGAATCTCATCATCAGGAATTTTTTTTAATTCTGCAGCTAATTCCGGCTGCAGGATTATTTTATTTATGCCTGTTCTTTTTAGATATTGAATTCAGAATGAAGACTCTACCTCTGCGAACCACATTACATCGAAATCCATTAATCAAACATTTAGCATGAGCGACAACTTTGATCACATCGGGCAAAAGATATTTGAGAAAATTGAAACCTCGATTCTCGAGAATGCAAGTGAAGCGTCGAAGCTGGTGGCATCAGAAATTGCCGGTTTGATCCGAGCCCGAAATCAAATAGGTCAAAACACAGTACTTGGCTTGGCAACGGGATCGACTCCGATACAGGTTTACGGTGAACTTGTACGGATGCA
This sequence comes from Rhodohalobacter halophilus, assembly GCF_001715195.1. Classification (GTDB taxonomy): domain Bacteria; phylum Bacteroidota; class Rhodothermia; order Balneolales; family Balneolaceae; genus Rhodohalobacter; species Rhodohalobacter halophilus. The sequence continues at coordinate 79,975 of NZ_MDWE01000005.1, forward strand.
TAAGGAAGAAGGCCTGAGCTTTAAAAGGGTGATTACGTTCAACCTGGATGAGTACTATCCCATTCGTCCGGAAGAGCTGCAAAGTTACGTTCGGTTTATGAATGAGTATCTGTTCAATCACATCGATATTAAGAGGGAAAATGTTCATATTCCGGACGGTACGCTTGACCGGCAAGAGGTGTATAAATATTGCCAGGATTATGAGCGGAAAATTGATGAAGCGGGCGGACTGGATGTTCAAGTTCTGGGAATTGGCCGGACTGGTCATATTGGATTTAATGAACCCGGCTCGCTTGAAAAAACCCGAACCCGTCTGGTTACTCTCGATGAGTTGACCCGCTCGGATGCTGCAGCTTCATTTTTTGGCGAGGAGCATGTACCGCGCCGTGCAATTACAATGGGGGTTGGAACCATACTGAAAGCAAAAAAAATCTACCTGATGGCTTGGGGGGAGGCGAAAGCCCCGATTATTCGCCGTTCGGTAGAAGGGGATATTTCAGCACAGGTGCCGGCCACCTTTTTGCAGAAACATGAGAATACAAAAGTTATACTGGATGAAGCCGCTGCATCAGAACTTACGCGCAGAAAAACCCCGTGGCTGGTAGGTCCATGCTCTTGGGATGATGAACGAATTCGAAAAGCGGTGACCTGGCTGAGTCTTGAAGTGGGGAAACCCATTTTGAAGTTGACGGATGAGCATTACAATCAGCACGGCATGAGTGATGTGGTAACAGACCACGGGCCGGCCTATAATGTAAATATCAGGGTTTTTAACCAGGTTCAACACACCATTACCGGCTGGCCGGGCGGTAAACCAAATGCAGACGATTCGAACCGGCCGGAACGGGAAAAACCATTTCCGAAAAGAGTTCTGATCTTCTCTCCGCACCCAGATGACGACGTGATTTCTATGGGGGGGACCTTAATGCGGCTTGCAGAGCATGGCCACGAGGTGCATGTGGCATATCAAACAACCGGAAATATCTCGGTTTATGATAATGAAGCGCTGCGTTATGCAGATTTTTTATCGCAGTATAGCTCCGGTAAGAACGAAAAAAACCTATTCAAAAATCTGTTGAAATCTGTAGAGGAAAAGAAACCGGGTGATACGGACTCTGAAATGATGCTCGAGATCAAAACTAAAATCCGTCAGGCAGAAGCGCGGGCAGCTTGTCGGTACTCCGGTATTCCTGAAGAGAATATCCATTTCTTGAAGATGCCGTTTTATGAAACGGGGCGTGCCAAGAAGAATCCGCTGAGCAGTGAAGATATCACGTTGATCAAGGATCTGATGAAGAGTGTGAAACCTCATCAGGTCTATGCTGCCGGAGATCTTTCTGATCCGCACGGTACCCACAGAATTTGCTGGGACTCGATCCGTACGGCACTTGATGAATTGAAAGGTGAGGAGTGGATGAAGGAGTGCTACGTTTGGCTCTACAAAGGAGTGTGGCAGGGATGGGACATCAGCGAGATTGATATGGCCGTTCCGCTGAGTCCGGATGAACGAATGAAAAAGCGAAAGGCCATTTTTAAACACGCTTCACAAAAAGATCAGCCTAAATATCCCGGCTCTGAAAGCCGTGAATTTTGGATGATTGCTGATGAACGAACCATGAAAACTGCCAAACTGTACGATCAACTCGGGTTAGCAGAATATGACTCCATTGAGGGATTTACGAGATATAAACTCTGATCATCAAGGATGAATTCATTTTTTCCCGGGGGATGAAAATTTGTTGTTGTTCCTGGCGAAGAAAAATTCTATCTATCGGAAAATCTCTTCAAATATTTTTCATCGTTCTCGGTATAGTTTAATTGCTCAATGTTCAATTCAGAAGGTAGTTCCCTCAATATTTGCCGATTGTGAATTCAGGTATGCGACTGACAGATAACAGCTTGGCGGTGTTCCAATATGAATAATGGCGACAATAGCTATCATAAGATTGTTGAAAAAATCCGATCGGGAGATCAGTACGCTTTTGAGAAAATGTTTCATGCATACTACTCCAAGCTATGTGTATTTTCAAACAGCTATGTAAAATCCCTGGACCTTGCCCGCGACGTGGTTCAGGAAGTGTTTATCAAAATCTGGGATAACCATCAAGAGTTTGAAATCAGGCAGTCGCTTAAAGCTTATCTCTATCAGGCTGTCCGGAATCAGTCATTAAATCAGATCGAGAAGAATAAACAGAAGAGAAGGCTGAGCGAAAGCCTGAAAAAGCATGAAGAGATCACGGAAGAGGTTGAGTCGCCGGATCTGAATACCGAAGAGCTCACCCAAAAAATATGGAAGCTGGTTGAAGAGCTGCCCGAACGCCGCAGGTCAATATTTATACTTTATCGAAAACATGGTCTTTCCTATAAAGAGATTGCCGAAGTGATGGATATCAAGAGGAAAACGGTGGAGAACCAGATGGGCAAATCTCTTCAGTTTTTACGTGAACAACTCGATCTGTAGAGGGTTGTTGAAAAAAATTATTTCTAAGTGGGGGGTTAGGGAATCCTCTCTGTCTAATCAGTAACAAACAAGAAGTATCTATGTCAGAAAATGAAGAAATATGGTCAGTAATCGTTCGGTACCTCGATGGTACACTGGACGAGAATGACTCAAAATTATTGGAAAATTGGCTTGAAGAGGGCAATGAAAATCGCAGGATTTTGCACTCTGTCAGTCAGATCTGGAAAGCCTCTGAAGATCGTTCACAGGATTCGCTTATTCAGGAGTTAAACCTGGAAGAGGATTGGGGGCGGATTGCCGATCACATAAACCGGTCTGATGAGAAAGCAAAAAAAGCCCGCGTTTTAAAGTTTAAACGTCTCAGAAAACGTCAGCAGTTTTTATCTAACCTAATGAAAGTGGCTGCATTGGTATTGGTGGCACTGGCATCCGGTTTTTTAACACTTCAGTATGCTCCGGTTCAGCAGGAAAAAGTATATGAGCCTGTATTTAATGAGATTAAAACAAGCGCGGCCGAGCGGGCAAGAGTTGAGCTTGGCGATGGTTCGAAGGTGACCTTAAACGCGGCGAGCAAACTCATCATGCCGGAAACATTTAGTCAGCATTCGAGGGAGGTAGAACTGCAGGGGCAGGCTTACTTTGACATAGAGTCTGACAAAAACCGCCCATTTAGAATTAAAACACAATCCGGTTTGATTGAAGTTGTAGGTACGGCTTTTGATGTTCGTTCCTATGCAGAAGAAGATGTGATTGAGGTTGTGGTGAGAGAAGGTACGGTTGAGGTGAGTCATGAATCGGCATCATCGCAGAAACTGATTGTAAATGAAGGTTACAAAGGATCTATTGCAGTATCCGAAAGTCGATTGAATTTGGTATGGGCAGAAGACCTGGATAGCTACTTCGCCTGGATGGAAGGGCGGCTGGTGTTTAAGGAGGATCCGCTGCATAAAGTATTCCGGCATATCGAGCGAATCTACGACATTGAAATTGTTTTTAGCGGATCGGATGCATCCGTATTGGAGAAAGAGTTTTCCGCAGACCTGAAAACCAGATCTGTACGAGAAGTGATGGACGTATTGAAGATGGCCATGGATATAGAATTCGAGATGGAAGAAGATCGAGTGGTTATCTATTAAACAAATGTCTGACAGGGCATTATAACAACTAATACAAACCAAAAACCCACGCGTATGAAGACCGTTACGTTGTCAAAAGGATTGCCTTTACTGGCATTAATGGTGTTACTTACATCATTGGTACCGATTAAGGCATCCACCCAAGTACAGTCTCCGGAATCGGAGTTACCGCAACTGGTTTACTATTCCATACAGGATTACAGTGACCAATTGAGGGAGTTGAAATCGCCAATTGCTGTTGATTTTAAAAATGTCCCGATAGTGGAAGCGCTTTTTCAGGTGGCCGAAAAGGCAAACCTTGAAATTGCTTTCGATTCAGGAGTTTTCAGTGATGACAAGCTCGTAACACTGCAGCACAGTGAGATTACAGTTGGCGAAACACTTGAACAAATATTGAAAGACACCGGCTACGAAGCGGTCATAACATCCCGCCGCCAGATAGTTCTTCGGGAACGAGTAGTTGAGGAAGTTGAAGAAGAGGAGTTGATGGTGGATGTCCAAGGACAAGTAGTTGATGCTGATACCGGTGAACCGCTGATGGGTGTAACCGTATTTGTGGTGGGAACCCAGACAGGTACCACAACGAACGCCGATGGACGATTTACGTTAACTGTACCGGATGGAGGGGAAGTACTCGCATTTTCGTATGTAGGATATGTTCGGCAAGAAGTTACAATCGGCGATGAGACTGAATTTTTTATTGAGTTACGTTCTGATGTAGCCATGCTCGAAGATGTGGTCGTAGTTGGTTACGGTGTTCAAAGAAGAACGGAAGTTACCGGTGCGGTTACATCTATTCGGGCGGAATCCATCCAGAATAACCCGGGTTCCAGCTTCGAAAATGCACTTCAGGGCCGACTAGCCGGTGTAAATGTAGCTGAATCGACCGGTGAGCCGGGCGCCGCACCCCAGATTACTATTCGGGGTACAGGTTCGATATCGGCCGGGAATGAACCGCTCTATGTGATTGACGGTGTACCGGTATCTCAGAATTTCAACCTGCAGCAAAATGTGGGTTCGCAAAATCCAAACTTTGCTGCTACTCGTGTCAACCCGTTGGCAACAATCAACCCGAACGATATTGAGTCGATTGAAGTGTTGAAAGACGCTTCGGCTGCAGCTATTTACGGATCGCGCGGCTCAAATGGTGTTATTCTGGTAACTACAAAACGCGGGCGTGCAGATAGTCCTCCGCAGATTAATTTGAGGTCTTATGTAGGTGTTCAATCCGCATTTAATGTGCCCGAGCTGATGAATGCAGAGGAGATTATTGAGTATACCAAGGATTCCAGAAATAATACCTATCTGCGCCAACAGGATCCGACCAATCCGGCAAGTCCTTTTTATAACCCTCAGTACAATCCGGATACCAATGCCGGGCGGGAAGCATCGGGTGCTACCGGTAACCACCTGATTCCGGATGCGTACGTAAACTGGGACGGAACCGACACAGATTGGCTCGACCTTGTACTTGAACCATCGGTTCTGCAAAATTATGATATGTCTGTTTCAGGCGGTGGATCTAACTTCACCTACTTTGTTGGAGGCGGGTTTATGGATCAGACCGGTATTATCAAGGATTCAGGTTTCAACCGTTACTCCGTGAATGCCAATCTGACAACGGACATTTCTGAGAAATTTCAAATTGGTCTTGGGTTAAATGCAGCCTTCACAGAACACGACAGAAAGGCGGCAGGTGCACCATACTTTGGGAATCCGCCGGGTATCATCTACTCAGCCATGACACAATCTCCGGTTGTAGATCCTTACAACGAAGATGGAACGTATCGTCAGTTGGAGGGAAGTCATAACCAGCTTGGCGGGGCAACAACCACGACAAACCACCCACTGGCTGTTCGTGACTATATTGATGAGAAGATCAAAAACAACAGAATTTTCGGTAACCTGTTCGGGACGTACAATCTGATGGACAACCTTCAGTTTAAGTCTCTGATCGGGTATGATCTGGATAACTACCAGCGTTCATTCTACCAGGGTACTCAACTCTATTACCGAGGCGGAGATCCGCGGCCATACGGTGAATCGTCGTCGGCACAGGGCTTTAACTGGCTTTGGGAAAACACACTGACCTATCAGACTAACTTTGGTCAGGATCACAGGCTTGACGCTGTTTTGGGTTTCACCGCTCAAAAGCAGGAAGATGAGAGAAATCTTGTCATCGCTCAAAACTATCCGGATGATCAGGTAAAAACCGTAAATGGCGGTCAGATTACCGGTGGTGAGCAGATGATTGAAGAGTGGTCGCTGGTATCGTACCTGGCACGTGCCAACTATGTATACAAAAACCGATATCTGCTTACAGCCACCATCCGTTCCGACCGTTCGTCACGTTTTGGAGTGAACAATCAGACAGGTGTATTCCCTTCTGTATCGCTGGGATGGCAGATGACGAATGAATCATTCATGCAGGATCAGGATCTGTTTAACGAGCTCAAACCACGTATCAGTTACGGTGTGACCGGTAACTTCCTTATTCCAAACTACGGATCAATCGGCCTGCTTGCAGGTTCAAACTATGTGTTTGATGATCAGGTAGTATCCGGAGCGCAACCGGCAACACTGGGGAACTCCGAACTAACCTGGGAGACAACCCGACAATTAAATGCCGGAATTGACTTTGCACTGATGGAAGATCGAATTTACGGTTCACTCGACTATTACGTGAGTAGAACAGAAGATCTGTTGCTTGAGGTGAATATCCCTGCAATTACAGGATTTACCCGTGCATTAACCAATATCGGTGAAGTGGAGAATAAAGGATTCGAGATTCAGTTGACATCCAGAAATACCGTTGGAGCGTTCCAGTGGTCAACGGACTTCAACTTTGGGTCGAACCGTAATGAAGTGATTGCGCTTGGTCCTGAAGGAGATCCAATTCTGGTGCCGGGTGCTGCAGGAGTTCGCCACATTACCCGGATCGGAGACCCGATCGGAAGTTATTACGGTCATGTTGTGGAGGGAATCTTCCAGACGCAGGATGAGATTGATAATGCTCCCACAGACATGCTGGCATCAGATCCTACACCGGGTGATTTCAGATTTAAAGATATCAATGGTGATGGTGTGATTGACGATCAGGACAGAACGGTAATCGGAAGTTATCATCCTGATTTTACCTGGGGTATTACCAACCGGTTCAACTGGAAAAATGTTGATTTCAGTTTCTTCTTCCAGGGAGTTCAGGGGCGTGAAGTGTTGAACCTGACCAGCCGCCACCTTCGAAACGGTGAGGCAAACTTTGGGTCGTACGCTATTCTGAACGAACGATGGAGGTCACCGGAAAATCCCGGAAACGGAATTGATCCGAAAGCAGACCGTGTATCAGGCGGTAATAACAACCGCCCGTCATCCTATCAGGTTGAAGATGGATCCTATATCAAGCTGAAGAATATCACGCTTGGCTATACAGTACCTGTACGTCTGATCGACGGTTTTGCACGCAATGTGCGTGTGTACGGAACTGTAACCAATGTGGCAATCTGGACAGATTACATCGGGTTTAACCCCGAAGTGAATCTCTCCCAAAGCAGTGGATTGACCCCGGGTGAGGATTACGGAGCTTATCCGTTGTCGAGAGCCTTCCAGTTTGGTATCGACATCTCCTTTTAATGCAAAAAGAAACTATGGTGAATATTATGAATAGACTAAAAAAACTATTGCTGGTACTGCCGGCATTGATTCTGGTAGTTTCGTGCGGAGATGATTTTACCATTCTCGCTCCGCAATCGGAACGTAACGTAGAGAACTTCTATCAAACCGATACAGATTTCCGGGTAGCGATAAACGGCGCCTATGCCGGATTAGCCTCCAACAATCTGTACGGTAGAAATCTGATGCTTCTGCATGAGATGAGATCAGATAATACAACCAATGCCGGCGGTGCAACCGGGTTGGCCGAATCTCTTGAACGTATTACTCTGTTTGAGGAGCTGCCCGACGCAACCGAGCTCGAAAATACGTGGGCAGGCGGCTACAAGGTGATTGCCAGTACCAACACGATCCTAAGCAGAATTGATAATGTAAACTTTGATAATCCTGCACTTGCCGATCGTATCAGAGGGGAAGCCCTATTTATCCGATCGCTGGTCTACTACAATCTGGCGGTTACATTTGGGAATATTCCAATTCAGCTGGAAGAGGTAACAACACCCAATATCGAGATCAACCAGGTAACGGCTGATGTGATTTACGATCAGATTATTACCGACCTTGGAACTGCGGAAGGATTACTTCCTGCATCCTATTCAGGCGGTGATGTTGGCCGTGCCACAAGCGGTGCCGCAGCTACACTCCTCGGCCTTGTTCACTTAACCAATGGCAATGCCGGTCAGGCAGAAACAGCACTTCGACGGGTAGTTAACTCTCAGGAGTACGACCTTGTATCGGAGTACGAAAATCTATGGGGACCGTCTAATGAGAATAATATTGAGTCTATTTTTGAGATTCAGTATAAATCGGGCGGACAGGGTACAGGAAGCGGGTTTACCGAGTACTACTCTCCGGATCTGAGTATTTCAGGCGGTGTGGGTGGCGGAAACGTACCTCAGGGAGTAACCGACGATCTGCTGGATGCATATGATGAAACCGGAGATGATCGGTTTAACACAATCGGCCTGGATGAAGATGGTGATGAGTACCTGAACAAGTACGATGCCATCCAGTCAATCGCATTTGATTCGGATGTAAACTTTGTCGTTTTCCGCTATGCCGATGTTCTGCTGATGCTTGCAGAGGCGATCGGGGAGAGCCCTGAAGCTTACGACCTGATTGATGAAGTTCGGGAACGTGCAGGTCTTACAACTCCATCCGCTACACTGCCGGGAACGTTTGAGGATATTCTTCTTCACGAACGCCGCCGGGAATTTGTAGGTGAGAATAAGCGGTGGCCGGATCTTCTGCGATTTGGTGTTGCACAGCAGGTGATGTCTAACTTCCTGTCTGATCAGGGAGTGACACCTTCTGATGTTCGACTCCTCTACCCAATTCCACAACGAGAGCTGGATGCAGCTCCCGGCGCATTGGAGCAAAATCCGCTGTAAATTATATGACCTCGGCCCGGAATGGTATTCGTATTGTTTCGGGCCAAATTAAAATCATTAAAGTATCTAATTAAGAATACCATGAAGAAATTCGTTCTAACTACTTTTGCGCTGCTATTTGTGATGGCATCGGCGTTAAAAGCGCAGATCAACACATCGGCTGATACGCCTCTGCGTGTGATAGCCATTTTTGCCCACCCGGATGACGCTGACTCAAAAATGGGTGCAACTGCCGCAATGATGGCAGAAATGGGCCATGAGGTGAAATTTCTCTCCCTCACAAACGGAGATGCCGGTCACCACGAAAAAGGCGGAGGAGCCCTTGCAAGAATTCGCCGGGCCGAAGCCGAAGAAGCCGGTAAACGACTTGGCTTAAAAGAGTATGAAGTTTTTGATAATCACGATGCAGAGCTGCTCCCCGATCTTCATATACGGATGGATGTGATACGTGCCATTCGCGATTGGAATGCTGATGTAGTACTGGGTTTACGCCCCAACGATTACCATCCCGATCACCGAAACGCAGGCAAGTTGGTAATCGACGCTTCCTATATGGTGATTGTTCCTAATGTGGCACCGGACACCCCGCCACTGCGAAACAACCCGGTGTTCTTTTATATGCAAGATCGCTTCAGTAAGCCGAATCCGTTTAGCCACGATGTTGTGGTAGGTATCGATTCTCACATAGAAACCAAACTTGCCGGACTGGATGCACATACATCGCAAATGTATGAGTGGCTGCCATGGACCAGCCACCGCCTGGATGAAGTTCCGGAAGATCCTGATGAGCGCCTGGAGTGGCTGCGTCAGCGATGGATCGGTCGTGAAATGTCAGATGAGCAGAGAGCCGGACTGGAAAAATGGTACGGTTCACAGCGGGCAGCTCAGTTTAAATATGCCGAATCATTTGAAATTGCAGAATACGGACGCTATCCGACTGAAGATGAGCTTCGAATGATATTCCCGATGTTAGGAAATTAAGTATAACTCTTCATAACGTACCTAAGCCGTGCCGGTTTGGTAGCCGGACGGCTTTTTTTTCATAAATTCATTTTTAGAGAACACATGTCAAATCACAAACTGAAGGAACCGGTAATAGGCATTGACCTGGGAGCAACAAACCTGCGTGTTGGTCTTGTTCGTGGCGATAGACTCGAACGTCTTGAAACGTGTAAACTTCCCGAAGATAAATCGGTAATGTCCATTCTGAACAAAATGGAAGAAATGATCCAAACCGTTGACGATGGTGCAGATCATATCGGAATTGGAGTTCCCAGTGTTGTGGATTCCGATGAGGGGATTGTCTATGATGTTCAGAATATTCCCGGATGGGAAAAAGTTCATCTGAAAGACCTGCTGGAAGAGAAAACCGGTAAAAGTGTTTTCTTAAACAACGATGCGAACTGTTTTGCCTTGGGTGAATGGATGTTTGGCAATGGCAGGGGGAAAAATAATATGATCGGGCTGATTATAGGTACCGGTTTTGCCGGCGGTATCATTATTGATGGAAAGCTGTACGAAGGCCGGAATTGCGGTGCCGGTGAATTTGGCATGATTCCCTACAAACAGTCCATTTTGGAACACTACTGCAGCGGGCAATTTTTTACACGGCTGGTTGGGGTGAAGGGAGAAGAGATCTACAATAAAGCCATTAATGGTGATGCTGCTTCCATAAAACTTTTTCAGCAGTTTGGAGGCTATGTTGCGGAGGCAATTAAGATGGTTCTCTACACCTATGATCCCGAATCGATCATTCTGGGAGGATCTGTCAGTCAAACGTTCCATCTGTTTGAACGGAGTTTTGAACAAGAGCTCAAAAGCTTCGGTTTCCCTCACTCTCTCACCAATGTCGAAATCACGGTTTCAAAGACTAAACACATTGCAGTTTTAGGGGCAGCGGCACTCTGCGCAAATCATATCAACGTTAAATACACCGAATAATGATGAAAAAACTTCTCTCTTTTCTATTACTGATTGCATGTATTCAGCTCTCATTACCAACGGTTTACGCTCAGTCAGGATCCGAAGTAACCGTTCAGGTTCAGCGGTCTGCCGAAGGTGCACCGGTTAAATTCGGCCTTCCGTTTCAGAAAGGGGAGTTGAAATCTCCGGATCATGTTCGGGTACTGAACAGCGGCGGGGATGAAATAGCCATACAAACAACTGAAGTAACGAGCTGGCAACCGGCCGATGACAGTGTGAAATGGCTGTGGGTTTTCTTTTTTGCTGATGGGTCGGAAGAGTATGTGGTACAGTATGGTGAAAACGTACGGCAGAGTGTATTTACAGACAGCCCGATTATGTTTAAAAATAATCAGCGGGTCAATGGGTTTGCGGAAATAGAGACGGGCCCCCTAAAAATTCGAGTGGATAAAGGGGGATCAGGATTTTTGGATCGGGTCTATTTTAACCCGGATCAGGATGGGTATGATGAGGAGCATATTGTCGCAAGCGGATTAGCTGAACGGGGATCTTTTCTGGATTTGATGGATGATGCAGGAATCGATACCTCACATGCGGTAATTCATCAGCACTTTATTGAGAAGGGCTCCGGTCCCATGCATGCAATTTTGCGAGTAGAGGGAGAGTATGAGTATAACCGAGAGGATCATGAAAATTCTCCGTTTGTAACATACATTCATACGTATGCCGGGAAGGCGTATGTGAAAGTTTTGCACACAATCACCTATACCGGAAAACCGGATCAAAGTGAACCGTTAAACGGCAGACAGCACGAGGATATCGGCACCCAGACCGAACTGTTGATTGACGAAGAGGAGCGATCAAAAGATGAGGGGCTGACCCGGCCGAAAGACAGAATTGCATCTGCCGGATTTGGATTGAAGTACCATTTAGATCGGCAACAGAATGCCCGGACGGCATTGGAAACCGGAAAGTGGTGGGAAGATGGTGAACCCGACTATTTTGAACAGCGGCTGACAGGTCGAAATGCCGTATCTGTCTTTCAGACGGGACCGCAAGCCGCTAGAGAAACTCCGATGACAGTATCTGATAAAGATCAGAGGGTAGAAGGATTTGTAGCGGAGATTCGAGGGGACCGTACGTTACGAGAAGGCGAGAAATCGGAAGGGTGGTTGTCTGTGTCCGACAGCAATAGAGGGATCACAATTGCCCTGAAGAATATGGTAGAGGAGTATCCGAACGAGTTGAGTGCAAATTCGGCAAACGGTACCCTACATGCTTATACATGGTCGCCCAATGAAGAACCCATGAGTTTTGCGAGGTTTAATACAAATCCGGACGGCGGAATGGTGGGGAATTTTGCCCAGGGTTTAACGAAAACCACAGAAGTAATTCTCAATTTTCATGAAGGTGGAAAAAGCGCAGAATCAGTTCGTGATGAAGTGATCTCTTTATTGAACCCTCCTGTAGCCCATGCCGGTGCGGAGTGGTACAGCCGATCCGGGGTTTACGGTAACTTTGCAGGAACCGGTACACAGTTCGATGAACTTGAAAGATCACTTCAGTACAAATATGAGTGGATGCTCTTTAACCAGAAATGGGAACCGTGGTACGGGATGTTCGACTATGGAGATATGCGGAATTACTATTTCAATAACACCTGGGTGCAGTGGGCAAATAACGAACCTGCAATGGATTTTCAGTATTGGATGCAGTTTATGAGAACCGGTGATGTGGATTTTTATGAGATGGCTAAAGCAATGAGCCGCCATACAATGGATGTGGATAATACCCATTGGCCGCGGGCCAACAGATATCGGGGCGATACAAACCGTTCTCTTGACTGGTTTGATTCTGAAATGCAGCCTGAGATTGATCCTTATGTTGGAATGGGACGCCGTCATGCAGGTCAGCAGTGGATTTCGATGCTGTCGGCACATGTGTGGGTTCCCGGATGGATCGCCTCTTACTATCTGGATGGATACCATCGTGGCCTGGATGTAGCCCGTTTAACCGGAGATTATTATGTGCGAAGAGAGTTCGGTGGTCATGGAGTGACGGGCAGAAGACTCTATCTCTCCATTTGGAATCTTGCGGAGCTTTACGATGCAACAAAGGATGAAATCTATCTTTCTGAGCTGGATGATCGCTTGGAACGTATGCTCAGTTTGCAGCGCCAGCAGGGCGGTCGTATTGTGATTGATCGTTATGGCTATTCTCAAAACTATATTTCACACGGATTGTCAAAGGTACTTCAGATGTTTGAAAGACCCGACCTGGAACGTGCGTTGGTAGATAATGCACGAAGTCTCTACAATAACCCGCCTTATGATCACGATATGGAGTCTTATCTATCAAGTATTCACCCATTGATTGTAGGGTATGATCTCACCGGAGAGGAAAAGTATATACGCGAAGCGTGCTACAGAAGCCGTTATTTGCCCGTTGACGAGATGCCAAATGCGGTACTCTCCTATGATAATCAAGGGGAACTTGCAGAGGCTTTGGAGTCTGTCAGTCGTTTGCCATCAGCCGGTGAAGGCCCTTCATTCCGAGGCCGACTTCCCATCTGGACCTACTCCAATGGGCTCCGGATCTTTGGTTGGACACACGCTTTTAATGTGCCATATACGATTGAGAGACTGCAGCATCTTCAGGACCTGAGCGGTTTACAGTGTGTGGATTAGACTCTCATAAAAAACCATAAGATAAATTCGTGGCTCCGATGATGGTAGCCACGAATTGTTCAAATCAATAAAAGGTGTAGGTATATTTTACCAGCATCGTACGGTTTTCAAATCGTGGAAGAGTGGGAGTAATTCGATTCAAATCCCGGTTAGACAGTTCACTGTAAACGATCCAGAAATCGTGGCCTTCACTAAAATTATATCGGAATCGTGCATTGGTTCCAAACTGTTTTGAACGATGGCTGTATTGAGATAGAACTTGCAGTGAGAGGTGAGTATTTAAAGCCATGATCGAACGAACTCTGAACAGATGAAGATATTCCGACTGATTTCTGTTAGGAAATTGAAGAAAGTTCAGTTCAGCATCAGCACTGATTTCAAAATGTTTGGACGGATTCCAGGCCGGAGAAAACGTTAAGGAATACTGATCGCCATCATAAAAAGTTCCGGCCCGGCCGGCAATGGACGTACGAACCTGTTTTGAACTGGGCATTTCGTATTCAGCTTCAAATCCCCAAAAGGTATAGCTTCCAGCATCAACAAATGAACTCTCACCGAAGTTGAGAGGAAACAGAAGATCTTCGTACCAAACAGTTGCGATAAAAGATAGTTCAGTGTCGTTCTTAAGCTCTATTTCCCACGGCTGTTCTATCTGAAAGGATTCTACCGATCGATCCTCATTTCTTAAAATCAATAAACTCTTGAGGGACGGGTTGATAATCCGAACCGGAGATTCCGGTGAACTGAAGTGTCCGTAGGCCAATTCGAGTTCAAATTGAGAATAGTTGTAACGCGGATTAAAACCAACTTCCGGGAGATAATGCTCGCCCGATCGAAGAGCCGAAAAATCGTAATAAAAACCACTCGATGTTCTTTTCAGCAGATTGAAGCGTAACAGTGACTGTTCTAAGGCATTGGAGGGAGTGCGGTCGTCAAATGTTGTGGCAGTTTTTACATCCAGAAAGTGATTCCCTTTGTAGTTAAGCAGCAGATCGAATCCGGCGCCAACGTTGTAACTGCCGTCACCGCCAATACGATTTGTAATCATACCGCCGGCATGTGAGTTTTGATTGATCACATTTCGTTTTGCGCGATATACTCCAAAATTTTCAGACGGCAGGGTATGTGAGTTCACTCTGTCAGTTTGTAAATTCAGAATCCCAATATCCCAGCCTCCCGTACGCCCTGCAAGGCGAGCACCGCCAAGTATACGAACCTGCTGCCCCTGTTCAAGACCAATTCTCCTGCTGTAAAAAAGAGCGTTGTTTCCACCCAGGTTAAAATCAAAAATATCCGACCGTTCCTGGAAAAACTGTCTTTTTTCCGGAAAGAAAAGTGGGGTTCGGGATAGATTAACCTGAGCTTCATCAGCTTCTACCTGGGCAAAATCTGTGTTGAGCGTGATATCCAGGTTCATATTTCCACTGATGGGATATTTAATATCCAAACCGGCTTCAGTTACATAATCTGTTTCAGTTTCAAATGCATTTCCATTTTCATTCAACAGGTTGATTTGATCAAACCCGCCAAGCAGATAGGGGGTGACATAAACCGGTTTCCGGTACTCGATTCCCGTAAATTTAACTTTTTGAGCCTGAGTAGGTTTGGTGAATCCACGAGACCATTCCGGAGCGATATCGGGAAATATATGCCGTTCAGCTCGGCGGGCATCCCACCGGTAGGTAATCAGCCCCATTATTACTTCTTCATTCACCTCCGTGAAACCAAGGCTTGAGAAGGGGATACGCATCTCTGCAAACCACCCTTCATCGGTTATTTGAGCAGCGGCATCCCAATAGGTGTTCCAGTCCCGATTGAATGAATTACTCCCTTCTGAATCGTTGGATATCTGCTGATCGACTCGAACACCGGTTGGAGTGACAAAGAACCATTTTGCATTCTCATTATCATTAAAGGAATCCAAAATGATCGCAAATGTCTCATCTCCGCTATAACGATCCCGGTAGAGAGTGTTGGCAACAATATGTTCCGGTTCAGAGTCATACAATTCACCGGCCACGTAAAGGTATTCATCATCATAAGCTACTTTGATGATGGTTTCATTCGACATATCCCCGCCATAAACCGGTTGATAAACAGTCATTGGAAATGGTTCTATCTGCTGCCAGGCGGGTTCATCGGGAATTCCATCAAGTGTGATGGGTGAGGAGATTCTTTGTATGGAAATAGGAGTCTGTTTCTGCTCCTCCTGAACCGGGCTTTGAAACAGCAGACCTATGGTTATGGCAAGTAGTGTGTTCATGAAATTCAGTTTGCCCAATTTGGAATTGTACCGATCTCAACCCCAAATACATACGCGAAGAGCGTATAACTGGCGATACTCAAAATTACCGAAACAATAATATTAAGCCAGATTCCGGCTTTAGCCATTTGAGGGATGGATACCTTGCCGCTTCCGTAAATGATAGCGTTGGGGGGTGTGGCAACCGGAAGCATAAATGCACAGCTTGCTGCAATGGCCGCCGGAATAACAAATAGAAATGGGTTTTGCCCGATTCCTATTGCTGATGATGCTAAAATTGGCAGAAAAGCCGCGGCTGTGGCCGTATTACTGGTGATTTCTGTGAGAAATACCACAATCATGATCATCACAAATAGCAGGAGAATAATGGGCAAGGCATCGAGACCGCTCACTCCTTGCCCGATCCAGGCAGCGAGTCCGGTTGAACTGATAGCTGATGCCAGGCTCAGGCCGCCCCCGAAGAGAATTAAAATTCCCCAGGGCATATCACGTAAATTGTTCCATTGCAAAAGGTTTCCACCAGAACTTTTTCCGCTCGGAATTATAAATAGGGCGACTCCAGCCGTAATTGCAATTCCTGCGTCGGAGAGCCCGGGAATTATCTCAGAGATTAACGGGCGGAATATCCAGAGCAGGGCTGTTGTTGTAAAGATAATTGCAACCCGAAATTCCGGTGTGGAGATGGATCCCAGTGCGTTTAATTGATTCGAAATGATTGTTTTACCGCCGGGTATCTCTTTCATCTTTATTGGAAAGATGAACTTGCTAAGCAAAATGTACATGATGGGCAGCATCAGCAGAACGAGCGGAACGCCAACCATCATCCAGCGGGCAAAACTGATTTCAATTCCATAACTCTCCAGCATAAACGCCGCAAGCAGGGCGTTGGGTGGAGTTCCGATTAGGGTGCCTATTCCGCCGATATTACAAGCGTATGCAATAGCCAGTAAAAGAACGATTTCGAAATTAGTGACGGTGGTTTTGCCGTCCGGCCCCTTGTTCTCTACAAACTGAAGTACTGAAACCGCAATAGGGAGCATCATCAGTGCGGTTGCCGTATTACTCACCCACATGCTTAAAAATGCAGAAGCGATAATAAAACCAATAATAATGGATGAGGGCTTGACCCCCACAAAACTGACAATGTTGAGGGCTATTCTCTTGTGAAGGTTCCAGGTTTGCATGGCGATGGCTATAATAAACCCGCCCATGAAAAGGAATATTAATGGATTGGCGTAAGGCGTGGTTGCCTCGGCAATGGGTGAAATTTCTAATATGGGAAACAGAACAATGGGCATCAGCGCGGTTGCAGCAATGGGGATCGCTTCTGTGATCCACCATGTGGCCATTAAAATTGCAACGGCTGCGGTCCGCCAGGCTGCTTGATCGAGCCCATCAGGTGCAGGCAGAAAGAATATTATTAGGAATAGTACGAACCCGAGGTATAAACCAAATCGAGATGAATCGATAGATCGTTTAAACATAGCTCCAATGATGTTAAAAAGTGCACTGATTTATAGACCGCTGCCAACTGCCGAACCCCTAAAAAAATACGGATGCAGATCAGAAACTGGTGGAATCGAATAGAGCCTGCATCATTTTTTTATAAGACGGAGTCAGTTTTACATTACGCCGATCCATCATTTTCTCCATTGCATCAATGGCTTTCTCGAAGTGATAGGGAACTATATTCTGTCCGCTAACCCAACTGAATGAAGGAATGAACTTTGGTGGGTATCCGTCGGAAAACAGATTGCAGCAGACCCCGCAAAGGGTTCCGGTATTTAACATAGAGTTTATGCCCGTTTTGCTGTGGTCACCCATAATTGTTCCGATAAACTGCTGCCCGGAGTCGATCTCTTTACCGGACGTCCATTCGGTCACTTTAACGGTTCCGTAGTTATTTTTCAGGTTCGATGTGTTGGTGTCAGCACCGAGATTTACCCATTGGCCAAACACTGAGTTTCCGGCATATCCGTCGTGGGCTTTATTGGAATAGGAGTGGAAAATTACGTTTGAAATCTCTCCGCCAACTTTGCAAACCGGTCCGATGGTGGTGTCTTCATAAATTTTTGCTCCCATTTTAACCACAGATTTTTCCCCAATTGAAGAGGGACCCCGCACCACGGAATTGGCCATGATTTGGGCATTTTTACCAATATAGATCGGGCCTTTCTCTGCAATGAGCATTGCACCGGGTTCAATCACGGCATCTTCATCAATGTAAATTTGTTCCGGTTTCACAAAAAGGGTGTTTGGATAGATTTTTTCATCCCCGTAGGCAATTTTCCCTGATCGGCGGATATCTTCCCGAATCTCGCTGCCATTTATCTGAAACAGTTCCCAGATGTTTTTCAAAATTACGCTCCCTTCTGACGAAATCTGCTGAGTAGTGATCGACTCTTCGTCAATTCCATTTTTACACCACTCTTTGTGCATCTCGGTTGAAACCAGTGCAGCCACTAATACCGAGCCGGAAGTCAGCCCTTGAGAAATTTCTAATTCATCAATTTGTTCTTTTAAATGTACATTCGGTAGGAATCGCGGGTTGATCCAGAGAACGGCATCGTGATCTTTATGAATAGAAGGGGGATCAAACACTCCTCTCAGGTGCTGCCTGGTTGGGCCACACAGCGGAACACTTTCAGGTATTCCAAGTACGAAAGCCCATTTTTCAGCCAGTGTATAAATACCCACTCTCAGGTCGTAAACGGGGCGGGTAAGAGTCAGAGGATGAAAATTCTCGAGGCAGTGATCTTCAAAAAAGGAGTATTGTAATTTCATTATATTATTATTTCCTTTTCAGGGGATTAATTTTAGTCAGATCAATTCGTTTGACGTTTTAAATAACGCAAAAAAATCTGACAATCGTTATGAAGATTGCACACCGTTTTTGAACAGGTGGGCGCAAAAGTATTAGAAAAAGAGTGAACCCGGTAAATAAAGATGCCGGAAAATTAAATAAAGGTATTTTATGTGCGGAATTGTAGGTTATGTAGGTGACAGAGACGCTTCTCAGGTACTCATCAAAGGTTTGAAAAGGTTGGAGTATCGCGGATATGATTCAGCCGGCGTTGCCATTATGAACGGTGAGCTGAATATTCAAAAAGGGAAAGGGAAAGTTGCCAACTTAGATAAAAAAGTTGAAGCAAATGGGTTGGCAGGAAACATTGGGATTGGCCACACACGCTGGGCAACTCATGGAGAACCAAATGATATCAATTCACATCCTCATCTGAGTGAATCGGGGAATATTGCGGTTGTACACAATGGGATTATTGAAAACTACACCTCTCTGAAAAAAAAGCTGACGGAAAAAGGGCGGACGTTTAAAAGTCAGACCGATACAGAGATTGTCGCTCAGCTACTGGAGGAGATTTACTCTTCATCAGATGAAATTACGTTTGAACAGGCAATTCAGTTAACTCTGAAGCAGATCGTTGGTACATATGGGCTGGCCATTGTAAATATGGAGACACCCGAAAAAATTTACATTGCCCGAAAAGGTTCACCCTTGCTGCTTGGAATCGGTGAGAATGAGATGTTTATCGCTTCAGATGCGTCACCTATTGTTGAGTACACCAACAAGGTTGTCTACCTGGATGACGGAGAAATGGCGGTTGTGACTCGAGATGGATATGAGGTAAAAACAATTGAAGATGTAGCTCTGACCAAAGAGGTACATGAACTTGCCATCAGCCTGGAGGAGATCGAAAAGGCCGGTTATCCGCACTTTATGCTAAAAGAGATTTTTGAACAGCCCCGTTCGCTGGCAGACTGTATGCGCGGGCGGATTGATCCGGAAAAGGGAACCGTGCAGCTTGGCGGAATTGCCGATGTGATGGATGATCTTGCAAACGCGAATCGAATTGTCATTGCAGCATGCGGAACCAGCTGGCACTCCGGGCTGGTGGGTGAGTATCTTTTCGAGTATCTGGCCAAAACACCGGTTGAGGTAGAGTACGCATCTGAATTTCGCTATCGTGATCCATTAATCGGAGAAGGCGATGTGATGTTGGTGATCTCTCAAAGTGGTGAAACGGCAGATACTCTCGCGGCCCTTCGTGAAGCGAAGGAGCGAGGTGCGATGGTTCTGGGTATCTGCAATGTTGTGGGATCTACGATCTCCCGCGAAACCGATGCGGGGGTATTTACCCATGCCGGACCGGAAATTGGGGTAGCTTCCACAAAAGCATTTACTGCACAGGTTGTGGTATTAACGATGATGGCGCTGGCTCTCGGTATTAAAAAAGGGCACATAAGTAATGAAAAGGCGAAAAAATATATCAAGGAGCTGAATACGATTCCGGAAAAAGTAGATCAGATTTTAAAGGAGTGCGATGATGTAACCAAAGAGATGGCGAAGATGTTTACTTATGCACCGAATTTCCTTTACCTGGGCCGAAGCTACAATTTCCCTGTTGCGCTTGAGGGTGCTTTGAAGCTGAAGGAGATCTCTTATATCCACGCAGAAGGGTATCCTGCTGCAGAAATGAAACATGGGCCAATCGCTCTGATCGATGAAATGATGCCGGTGGTTGTAATTGCCGCAACAGATCACACAAATGACAAGATGATATCCAACATAGAAGAGGTGAAAGCACGAAAGGGACGTATCATCTCCATCATGAATAAGGGGAACAGCGATGTAAAAGATCTATCTGAGTATTCGATCTCTATACCATCTACCTATGATGTGTTTTCACCTCTGCTAACCGTTATTCCGCTGCAGCTGCTCTCGTACTACATAGCTGTAAATCGTGGGTGTAATGTAGACCAGCCGCGGAACCTAGCTAAGAGTGTTACTGTTGAGTAGAGTACTCTCAGCTATTTTATTTCGTTTACAAGTGTATGAAGTTATCAGTCAAAAATATGGTTTGTCCCCGATGCGTGGAATCTGTTTCGGGAATTCTTGCCGGGATGAACATATCCAATGCCGAAGTAGAGCTTGGCTCGGTACATGTTGACAGAAAGTTGACCGATCAAGAGATGTTAACTCTTAGTCAACGTCTTCAGGATAAAGGCTTTGAACTGATCTTTGACCGGGAGACGGAACTTGTGAACGAAGTAAAATCGGCTCTGATTAAATATGTTGATCATCTGGAAAAGGAACAGAACCCGGAAAAATTGTCGGTATTTGTCTCCCGGTTAACAAACTACAACTACTCTTATCTGAGTAAGATATATTCAGAACAGACCGGTGAAACTGTAGAGACACATCTCATTAAAATGAAAATAGAGAGAGTGAAAGAGTTGCTCGGTTTCGAAAAATGGACACTGAGTGAAATAGCTTGGAGGCTCAAATACAGCAGCGTACAGTATCTATCCAATCAGTTCAAAAAAGTGACCGGGTTGACCGTGACACAATACAGGAAGTCTGATCAAAAAGCCCGTCAGCCTTTGGATCAGATTTAATCCAAAAATTTTACACAACCTGCTCTTTCCGATATAACGATTCCAGTTCAGTGAGTTTGTAAGTTCATTACAGAAAGAAAATGTGAAAACTGAATTGCAGAAAATGAAGAAACGTGTTCAAATAAACGGAATGCATTGTGCAGGTTGCGTCAATGCTGTTGAGAAAGTATTGAGTCGCCTGGATAACGTGAAGGATGTAAACGTTCAGCTTACCACAGAGAGTGCAGAAATTGAAGTGGAAGGGGATGACTTTCCTTATGAGAAAGTTCGGGAAGCAATTGAAAATGCCGGGTATGAAGTTGAAGAAGAGAAAACTGAATCGGTCTCACTTCAGATAGGAGGGATGCACTGTGCCGGATGCTCTTCAGCCGTTGAAAAAGCACTGAATAAAAGAGAGGGGATTATTCAGGCAAATGTGAATCTTACAGCAGAAAAGGCTTTTGTTGAGTACGATTCTTCAATCATTTCAATAGATGAGATCCGAGAGAGTATTGAGAGTGCCGGTTACGAAGTGATCGATCAGCAAAAAAAAAAGCAAATAAGTTAGATCAAAAAAAGGAGAGAGAAGAGAAAAAGCTCTCGGCTGCTAAGAAAAAGATGGTTCAGAGCTGGGTTGTAACACTCCCGCTGATGCTCTGGATGTTTCTAAGCATGGTGCTTGGAATTCATCTTACTTCTCACCTTGTGATGGAGTTTGCAATGGTTGCCGGTGCCGGTTATGTCCTTTTTGGGCCGGGCTTAGAAACCCTTCGAAGTGCACTGATCTCCAGCCGAAATCTCACACCCAACATGGATGTGCTGATTGCTCTCGGAACAACGGCATCACTCATTACCGGATTTGTATCCCTGGCTCATATGTTTGGGTGGGTCCACTCGCCATTCTACAGTTTTGCCGGGATTGCGGCTATGATCATGTCTTTTCATTTGACCGGCCGATACATTGAAGCAAAGGCACGTGGCCGAGCATCGGATGCAATTACTAAACTTCTGACACTGGAAGCGAAAACTGCAAGAATTATCAAAAATGGCCTGGAAGAAGAGATTGAAGTAAGTGAATTGAAAAAAGGGGATGTGATGATTGTCCGCCCGGGCGAAACCATTCCAACAGACGGTGTGGTTGTAGACGGCAAAAGTTCAGTTGACGAATCGATGGTAACCGGAGAGTCGATGCCGGTAGTGAGGGAGAAAGGGGATGAAGTCATAGGCGGGACGATAAACAGTGAAGGATCGATACGTGTTCAGGCTAAGGAGGTCGGCGAAAATACGTTCCTCAACAAAGTTATCCGGATGGTGGAAGAGGCTCAGGGATCGAAAATACCGATTCAGGATTTTGCGGATCGGGTTACGGCTATTTTTGTGCCTGTTGTACTGGCCTTAACAGCATTTACATTTGCCGTATGGATGATCTTTCCGGAAGGGTTACGCCCGATTCTGGTCTGGGCAGACTCATTTTTGCCATGGATCATCACCGACCTTGAGCCGGTCAGTCAGGCTTTCTTTGTAGCGCTTGCAGTATTGGTGATTGCATGTCCCTGTGCGCTGGGCTTAGCTACCCCAACCGCCCTGATGGTTGGAACCGGACTTGGTGCCGAGAATGGAATTTTAATCCGGAAAGGTGAAGCGATTCAGCGCTTGGAAGAGGTGACAACATTTGTATTTGATAAGACCGGAACTCTGACCAAAGGTGAGCCTGAAGTGACGGACTGGGTTAGTTTTACAGACGCAGATGAATTGCTGAAAAAGAGAATTGCAGCAATTGAGAACCTTTCGGAGCATCCACTAAGCAGGGCTATCACTTCTTATACCGGAATTGATGATCTGCCTGATGTAGAAAATTTTGAGTCCTTCACCGGAATGGGTGTAAAAGGAGAGGTGGATGGTGAACGAATTCTGGCTGGGAATAAAGATCTGCTTGAAAAATTCTCCGTAGCACTTACCTCTGAAGTGGAACGAGAGTCATCCAAACTGTTGGCTTCAGGGAAAACAACCATATTTTTGGTTATTGGTGAGAAAGTTGAAGCACTTTGCGGTATAAAGGATACTCTGAAAAAAGAGACTCCCGAAGTCATCGCGTCACTGCACAAGAAAGGGTATAAAACGGTGATGCTGACGGGAGATCAAGAGAAAGTTGCTGAAATTATTTCAAAAGAGATCGGAATCAATGAGTTTTATGCTCAAGTAAAACCCGGTGAAAAGTCGGACGTTATCAGACAGCTCCAAGAGAAGGGAGAAGTGGTGGCCATGGTAGGTGACGGAATTAATGATGCGCCTGCATTAACCCAATCTGATGTTGGAATCGCCCTCGGAACCGGGACTGACATTGCAATTGAATCAGGCAGTATGATTCTTATAGATGGCAACCCGCAAGCAATATTGCGGGCTATAAACTTGAGCAGGGAGACATTCAAGAAAATTCGTCAAAATCTCTTCTGGGCATTTTTCTATAATTTGGTAATGCTGCCTGTTGCAATGGTTGGCTGGATGCATCCCGTTCTGGCTGAAATTGCCATGGCTCTGAGTTCCATCAATGTTGTAGGAAACTCCCGAAGATTGCAGACAAAAAATATTGATGAATCAGGAACAAAATAGATGATTTCTTGTAACAAATTCCTTTCTAAAAACTCTTATTAAGTACACAACATTACAAAAGCTGTGAAAGGCTCATTCAAAAAATTGTAAATAGTTGTGATGGTGATAAACAAAAACTTGATTTTGGCTACGGTTCTATTTAGATAGAATAGTCCCACAAAGCCACTCTTTTAAAATTTTGTGTTCTCTGATGAAAAACTGGAAAACATTACTCTTTAAGGTAGCTCTGCTCGTAGTTATCGCAATTGTTATTTTTACCGGCTGAAAGTTTACTTTGCATGGTGTAGCCATGACGTAGTCCACCGTAATTTTTTATACCTTCTTGAAAGGGGTAAATAGAAAAGTTTTATCATGAGCGGTGACATAGAATTTCTTCAAAAACATGCTACACTCATTTCTAAGCTTCTCAACTACACGTTTGATGCTTGTCTTATCTGTGAACCGTCTGATGGTGAGTTGAGGACTCTGTATGCCAATCAAACCTACTACTCACTCACCGAACAGGCAGAAGAGGATGTTGTGGGAGCTAAACCACGATTAACAGCCAATAAAACTACTGCTGACAACATTTATCAGTCCATTCTGAAAAGTTTTAATCAGAGTGAAACGTTCGAAAAGGAGTGTTCCGGGCTGACAGCTGCCGGTAATCCATTTTGGGCTATCGTGAAGTCATACTCCATAGATGACGGCGATGAAAAGTTTTGTGTGATTCTTATTAAGGATATCACAATTCGAAAAAGAAGGGAGAGAGAACTGACGAAGGCAGTTGAATCAGCGGAGGAGTCAAAAGTAGTGAAGGATAAATTTCTGGCGAATATGAGCCATGAGATGAGAACCCCCCTAAACGGCATACTTGGTACAGCTCAACTACTGGAAGGAACAGAGTTGAGTGAGGAACAGGCAGACTATGTAGAAGAAGTTCGGCACTCTGCTGAAAACCTTTTAGCAATCATCAACGATATTCTGGAATTTAACTTCCTGAAATCAACCCAGTTCAAGCTCGAGAACAGGAAGTTTAACCTTCAAAAACAGCTGAGCGGCCTGCTTGAGACAATAAAGGGGAGAGCCGAAGAAAAAGGTTTAAAGCTAGAACTCGTAGTATCAGATAAATTTCCCTCACAACTTTTGGGAGATTCTGTCCGACTGACACAAATTTTAATGAACCTGATTGGTAACTCCATCAAATTTACCAACGAAGGGACGGTAACTATTTTGGCCAGGGCCTTGAAGCCTGAAAATGGAAGGGTACCGGTTGAAATAAAAGTAAAAGACTCAGGAATCGGTATTCCTGAATCGATGGTTGAGGATGTGTTTGAGAGTTTTAATCAGGCGTTCAAGTCCAGGTTGTACAAGTATGGAGGTACCGGAATTGGACTTTCTATAGTGAAGCAACTGGTTGGGCATATGGATGGCCGGATTGATGTGGAGAGTGAAATTGGGAAAGGAACAACGGTGACACTGCTGTTACCGTTTGAACTTCCAGGGTCGTCCACAGAGTACAAATCGCTGGATCAGCAGGAGTCTGATGAGGAAGAGTTTTCCGGACATAAAATCTTAATTGTGGATGACTATCCTCTGAATCGCAGAATTGTGAAAGGTATGCTGAAGCGTTTGGGGGTTGAAGTAGATGAAGCCGAAGATGGTGCTGAAGCTCTTCAATTGAGTGAGCATCACAATTATTTAGCTATTTTTATGGATGTTCACATGCCGGGAATGGGTGGGCTAGAAGCAACCCGTAAAATTCGGGGTCGAGAAGAGAAAAAGGGAATTCACACACCGATCGTTGCAATCACGGCATCTGTGTTGGATCGGGATATTGAAGAGTGCAGAGAGGCCGGAATGGATGGGTTTATGGCAAAGCCATTCACATACAACCAGATCTACGAAAATTTCAAAAAATATGTTGTTGACAGGGAGAGCGGTGAGCAGCTTCCAGAAGATGATGGTCAGGAGCCCGATGAATTATTAAACAATCTTGAAGAGATGACGGGTGGTGACCAGGAGCTGATAGTAGAGATGCTGGACCTATTTCTGGATCAAACTCCCGAATTGATGGATCAAATTCTTGAGTATTTTAATCAGGGCAAATATAATCTTGTAAAGAGCAGCTCTCATACCCTTAAACCAACATTCACATATATTGGTATGGAGCAAGCCACAGAGCTGGCTAAAAAAATTGAAGAGATGGCAGGCCGTGAACAGGTCATTGAAAAAGAGCTGGCTATCTTGATAAATGAGCTGAAAGATCTATGTGATGATGCGATTAAGAGAGTAGGCAAAGTGAGAGAAAGGTACTCATAGTTGTTGTACCATCTGCAGGTGAGGAATTCCGTCCTCATCATAAACGTCGCTGCAAGGTGCAAAACCGAGCTCCTTATAGAAGGATTTCAGATGAGCTTGTGCTTCTATAAATACACGATCATACTCCATTTCATGAACCCATTTGAGGGATTCTTTTACGACCATTTTTCCCAATCCTCTGCCCCTATGATCTTTATGGACGACAATTCTCCCAATGTATACATCGCTGAATTTATCGCCCGGTGGCACTATCCTGCTGTACGCGATTAGATTACCATCCTCTTTTAGCAGCAGATGGTCTGAATGAGAATCTCGCCCGTCAATATCATCATAGATGCATGTCTGCTCTATGATGAAAATATCCTGTCGCAGTTTCAGAATCTCGTAAAGGTCGGTTGAAGGCATATTTTGAAGACCTTTGAATCGGGTAAATTGCATGAATTATTAAACTTTTATGTTAAAACCCCGTAAAGCTAATCAGGTTTGTATTAGCAGAAAATTTCAGGAAAAGTACTAAATCCGATTCCCATGTTAAAAATACTATTAATCAACAGCTTGGTTATTTTCTTCGGTGCCTATTTGTTAGATGGTGTAAAGGTTAAAAACTATTTAACGGCATTGGGTGTAGCCATTCTGCTGGCTTTAATCAACGTATTTATTAAACCATTCATCGTGCTGCTTACCCTTCCGTTGACGATTATTACGCTGGGGCTGTTTGTCTGGGTAATTAATGCCTGGATGCTTATGCTAATAGATAAACTTGTTGAGGGCTTTTCGTTAAAAAGTTTCTGGTGGGCTCTGTTTTTTGCTCTCTTCATCTCCATTCTTAATGGACTACTCCTGCGGATATTTTAGACTATCAGTAATTGTTAAACTTCCGTTAATTTGATTGACTCGGATGCTATGTGTTCGAGTAATTTTTGTTATTTTCTACAGTTGATCTCTGACAGTGAGAATGTGCAAATAATTGCAAAAATTTTCTTGCAGGCGAACGATTTAACACCGTTTTTGTACTTCTTAATTGTACAGTGACAAACAGGCTGTATGATAATTTCCCCAGCCGGATTTAATGATTTCATCAGATGGTAAAGAAGAAAGTAACAGTTAAAAATGAAGCCGGGTTGCATGCTCGCCCATCATCAGTATTAGTAAAAACCGCATCTAAATTTGATTCAGATTTTTACATTAGTATGTATGGGTATAAAGTAAACGGCAAAAGTATTTTGGGGGTCATGACCCTCGCGGCAGAAAGTGGTGCCGAAATGGAGTTGATATTTGACGGCCCTGACGAAGAGGAAGCACTTAAAATTATTTCTGAGCTGTTTGAGAATAAGTTTCAACCTAACTAATGGTTATGAGGAGTCGTATTGAGCTAACAGGTATACCTGCTTCAAGAGGGATTGGCCTTGGCAATGCCTATATACTGGAAGACAATACAGAAGATGTTAGCCCAGAAAAGATTCAGACCAACGAGGTGGAGGGACACCTGGATCGGTTCAGACGCTCCATCAACTATTTGAGAGAGAAATTTGAACGTTTGAAAAAAAGTGAATCGGGAGAAGTTGCCGAAATTTTAGATGCACAGATCGAGACACTGAAAGATCCCGAGCTGAATAAATCCATTCAGCATAAGATAAAGAATGAGCTATACCGGTCTGAATATGCGATCTACAGCACATTTAATGAGTATATCCATGTTATGGAGAATGCTGATTCGGAATGGCTGAATGACCGAACAATTGATCTGATTGCCATTCGTGATCAGCTAATAGATATTGTGAGAAACCGCCGCCGGGAAACGGAGGTGACAGAAAACTCTGTCATTTTCGCTTCAAATATTTCACCGACAAAGATGATTGAACTGAGTCGCCAGAATATTGCCGGTGTTGTTATGGAGAAGGGTGGACTGACCTCCCACGCGGTAATTCTATCCCAGTCACTTGATATTCCCTGCGTCATCAATGTGAAATGGAACCGAAAAAAGTTGCTGAAAGGCGAGGAAGTTTTTGTTGATGGCGATACTGGAAAGGTAATCATCAGACCCGATGAGCGAGAAAGCCGATACTATCGGGACAGAAAAGAGGAACAGGAACGGCTCTACCAAGAATCGCTAAAGATTATTGATCAGCCCAGCGAAACTCGATGTGGCTCTCCATTTCATCTTCAGGCGAATGTGGAGTTTCTTGAAGAGCTGCCAAGAATTGAAAAACATGGTGCACACGGGGTAGGGCTTCTTCGAACAGAAACGATCTTGTTTCAAAAAACCGGCTTTGATGTTGAAGCTCAATTGAAATTTTATCGGGAAGTAGTTCAGGCCAGCGGTGGTTCTGAAGTAACGATTCGGCTGTTTGATGCCGGAGGGGATAAACTTATCGGAGACTCCGATTTAGAAGCGAACCCTTTTTTGGGGTGGCGTGGTATCAGAATGTTGCTTGACAGGCAAGATCTACTGGATAACCAACTGGAGGCCATTTATCGTTTGTCCGGAGAGTTTCCTGGTCAGATAAAAATGTTGGTTCCGATGATTTCATGCATGAGTGAATTGAATAAACTGAAGAAGGCAGCTGAGAATATCAGGACAAAACTTGAGAAGGGGTCTGTGAATATCGACTCCGAATTGCCAATTGGGATTATGATTGAGGTGCCCAGTGCGGCACTCCTCGCTGAGCAGTTCGCTGAAAATGTAGATTTTTTTAGTATCGGTACGAATGATTTAACGCAGTACACTCTGGCTGTTGATCGTGGGAATGAAAGGATTTCAGATCTTTTTCAACCAAATCACCCGGCAGTTTGGAAGCTGATTCAAATGACCAAGGTCGGTGCCGATAAACATGGAGTGCCCGTTGCGGTATGCGGTGAAATGGCATCGAAACCGAAAGAGGCCGCCTGCCTGATTGGAATGGGGATCAATAGTTTAAGTATGACTACGTCTGCACTTCCGGCAGTAAAAGCTTTTCTTTGCGATCACACTCTCGATGAGATGCAGTTACTGGCTGATTCTGTACTCAGTGCAAACTCACCCTTAGAGGCAGAAAAATTGTTAAATCAGTTTGTCTGATCTCTTATAAGATGGTATTGCAAAGCTCTCTTCATCTGATTTAAATTAAAAACCATAACAGTTTATGCGGTTGATGATTATCCATCGACGGAGCTTAATCAGGAACCGTTTCCATAGTTGATAATTTAAGGCTTTATTGCAAAATCACCTTAAAAATATCCGCAAATAGGATGTTTGTAAAGAAATCATCTTTGTAATAATCTTTTCTTAAGTAAAATAATTAGTTAATATGGTGAATCAACTGAAAAAAATTCAATCATCATGTTAAGTAAAGCATATACACCAAAGAGAACTGTTTGTAAGGTAACGTTTACACTGCCCGGTGAGTGGGCCGATCAAGAAGTTAAGCTGGTCGGTGATTTCAATGACTGGGACCGAAAAACAGATTCAATGAAAAAGAATAAAAAAGGGAACTGGGAGATTACAAAACGATTAAAACCTGAATCGAACTACAAATTCCGATATCTGATTGACGGTGAACATTGGGAAAATGATGACCATGCAGATCAATATGTACCCAACGAGTTTGGCAGTGAAGACTCAGTGGTAATAACCGGTAAATAATGATCATGGGGAGCAGGCCTTTTCATACCGAGCAATTTAAAGAGAATCTAAAAACGAAATGGCTCGGTAGAACTTTTCATTTTATTGAAGAGGTCGGCTCAACCAATTCCTATCTGAAACGGATCCCTGAGAATGAATTGACTCACGGAGAAGTTGTTGTAGCGAATCATCAGACCGAAGGGCGGGGACAGCATCAAAAAAAATGGATTGCCGATCCCGGACTTAATCTGACATTCACAGCCGCCTTCAAACCGGGGAAAGCAGATCGGTTATCACTTCTGACATTGGCATTTGCCTATGGTGTTTTGACTGTTTTGAGAAGATATACATATGAGGCGGTCTTTCTGAAATGGCCTAATGATCTCTACGTGGGTTCAAAAAAAATCGGAGGTGTATTGACAGAGTGTACATTTCTGGGAGTTCGTCCTGAACGAACATTAATTGGGGTCGGGCTCAATATTTTTCAGGAGAACTTTCCGAAAGAGTTGGAGGGTGAGGTTGCCGCTTTATGTCAGGTTTCATCGAAAGAAATACATCGTGAGCAGTTACTGGCGGAAGTTTTAAATGCCTGCGAAATGATATATGAAAACTGGGCTGCCGGAGATTCTGAACTTCATAAATCGATCAGTCGAAACCTCATTGGATATGGCGAATGGGTTCGGCTGAAAATTGATAATGAATTACTTGATGATCGGTACAAATTTTTGGGAGTTAATGAAAAAGGTGAGTTATTGGTATTAAATAACAATTTGGAGCTGAACACCTATTCACATGAGCAAATTCGAATCATCTCCGGTAGCGAAAGCATTTCAAAAATCCGTTGATAACTTACTGCCCGACTCTTCAAAGTTGATTGCCGGAATCAGCGGTGGGCCGGATTCCATGGCTTTAATGTACCTTCTGCATCGTTTTGAGATAGATGCTGTTATGGTTCACTGTAACTATCAGTTACGGGGTGAGGAGTCTGAAAAAGATCAACGGCTGGTAGAAAAAATGAGCGTATTCTGGGGGTTCGAATGTGTATCCGTCCGACTTGATAAAGAGATTTCAGGTGCAAATTTTCAGGCTTGGGCAAGAGACCGGCGCTATGAAATATTTTCGGATTTAAAGGAGGAATTTGAGGCAGATTTTATTGTAACCGCTCACCACCAGGATGATCAGATTGAAACAATCCTTCAGCGAATTTTAAGAGGGGCAGGGATGCAGGCATGGCAGGGAATCCAGCCGCTTGAGAATCAGCTTTGGCGCCCGCTCCTGGATCTCTCTAAATCTGATATTCTCACGTTTGTAGAGGAGTTGAATATACCTTATCGGATTGACGGAAGTAACGAAGAGTCAACGTATGCGCGAAATTTTCTACGCCATAACTGGTTTCCTGAACTACACAATTTTTTTCCGGGCTGGAGAGAAAATATTTTAAAACTTCCCAGGCGGGCATCCGAGTATGAGCTGATGGCAAAAGAGTTGTTGAGTCAAACGCTGAACGATGGACATTCTCTGGACTTTGATTCATTCAAGAACCTGCCGGAGTTGATACGTCCGGTGATCCTCTATCAGTTTATTCAAAGGGAAAAAGCAGGAGTGGACCCGAGCAGTTCATTAACTCAGATAGCACAACAGCTTACGGAGCTACAGTCGGGCAAAGCCATTCAGCTATCATCAAAGTATGAAATCATGCGAGACCGGGATGAATTGGTTATTCGTAAAACGGCTGGTTCAACGATCTCACAGGTAGTTATAAAAAGGGAAGATCTTCAGGATCTTGGTGCTGTGTATGGAGTTCAATTCACCATAGAGAAGTATTCCTCTTCTTATGAGAGTGAAGCTCTCTACTTGGATCTCAATAAATTGAGTTTTCCGATTACTGTAAGACAGTGGAAAGAGGGTGACAGATTTCAGCCGTTGGGAATGGAGGGTACCCAGCTCATCTCGAATCACCTGACAAACAGAAAAATTTCATCAGCTCAAAAATCGGAAGCTTTCTTGATAGAATCTTTTGATGAAACTGTCAGTGCCGTTATATTCCCGCACAACACGTCAGATGATCAGATCGGAACGGTGTCTGAAACAGTTCGATGTTCATCCGATACAGAAAAAGTACTTGTCATTCGAAATACATAAAAAATTTCATGGGCCAATATCTTCCTGAAAAAATAAATGTAAAAGGTGAGAGTTTTCGCATCTATCTCACTCAAGAAGAGATTCAACAGAGAATAAAGCAGATTGGTAAACAACTGAGCACGAAGTTTCAGGATAAGCGGCCGATTTTTATTGGCGTGCTAAATGGCTCATACATTTTTCTGGCTGATTTGATGCGTTATGTAAACATTCCTTGTGAAGTGGATTTTATGAAACTGAGCAGCTATGGGGATGAAAAAGTGTCATCCGGACAGGTACACGATCTTAAACAGATCGATGCTGATATTCAAGACCGGCATGTAATCATCGTGGAAGATATTGTTGACACCGGACTCTCTATGAAATATCTGGTTGAGAAGTTAAAACAGCATCAGCCCGCATCACTGACTGTGGTTACGCTACTCCATAAAGCGGAATCCACGCAGCACGATGTACAGATAGACTTTACGGCATTTAAAATTCCAAACCTGTTTGTGCTGGGTTACGGTCTGGATTTTGCCCAAGAGGGTCGAAATCTCGGGCAGATTTACATACAGACGGCCGGTGAGGACTCTTGACTTCTAATTAACGGTTATTCATTAATTACAAATCAATTAAATAGTTAATCCATGCTAACTTTGAATTTATTTCAAATCAAGGTTGCAAAGGGCTTGAAAAGCTTCATATATTTGATGCTCTCAAAAAGATGAGAAATGAATTCGATCACGGAGAGATGGCTGAGTGGTCGAAAGCGCTCCCCTGCTAAGGGAGTAAACCCCGAAAGGGGTTTCGAGGGTTCGAATCCCTCTCTCTCCGCACTAAATAAGAGGATGCTGTTCCGCGAATAGCATCCTATTTTTTTATCCCAATCAGGTACATCATGTCTTTTCTGGTTTTAGAGTTTATTCCCACCGCATTTATCCCACTGTTCATCTTCTTTGCCCGTATCCTGGATGTGAGTATCGGAACCATTCGAATTATGTTCGTTTCGAAGGGGTACAGAGGAAAAGCAACCATTCTTGGCTTTATTGAAGTGTTGATCTGGATCATCATTGTGGCACAGATTTTTCAAAATCTTGACAACTGGATGAACTACGTAGCTTTTGCCGGCGGTTTTGCTACTGGTAACTTTGTGGGCATGTATATCGAAGAGAAGATGAAGATGGGGGTTCAGATCTACCGGATTATTGTTAACCAGGAGAACTCAAACCTTGCCGAAGAGCTGATGAACCGTGACTTTCGAGTTACCGTTGTGCCCGGCGAAGGTAAGTTCGGCCCCGTCAATGTTCTGTTTACGGTAGCAAAAAGAAAAAGATGGCAGGAGCTGTCTGATGTTGTGAATGAGTTTGCACCGAATGCATTCTACTCGGTGGAGGATGTAAAGAAAGTATCGATGATGGATGATGAACTGCAGCCCAATCGGCTGGATGTGTGGACGCGCATGCTGAAGCTAAAGAAAAGTATTTGAACCTTTTTCTGAATCATCACAAATATTGCGTGTTTCTGATTACATTTAAACCATGGAAGAATCGCGCAAGAATAAGCTATTAGCAAAACGGGAGCGAAATAAAAAACTCCGGGAAATAACGGAATACTGTCAGGATCATGTTATTCCATGGCTCGATGTATATCTCCCCTTGAAGAGAGACGGTGCCGTACTTGAGGTTGAAAGTCTTGCAGTTACATTTGGCAACGAACGTAAACTTTTTGAAGAGGCTCTGATGGCGCTGCTGCCGGATGATGAGCAGAGTTTACTGTCTGATGTAACAGAAGCAGCGACACTTCCTATTCACCAAAAGATGGAAGACTATTTCCCCTCACGACAAAGCCTGAGATATTTTCCAGAAGGGGGCTCATTAAAATCCATCACATCTGATTTATCAAATATCTTGGATGCCGCTGTCACTCGACTGGATATTTCTGAAGCTGACAAGTGCCTGGTTTGCTATCCGATCTATACACCGGTTTTGTCCATGTCATTTCAAGAGATAAGAAATCACGCAGACATCTTGTTGAATCCTTCCGAATGTATTGCATTGATTCATGAAGAGTTTGATTGGATGATCTTCAGAAGTCTTGAAGATGAATGGGTTTGGGCAAGGAATTCGAATTGACCAGGTCTACTCAGAATTTTGACCGTACACTGTTATAATCAACTTCCTCGCTCCACCCCGGTTTCTGTGCTCACACAGATAAATACCCTGCCAGGTACCAAGATTAAATCTACCGTTTGTGACAGGAACAGAAACGGAGTGTCCCAGCATGGAACTCTTGATGTGAGATGTCATATCATCCGGACCCTCCAAAGTATGCTCAAAAAGTGAGGGATCTTCCGGAACCATGCGATTAAAGTGCGACTCAAAATCCCTGCGAACGGATGGATCCGCGTTCTCATTGATGGTTAAACCGGCGCTGGTATGTTGAATGAAAATATGAGCAATTCCAGTTCGGATATTTGTGAGTTCTGGAATTTTTTCTAAAATTTCATCTGTAATCAAGTGAAACCCGCGAGGTTTGGGTGATAAGGCAATTGATTTCTGAATGACACTCATAAACTATCCGAAAATTCCTTTGATGGATCCGCCGTCATGGCTGATGGTTTGCCCTGTTACATATCCGCTGTGCGGAGAAAGAAGCCAAGCAGCAAGAGATGCAAACTCCTCCGCTTTACCCATGCGTTTGACGGGGATATTTTCCACCATCTCTTCCTTGGCTTTATCATAAGAAATACCTTTTAGGCTGCTGTTGTTTTTGATGACCCGCTCAATAGCCGGAGTTTCGTGAGAACCAGGTGCCAGAACATTGACCGTGACTCCATTTTCCGCAATCTCAAGCGCCAGAGATTTTGCAAATCCTACAACCCCGGCACGGAAGGAGTTACTAAGAGTCAATGCAGGTAGCGGCTGCTTTACAGACTGACTTTCAATAAAGAGAATCCGGCCATATTTCTTTTCCACGAGAAGAGGAGCTAAGCGAAGAGTAAGGTCTATTTTCCAGCGCATTACAAGTTGCCATGCGGCATCCCAGTCGGCCAGGTCTGTTTTTAAAGGAGTTCCGGTGGGGGGACCGCCTGCATTCAAAACGATTCCATGAAACGGTTTTTTCTGAACACTCTTTTCGATCTTTTTCAAGGTGTCATCATAGAGAATGCTCCCTTCAATAATATCTGTTTGATCTTCATAGTGGCCGAAATTTTCTCTAAGCAGGTTACCGCGTCGGGCTACCAATACCACATTTGCACCCTCCTTTAGCATTTGTCGTGCAATGGCTTCTCCAAATCCGCTGCTTGCTCCGCAGACGATAAATCGTTGTCCTTCAAATTGTAAATCCATAAGTAAAATTGTTCTGAAAGGTTAATACAGAAATAATATCGAACTCTCGTAATAAAAGCTTATTTTAGGAAGCTGTAAACTTTTTCAATTAAATATTTCAAGAATTGCCGCAAAGTCGGCAGTTCAATTTCAATTTTTATGACACAAGATATCAGAAACATAGCCATTATCGCCCACGTAGATCACGGAAAAACCACCTTGGTGGATCAGATGCTGCGGCAGAGCGGTACATTCAGAGAGAATCAACAAGTTGATGAGAGAGTGATGGACTCCGGTGACCTTGAAAAAGAGAAGGGAATCACAATCAGCTCAAAAAACACGGCAGTGCTGTGGAACGACACGAAAATCAATATCGTAGATACACCGGGTCACGCCGATTTTGGCGGTGAGGTGGAGCGGATTTTGAAGATGGTGAACGGTGTAATTCTTCTGGTAGATGCTGCTGAAGGTCCATTACCACAGACAAAATTTGTGCTTCGTAAGTCTCTGGAGCTTGGATATCAGCCCATTGTTCTCATCAACAAAATTGACCGGAAGGATGCTCGGCCTGATGCGGTGTTGAATGAAATTTTTGACCTTTTTGTGTCACTCGATGCAAATGACGATCAGCTTGATTTTCCCGTTCTGTACGCAATTGGAATTGATGGAATCGCAAAGACTGAACTGGACGATGACAACGAAGATTTGAGTCCGCTTTTTGAACTGATCGTAAATCATATTCCTGCACCGGAACAGGTGAGTGATGCCCCGTTTAAAATGCTGGTGAGCAGCGTGGACTGGAACGACTATGTTGGGCGAATTGCGATTGGCCGAGTGGAGCAGGGGACCATCAAAACCAACCAGGAAATTGTGCTGATGGATCGCAAGGGAAATCAGAAGGTGAAAGCAAAAGCCACAAAACTTTTTACGTTTAACGGATTGAACCGAGAGCCGGTTGATAAAGCGCTAGCGGGCGATATTTTTGCGATGGCCGGATATGAAGATGTGGAGATAGGAGATACACTGACTCACGTTTCAGATCCGACTCCGATTGAGTATTACGATATCGATCAGCCTACAATGGCGATGTATTTTCGTGTAAACAATTCACCTTTTGCAGGGCGTGAAGGGGATTATGTGACATCCAACCAAATTAAGGATCGTTTACACAAAGAGATTCGGACCAACGTATCGATTCAGGTAGAGCAGACTGATAATCCGGATATTTTTAAAGTGGCCGGACGCGGTGAGCTGCAATTGGCTATTCTGATTGAAACAATGCGCCGGGAAGGGTATGAGTTTGCCGTTTCCCGACCGGAAGTACTACTGAGAGAAATTGACGGTCAAACCCATGAACCGTTTGAAGAGGTGGTCATTGACGTCCATTCCGATTACAGCAACAAGGTGATCGATAATATTCAAAAACGTAAAGGGATCATGACCTCCATGGTTCAGGAAGGAGAAAACCACCGTATTGAGTTTAAAGTGCCTTCGCGAGGCTTGATCGGTTTTAGAGGTGAGATGATGACCGAAACCCGAGGTACCGGAATTATGCACCAGCAATTTGATGGCTATGAGCCTTTTGCAGGAGAGATTCCGGGCAGGAATCGCGGTGCGTTAATCTCACTTGAGCAAGGGGATGTGACACCGTATGCCCTGGAAGGGCTACAGGATCGCGGACAGTTTATCGTTGTGCCCGGAGATCCGGTCTATATGGGGCAAGTGGTCGGGATCAATAAGCGAGCTGATGATCTGGTTGTGAATGTAGTGAAAAAGAAAAACCTGACGAACCACCGGGCTACACAAACGGCCGACTCAGTAAAAATCTCACAGGCTAAAAAAATGAGTCTTGAGCAGTGCATCGAGTTTATTGATAATGACGAACTGCTCGAAGTTACACCCAAGAGTCTTCGAATCCGAAAGCTCTATCTGGATCACAACGAGAGAAAGAGAGCTGAGAAGCAGAAAGAGTTGGTTTAAGCACAGGAATTTTGCAGTCATCGGATGATTAAGTTTCATTCGATGACTCAATGTTATTATTTAGGTTTTTGGAATGCCTCATTTCAAATTATCGTTTTCAACTCTATGAAAAATTTCAACAGCTACAGAGTCTTTAAACGAAACGAAAGAGAACCAAATCCGGATGGAGAATATGTTCTCTACTGGATGCAGATCAACCGGCGATTCCACTACAATTTTGCATTGGAGTACGCCGTAGGCTGGGCCAATAAACTGGGAAAACCACTTCTGATTCTGGAAGCATTTTCATGCGATTATCCCTGGGCTACAGACCGGTCTCACACATTTATGATGCAGGGGATGAAGGAGCATTTGGAGTATGCGACGGATCTGGATTTGAACTATATCTCTTTCGTTGAAGAGAAGGCCGGTCAGTATGATAAACTATTGAGAAATCTGGCTTCGAATGCGTCACTATTGTTAACTGATGAATATCCGGTATTCATCATGCGTAAACGGAATGAACAGTATCCGAAAGAGATGATAATTCCGTATATCACTGTTGATAGCAACGGATTGATTCCACTCGGCCTCACAGATAAAGATCCATACAGCGCCTATTTTTTCCGAAAAATCATGCAGAAGAATTTTATAGAGGCGTTTACGAATCCACCAAAACGGAATCCACTGGATGATCTGGAAAATCGTCAACAAGTAGATCTGCCTGAAGCTTTTTTTGAGAACATCCCTGATGCTGAAAATGCGTTATATAATATTCCGGGATTTATTTCTAAGCTGAATATTGATCATTCAGTAAAGCCTATTGACTGGCAGGGAGGCCGCTCTGCGGGTTTGGGGATGATGGGGCAGTTCATTAAAAACGGTTTGCTTGAGTATGATGAAAAGCGCAATGATCCCGATGAACAGAAAACGAGTCAGCTCAGCCCCTGGCTTCATTTTGGAAAAGTTTCGGAGTACGAAATTGTGAAGGCAGTACTCGATCATCAGCCAGATGGATGGGACCTTGATAAGATCACTTTTAATAAGGGATCAACCGGAGGTTTTTTTAACGGCAATCCAAATATTGACGGATTTCTGGATGAGGTGATTACGTGGCGCGAAGTTGGCTTTCATTTTGCCCACCACAGGGCTGACTATGACAGGATAGACAGTTTACCCGATTGGGTACAGAAGACAATGGATGAGCACCGTGACGACCCGAGGGAGTGGGTTTACAGCTATGATGAACTGAAAAACTCACAAACACATGACGAGATCTGGAATGCAGCGCAAACGCAGCTTCGTGAAGAAGGCATTATCCATAACTATCTGCGAATGCTCTGGGGAAAAAAAGTGATTGAGTGGACGCCCGATTATGAGACTGCGGCTCAATATCTGATTGATCTGAACAACACGTACGCTATCGATGGGCGTGATCCCAACAGTTACTCCGGTATTTTCTGGTGCCTTGGAAGATTTGATCGGGCATGGCAGGAGAGACCCATTTTTGGGAAATTGAGGTACATGACCAGTGAAAGTACTCGCAAAAAAGTCAAACTGAAAGAGTACCTGAACCGGTATGGAAAACAGAAAAGTCTGCTCTGATCTGCCAAAAGTTTTCCCCTAACAAGGGGAGAGTAAGAGGGGTGTCAACTAATTTCACTCAAAGCCTATCAATAAGCTCATTAACCAACCGCGCAAAATCTTCTTTACGGCTTTCGGCTGCAACCTTCACTTCGGAGTGATCCAGTTTCTGTTTGAGAACTCCGGCTGCCATATTGGTGACCAGCGATATGGCAGCAGCAGGTAAATTCAACCGGGATGCTTCGATTAGCTCCGGAGCCGTACTCATACCTACTACATCCGCTCCCATCACTCGAAACGCCCTGATTTCTGCTTTGGTCTCATAACTTGGTCCTTTTGCGAATAGGTAGGTGCCGCGCTGTACTTCCAAACCGATCGATGCAGCAATTTCCCGAACTCTGTCTGCTGTTTGCTGCAAATTATACTGAAAGCGTTCGGAGGGAGCCGGGGCTACTTTATGAAAAACCCGGAATACATCGTCGATAACCATCAGATCGCCAACCTTAAAATTGGTGTTAATGGCACCGGCCGCATTGGAAACGATTAGTTTTTTCGCATTGAACGCCTTGGCCAGGTGAACCGGCAGTACGGTTTTAGAGAGCGGATATCCTTCATAATGATGAAATCGGCCCGAAAATGCGATAACCTTCTTCCCATTCACCAAGCCCGTAAAAAGCTCACCTGCATGGCCTGCCACGCTGGAGTGGGGAAAGTTTGGAATTTGATTGTAGGGAACCGAAAAAGGTTCATCAATTGTGGTCGAAAAATCACCCAAACCGGACCCCAGAATTACGACTGCTTCAATCTTGTCCGGGAATTCGTTATCCGTCAGAAAATTTTTAATCCCGTCAATGTAATTCGGAAGTTTCGTCATGATACATTCTCTATGATGTAACCTTTATTTTCATCAAATCCGGTTAGTTTAAACATCGGATGGTCAGTTTCGTGGTAGGTTAAAAATGTATATCCCTCTTTGTATGCAACCTTTTGAAGTTCTTTCCGGTTTTGAGAACTCTTTTGGGGATCGAAATCGTATTTGGCTTCAAATGTGCGGTTAATTGCACTTCTTCGGCCAACCACATCACCTGCCATAATAAATTTATTTTCTCCATTTTCATAAAAAAGTGCCTGGTGAAATTCGGTATGCCCGCCAATAGTTTTGGTTCGAACATACTCAATCGGGTTACCTTCCTGCTTCAGAAACCCTAAATCGGCATGAGCATCCAAAAAGTTAAAAAAGTCGATTTCATCTTCACTTTTATTGTCGATGATGGATCGCAGTTTTTCCCACTCTTGACCCGAAACCCATACTTTTGCCTCAGGAAATGTCAATTCCCAATAGCCATTTTTTCTATGAGCCAATCCTCCAATATGATCGAAATGAAGATGGCTCGCAAAAATGTCTGTGATCTCAAAATCTTCCACATCCTGCTCTTCCAGGTTTTCGAGAATTGTGTCGATGGATGTATCAGCACCGAACAGATCGCCCAATCCAACATCAAAGAGTATGTTTCGGTCACCGTCCTGTATGAGGAATGGATTGATTGAGAGCTTAAGTGCACCTTGGTTTGGCGGATCATCCCTGTTTATTCGTTTGAAATCTTTATCGAGTCCCACAGAAAATGTTCCTTCATATAGCGGGGTTACATGTACACGGCTCATGGTGATGAATGTTTAAAAATGAATTTGGTGAGCGGACTTACTTGTTTTCAAATTTTTCGTAGGCATCAATGATGTCGCGAACCAGCTTATGGCGCACAACATCCGACTGATCGAGATAGACAAACGAAATACCTTCAATGTCCTTTAAGATTTTTTGAATTGAGATCAGCCCCGATTCTTGTCGTTTGGGGAGGTCTGTCTGTGTGATGTCTCCGGTGATGATCGCCCTGCTGTTGAATCCGATACGCGTCAGAAACATCTTCATTTGAGTATTGGTAGCGTTCTGAGCCTCGTCCAGAATAACAAAGGCGTTGTTGAGTGTACGCCCGCGCATGTAGGCCAGCGGAGCAATCTCAATCGTATTTTTTGCAAGCTGAAATTCCAGTTTGTCGAACTCAATCATCTCTTCCAATGCATCGTACAGAGGGCGAAGATAAGGATCTACTTTCTCTTTCAGATCTCCGGGGAGAAAACCGAGATTTTCGCCGGCTTCTACGGCAGGTCTTGCCAGGATAATTTTCTTCACTTTTCGCTCTTTAAGTGCCTTTACGGCCAAAGCTACAGATGTATAGGTTTTCCCGGTTCCGGCCGGTCCGATGGCGAAGAGGATATCATTCTTTTCTGAAGCCCGAATAATATTTCGTTGACCGCCGGTTTTGGCTGTGATGGCCTCTCCGGTGTGGGTGTGAATGATCACATCTCCTTTGTCCTCAATAAATGGTTTTCGCTGAGAAGCGGATCCAATATCACTTTCAGATTTATTGGCAAGGGCAAGCAGGGTAGAGAGGTCTGCCGGCTTGATATTGCCGGTCTGACGAGCAATGGAAATCATTTCACCCATTATATCTTCTATGGCACCAACTTCTGCCTGCGGGCCGAGTATTTTAATACGATTTCCCCTCGCAGTTATTTTTGTTGAAGGGAAAGCCCGGTCAAGCTGATTCAGATGTTCATCTCCAAATCCGAGAATGACAACCGGATCGAGATCTTTAATAAAGATCGTTTTTTCGATGAGTTGTTGAGATGTTTCGATAGGTGATAACTGATTTAGTGAGTCTTTAATTTGAAATGTAAGAAATCTATGTGAAGTTGATTTAAACGACTTTCTCCGAACCTTTTAGAGCCAGACTATTCAACTCTTCAATTCGCTCAGATATGTTTGGTGCTTTAAAAACACTGCTTCCGGCAACAAGCACATCTACACCTTTTTGAACAAGTTTTTGGATGTTTTTGGTTCCGACTCCACCGTCAATTTCAATTAGGAAATCGGCACGTAGTTCACTTCTGAGATCACGAAGCTCTTCTACTTTATCAAAACTAGCCTCAATGAACGACTGACCGCCAAAACCTGGATTTACACTCATGATTAGAGCCAGATCCACATCAGGTAAAATGGGCTTTAACAGTTCAACACTTGTTGCCGGATTGATCACTACACCGGCCATGCAGCCGTGGTCTTTAATATTCTGAATGGTACGATGTAGGTGGGGACACGCTTCGTAGTGAACCGAAATCAGGTCAGACCCGGCATCGGCAAAATCTTCTATATATTGATCCGGATTTTCAATCATTAAGTGAACATCCAGAAATGCTTCGGGGACGGTTTGGCGAACCGCGCTCACAATTCCCGGCCCATAACTGATATTGGGAACAAAATGGCCATCCATAATGTCGCAGTGGAACCAATTAATTCCGGACTCAGAGCAGGTATTTAACTCTTCTCCAAGTTTCGTGAAATCAGCGGCAAGAATAGAAGGTGCCAGGATCGGCAGGTCAAAATTCATAGGAATTAATTTTCAGAATTATCAATTTGTGATGTATCGGGTGGAGTAGATGATGTGGTATCATCGATAATAGCTCCTGTTTCTGACTCTTCGCGTGCGTCGAATCTTTCTGCAACAACAAGTTCAATGGTTTCACCTTCCTGAAGTTCAGCTACATTCGGGCTGAAAGAGAGTACTGTATTGGGGGTTACATCTCTGGATGGCTCAAAGCGAATGGGGCCTACACGTAATCCGGCTCGCATTATTTGTTGCTGAGCTTCAGTCAGCCGTAAACCTTCCAGCTGCGGGACATCCACGATGCGGGCACCGAGTCCGTCACTGACAACAAGGTTTATGGCCGTGCCTCGGTCCACCGTGTCACCGGGGGCCACAGACTGGCGAAGAATGGTATTTTTAAATCTATTGGATTCGTAGCTTGTGGAGCCAA
This sequence comes from Rhodohalobacter halophilus, assembly GCF_001715195.1. Lineage (GTDB taxonomy): Bacteria > Bacteroidota > Rhodothermia > Balneolales > Balneolaceae > Rhodohalobacter > Rhodohalobacter halophilus. Next base: position 122,277 of record NZ_MDWE01000005.1, read on the forward strand.
TGGTTAGCCCGCTGTTTTCGAGCTGAAGTCGTGCATTTCTATATGACAGATTAACCACATTTGGAACTTCAACCTGGGGAGTAGACTCAGTGTTTACCGTTAAATAGACTTTCCGGTTCGGCTTAACGAGTTGCCGTGGCGAGGGAGACTGGTCGATTACATAGTTGGCGGGATATGCAGAATGGGCTCTCCGGTCATGAACTTCAAAGCGGAGTCCATAATCAGTAAGAAGTGATTCAGCTTCCTCCAGTGAAAGTTTGGTTACATCAGGAATGGTTACTCCTTCATTGTAATTTGTGTACTTCGGCATAATGACAAAGTCCATCAACAGTACAAAAATTACCCCGGCTGAAATCAACCCGCCGATTGAGAGATAAAATGTTTTGCTTGTGAGGAGTTTTTTCAAAGTTTTCATGGGTCAAAAATACGATTTTCAATCTGTTCTTAGAAACGAACTGTCATACTAATTTGACGGCCCGGTACAATACTTGGAGTTGCTTCTATACGGTTTTGTTTCAGTTGAACGGTGAACAGTGCATCGAGCGCAGATACAACATGATTTGCCACCAGAAGCATTTTAAAAGATCGTCCCGATCTGTACAGATCATTAAAACGTTCGGCATCATCAGCAAATTGCCAGAAAAGAGAACTTGCGTGTGATCCGTTTCGGTCGAAAAGAAACCGCCGGTTATAGCGATTACCTGTGTGGCCAAGCTGATCATGGAAATCGTGGTAATCTCTCCATCCGGACTGATATTGATAATATTTGGCAATCAGCTCATAATATTGCTGAGAACCGTATGCGGGCAGAGCGTGAGAAAACCGACTGGCTGACTGATCATCTGTCGTCATATACCGAGTGTTTCGTTCACTCTCTCTGAGCAGTGTGATGTCAACTGCCTGCCAGTCAACAGATGGATCAAATGCCGGTGTAACACCTTCAATTTCGTCTCTAAGCTCATCAATATGTGGATTGGACAGATTGTGCACTTCATGATACTCAACCAGCCAGTGGGCATACTGAACCACGCTCCAGTTTTGGTCAGCCTGCTCTTCATACCTTGTTTCTAAACGTCCGGCGCGGTTATACCTGTCGATGGTCAGGATGATAGCCGAAACTTCAAGGGCTGCAAATAGGCCGGCACGAAGCCAGTTTTGGTTCACTGCCTGAGCTGAACCCGGAAGAAAGGCGGAGCTTAAAAATGCAACACCGGGATCGGTTCGGATCTGATGTTTTAGAGAAAATGAAGTTCTATTTTCTGATGCCAGTACATTGGTTGACGGCAGCAGATCTCGCACCGAAATTTCTGCTTCCGAAGTCGGCTGCACAACCACGCTTACGGCCTCTTGAGAAAGCGCGCCGTATGGAAAAACGATCATTATAAAAAGAAGCAGCCATTTGCTCATAGAACATCAAAATCGAAGGTTAAGCCAAAGTAAAACAGTAGTTCATTTCCGTAACGAATACGATTTGATTCTGATGTTGTAACAAATTCTGACGGTAGCGTTACTTCAAACCGATTCAACCCGTAGGAAGTATTCAGGAAAAATTTCATGGGGAAAAGATAGGCATTGTTGAATGCAAATCTCAGCTCAGCTCCAATACCTGATTTTAATTGGTTTCCAATATCAAGCGGGCCGCCCCAGCCGTTCCCAGTTTCAGCGTAGAGATGGGCGTATAGTTTGTCAAGCGTGTATGGGCCAATCTGTGTGTAGATTTCCTGAATGAGCGGTGTGATAAATGACGTTCGTAAAAATGCTGTGCGTTGTCCGCCAACAGCAAAAAATGGATAGGAGCGCAGTCCGGACAATCCTCCGTTGTAGTCAAGATAGAAGTAATCTTCAGGACTGTTCAAGTAGGCAAATGCTCGAGAGGTAATGAGCCCGGTTGATTGACCCATTAATGGAAAACCAAGTGCACTTATTAACTCGAGGGAGTGGTTTTGGGTTTGGTTATAGGCGGGGGAGAGTGTTCCATCTTCTACTTCAAATCTGTCGAGAAGCCGCCCCGGCTGGTACTTATAACCAAGTGATGCTTTAACGCCTTCTGGGGCGATGTCTGAATGTCGTGTCGGTTTGATTGCTTCGGTGTACCAGGTTGCGGATAGTGTCGTTCCTTTGAAATACTCTGAAGTGGACCCGGGGATAAATTCTCTATATTCTTCAGAGAAGAAGCCATCACTTGAAACGGTATAGGGGGAGTAGGAAACTCCCAGTTCCAGCAAGTTCCAGCGATTAATTTTGCTTCTCAAAAACAGATTTGCTTCCCAGATGGAGTATCGTGTATCGATAAAACGGGATTGGGGAAGACAGGAAGTGCATGCAAATTCCTCTATTTCGAGCCCGTTTTTAACATTCCGTTTCATGTTATAAAGTTCAATCGACAGGGTAGGCGACCAGCTTCGTTTTATGAACGGTAATCCACGGTAATCTGCAATCAGAAAAAGGTCGCGATCGAGATGATTGATTCTGGCCGGACTAAAGTATCCGGAAAAACTGTCTGCCAATCTTGAACCCGGACCCATTAAAGCTCCTGCAAAAATTGCCAGGTTTTCAGTTACATCACGTATAGAAAAGTAGGCGCCAACTTTTAAATCTCGCCATAAATTTTGTGTGAGAGAGCCAAACTTACCGGATCGGATGAGTGCTCCATTGCCTCCGTTTAATTGCGTGTAGTTATCAAACCGAACGACAGGGTAGACGGCCAGGCCGGTCGATGTTTCCTGATAAGGTTCAATGGAAAATTTCTCTGCTGTGTCCTCATCAACCGATCTTTCATTTATTGAAGTGAGCTGAGACTCGTCGGACTGCCAGGCGGGATTCAACTCAAAATGCGCGTTTTTCAATTCTGTTTTGGCAATTTTGTAACCGTCTGGTCCGTACCCAGAAAAGTAGAGCTCACCCTCATGTACAAATGGCATAAATGCACCCCCGTGTACTTCCGTCATTTTCTCCATTTGATGGTTTGTCAGATTGAGCCGGTAGATATTAAAAATGCCGTTCGGATCTGCTGAAAAGTAGAGATACTTTCCCACTGAATCGACCCATGGATCCCTGAAATCAACGAACCGATCCTCTAAAATTGTGTGCATGCGGGCAGTTGACAGATCGTATGAGTAGAGATTTCGGGATGTGCCTTTTGCAGCAGAAAAATAGATGATTTCACGGCCGGGGTGCCAAATCGGTGAAAAGATCGTTTCACGATCCTGAAAGTCGGTTAACGTCTCTATACTGGCCGTTTCCGGATCAATTATTACGAGATTTTGAGTGCCATTTTTCAACTGAATGGCTGCAATTATATCTGCGCTTTCAGACCATGCCGGATCCTGAAGCCGCTTGTCAAAAGTGAGCTGTTTACTTTTCCTGTTGGCGATGTCATATAGATAGAGATCGTTATAAAACTCACCATATCGGTTTTTTTCGCGCTTGCTAAAGATAATCTTCGAACCATCCGGAGAGAACGAAAATCGGCTGCTGATAAGATCGAGCGATGCATTACTGCTAAAACCGTGACTGATTTGGTACTGCTCACCTTGTGTAAAGTTAGACTCACGGGATTGATTTTCAAGCTCCATGATTTCACCATTATCATTGATAATCAAGGATGTGTTCCCTGAATCCCTGCCTCGGTTTGATAGGTAGGCGAATCGTTCGCCATCTGAACTCCACTGTGGATAGAAGTTGAAAAATCCCTTCTTTTCAACCGTAACGGTTCTTGTAATCTCTTTTTGACCCAGTTGTGCTACATACCCTGAACGCTTTAGGCTGATCCATTCATTAAAAAGTTCCTCACCGGACTTTCCCAGCACAGACTCTATTACCCGGCTGAAGTTTGAGTGACTTCCATCTGCAGCTTTTTGTGAAAGTTGCATGAGTACATCTTCGCCAAACTGACCGGCAAGGTGAGCAGTAAAAGCGAATCCCATGTTATAGATTAGTTCTCGTTCCAAACTATTTTTGGATGTGAAAACTCCCATTTCGTGAAAGGTGTGATGATTGTCACCAAGCAGTGCCGACCGAAGAATCATATCTCTGTGGCTATCCCAGAAATCACGTTCCCAGCCTTTTTTTTGAAACTGAGCCGCACCTTCGGCAAACCAGGCAGGAATGGCCACGGTTGAAAACGGATGAGTAATGATACCTCTCGGAAATCCATAGAGAACATCCGGTCTGCGTACATCTTCGTAGGCAAGCCACTGCAGATAGATTGCCGGAATATTTTTACTGCGTTTCATGGAAGCCCCGAGTTGTATCATATGTGTAAACTCGTGAGCAATTACATTTTCAAGCCAATCGTGTGTACCGCGAAGAGGGGTGTCAAGCGGTGGGATCCAGATCTCAATTTTGTCATCAAAAAAGAATGCGGCTCCGTTGGCGTAATCCTCACGGTCTCTTAAAACGATGCTGATTTTATTTTCTGGTTTGAACTGATATAGTTCCGTAATCGGTTCATAAACATCGTCGGCAATGGCGGCACTTACCCTTGCAATCTCTTCACTCCCTTCCTGAAAATGTATCAGAAAATGATTGCTCTGAATGGTAAACCAGGGGAGGTGATTGTGCGGATACTCAAAATTTTGTGGTGAGACTTGCGCATGTACATTGATCACTCCACACGTTAGCAACGTAATAAGAAATAAAAATGACAGGCGATATGTATTTTGCTGGTTCATCTACTTAATAATCGCAATGTTTACCAGTTTACTTTCACTTCTATTTCCATTCTTTGCTGTGATTCGAGCGATATAACCGCCGCTCGCCCAGTCGGAGGTGTCAACGGTAATCTCTTCCGGCGATCCACCCCGGCTTTGAACAGTTCTGTGATAGATTGTTCGCCCGCTAAGCGTTGAGATTTGAATACGAATTTCAGCTTCACCATCCGTTTGGAACCGGATAGTTGTTTCATCTCTGGCAGGATTCGGCCAGTTGTAAGTCTCCTCCTTGTTTAGAAATGTGAAACCGGGTTCAGTAACTTGAGTGTCAGGAATGGTTGCCGTTGACTTATTATTGCCGGTGTTACCATAGACGGACCCCCATCGGATTTCCTTCAGAGCCGGAAAATGCCATAGTTTAAAATCACCGGCCGGACTTACAGCCGCCACGTGTGTGTTGAATATTACGGGATTGACAATGTTTTGGTTGAGATCGCTATAGCCGCCAACAAGCAGCGGGAATCCCTCAAGCAAATCACCGTTCATATTGAAGGCGTATAGATTAAGGGAAGATACATCCACACCGGCAACAAGTATGTTTAGCTCGTCATCTCCATTCAAGTCAGCAATCAGAGGCGTTCCCATGAATGAAATACCAGGTTTTGGAGAGATTGGGAAGTGGCTGATCATCGCTCCATTTGAGTTGACCGCATGCAGTTTTTGCTCTTCAACGTTAATGAAGATAAAGTCGGGATTGCCATCTCCGGTCAGGTCGGTAACAGCAGGCCGGGAGATAGCACTGCTTTTCGAGATTTGAATATGGCTTGAATAGCCGTCGGAATCTGAATAAAGATTCAGATTATTACCTTCAAGCAGATAAAAGGATGGAGCCTTGCTACTACTACGGATTAATCCGGCATAGAGCCGTTCATAATCTTGGATATTAAATAGGGGGTGTGAAACAGTTCCGCCCGGATAAGAGAGGATGAACTCCTCTTCTGAAATTTGTGCAAATGCACCGGCATCAGTTTCTGTTCTATAAATGATCCGATTCTGTGTTGGAAATGCCACACCTGATTGCAGATCATATCGAAAAGGAATTCCGTCTAAATCGAGGATTCCCGGTTCAACGCTGCTGATATTTCCCCGATTTGAGGGGACTGAAAATTCTGACACAACTTGCCAATCCACACTATCAAATTGATATCTTTCAATATTTATTAATGACTGTTCGGGTTCGGCCGGTGCAGAGGCGATGAAGAGTTGATAGCTGTCTGAAACAAAAAGTGGTTGCTGGATCTTTTCAACTGTGCTTAACCGATCACTCAGTTGGCCTGTTTGTGTATTGTACACCTGAACCCCATTCCTTCCTGTAATAAAAAGTGAGTTGCCGTCAGAATCCGGGAAAAGTGAAAGTGGATAGTGATTAAAGTAGGTGTCGTCTGATGGGGTAAACGGCTCAATATCAAGGTCAGATCGTGATTCGATGAGTGTGTAAAAATCTGAATCGAGTGAAGCAGGCTGAATGGAGAACGATGCATGAACCAGGTTATCAGAAAAGTCGAAAAGTTCGAAAGAGGCCGGTGAACCCGAATGACTTCTGTTAGCAGGAGTTGTAACAGGGCCAAATCTGTTTTGATAAAGGGTGATTTCTCCAGTCTGAGTTATCACTGTTGCGTTATTTCCACTCCACCAAAAATCAAATGGTGAGCCGTTGGATGGATTTTGGAACAGACCGGCTGATACCGGCCGGCCGATATCTTGGGCGCCGTCAGCTTCAACTAACGAGATTCCCCGTCGATTGGGATTACTGTTTATCCGGTTTTGATCAATTTTTTGACCGATTACGGATTCATCAACGTGCCAGATGAGAATTCCCCCGTTCAGATGCCGGTCATTGGATTCATCGTATCCTCCGGGCAGGGCAAAATCAAAATTTGAGACGTCAGTAATAACCCCGGGTTCAAGAAGTTCATCAAAACCGCTAACCTGATTGACAAACAGGTCATCCAGATTCGAAAACTGCTGCACAACGGTTGTCCCGTCATCCCTTTGGATTGTGATGCTAATTCCCTCGTCAACCGGATCCCTGTGCCGGTTCTCAATCAGGTAGTATTCGTTAACCGAGAGATTAATTCTTGCAATGCTGTTTGGCTCTCTTAAGTAGGATGCCGGAAGGGTTACGGTGTTATCCAAAAGTGGGTCTACACTGAAAGGAGTTGTCCAGCCAAGATAGATCTTCTCCCAGGCAGACATCTCCGGAGGGAATAACCCGTTGTATGCAAAGATACCTGCACCGTCCATCAATCCAAACCGGCCGATACCGGACTGACCTGTTTCTGTATTAAATAGATCCGGCAGCCCCAGATGACTGCCAATCTGGGCAGTCAGCATGCCGTTGATGGAGAGCGGAATCACAAAAGTTTCGCCACTGATCTCTTCTCCGGCACGGGTAAGAGTCCGGGGCAGTATAAGTGTATTTGAAACCAATAGGTCGCCGTTTTGAAGTGGAAAACCGGAAAAATTCGGATCATCAAACATGTCAGCCAGCGCCGATTGGCTCAAATAAACGGAGGGAATATCCTGGGGAGTTCTGTTCAGAGTGGTTCCCGTTAGCTCAATATCCCTCCCGATTCCTGCATGAAAAATCACAAAAGCGGTGTTTTCCCCAATAAAGCTGTTGGGAACCTCAACCTCTGAAAGTGACTCCCATACATCCTTTGTAAGTTCTGATAAAATGGAAAGGTCTGGTTCAGGCCCAATGGGGGAGTATTCGGCCATCTCCTTCGGAAGTCGGACGATCTCAGGCAGTACAAAGTATTCGATGATTAACTTACCATCAGACATTCGCTGGAAGTAGTTTTTGGTAAACTCCAGATGAGCTTCAAAGTACTGCCGATTATGGGGAAGAGCGTCGATATTGGTGCCGGGATTTTCAAGATATGAAACAGCGCCATCATCAAACGTTCCGTTACCTGAAGTGTATGGATTCTCATCGGGCTGAAATTCTACCATCACAGCAAGAATTTTCAGATCACCTTCTACAGGTTCAGAAATGGATATCGGAGATTGTGAAAAAAGGGGAGGGGTGTGCAGAATACATAAAAAAAGCAGTGATAAAAATGATATACCACTGCTTTTCAAATGCTTCAATATCATTCACATAGTGCTTACTGGAAGTTTACAAGAAGACTCAGTCTGATCGTATTAGCAAGCGGATGATCTTCTTCCAGCGTATAGATATAACTGAAGTCCACGCCAAAAATATTGTAACGAAGTCCGGCGCCAAGTGTAATAAACTCTCGGTTTCCGTTATCCGGATTTTCGTAGTAATAACCGCTTCTCAGGGCAAACAGATTATTGTACCAATACTCTAAACCAAAACCCCACATTAGCTGCTGTGGCAGACTTAACGAAACAGTTTCGCCCTGGCCTCTGGTGCGTTCCAGGCTGCCCCAAGAGTTGAAGAGTGCTTTAAAAACACCCATCGGCTCATATACCTCATCTCCGTTTTCGTCAACGGTACGCTCTGTTCTGGCCATTACTTTTGAAATATCATTAGTGAAAGTAATAGTGTTCATACCGCGATCGTCAATATCCATTGTGTAGGCCCAACCGAGTCGAAGCATGGTTGGCAGCGGGTCTTTCTGAGCATTATCTGTATACTGCATACCCGGGCCAATATTGGAAAGATTCAAACCGGCATTGAATGAAGCATTTCTGTTGGCTACTTCAAAAGGGTTTGATTTGTAAAGGGCTGCGATATCCACACCTACACTTGAACCGGGATTAATTTTTTGACCGCTCACCTCTCCATCTGCCAGAGAGCTGTAGATATATCGGATTCCTGTACCCAGCGCAAAATTGTCTGAAAGCTGATAACCGTAGGAAAGTCCGGCGGAAATTTCGTAACTGTTGAATCGTCCAAGATTTTCGGCAAATTCATCGGTTCGAACCTGCTCACCGAGGTTCAAAAAAGTGATATGTCCACCAATGGTTCCAATACCGTCAACATGGTATGTACCGACCAAGTAGTCATAAAAAAGGTCAGCATTGAAGGCAGGCAGCCAGTTTGCATGTGTTATACTCACCTGATTTTGATTCTGAAAAGCGAGACCTGCAGGATTCCAAAAGATTGCTGAGGCATTATCGGCAATGGCAACTCCGGCGCTACCCATTCCGGCACCTCTTGAGTCCGGTTCAATTTGTAAAAATGGTACGGCAGTGATGCCAACCTGAGCCTGTGCTGCAGGAATCGAAAGCGCCAGAATTGCTGCTAAAAAGATGGATGATAATGCTTGTTTCATAATATGTTGCCTTGATTTGCTACTTGATACCGGCAATTATTTGTTGTGATACTATTGCAAACGGTATGGATAAAGATCGCGTATTTAAATATCGGATTAGGGTTAAAAAATGTTAGAGTCAATAAATGACGTTTAGTTCCGAAAATAGTGGTTGTAGCAGTTTATAATAGGCGAAGTGCTTTGCTTCTAATTGGTTATAAAGAAAAACGAATAATCGTTTTAAAACATGAATTTACAATCTGAAATATTATACATCCGTCGGCTCAAAAATGCAAAATAATTGTCAATACCGACGGATGTTTACGTTTTATAGCTTAGAGCATTTCTACTACCAGTGCGGATGCTCCGCCACCGCCGTTGCAGATACCCGCACAGCCATACTTACCACCCGTTCGTTTCAGTGCATGGAGCAATGTTACGATAATTCTTGCCCCGGAACATCCAATCGGGTGACCAATACTTACCGCTCCACCGTGAATGTTTACTTTTTCAGGGTCGAGCTCGAGAATCTGATTGTTTGCCAGTGAAACAACTGAAAATGCTTCATTGATTTCAAAAAGGTCGATATCATCCTTGCTCAAACCGGCACGTTTAAGTGCAATCGGGATGGCATCGGCAGGAGCGGTTGTGAACCATTCGGGAGCTTTTGCAGCACTACCGTGACTAACTACTTTCGCCAGAGGTTTTAACCCCAACTCTTTTGCTTTCTCTTCACTCATCATTAAAACAGCCGCTGCACCGTCGTTGATACTGCTTGCATTCGCTGCAGTGATGGTTCCCTCCTTATCGAAAACGGGACGGAGCTGAGGTATTTTATCAAAATTTACGCGTCCGAGCTCTTCATCCTGTTCAACCTCGGTTACGTTACCTTTTCGGTCTTTCACCTTCATTTTTACAATTTCATCTTTGAAGTAGCCCTTTTCGGTAGCTTCAATAGCTCGCTTATAGGATGTGATCGCAAATTTGTCCTGATCTTCGCGGCTAATATTACACTCTTTTGCACAAATTTCACCTGCATTACCCATGTGGAAATCGTTGTAAACATCCCACAATCCATCTTTCAATATTCCATCTTCAACATTGGAGTGTCCGAGCTTTGCCCCGAACCGGTGTTTAGGCAGGTAATATGGAACATTGCTCATGCTCTCCATGCCACCGGCAACCATAATATCATTCTGCCCCAGGGCAATTTGATCGGCAGCTATCATAATTGCTTTGGTACCTGATGCGCACACCTTGTTTACTGTAGTCGAAGGGGTTTTCTCAGACATTCCGGCTTTCAGAGCGGCCTGGCGTGCGGGAGCCTGACCTATTCCGGCAGTTAAAACATTACCCATTACAACTTCCTGAACGTCATCGGGTTTAATACCGGCCGTTTTTACCAGTTCGCTGATGACGGCCGCTCCAAGTTCAGGAGCTGAGAAAGATGACAAACTTCCGCCGAAGGCACCCAGCGGTGTTCGTTTAGCTGCTACAATTACTGCGTTCTTCATAATGTTATGGTAGTTTTTTTATTAAAAAGCTTGATGTAAGTCGTTGATCAGATCTTCAACATCTTCAATACCAACGGAAAGCCTGATGAGTGAATCTTTAAGGCCGGCCTTCAGTCTTACTTCCCTTGGAATAGATCCGTGTGTCATTGAAGCAGGATGGCTGATAAGAGATTCCACTCCTCCCAGGCTTTCTGCTAAAGTAAAAATAGAGGTTTTACTCATAAACTGTGAGGCTTTTTCGATAGAGTCGTCTTTCAGGCTAAAGGAGACCATCGCCCCAAAATCATCCATCTGTTTTGCGGCAATTTTGTGCTGTGGATGAGATTCCAATCCGGGATAGAATACTTCACCGACAGCTGAATGATTATTCAGGTAGTCGGCAATTTTCCTGGCATTTTCTACCGACCGTTGTACACGAACGTGAAGGGTTTTAATACCTCTCAAAATCAAATAGCAATCCATCGGGCCCGGAACGGCGCCAGAGGTTTTAATTTGAAATCTGAGCTTTTCCATAAACTCTTTGTTTGAAGTAGCAACAGCTCCGCCAATAGCATCGGAGTGTCCCCCCAGATATTTGGTGGTGGAATGCATGACAGCATCAGCCCCGAGAGAGAGCGGGCGCTGGAGATAAGGCGAAGCAAAGGTGTTATCTACTACTGTTAAAATATCTTTGCCATCACACAGGTCAACAACAGCTTCAATATCAATAATCCGTAGCAGCGGATTTGTGGGAGTTTCCATCCATACCAGTTTGGTGTTTTCCTGAATGGCATTCTCTATCTCATTCAAGTCTGTCATATCCACAAACGAAAACTCAATCCCGTACGGTTCAAATACTGTAGTAAATAGTCGGTAAGTTCCACCATAGAGGTCATTCGTTGAAATGACATGATCGCCGGGTTTCAGGGTTTTCATAACCGCATCAATTGCGGCAACACCACTTGCAAAACAAGCACATTCATCCGCGCCTTCCAGTCCGGCGATTAATTTCTCAAGAGAGGTTCTTGTCGGATTCCCCACCCGGGCATAATCATAGCCCTGATGGTCATTCGGGGCTTTTTGAGCATAAGTTGATGTTTGAAAAATCGGAGGCATGACCGCTCCTGTAGTCTCCTCCGGCTTTTGTCCGGCATGAATCGCTTTTGTATTAAATTTCATCTCTTACAGGTTATATGATCTTTTCAGTGATTCCGCTTCTTCATTCATATCCAGCTCCAGATAGATATTGTGAAGATTTCGAATATAATTAATGTTATCGGGATTGTTTTCAGAAAGACGTTCCCACAGTTCCAGAGATCGTTCCAGAAGTTCTGAGCGCTTTTGTATCACAGACTCCAATTCTGTTTTCTGTGATAGTTCGGCAAGGAGAAGTGCACTGTTCTTTAAATATGCAGCTTTTCGGTAAGCGTGTTCATCAGAGAGTGGAACGGTTTCATCAATTTCGTTATAAAGGCTGTCTATTTCAGTAAGCTGTGTAAGCATCGGGTCAACATCAGATTGAACGATGTCATCATTTCTGTTGATCAGTGCATTGATATCACGGCGAAATGTAAAGTAGAGCTCACTTGCCAGCGACTCCTTATACTCAATTCTTCCGGGATATTTTTCTATGAGTTCGTTAAGGATTATAGTAGCAGATTCATGGTCGCCATTTAACATGTAGGCATTTGCGAGGCCGTGCTTGATTTGAGGTCTGTCAGGATACTCTGAACTCAGATTTTCGTATCGGTTTATCGCCGTTTCAATATTTCCCGATTCCAGATAGAGATAAGCCAGTTTTTCGCGGATATCCGGCTGATCGTCTCCATGGACAGCAAGGGCATCGTTCAACGCTTGAATTGCCTGCTCGTAACTGCCGGAACGGTAGTGGGTATTTGCCAGAAGGCTATAAGTAACCAGACTGTCTGGGTTTACGGTGATTGCATTTGATAAGTGGGCAACAATTTTTTGATTCAGTTCGCGGTCGGCCCCGTTATTCTCTTGTTGAAGCAGGCGTACACCTTCGCCTTGTTCAAGTGACCAACTGCTGCGAATAATTTCATCCAACCGTTTGATGCCGGATTGTGAAGAAATTCCATTGTCGGCAATATCACGAATATTGCGATAGTAGATTTCTCGCTGTGATGGTGGGTCCGTTTTTTGAGCAATTTCAGACAGCAAGTCAGCTTTTTTAATCAATAAGTCACTGTTATTAGGTGACCTTTGAAGTTGCTCATCAATGGTATTCAACCGATCAAGAAGTTGTTCAACACTCTGTTGCGGGCTATTTGTAGATGCCTGTTCAGTTGTTGTGCAGGAGTAAGCAAAAAAAATCCCGAAGGTGAGTAAAATACTCACCATTCGGGTTTTAAAATTTATCATAGAGTTAATTTCGAGTAGTTGGAATTACATTCCGGCTTTTTCCATTGCTTCTTCGGCTTTCTCTTCCATGCCAAGAATGGTATAAACCTGGAAAAGTGACTGCCAGTTTTCTGGATTTTCCGGATTCAGTTCGGCAGCTCTTTCGTAATAAACGAGTGACTGCTCCAGATCTTGCCGGGCCATGTCATCAAACATTTGAGACTCCTCGTTGTCGTCAGTGTTATTTCTACGCTCAAAATAACTGGCCGCTCTGTTTTGGTAGATAATTCCTAAAATAAAGTTTGCTGATTCATCATCAGGTTCGAGCTCAACAACTTTTTCCATCTCACGGATAGCAATCTGAACCATCTCATCAGAATCTTGTTGTTTTCTTTCAATCAGGCTTTCAAGCTCTTCAATTCGATCTTCAATACGCTGAAGTTCACTACCTGATGCATTTCGTGCTTCCTGTCGTAAATCAAACATTTCGTCGTAGTGACTGCTCACTTCATCGTTCAGTTCATTTACGAGCTGATAGATCTGAGTACCAAGTACTCTTCTGTATTGTGGGTTTTCGGGATCATCTGCAATTAACCCTTCCACAAGTTCAATAGCTTGGTCTCTGTCGCCGGATTGTAGATATGCATCAGCAAGTAGCTGAATGAAGATCGATTCGTCAGGATAAACTGAACGTGCTTCTTCGGCGTACCGAATGGCTTTAGCGTAGTCCTCATTTACAAGAAGAATTCCAACCATGTACTCATAATCGTCTGCTTCCGGGGTTCCCAGCAATTCCATCGCTTTTTCGTAGCTCGATACTGCGTTCTCCATATCCTGCTCATTAAAATAAGCTGAAGACATCACCTGGTAGGTGAGGGCACTGTCTGGCTGGATGGTTGCTGCATTCTCAAAGTGCGCAATTGCGGTGTAGTTAGGATCCGGTGTGGCAGCATTTAAACTGTCATCATTCAGGATATTTACACCTGCGTTAAATTCATCAGCCCAGAAAGAAGTCACTGTATCTTCCAATTCCTGGTATTCATCCGGCTGCTCTTCGAGAGAACTCATAATCTCTTTTGCTCTATCGTAGGATACCCGTGCACGCTCGTAGTACTCTTTACGGTCTCTTGGGTCTTCAAGTGTTTCGGCTTGGGCACTCAGAACATAGCCTTTGTAGTAGTGAGCGATATAGTTGTTGTCATCTTCAGCAATTGCTGAGTCAACAATTTGCAGTGCTTCATCGAAATTACCTGTCAGGAGCTGGACTTGAACGTCGTTAACCAATGGATCTGTGGTTTCACAGCCCCACATGAACCCTGCGAGTAGAAAGATGAGTAGTAGTGGTTTCAGAATTTTCATGTGTTTTATTCTATCTGTTGTTAATTATATTCGTAGAAGTGAAAGTAAACATATATAGCGCTTTCCGCAATAATTGGACGGAGTGATAATTAATTTCCGTCAGTTCAGTGAAGTTACCATATATTAGTACAATGCTTATTTAACCGATAATGTTTCAAAATAAATAAAAATGAATCATAAAACTGTTTCTACAAACAAAGCACCCAAAGCGTTAGGTCCTTATACACAGGCAACCGTTCATAACGGAGTTGTCTACTGTTCCGGACAAATTGCACTCGACCCAATAACGAATGAAGTTGTTCAAGGAGGAGTGAAAGAACAAACCCATCAGGTATTGAAAAATCTTTCTGAAGTTTTGAAAGAGGCCGGTTCCGGATTGGATAAAGTGCTAAAATGCACAATTTTTCTGGATGACATGCGAGAGTACCCCAATGTAAATGAAGTATATGGAACCTACTTTTCCGATAACCTGCCGGCACGTGAAGCTGTTGCGGTGGAAGCTCTTCCTAAATATGTGAAGGTTGAAATAAGTTGTATCGCCTATATTTAATTGTAGGGTACAGTAACCTCACCGGCTCTCCGATTGCCAACTCCGTCAAAAACTTCGTATGCAACGGTGTTGGCAGGGAGCGGTAGAAATCTCGGGTGGTAAAAGATTAAAAAGTTCTTTTCAGGGTCGTACTCTACAATTCCTTTTTCGCCGTTTACGGTAATTTTAGATTTTCGGAAGTCAATTCCACTATCTTCATCTTTAACAGGAATTCGAACAATATGCATACCACCAAGGTTTTGGGTTATTGCCGGTCTGCCTACCCAGGGAGCAATAGAATCTTCTTTTAGCCTCAGGTTAGTAATTTCATTCAGAGAAGCCCGTACCATTCCATTCGAAATATCTGCTCTGATGAATCGCTCTCTGTTTCTATAGGGATCAACAGAATAGAGCCCCAAAGTCTCTTTATGCCGAAAGTTTTCCGGAAGAATGTAATTGAAGCGGGCAGACCGATTGATCGGCAGCTTAACAGGTGAAAATTCAATGTCAATCTGATTTGATGTTTGTTGCACATTCATTCTGACTGTCAAAGAGTCGTACAGTGCTTCACTTGGAAATTGAATCCACAGTTTTTGATCTGCTGTATGGAGCAGATCCACTTCTCCCGGTATCAGTTGTTTTTCGGAGGAGGTATGGGTTGTATAGAGAAACTGTTTTTCGCGAAAAATAGAAGTCGAAATATCAGGACCGGCAGAAGCTATTAAAGATTCCTCCGCCACAATTTGTGATGATACCCAATTATGTGGCTCAAAATTTAAATCCTGACTGGGTAGCGGATAGGTTGCCACGTATTGGATATCGCCACCGTCATCTGAGTTTTCAATATTCAGAGTGAGTGATGCAACGGATTGGTTTCCGTAAATATCCTCTGCAACTATTTGAATTGTGTATTCTCCCTGTTTCCAATGAATGACACCTTCATTCTTCAGGCTTTGATAAATTGGGAGCCGATTTCCTGAAACCCGAAACAGTCTTTGAAATCCCTGGCGAGTTCTGGCTAAAATGGGATAGGAGCGATCCAGAAACATGTCATTCGAATGATAGAATGAAAACTGATCCTTAACAGAATGGAAGAGAGTATCTCCATCCTGAACCATCATTAATGAGTGGACGGCATAGGAGTTAGGTGCCCGGTTCGCCTTGTCGTGAACATTAACGGATAATCCTACGGGGCCGTTTACAGTGATTTTTCCAAAATCATAGTGTCCGTTAGAGCCACGTGCGGGGAAAATTTCATATCCTGTAAATGAGTAGTTCTGCTCACTCAAAAATTCAATGCCGAGCTGTGTGAATACGGGCGGTAATGAATCGTCTACATCATCTGCAAGGTTTGAAAGCAGAGGGTTGATTGGGTTGAAATTGGAATCCCTGATTTCAAAATGGAGATGCGGAGGGCCGACACCTGTTGAGCCGGTATATCCGATTACATCTCCTTGTTGAAATACAAATCGATCATCATTTGGAAAGTGATCGAGCTCAAACCGATAGTCCTGTAATCGAATTGAGTCGGCATAGGCTTGCAAATCGGTTTCAAATCGGTTCAGGTGGGCATATACTGTGTAGGTGTCGTCGTCATGTCTCAAATAAATGACGTTTCCATAACCGTGTGGCCCGATTCCAATCCTGTGAACAGTGCCGTTTCTGGATGCGTACACTTTATAGCCTTCCTGCCCCCAGGTCCGAATGTCAATTCCGGAGTGGAGATGTGCGGAACGGGTCTCACCAAAAGTGGAGGAGAGGTATTTGGTGGCATCAGTTGGCCAAAGATATTCTGTTGAGTCATTTAAGAATTCAATGCTATCCTGTCCATACACAAGAGAACTCGGGAGTAAAAAAATGACCGATAAAGGGATAATGAAGAATCTATGAAACATGGACTTGTAGTGATGAGAGTCCTTCACCCAACGAGGCTTTAATGAGATCACCTTTCTCAACTTTTGAAACACCTTCGGGTGTACCTGTATAGATCATATCGCCCGGAGTAAGTGTGAAATGTTGAGATAAGTAAGAGATTAATCTGACAACGGGGAAGAGCATGTCAGAAGTATTTCCAGTCTGGCGAACTTCTCCGTTAACGGATACAGTAATATTGAGGTCAGTAAGATCAATCCCAGGGTGATATTCTATTAAATTTCCAAGAGGAGCAAAAGTGTTAAGGCCTTTAGCGAGTGTCCAGGGCAGACCTTTCAATTTTGCCTGAGACTGGATATCTCGTGCGGTCATATCCAATCCTACACCAACAGCTTTTATGGATTCAAGTGCTTCCTGTTCAGAAATATTCTTTACGGTTTTTCCAATTAAGATCACCATTTCAACTTCATGGTGTACATTTTTTGATGAGTTGGGAATTTTAATTGAGTCGCCGTTAAATATCAGACTGCTGCGCGGTTTTAAAAAAACAACCGGTTCCGACGGAACTTCATTTTTTAACTCTTTGGCATGCTTGGCATAATTTCGGCCTATGCAATATATCGAACCAAACTGGAGCTCAGGGAAGTCGGGAATATGATGAGTCATGGCACATGAATTGGGATGATCTACCGGAAGAAGTTCTCTTTAAAATAAAAAAAGCTCCGACAAAATTATCGGAGCTTTAAAATTCTTTCAGTAAGAAGATGAAAATTTATACCTGCTCAACAGATACATATTTTCTTCCATTGCCTCTGCGCCTGAACGTTACTTTTCCGTCAGACAGTGCGAATAGAGTGTCATCACCGCCGCGGCCTACATTCTCACCGGGGTGGAATTTTGTTCCGCGCTGGCGTACAATAATATTACCGGCTTTAACTACTTCGCCGCCGTACTTTTTAACACCCAGTCGTTTCGATTCTGAATCTCGTCCGTTTCTTGTGGAGCCTTGACCTTTCTTATGTGCCATTGGTATACCTCGTCGTCGTTAATTACGAAATTTTGTCAATTTTAATTTGGGTAATTGGCTGTCGGTGTCCGTTTTTTACCCGATATCCTTTACGTCGTTTCTTTTTGAAGACAATGACTTTATCACTCTTCAGATGCTCAACAATAGATGCTTCAACTTTTGCACCGTCAACGGTTGGCTGGCCAATTTTTACTTTTCCTTTCTCATCTTTAACTAAAAGTACATTTTCAAATGTTACTTTACCTTCAGCTTCAGGCAGCCTGTTGACAAACAGTGTTTGGTCTTCAGAAACTTTGTATTGATGCCCGCCGATTTTTACGATAGCGTACATAGGATTAAATAATTTCTTTGATTGCAATTCAATAATTTGGATAGAAACCAAAGATAATGCTTTTTCATTAAATCTGAAAACCTTTAAAGAATGTTTTTTAGCTTACTGATGTTTGTGTTTGCAAGTATTGATTGGGTGATTCAATGAGGAAATAAAGATTGCCGGATGAATTCTGGAGGAAGTTTATTTTCGCTAAAATCAGTTTTTCTAAATTGCAGAGTTGCTGTATTTTACACTCAAAAATAATTACACACAGTTATGAAACAACTACCCGACCTTCACAAGCAAGCGTTTAAGTACAAAAATAAGAAACGTCTACAACGCGATGGTGGTCGTGCATGGATTAAAGACTCCCAGCTTTTTGAATCACGAAAAGGAGCTAACGGCCATCTGGAGACCGTAAAAGATGAGGGTACCCGGAAGCAGTCTCAGTAATCTGTTACTCTCAATAGCTGATTGCTGTATCAGAACGCTTTGTGAATGCCGTTTCGATTCACGTGGCCTATATATTTGCCAATCACTCTGACCTCTTCAAACACATCCGGTTCAACGTGAATGGTATCGTACTCCTCGTTGGCCGGTTCGAGCCGTAATCCATTCTGATCATAAAAAATTCGTTTCAGGCTCGTTTCGCCATCGTATAAAATCGCCCCGATATCCCCATCTTTAACATCGCTGTCCATCAGAAGTACAAAATCTCCATCAAAAATACCTGCATCTTTCATACTCATGCCAGATACCCGAAGAGCAAACATTTGGTCAAGATTTGGAAATAGAGTTTCCAGTGTAATTTTTCCAAGATCGGCCTCAACGGCTTCCTGAAGATACCCGGCGGCAATGACTCCTCGAACTTCGATTCCCTCTTTTTGTATACCGAGTATATCTTCGTGATCGGGATGGATATCGTACTCATCATCCTCACCTTTAATCAGATAACCTTTTTTTAGCAGGGCCTGAATATTTTGGGTTACACTGTTTGGAGATTTATAGTTAAACTCATCGGAGATTTCCCGATAGGTTGGCCATACATCGTGATCGTTTTTGTATTCTACGATGTAATCGAGAAATTCTTTCTGTTTACGAGTCAATTGAGCTTTATCCATAACCAAATTTATTTACTGTAAGATATATGTGCAAGAAAAGAACTTCTGATTCAAAATTCAATCTTATTTGTTTGAAATACCGTACTATTTTTTCACTTTTTCTTGGAGTGCTTTTTTTAAGCAGTTGCTCAGGTGATCCGGATTACCTCCAGCGGTATGAGGTAGTTATAACTGATTATCCGGACTTGCTTCAACATGTTTCAGATCGAAATTTCAGCGGTATTATGGAATTTGTTGATCATGAGGAGCCGCAAGTGTCCAGTTTGGCCTGGAGAGCATTGGCAAAAACGGACCTTGATGACAGTGAATTAAAACTTCTTTTTGATAGGGTAATTCGATCGGATCAAAAAGGCGGATGGTTTGCACTCAGTTTTCATGACTTAAATGATGACCACCTGGCTCAGGTCCGAGAAGCGTTTCAAACAGGAGAGATTCAATCTGAAGAAGTCTGCGAAGTGTTTTTTCGACTGGGAAATCGGGCGGATGCCGAATTCCTTATGAACTCTGATCATGCGTTAGAGTCAATTCATTGTGCAAAAGCTGTGGGAGGTATTCTTGCAAGGGAGGAAATGCCCCAAAGTTTTAGCATGGATCTGATACGATCGGCGCTGGATCATAATAGTTCTATAATTCGAAGAAATTTACTGTATGGATATTATCGCGCCGCACTGAACAGGCCTGAAGTGCCATCGAACTCTACCGCTGAATTGATGAACAAGTGGGTTGAATTTGGAGTGGGGCAGGATGAATTTGTGGATATGACGATGGTAAGAATATTTGGAAATGAAGGGCTGCATGTTGTGATGGATTCGCTTTCAGATCAAGAACTGAATTCCATGACCGGACTTTCCGTAGATCTTTCCATTGCAGTAGGAGAGAGGGTTCCTCGCAGTGATGATGTTGAACCGATCTTTAGACTTCTTGATCACAAGAACAACCATGTTGTTGTTCAAACCCTCGCGTCACTGGCGCAATTTGACAGGCTTACACCTCAATTTCTGGAACAGATCGAAAAAGAGGTGACTCAAACCACAAGGGATGCAGAGATCTTTGTCACTTCATTAAATCTATTTTTAAGAAACGGATATCGGGTCTCGCCCCATAGAGTCAGGTTAGATCATTTTGCGCAAAACAACCCATATTTGACAGATCGATTTCTTGTTGTTTACAGTGCACTGGATAGTGATCAAGAGTATTATGAGCGGTTGGCTTCACTTATTCAAAAGGGTGGGATAGAAGCACTTCATGCGGGACGAATGCTGACCACATTTCTGCAGCGGCCCGGCATGATGAATCGTTATAGAGAAGAAGTAGATGAACTTCTTGCTTTGGTTTTAAGCGAATCAAACAGGTCTGCCCTGGATGGATTGACACAGATATTTCTGGATGAAGAACTATTTGAAGATCATGTATTTACCCACCTTCAGGATGCATATAATAGCTATGTGGAGACAGGGAGTACAGAGCAAGCTCAGATAGTCGGAACGGTCTTGGAAGAGCGATTCCCGGACCGTTTTGTACCAGCCGATATTGAATTTGATGAACCATTCAGGCTGCCGGATACAAATCGCTTATACGAAATGGGAACGCGTCCATTCTGGGAGCTTAAAACAGAAAAAGGGACACTTGTTGTACGCCTGAATCCTATCGAAGCTCCATTTACAGTTTCCTCCATCGATAGTCTTACACGATCAGGCGCTTATGATGGAGTTGTATTCCACAGGGTAGTCAGGAATTTTGTAGCACAAGGCGGGGATTTTGATCGAAGGGACGGTTTCGGTGGACCTGATTATCGAATCCCTACCGAGCCATCATATGAGACTTTTGAACGTGGAATGGCAGGAATTGCCAGTTCCGGTACGGATACGGAAGGAAGTCAGTTTTTCTTTATGCATCGCTGGGCACCACACCTTGACGGACATTACACCAATTTTGGCCAGATCACCAGGGGACTGGATGTTCTGGATAAGCTGCAGGTTGGCGATAAAATAATCGAAGCGAGAATATATCCGGAATAATTTCATGGCCGTATCCCACAAATTTAATGGATAGAAATGGAAATAAATCCATCAAGTAACTATTGGATATCTAAGGTTCATACCTGGCTGGATTATGAACTGTCCGGCTCATCACTCTTTCTATTGAGCTATATATACCCTTTAGCCTTTTTGTTGGCAGCCGGTGCGGCACTACTGTTTGTGCCGCTGTTGCTCAAAATGCTGATTGAGGAGCGAAGAATTGGCTGGCTCATTTCATTTCTGATTTTTGTAATCGGGCCACCCATATTTGCCGTATTCTATTTCGAAAACCCAACCGTTGACGGTGTGGGTAAGTTTGTAATGATCGGCAGTTTCTATTTTTACTGCGCAATTTTAAGGCTGGTGATCCCCGGCTGGTACAGAGATGAATAACAATCAGGCACGTTCCAGAATTACCGCGTATCCCTGCCCCACTCCAATACACATGGTTACCAGCGCGTACTGTTTATTCTGTTTTTGTAGTTCGATAGCAGCAGTTTGCAAGATTCTGGCACCGCTCATTCCCAATGGATGCCCTAAAGCAATAGCGCCGCCATTTGGGTTGATTCTGGGATCATCGTCGTCAAGTCCCATTTTTCGAGTACAAGCCAATGATTGCGCTGCAAAGGCTTCATTCAGCTCAATGATATCCATATCATCGTAAGTCAATCCCGCTTTTTTGAGAGCGATCTCTGATGCATAAACCGGTCCGATCCCCATAATTCTCGGTTC
Source organism: Rhodohalobacter halophilus (assembly GCF_001715195.1). GTDB lineage: Bacteria > Bacteroidota > Rhodothermia > Balneolales > Balneolaceae > Rhodohalobacter > Rhodohalobacter halophilus. Next base: position 144,040 of record NZ_MDWE01000005.1, read on the forward strand.
CACTCCGGCAACTCCGGATGAGACAATTCGCGCCATGGGTTTCAATCCGTGCTCTTTCAATCCTTGACCCGAGGCGATCAGCATGGCGGCCGCGCCATCATTTAGCCCGGAGGAGTTACCCGCAGTTACGCTGCCGTCTTTCTTGAAAGCCGGACGCAGTTTAGCTAAAACTTCCGGTGTGGTTGACGGGCGTATAAATTCATCTTCTTCAAACAGCAGAGGATCTTGCTTCCTCCGGGGTATTTCTACCGGCACTATCTCTTCGGCCAAACGTCCGGATTCTCTCGCTTTGGCAGCTTTTTGTTGAGACCAGGCCGCAAATTGATCCTGATCTTCCCGGGAGATTTGGTACTTCTCAACAAGATTTTCCGCTGTATTTCCCATCCCATCGGTTCCGTACAGTTCGTCCAGTTTTGGATTGATGAATCTCCAGCCAAAACTGGAATCGTGCATCTCAGAATCGTTTCCAAACGGTTTGGTTGATTTTGAAATTACCCAGGGTCCGCGAGTCATGTGCTCCACGCCGCCGGTGATAAACAGATCCCCGTCACCGGCTTTGATGGCTCGGTTGGCATGGATGGCTGCCGACATACTGGAAGCACAGAGCCTGTTCACCGTTTCACCGGGAACCGTAAATGGAAGTCCCGCCAATAGAAGAGCCATTCGAGCAACATTTCGGTTGTCTTCCCCGGCCTGATTAGCACATCCCATAATCATATCGTTAACTGCTGCGGGATTCAGCTCTGAATTCCTTTTCATCAAAGATTTGATCACATGTGCGGCTAAATCGTCGGTTCGAACAGGTGAGAGGCTTCCACGAAAATTTCCGATGGGTGTTCGAACGGCATCAACAATAAAAGCTTCTTTTTGGTCAGACATGAGACTAGCGATATGAGAATTGAGAGGTTTCTAAATTTAAGTTGTAAGAATGAATATGTAGATGTGTCTAATGAAAAATAGAGTTTAATATAAAACATAGGAGATCAAGATGAACTGTTTCAAATGCGTGATGAAAATCAGAAAATGATTTATACTCTTCAAAAAAACTTATCAAATGAGTGACAAATAAAAGAGGTGAGAGTCAATAATACTTCTCAAATTTCAATTCTGAATGTTTTCCAAATATCGCACATATCTCGGCGGCAACTCAAAGGGCCGCTCTTCGGGGATTGCCGGGAGGCGCGGATTCTGAATCACGGGTTTTTGTGGCTTCTGTTCCGGATTCCAGGAGAAGTTGTCCAGGCGGCGGTTTACAATTTGAGGGGATTCAGGCAGATAGGAACCGTCAATATTTCGCTCTGCTTTAAACAGATCGAACTCACCATCTACAAAGAACATGGTGGACGAACCTGCCGCTATCATTTCAAGTAAACCATCGGGCTGATCCTCTTCATCACGCTGGTGAAAAATAATTTCACTTTCATTAAAAACAACAATTCGTTCAACGGCTCCATCAGCGAAGTATGCGTGCAGAGTATCGCCGGCCATTTGATGAAGGCGTCCGGTTATCGTATCCTCCTGAACTGCGATTGGCCTGGGATAGGATGAGAGAAATCGGATATCATCATTTTCGAGGTAAGCCTCAATGACCGGCCCGGTTAACTGCATATTTTTTTGCCAGAGTTTTGGATTGGATCGCAGCTCAAACTTCTCTTCATGATCTCTGTAGAGAGCAGTATCGGCAATGGCAGTAAATTTTGTAGACCAGATTCTTACATTCTCAAATGCATCCATCGTGGATGTTGTATCGGTCTCAACCAGTTCTATTGTTTTTGCCAGAAGGTGCGTGGTATCGGATTCATTCTCGTTGAGCTCCATCAGCCAGGCATCATCACCTGTGAGCAGGCGATAACCGGTAGAATCCGCATAGAGATAATTACCGGAAAAAGTGACCTGATCTTCATAATCATCAGCGTAAACACGTCCAAAAAGTTCATAAAGGTCGATTTGACGGTTCATGAATAGAGAATCGGCTTCAAGATATTGTGTGCTGTCGGCCAGTTGAACGTTTCCTCTGAATGCGGCACTGTCTATATCCTGATAATATAGGCCGGATTCTGCAAGGAGTGTACCCCGCTCATCCTCAAACCGGACAGGATCACTGAAAATGATAAGATCCAGAGCCAGTGCTGCATCCATGGCATCACTGAAAACTGTGTTCGACTCGGACTGAACAATAACCCTTCCGCGAAGCTCACTATAATCTGTCTGTGTATTGTAGTAAAGAGTATCAGCCCAGATCATTTCTGATTCGGTTTCAATCTGAATATTGAAGGCATGAAACAGGTTTTCTTCTGTAAACTGATAGACACTGTCGGCATCCAGCATCATTCGATCAGTCGAAATTTTCACGTTACCTAACAACTTTTGTACCTGCTGTCCATTGATGACAGAACCCTCACCCCGATCAGCGTCCAGGATATTTACCCGGGTTTGTGAGAGTACAGCAGTGGGGATCATAAAGAGAATGACAAGTAAAATAGATGCTGTTTTGCTATGCATGATCGGGAGTCTCATCAGTCAATAATACGCCTTCCTCGAGGCTCTTCAATCACATACTCAGATAGATCCGTTAATCCATCAAATCCTCTGCCGGAAATGCTGTCGGATGGGGTGATAATGGTGACAAAACGGGGGGATGTTATCCGGTCTGTTTTTTGCGACCATACCAGATAGTCGGAGTAGAGTTCTCTGTCTGTATTTGTTAATACCCGGACCGAATCATACAGCTCAAACTCACTTTGCTGTTCCAGATAAATTGCGCGTCGGCTCCATGCTTCAGTCTCTACAGCTCCGGTCGTATCGAAAAGTTGAACATAAACCGGTCCGTCGATGTGTGTTTCTGCCCGCTCTTTGGATTGATAGCTGATTGCATAATTCCCCTCGATATAGATTCTGGCTCTTTCCTGCTGCATGAGAGTCATTCGAACATCCCAGCTTTCTGTAGTTGTGATCAGTGAATCATTCAGGGTAGACTGAACCTGTTCACTGTCGTAGTCAGACAGATTGCTGCAGGCTCCGGACAGGAGGAGTGAAAGTAGCAACAATGGCGGAATGATCTGTAACGGATGTTTAATCATAAATAATCGCTTGGAATCAGGCGGATCGATACAGTATTATTCGACTTTGTCTGATGATATCCGGTTTTAAAAAGATCAGACGTAGCCGGCTAAGTTGTGCCGAAAAATCTGTCGCCCGCATCTCCGAGTCCCGGAACGATAAAAGCCTGCTCGTTCAGTTTCTCGTCCACTGCAGCAGTGATGATCTGAACATCAGGGTACTTTTTCAAAATTCGTTCCAATCCTTCAGGTGCAGATATCAACGAGATAAACCGAATATTGTTGGCTCCCTGTTTTTTCAAAAATCCGATGGCATCGTCAGCACTGCCGCCTGTAGCCAGCATCGGATCTACGACAAGAGTTAAGCCGTTATCGAGACCTTCCGGAAGATTTGAGTAGTAATCTACCGGATTGTGCGTCTCTTCGTCTCTATACATACCCAGGTGGCCAACTTTGGCATCGGGTATAAAATTGATAATTGCATCTACCAGGCTGAGTCCTGCACGAAGAATGGGGACAACAATAATTTCCGTGTCAATTTCACAGCCATCGGTTGCGGTGATTGGAGTGTTGATTGTGGTGGTTCGCAGCGGGAGATCCTTCAGCGAGAAATAAGCCAGGATTGTGGCGATACGTCCCAGGGCAGCTCGGAACTCGTCAGTACCTGTGGTTTTATTCCGCAATATGGAGAGATCGCGGGCCACCACTGGGTGATCGATTACCGTTATTTTATCCAGAATCTCCTGACGTTTACTCATCGTCCTCACTTTCTTCCATACGCTTGAAGTACTCTTTGGATGTCGCATAGACAACACCGGAAAGGGCAAACAGCGCAATCAGGTTAGGGAATGTCATCAATCCAAGTGCGATATCTCCGATTGCCCAGATTGTACCCAATGCTGTAATGGCTCCAATAAAGTGGAGAAGAATATAAACTCCTTTGTAGTAGATGATCGATTTGTCTCCGATTAGGTACTGAATGGAGCGGTCACCATAGTAACTCCAGGCTATAGAAGTAGAGATAGCAAAAAGGAGAACACAGATGGTTACCAGGTATTTTCCGCCGGGGAATAGCGGAGCGAGCCCAATTTCAAACGCCTGTGAGGTGAGTGTTGCACCATTGTAAATCGCATTTCCATAAACGGTTCCGGTGCTTTCGCCCGTGTCTGACCGGAAAGCAGTGTTGGTGCTCATGTCAATGGTACCGGTGAAAAATTCGGTTTGAGCCGGATTCACATAGAGCGTGTCGATGGAAAAGTTATTGCGAAGGAGTGTACCATTTGAAACAATACCTTCATTCACTTCAAGAATATATGGACTATCAGTCACTTCAGTAACCTCATAACCCATGTCGGGAGAGTTGAGGTTTACATCTGTTGGATGCTTTGTATCCCAAACTCCGGTTGAAATAATCACGAGTCCGGTCATGGTACATACCAGAATTGTATCGATAAAGGGCTCAAGCAGAGCTACAGCACCTTCACGAACGGGCTCTTCAGTTTTCGCAGCACCGTGTGCAATTGGGGCTGAACCCTGACCCGCTTCGTTCGAAAAGAGTCCGCGCTTTACACCCCAGACCATTGTGGTGATGAACATCCCGGAACCGACACCGAATGCTCCGGCAACAGGATCAAAAGCATAGGTGAAAATTGTAACAAAAGAGGGGATCACCTGATCGTAATTCATCAGAAGGATTACAAGAGCACCCAAAACATAGAGAATTGCCATCAATGGAGTGAGGCGGGCAGTTACATAACCAATACGCTTAATTCCGCCGATAATTACAAATCCAACAAGGGATGCGGTGATCAGGCCTGTGACATAAGTTGGTACCGTAAAAAAGAATGAATTTTCCATCACATCGGCTACGGTATTTGCCTGAATCGCGTTCCCGGTAAAGAAGGAACAAATAACCGCAAGTGCAGAGAATGCTACGGCAAGCCACTTCCAGTTTGGCCCCAAACCGCGCTCAATGTAGTACATCGGTCCACCGGAAACGGAACCGTCTGCATTTTTAATTCGATATTTAATAGCCAGTAAACATTCTGAATATTTTATGGCCATTCCAAAGAAAGCAGTTACCCACATCCAGAAGAGGGCACCGGGTCCGCCATAATGAATTGCGATCGCTACACCGGCAATATTACCGATACCAACCGTAGCAGACAAAGCTGTTGAAAGTGCCTGGAAATGGTTGACATCCCCTGTATCGTCAGGGTTGTCGTAATGTCCCATTACTACCTTTACACCATGACCAAATTTGCGAAGCTGGATAAAGCCCATTCGCAATGTGATGAAGATACCAAAACCCAGTAGTGCAACTACCATCAATGGCAGCATTTCCGGGGTATTCCAAACAAGATTGTTTACAAAATCAACTACTCTGTCAAGCGTTTCCATTCTATTTTTTTAGATTCCGATTAATTCAAGACCGAATGTATAAAAGATTTATCTTAAATTTTGTGAAAATTAGCGATCAAATGAACGATAGCTTCCCAAAATCACTTTCAAAACTAAAGAGTTAAAAAATACTCTCTAAATAAGATTCGTATTTAATCAAAAAAATTGACGTAAATCCCAAAAATTATGACGAAAGCAGATATTGTTGATGTAATTTCATCATCGACGGGAATTACCAAAGTTGAAACTGAAGCCGTAGTAAACGGATTTATAGATACGGTGATCGATGCCATGAAGCGTGGCGAGCACATCGAACTCCGTGGCTTTGGAAGCTTTAAGGTTGTAAAACGAGCACAGCGAGTGGCAAGAAACCCCAAAACAAACGAAGAAGTAATTGTACCGGAACAACATGTGCCAGTTCTTAAAATTTCCAAGGATTTTAAAGAACAAGTAAACGAAGCCCACAACTAAGATTACATTAGCCGAGAGTGCTTCAGCACATAAATTATCCGGACGGAGTGCTTTTCGGCATCCCTTCCCAATATAACCCTGTCTGCGTACCATAATAGTTCCGGTGATTTAGGCAGCGTATATATTTAGTTTACAATTTGAATGTCAATTCACGATTTTCTGACTCGATTAACGAGATCACACAATCAGGATATGTCTTCAACAAAAGTGAATTGGGTTCTGTTTATCATCGTTTTCCTGCTGGCCGGCTGCAATCGCCCGCCGGCTGCAGATGTTTATGAAGCGAACGGTATTGTTTCAATCAACGCTTTCTCCCAAAATCCCGGGGAATTTTGGAGTTCCGATTCTACGATTGTTGCATCTTCCATTGTATCTGATTCTCTCAGTGAGATCAGAGCCGGTGAAGTAATCTATCCGTTTTATATCCAAAATCGTGGAAGTTATGTGCTTTGGCTGTTGGGCGGTTCAAAAAATGATGGGGAGAATCTACTTCAGATACGTTTTTTGAAAGAATCTAATGAAACACTATCAGTACACCGGGTGGAACTGGCTTCAGGTAATATTCCGGGATGGGTAAACCTTGATCAGATTACCGAAGAGCCGATTGTACTGCATGCTGAAGAGAAAGGATTTTATAAACTCCAGCTGGAGTCTGGCGGAACCGGCGGGCTGATCATAAGTAAGATACATCTTTCAAAAGACGGCAGTGTAATTCCCACAGGTGCCGGTTACCCCGAAACCACCGATTGGCGTATGGAGCCGGAAATTGAAAAAAGACTTCTGCAGGCCAGAATTCCGCCATCGTGGGTTTTTGGTGTAATCTCAAATCAAAGTGGGGCCGCATCGGACGCACGATTATTTGATGACTATTACAGCGGCGAAAATCCGGATCATCGGGATACCACCTCCGGTACTATTTTAGCACAAGATTTGGATCGAAAGGATTTCAGGTTTTATACGGATTACACATCCTTTAAAAACTCAATGTCTGAAACGTCAAATTCCAGATTTTTTGCTTTCTATCCGGTTAATAATCTTCTCGACTCTAACCATAAAATCTTTCCACTGCCCTGGTACAGACCGGCAGAAAGTGCCGGATTTGATGCACTCAGACAAACGGTTCACCTGCTTTCAAATCCCGACCGGGTTACTTACGAAAGTCCATGGCTTCACATTCTACCACACTGGTATGATCCGCATCATCAAATTGATTATGACATTTCCGAGGAGTTGATGATTCGAACGATGCAGCTGGCCACATTTCAGAATGTGATGTTTACTCCATTTCAATCGAGAGATCAGGCGGTAGGGCATCGGCACTATTACCGTCAACTGATCGATTTCAGGCGCCGGCTTTTTCCCTATATCTACAGCTATGCCAACAGAGCCCGAACAATTGGCACCAAGCTCTTAACGGGAGACCGAAATCATCCGGATCAGTTTCTGTTTGGGGATTATTTATTAGTGGCGCCGGTTATTGAGGAAGGAGCAGAGAAACGTGAACTCTATCTGCCTGAGGGGAGCTGGTATGAATATGAAACAGATCAGCGACTAGAGGGAGAACAACAGATCGAAGTTGATGTTTCACTCCACTCCATTCCATTATTTGTGAAAGCCGGTGCTATCATCCCAAAGAGACCGGACGGTAGTTTACCGATTACAACAAACGATAATCATCAACTTTTACTCGAAGTTTACGGAGGCAACTCCGGGACGTTCCGTCTGTATGAAGATGATGGCGAGACTTTGGGATATCTGTCCGGAGAATTTTCAACTATCGCCTATCGCTATTTTGAAGGAGATGGATACTCAACCTTTAATATTGGTGCTCAGGTCAATAACTTCCCTAACAGACGGCAGAAGACAGAATACCAAATGTATTTCAAGTTTGTAGATGAACCTCGCCAGATAACTGCAAATGGTGATATTCTGCAGCGGGGAGAGGAGGGATGGTCCTACAATCCTGATCGACAAACTCTGAAATTGAATTGGGTTCAAACCGACAGTGAGCGGACACAATTTCGGATAGATTTCTAAATTTTGCCCCGATGATTTTTTGCCAATGACCTGACATTAAGTGCAGTTTCAAGCTGATTCATTAAATCCGGGTTATTGATCAGGATCTCCCAAAGTTCTTCAATTTCGAATTGGGAAAGGTTTCCGGAAATGTAGGTTTCAATTTTTTTGTAAACCTCAATTTCCTTCTGTTTTGTTTGATGAATTTTATTTTTCAAAACCTAAAAGCTTTATTGGTTCGGGTATCTATTTTGATTTTTCACTCTTGTTGATCTTAGATCAAATCAAATAAATGTAAGAATCGAACATAAGGCACTTAAAAACGGGACTCCTTACAGCAAATATTTGTAAAAATAGAAATTAGACAGAACTCTCTACGTGATTACACGAACCCGAGTATGTGTAAAAGCTTAATACATCACATTCGTGTAGTCGTCATAATTTTCTAAAATAATTCCGGTTCCGCGCACTACGGTTGTCAGCGGATCTTCCGTAATGTGAACGGGCAGTTCGATGGCTTCCGAGATCATTTTATCCAGATCTTTTAGAAGGGCCCCGCCCCCGGTAAGCATAATTCCCCGGTCAAGGATATCGGCTGCAAGTTCAGGAGGAGTATTTTCAAGGGATTTTGTGATCGCGTCGAGGCACGTATTAACAGACTCATGAATGGCTTCACGAACATCTTCTGATGTAACAGTTAGATTTTTTGGTACTCCGCTTACAAGGTTACGCCCCTTTGTGGTCATTTCAAGTTCCTGCTCACCGGGAATAGCGGAACCAATTTTATGCTTTATTTTTTCGGCTGTTCGTTCGCCGATCAACAAATTATGTTTTCTGCGGATGAAATTGACAATCTCCTCATTCATTCTTTCACCTCCAATACGAACGGACTGCGCATGAACAATTCCTGAAAGTGAAATAATTGCAATTTCAGTCGTTCCGCCGCCAATGTCTACGACCATATTACCTACCGGTTCATTGACGTTCAGATCCATACCTACAGCTGCAGCTACGGTCTCTTCGATCAGGAATACCTCTTTGGCTCCGGCATTCTCGGCACTGTCTCGCACGGCCATTCGTTCAACTGCGGTAATTCCATTGGGAACAGTTACCAACATGGTTTTAACAGGTGAAAACCAACGTTTCTGCATCACTTTCTGAATCATTGCTTTCATCATTTTCTCAGCGAGATTGAAATCAGCAATAACGCCACCTTTCAGCGGACGCACGGTTCGGATCTGTTTATGTGTTTTTTCATGCATTTGCTGAGCTTGGTGTCCAACGGCAATGATTTTATCGGAGGGGTCGAGTGCTACAATGGAGGGTTCGTTTAGCACTACGCCTTTCTCCTTCATGTAGATAAGCGTGTTGGCAGTCCCCAGATCAATTGCCAGATCAGAGTTTAAAGAACCAAAAAAGCCGCGTTTAGATTTTGAGCGTTTTCCGTCAGATTTCCGGGCAGTCATACTGTCGTTCATGATGTTTAAGGCCTGTATATTTCAGAAAAGAGCAGAAACAGTAGATAACCGGTTGATAGCTGATTCTGCCGGGCAGAAATATTTGTAATGAATTTGTACTGAAATGTTCCTGAAAAAAGGAGAGTAAATTGGAAGTTTTTGATGAAAGAGGTGGGTATAGAGAAAAAGCAAAAGATATCAGGAAAAAATGTTGTTCAAGTGGATGGGTTTCCCTTATATTTGGAATCTGTTTTAACGAGCAGAAGTGCCAATTAGGCAAGCCTCGGTGGCGGAATTGGTAGACGCGTTGGACTTAAAATCCAATTGACATTACAATGTCAGTGCCGGTTCGAGCCCGGCCCGAGGTACTTAGAACGAGCCGTAAAGTGTAATAAAACAACGCTTTACGGCTTTTTTATTTTCCACTGTAAAACAATTGTGAAACAAATCCTCTCTTTTCTCCCCTCAAAACTTGTTTGCAGTCTGAGAGTGAATCAAGGACACTTGAATAAATCTTAAAACCAGCGTCAGCTCTTTAACACTTGTTCCGCATTTCTTATAGGTTAGTAAATCGTTAGTGAAACTCCCCGTTCGGAATAATTTTTTCAGTGATGGCTTAATTTCTTCTCCCTCTTTTCAATCCCTTCAAATATGAACTTTTCGCTCTTTCTTAAATTTCAAATAAAGTAACCAATGAACTATAAAATTTACCCCTATAAGCGAGGCAAGCTCTACCGGATCTTCGTGGTTTTCAAAGATGATGAAGGAAGAAAAAAAACCTTATCTACTGGAATTACCTACCCGCTGAGAACAACTCAAAAAAAGAGAGATCAGGCAATGAAGACTGCGGAGAAAGCCGGGTTCCTGAGAATCCTGGAATACAAGAAAATTCAGGAGGAAGAGAACAAAATTCCGGGGGATGACCTGCTATCGAAATACCTGAAGGAGAACTACAACCCACATATCCGCGCCAACTGTGCCCCCAAGACTGGGGTCAGTTACCGCAACGCCATGAAACACTTTATCCGTATTTGTGGAGACAAGGTGATGAAAAAATATTCCCGAAAGGATATTCAGGACTATAAGATCCACCGCTATGATGTGGATGGCATACAGAAGATTACCATTAACATTGAAATGCGGTCCATAAAGAGTGCTTTCTACTGGGCCTACAAAAACGAAATGATTGATCGAATGCCCTATAAGGGACAGGATTACCTGTTTGAAGCCAAAGCTAACAGGCGAGCATTTGAAGAGTTTGAAATTAAGAAGCTGTTCCGTGTGACCGAGGGAAAAATGATCGGGCTAATCGTTCGGCTTGCCTACTACACAGGAATGAGGATTGGTGAAATGTCCGATATTACCTGGAGAATGGTAAATCTGGAGGATAAATACATTCAGCTTTCGGCTGAAATTACCAAAGCCAACTGCTCGCGAGCCGTACCATTGAACGACAAAGCATTTAATGTTATTAAGATCTTCGAAAACCAGCTCAGAGCTAAACAACGCAAAAATCCGGAGTGGTATGAAGGCAAGGAGATCAGTGAGTGTTATGTCCTGCAAAAGCATCGTGGTTACGGCAAGTATGAAAGGCGGGGGATTCAAGACATGTTCCGCAAGTCGATGAACGAGGCCGAACTGCCCAAAGAGCTTAAGTTTCACTGCCTTCGTCACTCTTTTGCAACTCACGTTCTCCAAAAGGGAGCCGATATCTATGGTGTGAGCAAAATTATGGGTCACTCTACACCGGTTGTAACGGCTGAATTTTACGATCACAGCACGGCATTGAACTATCGGGGTGTGACCGACCTGCTGGGGTGAGTACAATTATAATATTGATAAAACCAACCACTTACAGGCTGGCTTCTATACGTTCCGCCCATCGTATAGCACGGTCTTTAATCTCTTTCTCTGCGTCTGTAACCTTTAATCTTTTCAAAAGGGTGTCAACGCCTATCATATCTTCGAGAATCAATCGCCTTACAAATTCAGTGTCTTTTTCACGAAAGGCTATCAGCTTACTCGCAGCCAAGTCGTGAGCTTCAATACAATAACCAATGTTATTTTCATTCATATAATCATGAACCTTGTTCGTTCTTTGCTCCCACCCTTCAGGAAGCTTAGCTGTTTCAATTGGAACCCCGTGAACATAAAAGCCATGAGTTTTGTGAAACTGAGAATTCTCACCTAACGCGCCATCAATCTTATCAACTGCTTCAGGCCTGTTTTTTGGCGCAACATCTACTTCAATCGATTTTCGTAATTCTGTATGAGGTTCCGGGTATTGCCCAAGAATTGCCTGCGAACCAAAAATTATCAATTCCTCATCTTCAGAAACCGTGCAGGCTGCTCGGATGGCATGTTCCAGCTGTTCTCTGTTCATGATTGCTTAAGCACCTCTTTTAAATGTTCAAACTTATTCTTTTCACTCTCCGTAAGTACTTGCCAAAACGGGAGTGATTGCCGTAAACGAATCGCTCTCTCAGAATCCGATTCCATAAACTTTTTCAATCTCTGATTAGAACTGTTTTCAAGAAGATTCTTCCATTCCAACAGTTCCAACTTCTCACCCGTAGAAGTTTTATCGATTTGCTTATCAAGCAAGGAGATGGTTCTTGGTATAATTTCCGGATTTGATTTGAGCAGTTCTGTCCAGATTTTTGATTCCACCATCGATCTTTCATCAAGATCTTTATGGCTTGTCACTGAAGTGGATTTATTGGTCTGAGGATTCAGATAATCTTTTGGATCGATCCCCCACAAATGAACCGTTCCTTCTTCAGTAAGATAGGGTTTTGTCTCCAAATCAGCGATGGTTACGCCTCTGATATCAATCGTTACATCAAATGTTGATTCTACTTTATACTGAATCAGCTTTTCTCTGAATTCACCGGTTAAAGAGTCAATTGTTTTCAGTTTCCCCAATAGTGCTATTTGAACAGGATCACCATACTCATCTTCACCGCGTGCAGCACTACCAAAGATCCAAGCTGATTCAGGTTGTCTCTCGAGATTACTCAGCCCTGAACGTAAAGTATCCACCAATTCTTTATAACGTTGGGTTTCCATGTTAAATAGACTTACTAACTCCCTGTAAAGCGGGTAATCTTCCCGCACAGTGACCAGTTGTTGTCTGCCGTACCCGGTATAGGTTACAACCCCGGTTTCCACCAGTCTTTTCGTGATGTCATAAACCCCTTGCCTGGACAGATCGGTTCGTTCCAGCAGTTCAGAGTGACTTAATGGGTGCTTTGATCTGATTAATACACGGAGTACAATCACATGCCCTTTCGAGCCAAGAATGGCTGTAAGTGGGTACCTTAATGCGCTAAGCTGATTTTCAGAGTTTTTCATGACTATTTACAGTTTAATCAATCTGTATAACAATATATCAATATAACTTGACAAATGTTAATTCAACTTGACTATTGTCAGTATTACTTGACAGCAGTCAAGTTCTCAACTGCAAAAAAGGGCAGATCTGCGTAAACCAGTATCTCTTTTCTTTTCTGATTTGATGCCATTACGTTTTATTCCCTCTTTTCGGGGCTCTCTTTTTCGAGGTCAATTCAGCATCCTGAATTTTTCTCCCAAGTTCATCATCTGAAGCCAGATCTAAGATATCCTTTTCCAGCCCCAGAGCGGTGAGAACCTGGAAGTAGTTTCCAATCGCCACACCAAGATCACCTTTTTCTATTCTTCAGAGAGTTGATGTACCAATATTTGCACGTTCAGAGACCTGTTCAGCACTCAATTTTCTTCGTAACCGTGCCAATTTGAACTGCTCACCGACTTGCAGGAGCATTCGTTCATTTTTGGGAAGTAATATGGATCGTTTTCTATTCATAACATTTCATATATGAAATAAA